>NZ_JOCB01000072.1 GCF_000718775.1 Streptomyces sp. NRRL S-31
GGTCACCAACGTCGAGGCGTCGATGTCCTCGCCCTCCTCGCTGCTGCACTGGACCCGCCGCATGATCGAGATCCGCAAGCAGAACCCCGCCTTCGGACTGGGGTCCTACACCGAACTGCCGTCGTCGAACCCGGCGGTGCTCGCCTTCCTGCGCGAGTACGAGGACGACCTCGTGCTGTGCGTGCACAACTTCTCCCGCTTCGCCCAGCCCACCGAGCTGGACCTCAGCCGGTTCAACGGGCGTCATCCCGTCGAGCTGTTCGGCGGGGTGCGGTTCCCGGCGGTCGGCGAACTGCCGTACCTGCTCACCCTCGCGGGGCACGGCTTCTACTGGTTCCGGCTGCGCCGGGACGCTGTGTAATGGCCGGGTGAGGCGGTTTTCACCGCCTCACCCGGGGCACCGGACAGTGACACCCCCCTCACGCTCCGGGGAAAGGACGTGACCCATGGCGGAGATGGTCACCTCTTCCGGCACCACCGGCACGACCAGTCACCTCCTCAGCTCGCTGGATCCCCTGCTGCGGGAATGGCTGCCCCGGCAGCGCTGGTTCGCGGGCAAGGGCCGGCCGGTCACCGGTTTCGATCCGGTGGCCGTCACCGAACTGCTGCCACCCGGCGGCCGGCTGGGGCTGTACCACCTGCTCCTGCGGGTCCACCAGCCCGCCGTGCCGGGCGCCCCGCCCGGGCCGGGCGACTGCTACCAGCTCCTCATAGGCGTGCGCGAGGCGCTGCCGCCCCGGCTGGCGCCCGCGCTCGTCGGACACGTCACCGAGGGCCCGCTCGCCGGCCACACGGTGTACGACGCGCTGTACGACCCCCGGCCCGCCGAGGTGCTGCTGGAGGCGCTGCGCGGGCAGGAGCGGATCGGCGGCCTGCGCTTCGAGCGGGACGAACGGCAGGAGATCCGGCCGGGTCTGGTGGCCCGGCTGCTGACCGCCGAGCAGTCCAACTCGTCGGTGGTCTACGGGGACGCGTTCATCCTGAAGCTGCTGCGCCGGGTCGTGCCCGGCGTCAACCCCGACCTGGAGATACCGCTCGCCCTGGCCCGCGAGGGCTGCCCCCGGGTGCCCGCGCCGGCCGGCTGGCTGCGCGCCGAGCCGGACGGGGAGCCGTATGTGCTCGCCGTGCTCCAGCCCTACGTCAGCGGCGCGGGCGACGGCTGGGAGCTGGCCCTGCGCGAACTGGCCAAGGGCGAGGACTTCGTCGCGGAGGCCCACGCGTTGGGCCGGGCCACCGCCGAGGTGCACACCGCCCTCGCCCGGTCCCTGCCGACGGTCACCCTCGGCCGCCCGCAGCTCCAGTCGCTGGTCGACGGCATGACCGAGCGGCTGGCTGCGGCCGTGCGGGCGGTGCCGGGCTTGCGGCCGTACGAGCAGGGGCTGCGCTCGGCCTACACCGCGCTGGCCTCCCTCGCCGCCGAGGGCCGTACCTGGACCGCCCAGCGCGTCCACGGCGACCTGCACCTGGGCCAGTGCCTGCGGTCGCCGTCCGGTCAGTGGTCGCTGATCGACTTCGAGGGCGAGCCGGCCCGGCCGCTGGCCGAACGGCGGATGCCGCAGCCGCCGGTGCGGGACGTCGCCGGGATGCTGCGCTCCTTCGACTACGCGGCCCACTCCGTGAGCCCGCCCGCCCTGGAGTGGGCGCACGCCTGCCGGGCCGCCTACTGCGCCGGCTACGCGGAGGCGTCCGGCCGCGATCCGCGCACCGACCCGGTGCTGCTGCGGGCCTACGAGACCGACAAGGCCGTGTACGAGGTCGTCTACGAGGCCCGGCACCGACCCGACTGGCTCGCCGTACCGCTGGGTGCGGTGCGCCGCCTCGCCCTGCCCGACCAGGAGGCCCGTCCGTGACCCCCAAGGCCCAGAAGCACTCACCAGCCAGGAAGAAGACCGGCGCCCGACAGGCGCCGGGCCGGGACGTCCCGCCGCAGGCCCAGGCGCCCGCGCCGGAGACCGCCGCGGAGGCCGCGGTCTCCCCCGCGGTGGACGCCGGCGACCGCGAGCGGCTGCGGCACGGCACCCACCACGATCCGCACTCCGTCCTCGGCGCGCACCCGGTGCCCGGCGGGGTCGCCGTCCGCGTCTTCCGCCCGTACGCGCGGGCCGTCACCGTGGTCGGCGACGGCCTGCGCGCGGAGCTGCACGACGACGGCGACGGCTTCTTCTCCGGCCTGCTCCGGCTCGCGGAGGTGCCCGCCTACCGGCTGCTCGTGACGTACGACGGCACGGTCCACGAGACGGAGGACGCCTACCGCTTCCCGCCCACGCTCGGCGAGCTGGACCTGCACCTGATCGGCGAGGGGCGGCACGAGCAGCTGTGGCAGGCGCTCGGCGCGCACGTCATCACCCACCAGGGCGTCACCGGCACCCGGTTCGCGGTGTGGGCGCCGAACGCGCGGGGCGTCCGGGTCGCGGGCGGGTTCAGCTTCTGGGACGGCACCGGTTTCCCGATGCGCTCGCTCGGCGGCACCGGGGTCTGGGAACTGTTCGTGCCGGGGGTCGGCGAGGGCGAGCTGTACAAGTTCGAGATCACCCGCCCGGACGGGTCGCGCACCCTGCGCGCCGACCCGATGGCCCGCCGTACCGAGGTGCCGCCCGCCACCTCCTCGATCGTGCACGCCTCGCACCACGAGTGGGGCGACGCCGAGTGGCTGGCCCGCCGGGCGCGGACGCCGGTGCACGAGGCCCCGTTCTCCGTCTACGAGGTGCACCTGCCGTCCTGGCGGCCGGGCTCGACCTACCGCGAGCTGGCCGAGCTGCTCCCCGCCTACGTGTCGGAGATGGGGTTCACGCACGTCGAGCTGATGCCGGTCGCCGAGCATCCCTTCGGCGGCTCCTGGGGCTACCAGGTCACCGGGTTCTACGCCCCGACGGCCCGGCTCGGCACCCCCGACGACTTCAAATACCTGGTGGACAGGCTGCACCAGGCGGGCGTCGGCGTGCTGATGGACTGGGTGCCGGCGCACTTCCCGCGCGACGAGTGGGCGCTGGCCGCCTTCGACGGGCGCCCGCTGTACGAGCACCACGATCCGCTGCGGGCCGCCCACCCCGACTGGGGCACGCTGGAGTTCGACTTCGGCCGGCGCGAGGTGCGCAACTTCCTGGTGGCGAACGCCGTGTACTGGTGCGAGGAGTTCCACATCGACGGGCTGCGGGTGGACGCGGTCGCCTCGATGCTCTACCTGGACTACTCGCGCGGGCCGGGCCAGTGGACGCCGAACGAGCACGGCGGCCGGGAGAACCCGGACGCGGTCGCCTTCCTCCAGGAGATGAACGCCACCGTCTACCGGCGCTGCCCGGGCGTGGTGACCATCGCGGAGGAGTCGACGGCCTGGGACGGGGTCACCCGGCCCACCCACCACCGGGGTCCGAGCGGCTTCGGCGGGCTCGGCTTCGGCTGGAAGTGGAACATGGGCTGGATGCACGACTCGCTCCAGTACATGAGCCACGACCCCGTGTACCGCAGCCACCACCACCACGAGATGACGTTCTCGATGGTGTACGCGTACAGCGAGAACTACGTCCTGCCGATCTCCCACGACGAGGTGGTGCACGGCAAGGGTTCCCTGGTGTCGAAGATGCCGGGCGACTGGTGGCAGCAGCGCGCCAACCTGCGCGCCTACCTGGCCTTCATGTGGGCCCACCCGGGCAAGCAACTGCTGTTCATGGGGCAGGAGTTCGCCCAGGGAGCGGAGTGGTCGGAGGCGCGCGGCCCCGACTGGTGGCTGCTCGATCCGGCGTACGGCGCGGAGGCGGACCACCGGGGCGTACGGGACCTGGTACGGGACCTGAACGCGGTGTACCGGGCGACGCCCGCGCTCTGGCGGCTGGACACCGACCCGGCGGGCTTCGAGTGGATCACCGGGGACGCGGCGGACGACAACGTCTTCGCGTTCCTGCGCCGGGACGCCGACGGCACCCCCCTGCTCGCGGTCTCCCATCTGGCGCCGGTGGTCCGGCACGACTACCGGATCGGTGTGCCGGACGACGTCCCGGCCTGGCTGGAGGTGCTGAACACCGACGCGGGCCGGTACGGCGGCGGTGACGTGGTCCGCGGGGACGTGGTCAAGCCCGAACCGCATCCGTGGCACGGCCGCCCGGCGAGCCTGCGGCTGACGCTCCCGCCCCTGGGCACGGTGTGGCTGCGGCCGGCCTGAAGCCGGTCCGCGGGAGGAGGAGGGGCCGGGGCCGGATGCCCGCGGCCCCCTTCGCCGGTCGGCGGGTGGCGGGTCAGCCGGGTGTGGCGAAGACCTGGACCGCGTAGTCGCCGCTGACGGCGACGCCGGTGTCCTTGAAATCGCAGTCCACGATGTTGCGGTGGTGGCCCGCGCTCTTCATCCAGCCGCTGACTATCGTGTTGGCGTCGGTGCTGCCCCAGGCCATGTTCTCGGCTTCGGCGCGCGCGCCGGTGTAGCCGGCGTCCTTGATCCGCTGGCTGTAGCTGGAGCCGTCCGACCCGGTGTGGTTGGTCAGGTGGTTCTTGCTCGCGTCCTCCGCGAACACCTGGGCCGCCTTGGTCAGCTGCCCGTTCTCGCTCAGCGCCTGGCAGCCGGCCTTCTGGCGTTCCGCGTTGACCAGTTGCAGGATCTCGGAGGGAGAGGCGGCGGGCGCGACGGCCGTCGCGGCGGCGGCACCGGCCGCTCCGCCGAACAGCAGCGGGGCCGCACAGGCGGCGGCGCACAGACAGCGAAGACGTGTGGTCGTGGCATTGCGCATGGGTTTCGGCCTTCGGCTCGGAAGTATCGGCGACAGCCGGCGAGATGTCCTCCGGACCTGCGTGACATGCGTCAAGGGTTCGTGCGGTGGGCACGGACACGCACAGCGAGCGCACGCTGAACCCTGGGTCACCGGCGGGTCCTCGCAAGGATGCCCGGCTCCCGCGCTCGTTCCCCTCCACCGTACGCCCGTTGCCGGGCGCCCACGACTCAAGGCGGAGCGGGCGCCGCGCACCGGCCGCGCGCGGGTGCGCGGCGGTGCGCGAGCCGTCACGCCCGGTGCTCCGACGTCACCCGGAGACGGCCAGCGCCGCCGGCAACTCCCCCGTGTACAGCACCCCGAGCCGCTGGGTGGCCCGGGTCAGGGCCACGTACAGGTCGCTCGTGCCGTACCGGCCCGGCTCCACCACCAGCACCGAGTCGAACTCCAGGCCCTTCGACTGGCGCGGGTCGAGCAGGACGACGGTGCGCGTGAGGTCGGGCTCGGCGCCCGCGGTGACGCCGTCCAGCCGGGCGGCCAGGGCGCGGTGCAGGTCGCGGGGGGCGATGACGGCCAGCCTGCCCTCGGCGGGGGTGAGTTCGGCCACGGCCTCGGCGACCGCGGCGGGCAGGTCGCCGGCCGCCTGCCGCACCCACGGGCGGACGCCGGTGGAGCGGACCGAGCGGGGCGGCTCGAAGTCCGGCCGCTCGGCGCGGACCACGGCCGCCGCCAGCTCCATGATCTCGGCCGGGGTGCGGTAGTTGACGCCCAGGCGGGTGTGGTCGAAGCGGTCCCCGACATAGGGGGCGAGGATGCCCGCCCAGGAACCGGCGCCGGCCTCCTCAGCCGTCTGGACGGGGTCGCCGACCAGGGTCATCGAGCGGGTCGGGCTGCGCCGCATCAGCAGCCGCCAGGCCATCGGCGACAGTTCCTGCGCCTCGTCGACGATGATGTGCCCGAAGGCCCAGGTGCGGTCGGCGGCGGCCCGTTCCGCGGCGCTGCGGTGGTCCGCCTCCTCCTGCCGCTCGGCGAACCGCTCGGCGTCGATGATGTCGTGCGCGGACAGCACCTCGCCGGCCTCGGGATCGCTCTCCTCCTTGTCCTCGAACTCGTAGGACCGGGAGGCGTACGACACGTCGAGCACGCCCTGCGCGTAGGCCACCTGGGTCTCGCGCTCGCGTTCGGCGCGGGCGCGGGCCAGCCGGTCGTCCTCGCCGAGCAGTTCGGCCGCCTCGTCCAGCAGCGGCACGTCGGCGACGGTCCAGGCGCGGGTCACCGGGCGGCGGACCGCCGCGGCGTCCGCGGCCGGGAGGTGGCCCTCCGGCTCGGCGAGGAAGTCGGCGACCAGCCGCCGCGGGGTGATCCGGGGCCACAACCGGTCGATGGCGTCCCAGACTTCGGGGTTCTCGGCGAGTTCGTCGCGGATCTGGGTGATGTCGGAGGCGTCGAGCAGGCTGCTGCCGTCGTAGGGGTCGGTGCCGACGCGCTCGGCGTACAGCTCGGTGAGCGTGTTGAGGATGTACCCCTCGAAGTGCTCGCGGGCGGCGTTGTGCGGCAGCCCGGCGGCGCGGGTGCGGTCACGGGCGACGCCCACCAGGCCGTCGTCCAGCATGAGCACCTCCCGGTCGTGCTCGATCGCGATGACCGGGTCGGGCAGGGCCTGCCGGTCGCGCACGACGGCGGCCAGCACCTCGGCCATCTCCGCGCGGCCCTTGACCGCGGCGGCCTCGGGGGTGTCCGTCGCGGTGGCCCGGACGCCGGGGAACAGCTCGCCCACGGTCGCCAGCAGCACGCCGGTCTCGCCGAGGGAGGGCAGCACCTCGCCGATGTAGCCGAGGAAGGCGGGGTTGGGGCCGACGACGAGGACCGCGCGGCGGGCCAGCAGTTCCCGGTACTCGTACAGCAGGTAGGCCGCCCGGTGCAGGGCGACCGCGGTCTTGCCGGTGCCGGGTCCGCCCTCCACCACCAGGACGCCGCGGTGCGGGGCCCGGATGATCCGGTCCTGCTCGGCCTGGATGGTCTGCACGATGTCGCCCATGCGGCCGGTGCGCGCCGAGTTCAGCGCGGCCAGCAGCACGCCGTCCGCGTCGTGGTCCTCGTGGCCGGTTCGGGTGGCGTCGCCGAGGTCCAGGATCTCGTCGTGCAGGGAGGTGACGGTCCGGCCCTCGGTGGAGATGTGCCGGCGGCGGCGCAGGCCCATCGGGGTGTGGCCGGTGGCCAGGTAGAAGGGGCGGGCGACGTCGGCCCGCCAGTCGATCAGCAGGGGCGTGCGCCCGGCGTCGTCCTCGCGCAGTCCGATCCGGCCGATGTGGTGCCTGGTGCCGTCGGCGAGGTCGATCCGGCCGAAGCAGAGCGAGCCGTCCACGGCGTTCAGCGCGGCGAGCAGTCCCGAGCGCTCGGCGACCAGGATGTCCCGTTCCAGCCGGGCCTGCATGGGCTTGTCGCCCTGGGCGAGCGCGTCCGTGACGGCCGTCTCGGCCTCGCCGCGCAGCACGTCCACGCGCGCGTACAGTCCGTCGATGAATTCCTGCTCGTCGCGCAATTCACCGTCGTGAAATTCACTGTTCGACAGATCCGCGTTTGACAATTCCGCTCCCGCCCGCATATACTGTGCTCACTGGACTTGCTTTGCGACCGATCCAAAATGCCGAATTGAAGTCGCGAACCACTGAATATACGCAGAGAAATCCCCCGGGCGCAATTGCCCGGGGGATTTTTTCGTCCGGTGCCCGCGCGGGCGGGGGGGTCAGCCGGCCGTGCTGTCCGCCGGCTCCCGGTCCCCGCCCTCTTCGTACTCTTCCCGCGTCCGGTCCGCCGCGTCCTCCCGGCGCGGCAGCAGGACGGCCACCAGGACCGTTCCGATGCCGAGGATCACCGCGCCGACCAGGCTGGTGTGGGCGACCGCGTCGGAGAAGGCGGAGCCGACCGCGTCGGCCATCTGCCGTGCGCCGGCGGCCAGTTCGCCGGCCTGCTGCTTGAGCTGCGCGGCCTGCTGCGGGTCGGTCGCCCGCTGGGCCTGGGCCGCGGCCTGGTGCGCCTTCTCGCCGATGCCCTGGGCGACGGCGTACCCGGCGCCGACCGAGTCCTGCGCGGTGTCCAGGGCGCTCGCCGGCAGCTTGCCGCCCGCGGTGGCGTCGGCGAGGTGATCGCCGTACGAGGTGGCGAGCAGCGAGCCGAGGAGGGCGATGCCGAGCGAGCCGCCCAGTTCCAGCGAGGTGTCGTTGACGGCACCGCCGACGCCCAGCTCGGATTCCGGGAAGGCGCCCATGATGGCGTCGGTGCAGGGCGAGAGGGCGAGGCCGATGGCGAGGCCCAGGATGATCAAGGGGGCCACGAAGTCGCCGTACGTGGAGCCGGCGTCCACCCGGGTGAGCAGGGCGAGGGCGGTGGTGCCGCCGACCATGCCCGCGCTGACGGTCCACTTCATGCCGACGCGCGGGGTGAGCCAGCCGGTCAGGGCGGAGCCGACGAAGACGGCACCGGCGAGCGGCAGCATGCGCACACCGGTCTGGAGGGCGTCGTAGCCGAGGACGAACTGGAGGTGCTGGGTGAGGTAGTAGAAGGCGCCGAAGACGGCCAGGAAGAACAGGGCGACGGCGAGATTGGAGCCGGCGAACCGGCGGCCGGCGAAGCGGCGCACGTCCAGGATGGGGCGCGGGTGGCGCAGCTCCCACAGCACGAAGGCGACCAGGCCCACGCCGGCGACGACGGCGGCGCCGACGGCCTTGGCGCCCCAGCCGAAGTGCGGGCCCTCGATGATCATGTAGACCAGCGCGCCGGTCCAGATCACCGACAGCAGGCCGCCGACGTAGTCGATGCGGTCGTGGTGGCCGGCCCGGGAGGGCGGTACGAGGACGAAGGCGGCGACGAGCGCGACGGCCGCGACGGGCACGTTGATCAGGAAGGTCGAGGCCCAGCCGTGGTCGCGCAGCAGGGCGCCGGCCACCACCGGTCCGGCGGCGATGGCGAGCCCGGCGGTGGCGGTCCACAGGGTGATGGCCTTGGCCCGCTCGGCGCGCGGGAAGGTCGCGGCGAGCAGCGAGAGCGTGGCCGGCATGATCAGCGCCGCGCCGACGCCCATCACGGCGCGGGCCGCGATGACGGTGGCCGCGCTGTCGGCGAGGGAGCCGAAGACGGCACCGGCGCCGAAGACGACGAGCCCGAGGACGAGCGCCCCGCGCCGGCTGTACTTGTCGCCGATCGCGCCGAGCAGCAGCATCAGCGCCGCGTAGGGGACGGTGTAGCCGTCGATCACCCACTGGAGGTCGGCGCTGGACAGCCCGAGGTCCTTCGTCATGTCGGGCGCCGCGACCGTGAGGGCGGTGTTCGCCATCACGATGATCAGCAGGCTGAGGCAGAGCACCAGCAGGGCCCACCAGCGCCGGGCGTAGGGGCGCTCCATCCTTTCGACCGGTTCGGTCATGACGAGTCGCATGGCAGGGATCGCTCTCCTCGGGTAAGCGACGGACTTGCACAATGGCGTGCAATTGCACAACCATGTGCAATGTACGCCCACTGCACACCACTGTGCAAGTCGGGTCGGAGAGCGGACGGGGAGGCAGAATGACCGCCATGACCACGGGTAGCACCAGCCGCGCCGACGCCAACCGGCGCCGCATCCTCGACATCGCCCTCGCGGAACTGCTGCGCGATCCCGACGCGTCCATGGACCAGATCGCCCGCGCGGCCGGGGTCGTACGCCGGACCGTGTACGGCCACTTCCCCAGCCGGGAGGCGCTGATCAGCACGCTCGTCGACGAGGCAGTGGGGGCGCTGTCGGACGCGGACGCGGCGGTCCGGGCGGGGGTGCGGGACCCGGCGGAGGCGGTGGCCCGGTCGGTGCTCGCGATCTGGCAGACCGCCGACCGCTACCGGCTGCTGATCGCGCTGGCCCAGCGGACGGTCACCGTCCAGGGCATCCGCGAGCGCCTCGCACCGCTACGCGAGGCCAAGGTGGCGCTGCTCCAGCGCGGTCTGGACACGGGCGTCTTCAACTCCCCGCTGCCCGCGCCGGCGCTCGCGTACGTGCACGAGCAGATGCTGTTCGCCCTGATGGAGGCGGTGAACGACGGACTGCTGGCGGCCCGGGAGGCGGGCCGCTCGGCCACGGTCGCCGTGCTGAGCGCGGCGGGCGTACCGGCCGCGCGGGCCACCGGGCTGGTGAACGAGGTGGCCGAGGGCGCCTAGGCCCTGTCGTCAAACTCCCGCCTGCCTTGCGGGCGGACGGCGGGAGTTCGACGACAGGACCTAAGGGATCTCGTCCGAACGGCAGGAAGCCGGGCGGCTGAGGTACGGGGGAGACTCAGCCGCCCGGCGGCGGGGACCGGACGCCCGGCCCGGGTTCAGGCGGGGTCGGACGTCCGGCGATCCTCGGTGTCAGGCCCTGGCCAGCTCCTTCTCCCCGTCCTCGCGGGACTCGCCGTCCTCGCGGGGCCCGGCGGACCCGCTCGCCGGGGACCCGCCCTCGTCGAGCAGCGTGGTCTCGTCGAACGGCAGCTCACCCGCCAGCACCCGGCCGACCCGGACCTTGTCGATCTCCTTGGTCCAGGTTCCCACGAGCACCGTGGCGACCGCGTTGCCCGCGAAGTTCGTCAGTGCCCGCGCCTCGCTCATGAACCGGTCGATGCCGACGATCAGCCCGACGCCGTCCACCAGCGCCGGCTTGTGCGACTGGAGACCGCCGGCCAGGGTGGCGAGCCCCGCGCCGCTGACACCGGCCGCGCCCTTGGACGCCAGCAGCAGGAACAGCAGCAGCGGGATCTGCTCGCCGACCGACATCGGCGTGCCCAGCGCGTCCGCGATGTACAGCGACGCCATGGTCATGTAGATCATCGTGCCGTCGAGGTTGAACGAGTACCCGGTCGGCACGGTGATGCCGACGACCGGCCGGCTGACGCCCAGGTGTTCCATCTTCGCGATCAGCCGCGGCAGCGCGGACTCCGACGACGACGTGGACAGGATCAGCAGGAACTCGCGGGCGAGGTACTTGAACAGGGAGAACACATTCAGCCCCGCCACGATCCGCAGCAGCGCCCCGAGCACCAGGAAGACGAACAGGAAGCAGGTGAGGTAGAAGCCGAGCATCAGCACGGCGAGGCTCTTGAGCGCGTCGACGCCGGCCGAGCCGACCACGGCCGCGATGGCGCCGAACGCACCGATCGGCGCGGCCCACATCACCATGGACAGGATGCGGAAGACGAGCCGCTGGATGTGCTCGACACCGCGCAGCACCGGCTGCCCGGCCGACCCCATCGCCTGGAGCGCGAACCCGGCGAGCAGCGCCACCAGCAGCGTCTGGAGCACCTGGCCCTCGGTGAACGCGGAGACGAAGGTGGTCGGGATGATCGACAGCACGAAGTCCACCGGCGGCAGCGCGTCGCTCTCCACCTGGGCGTGCCCGGTCTGCTTGAGCGCGTCGGTCAGGTGCAGTCCGTCACCGGGGTGCAGCACGTTGCCGACCACGAGCCCGATGGCGAGCGCCACGAGCGACATCACGAGGAAGTAGCCGAGGGCGATACCGCCGACGGCCCCCACCTTGGCGGCCTTCCGCACGGACCCGATGCCGAGCACGATGGTGCAGAAGATGATCGGGGAGATCATCATCTTGATCAGGCTCACGAAACCGGTGCCCAGCGGCTTCAGCTCCACCGCGGCGTCGGGCCAGATCAGCCCCACGGCGATGCCGAGCGCGACCGCCGCGATGACGGCGATGTACAGGTAATGGGTCCGGTCCCGCTTCACACGGGGTGCGGCAGGTGCCGTATCGGGAGTGCTGGCGGCCACGACTGCCCTCCTTGACGTCTTCGTCGGCGAACAACCGGCGTGCGGCTCACGTCCGGGCGTTGTAAGGGAATGCCGTGACTATCTCCCGGCCTGTGAGGCCGGTCACCCTTCCGTTCATTTAGTTCACGCCCGGCCGCGGAGGCACACTGCTGGCATGCGTCTGCCCACCCTCCCCCGTCCCCGCAGCCTGGCCGGCCAGCTCTTCGCGATGCAGGCCGTGCTGATCGCGGTGGTCGTGGCCGGGTACGCGCTGTTCACCTACGTCAGCGACCGGAGGCAGGCCGAGGACGCCGCCGCCGGGCAGGCCACGGCGGTGGCCCGGTCGATCGCGGACTCCCCCTCGGTGCGCGCGGCGGTCCGCGGCCCGGATCCCACGGCCCTGCTGGAGCCGTACGCCCTCCAGGTCACCCGGGACGCGAACGTCGACTTCGTCACGATCATGAACCCGTCCGGCATCCGCTGGACCCACCCCGACGAGCGGCAGATCGGCCGGCGCTTCCTCGGCAACATCGGCCCCGCCCGGCAGGGCCGCACCTTCACCGAGACCTACACCGGCACGCTCGGCCCGTCCGTCCGCGCCGTCACCCCGATCCGGGACGGCGGCCGGATCGTCGGTCTGGTGAGCGCCGGCATCACGGTGGAGACGATCAGCGCCCGGGTGCAGGACCAGGTCACCGCCCTGCTCGGGGTGGGCGGCGGGGTCCTGCTGCTCGGCGCGGTCGGCACGTACGTGATCAACGCCCGGCTGCGCCGCCACACCCACGGCATGAACGCCGGCGAGCTGAGCCGGATGCACGACTACCACCAGGCGGCGCTGCACGCCGTCCGGGAGGGGCTGCTGCTGCTGGACGGCCGGTACCGGGTGGCGCTGATCAACGACGGCGGCCGGGAGCTGCTGGGCGTGGGCGGCGCCTCGGACGCGGACGTGGTCGGCCGCTCGGTCGCCGACCTGGGCCTGCCCGCCCCGCTGACGGGGGCGCTGCTCTCCTCCGAGCCCCGGGTGGACGAGGTGCACCTGACGGCGTCCCGGGTGCTGGTCGTGAACACCGTCCCGGTCTCCGGCGGAGAGCAGCGGGGCACGGTCGTGACCCTCCGGGACGTCACCGAGCTCCAGTCGCTGACGGGCGAGCTGGACTCGGAGCGCGGCTTCACGCAGGCACTGCGCTCGCAGGCGCACGAGGCCGCGAACCGGCTGCACACGGTCGTCTCGCTGATCGAGCTGGGCCGGTCCGAGGAGGCGGTGGAGTTCGCCACGGCCGAGCTGGAGCTGGCGCAGGCCCTCACCGACCAGGTGGTGGCGGCGGTGAGCGAACCGGTGCTGGCCGCGCTGCTGCTGGGCAAGACCGCCCAGGCGCACGAGCGGGGCGTGGAGCTGGTGGTGTCCCGGGACAGCCGCCTGGACGACGGGCTGCTCCCGGCCGAGCTGCCGTCGAGGGACCTGGTCACCATCCTCGGCAACCTGATCGACAACGCGGTGGACGCGGCCCAGGGCAGTCTCCGGGCGCGGGTGACCGTGACGGCGTACGCCTCGGGCGCCGAACTGGTGCTGCGGGTGTCGGACACCGGACCCGGTGTCGACCCCGCCCATGCCGACCTGGTATTCCAGCGGGGGTTCTCCACGAAGCCGGCCGGGCCCGGCGGACGGGGACTCGGACTGGCCCTGGTCCGGCAGGCGGTGACCCGCCACGAGGGCACGTTGACGGTGACGGAGTCCGGCGAGGACGGCGAGGGCGGAGCGGTGTTCGAGGTGCGGTTGCCGTTGGGCGCGTCCGTGGGCGGCGCCGGATGACGGACGAACGGCAGCCCATCCGCGTCCTCGTCGTGGAGGACGACCCGGTGGCCGCCGACGCGCACGTGCTGTACGTCGGCCGGGTGCCGGGGTTCGTCGCGGTCGGGAAGGCCCACACGGCCGCGGAGGCGCGCCGCTTCCTGGACCGTACGGCGGTGGACCTGCTCCTGCTGGACCTGCATCTGCCGGACGGGCACGGATTGCAGCTGGCCCGCTCGCTGCGGGCGGCCGGTCAGCAGGCGGACGTGATAGCGGTGACCTCGGCCCGGGACCTGGCGGTGGTGCGGGAGGGGGTGTCGCTGGGTGTCGTCCAGTACGTGCTGAAGCCGTTCACCTTCGCCACGCTCCGGGACCGGCTGGTGCGGTACGCCGAGTTCCACGCGGCGGTCGGCGAGGTGAGCGGACAGGACGAGGTGGACCGGGCGCTCGCGGTCCTGCGGGCGCCGTCGTCGGCGGCCCTGCCCAAGGGGCTGAGCGGGCCGACGCTGGAGCGGGTCACCGGGGCGCTCCGCCAGGCGCCGGAGGGGGTCACGGCGGCCGGCGTGGCCGAGACGGTGGGCATCTCCCGGATCACCGCCCGGCGCTATCTGGAGCACCTGGTGGAGGCGGGCCGGGCGGTGCGCAGTCCGCTGTACGGGCAGGTGGGACGGCCGGAGCTGGTGTACCGGTGGGTGTCCCAGGGCCGCTGAGACCGACGGCCCGGGCAGGGACCCCGGGGCCACCTCCCCGGGACCGTTGACGCGGGCGCGGACCCTGTCTCCCCCGACCCCGGGCGCCCGAAGCCCTACCGCCCGGCCCGGCTCCACGGGGTGAGACCGAGACTCCCCCGGGCGGCCGTCCGCCCGCCGGTGCCGGAACGTGCTCCGGTTCCTCGCCCCGGCGCCCCGGACAGGGACCGGAGCGCCCGGTCGGCGGTGACGAGGACCGCCCGCTCGGCGCCGTCACCGGCGGGGTCCGGCGCGGCCCGGAGCCGGCCCGGTTGCCCGTCCCGGCCCGCGCACCCGGCCCGCGCACCCGGCCGTCCGAGGCGGCGGCGCGTTCGGGGCCGTCCGGGCCGGTGCCCGCCGCCGGTGCCCGCCTTCGCGACGACCGTCCAGCGGTGGCCGTCGTCCGGGGACCCGGCGTGATCACTCACCCGGCCCCGCTCCCCGGCCCGAAGGGGACGGCGTACTGGACGACGCACACCCCCAGCCCCGCGACCGCGACCGCCTCCAGCACGGACACGGCCAGCAGCCCGGCCGGGACGTCACCGCCCGCCCAGAACACGACCAGCGCGCTCAACGGCACCACGCAGAAGGCCAGCAGGTCGACCACGCACTGCACGGCCTTCCGGGACACCCGGCGGGCGTCGCCGCGGTGCGCGGTCTCCCACCGGAAGACCTCACCGCCCTCCGCCCGCGCCAGCGCGGCCAGCCGCGGCCCCAGCTCGCCGCGCACGTACGCGCCGATGGCGGAGATCTTCTGGTCGTTGACGAGGTACGTCCAGCCGAGGACGACGCAGACCGGCGGCAGCGCCAGCAGCATCGCCGTCTGCCGGGCCTGCGCCGCGGCGGCGATCACGGCCGCCACCACGGTCAGCGTGACGTAGAGCAGGTTGTCCCGGAACCCGATCCGCGTCTTCTGCTCGTCCTTGACGGTCTGGTACTCGGTGAGCAGCAACTGCCCCACGGTGACGTCTCGTTCCGGCACGCGATCCCCTTCCCCGGCAGCACCTTACGAGTGTGCCGGACGATCAGCCCACCGTTCTCGTCCCGACCGCGGTCCGGCGGGTGGCACTCGCCGAGCCGGGCGAGGGCGCGAGGAACACCGCCGCGCTCACCGCGCCGCGAACAGGACGGCCGCGCCCCGCGGCCGTCCTGTTCGCCGGAGCACGCGCCTGATGCCGCGAGGCCCGCCCTCCGGACGGACGGCGGGAGTTCGACGACAGGACCTAGAAGACCGACTCGGCCTCGTCCATGCGGTCCTTCGGCACCGTCTTCAGCTCGGTGACCGCCTCCGCGAGCGGCACCATCACGACGTCGGTGCCGCGCAGCGCGGTCATCCGGCCGAACTCGCCACGGTGCGCGGCCTCGACGGCGTGCCAGCCGAAGCGGGTGGCGAGGACGCGGTCGTAGGCGGTGGGCACGCCACCGCGCTGGACGTGACCGAGGATGACCGGCTTGGCCTCCTTGCCCAGGCGCCGCTCCAGCTCGTAGGCGAGGGCGGTGCCGATGCCCTGGAAGCGCTCATGGCCGTACTGGTCGATCTCGCCCTTGTTGTAGTCCATGGTGCCCTCGGCGGGGTGGGCGCCCTCGGCGACGCAGACGACGGCGAACTTCTTGCCGCGGGCGAACCGCTCCTCGACCATCTTGACCAGGTCGGCGGGGTCGAAGGGCCGCTCGGGCAGGCAGATGCCGTGGGCGCCGGCGGCCATGCCGGACTCCAGGGCGATCCAGCCGGCGTGCCGGCCCATGACCTCCACGACCATCACGCGCTGGTGGGACTCGGCGGTGGTCTTCAGCCGGTCCATCGCCTCGGTGGCCACGCCGACGGCCGTGTCGAAGCCGAAGGTGCGGTCGGTGGAGGAGATGTCGTTGTCGATGGTCTTGGGCACCCCCACGACCGGCAGGCCCGCGTCGGAGAGCATGCGGGCCGCGGTCAGGGTGCCCTCGCCGCCGATCGGGATCAGCGCGTCGATGCCGAACTCCTCGACCATGTCCGCGGCGCCGTCGCAGGCCTCGCGCAGCCGGTCGCGCTCCAGCCGGGAGGAGCCGAGGATGGTGCCGCCGAGGGCCAGGATGCCGCTGACCGCGTCCAGGTCGAGGCTGCGGTAGTGCCGGTCCAGCAGGCCCCGGTAGCCGTCCTCGAAACCGATGACCTCGTCGCCGTACTGCGCCACCGCCCGGTGCACGACCGACCGGATCACGGCGTTCAGGCCGGGGCAGTCGCCGCCTGCGGTGAGAACTCCGATGCGCATCGTGCTGTATCTCCTGCTCGCTGTCGGTGCCGGTGAGCCAGTGCCGATTGTTTCACGTCCGCCGGACCGGTGAAGTCTTGACGGGCGCCTTATCCGGCGACGGGGGTACTGTCAAGGGGGTTCCGCTCACCTCGGTGAGCGATTTTTATGCCGAAGACGGATATCCGAGACATAAGACATGAGGAACGGAGTCGACACGTGACGCGCAGCGTGTACGTGACCGGGATCGACCGCGGCGACGGCCGCCAGGTCGTGGAGCTGGGGGTCATGGAACTCCTGACCCGGCAGGTCGACCGGGTGGGGGTCTTCCGTCCACTCGTCCACGACGGTCCCGACCGCCTGTTCGAGCTGCTGCGGGCCCGCTACCGCCTCTCCCAGGACCCGGCGACCGTCTACGGCATGGACTACCACCGGGCGTCCGCGCTCCAGGCCGAGCGGGGCACCGACGAACTGGTCTCCGCCCTCGTCGACCGCTTCCACCTGGTGGCCCGCGACTACGACGTCGTCCTGGTCCTCGGCACCGACTTCGCCGACACCCAGCTGCCCGACGAGCTGTCCCTGAACGCCCGGCTCGCCAACGAGTTCGGCGCCTCGGTGATCCCGGTGGTGGGCGGCCGCAGGCAGACCGCCGAGTCCGTGCTCGCGGAGACCCGCAACGCCTACCGCGCCTACGCCGGCCTCGGCTGCGACGTGCTGGCCATGGTCACCAACCGGGTGGCCCGCGAGGACCGCGACGAGATCGCCGAGCGGCTGGCCGACCGGCTGCCGGTGCCCTGCTACGTGGTGCCGGATGACCCCGCGCTGTCCGCGCCGACCGTCGCGCAGATCGCCCAGACCCTCGGCGCCAAGGTGCTGCTCGGCGATGACTCGGGCCTGGCCCGGGACGCGCTGGACTTCGTCTTCGGCGGTGCCACGCTGCCCAACCTGCTGGGCGCCCTGACCCCGGGCTGCCTGGTGGTCACCCCGGGCGACCGCGCCGACCTGGTCGTCGGCTCGCTGGCCGCGCACAGCGCCGGCACCCCGCCGATAGCCGGCGTGCTGCTGACCCTCGACGAGGTGCCGCGCGACGAGGTCCTCACCCTCGCCGCCCGCCTCGCCCCGGGCACCCCGGTGCTCTCCGTGGCCGGCAACAGCTTCCCCACCGCCGAGCGGCTCTTCTCCCTGGAGGGGAAGATGACCGCCGCCACCCCGCGCAAGGCGGAGACCGCGCTCGGCCTGTTCGAGCGGTACGCCGACACCGCAGACCTGGCCCGCCGGGTCTCCGCGCCGAGCGGCGACCGGGTCACCCCGATGATGTTCGAGCACAAGCTGCTGGAGCAGGCCCGCTCCGACAAGCGGCGGGTCGTGCTCCCGGAGGGCACCGAGGAGCGGGTGCTGCACGCGGCCGAGGTGCTGCTGCGCCGGGGCGTGTGCGACCTGACCCTGCTCGGTCCGGTCGACCGGATCCGCAAGAAGGCCGCCGACCTGGGCATCGACCTGGGCGACACCCAGCTGATCGACCCGGCCGAATCCGAGCTGCGGGACGCCTTCGCCGAGAAGTACGCACAGTTGCGCGCCCACAAGGGCGTCACGGTCGAGCTGGCCTACGACGTCGTATCGGACGTCAACTACTTCGGCACCCTGATGGTCCAGGAGGGCCTGGCCGACGGCATGGTGTCCGGCTCGGTGCACTCCACGGCCGCCACCATCCGGCCCGCCTTCGAGATCATCAAGACCCGGCCGGACTCCTCGATCGTCTCGTCGGTGTTCTTCATGTGCCTGGCGGACAAGGTGCTGGTCTACGGCGACTGCGCGGTCAACCCGGACCCGGACGCCGAGCAGCTCGCGGACATCGCCATCCAGTCCGCGGGCACGGCCGCCCGGTTCGGCGTGGAGCCCAGGATCGCGATGCTGTCGTACTCCACCGGCACCTCCGGGTCGGGCGCCGACGTGGAGAAGGTGCGCGAGGCGACCGAGCTGGCCCGCTCGCGCCGGACCGACCTGAAGATCGAGGGCCCGATCCAGTACGACGCGGCCGTGGAACCGTCCGTGGCCGCCACCAAGCTGCCCGGTTCGGAGGTCGCGGGCCAGGCCAGCGTGCTGATCTTCCCCGACCTCAACACCGGCAACAACACCTACAAGGCCGTGCAGCGCTCGGCCGGCGCGATCGCCGTCGGCCCGGTCCTCCAGGGACTGCGCAAGCCGGTCAACGACCTGTCCCGGGGCGCGCTCGTCCAGGACATCGTGAACACCGTCGCCATCACGGCGATCCAGGCCCAGAACACCAACGAGAAGGCGTCCCGGCAGTGACCTCCCCCACCCGTGTCCTCGTCCTCAACTCCGGCTCCTCGTCGCTCAAGTACCAGCTGCTGGACATGCGGGACAGCAGCCGGCTCGCGGCGGGCCTGGTCGAGCGCATCGGCGAGCAGACCTCCCGCCTCAAGCACACCTGCCTCACCGGCGGCGACACCCGGGAGCACAGCGGGCCGATCGCCGACCACGAGGCCGCCCTTAAGGCGGTCGCCGAGGAGCTGGGCCGGGACGGCCTCGGTCTGGACTCCCCCGAGCTGGCCGCGATCGGGCACCGGGTGGTGCACGGCGGGATGTTCTTCACCGAGCCGACCGTCATCGACGACGAGGTGCTCACCGAGATCGAGCGGCTGATCCCGGTCGCCCCGCTGCACAACCCGGCCAACCTCACCGGCATCCGCACCGCGCGGGCGCTCCGCCCCGACCTGCCCCAGGTCGCCGTCTTCGACACGGCCTTCCACACGACGATGCCGGAGTCCGCGGCGCGCTACGCGATCGACCCGAGGATCGCCGACCGGCACCGCATCCGCCGCTACGGCTTCCACGGCACCTCGCACGCGTACGTCTCCCGGGAGACGGCGCGGCTGCTGGGCAAGGACCCGTCCGAGGTCAACGTGATCGTGCTGCACCTGGGCAACGGCGCCTCCGCCTCCGCGGTGGAGAAGGGGCGGTGCGTGGACACCTCCATGGGGCTGACGCCTTTGGAGGGGCTCGTGATGGGTACGCGATCCGGTGATCTGGATCCGGCCGTCATCTTCCATTTGGCACGGGTTGGGGGAATGTCCATGGACGAGATCGACACTCTCCTCAACAAGAGGAGCGGTCTGTTCGGTCTGTGCGGGGACAACGACATGCGGGAGATCCGCCGCCGGATCGACGCGGGCGACGAAGACGCCGCGCTCGCCTTCGACATTTACATTCACCGGCTCAAGAAGTACATAGGCGCCTATTACGCGGTGCTGGGCACGGTGGACGCGGTGGCCTTCACCGCCGGGGTCGGCGAGAACGCGGCTCCGGTGCGGGAGGCGGCGGTCGCGGGTCTGGAGGGTCTGGGGCTGGCGGTCGACCCGGAGCGCAACGCCGTGCGCGCCGACGGGCCGCGGCTGATCTCGCCTCCGTCCGCCCGGGTGGCGGTCGCCGTGGTGCCGACGGATGAAGAACTGGAGATCGCGACCCAGACCTACGCACTGGTCGGAAAGAACAGCTGAATGGCACCTGAGCGGTGCGGCACTCATTTGTATCTTCCACCAGACGGAATATTCCGTAGCGAAACAAACCGATAGGATCGCCCCATGCGCCGTTCGAAAATCGTCTGTACTCTCGGCCCCGCGGTCGACTCCCACGAAAAGCTCGTCGCCATGATCGAGGCGGGCATGAACGTGGCCCGGTTCAACTTCAGCCACGGCACCCACGCCGAGCACCAGGCGCGGTACGACCGCGTCCGGGCCGCGTCCAAGGAGACCGGCCGCCCCATCGGCGTCCTCGCCGACCTCCAGGGCCCGAAGATCCGCCTGGAGACCTTCGCCGAGGGCCCGGTCGAGCTGGAGCGCGGTGACGAGTTCGTCATCACGACCGAGGACGTACCGGGCGACAAGCACATCTGCGGTACGACGTACAAGGGGCTGCCGGGCGACGTCTCGCGCGGCGACCAGATCCTCATCAACGACGGCAACGTCGAGCTGAAGGTCGTGGACGTCGAGGGCCCCCGGGTGCGGACGATCGTCATCGAGGGCGGTGTCGTCTCCGACCACAAGGGCATCAACCTGCCCGGTGCGGCCGTCAACGTGCCCGCGCTCAGCGAGAAGGACGTCGAGGACCTGCGCTTCGCCCTCCGCATGGGCTGCGACATGGTCGCCCTGTCCTTCGTCCGGGACGCCAAGGACGTGCAGGACGTCCACCGCGTCATGGACGAGGAGGGCCGCCGGGTCCCGGTCATCGCCAAGGTGGAGAAGCCGCAGGCGGTGGAGAACATGGAGGACGTCGTCGCGGCGTTCGACGCGGTGATGGTCGCCCGCGGCGACCTCGCCGTCGAGTACCCGCTCGAGAAGGTCCCCATGGTGCAGAAGCGCCTGATCGAGCTGTGCCGGCGCAACGCCAAGCCGGTGATCGTGGCGACCCAGATGATGGAGTCGATGATCACCAACTCGCGTCCGACCCGCGCGGAGGCCTCCGACGTCGCCAACGCGATCCTGGACGGCGCCGACGCGGTCATGCTGTCGGCCGAGTCCAGCGTGGGCGCCTACCCGATCGAGACGGTCAAGACCATGTCGAAGATCGTCAAGGCGGCCGAGGAGGAGCTGCTGGCCAAGGGCCTCCAGCCCCTCGTCCCCGGCAAGAAGCCGCGCACGCAGGGCGGTTCGGTGGCCCGCGCGGCGGCCGAGATCGCCGACTTCCTCGGCGGCAAGGGCCTGATCGCCTTCACGCAGTCCGGTGACACCGCGCGCCGGCTGTCCCGCTACCGCGCGACCCAGCCGATCATCGCCTTCACCACGGACGAGGGCACCCGCAACCAGCTCACCCTCAGCTGGGGCGTGGAGTCGCACGTCGTGCCGTTCGTGAACAGCACCGACGAGATGGTCGAGCTGGTGGACCAGGAGATCGACCGGCTGGGCCGGTTCGACGCGGGCGACACCGTGATCATCACCGCCGGCTCGCCCCCCGGGGTCCCCGGCACCACCAACATGCTGCGCGTCCACCACCTGGGCGGCACCGACTGACGGAGGCCTCGAGGGTTCCGGACGGCACCGAGGGCGCCCCCCGCGACGGGGGGCGCCCTCGGTCTTTCGCGGCTCCCGGACCGGCTTGTGCGACCGCTCAGTCGGTCGTGTACAGGTGCATGCCGGGCACGTGCAGGTTGCCGCCGAACTGCGCGGCCTGCACCACCTTGACGTCGGTGAAGTAGATCAGCGGGATGTTCAGCGGGGGCGGGCTGTCGGGGCTGAACGTCACCGGGATCAGCCCGAACAGGTTGCCCGAGATGCTCTCGGTGTACATCACCGTGTCGCCGCCGGTGATGGTGGACGTGGAGCCCTTGGCCGCCTGGACGTGGTAGGTCTTGCCCGCCTGTTCGTCCTTGACCGTCTGGTGCAGGTCGCCGATGTCGGTCCCGCTGGAGATGACGTACTTCAGCACCTTCTTGGTGGTGCCGTTCGCCGCCTTCACCTCGACGATGCCCTGGTAGTCGGCGCCCTTGAGGAGCAGGGAGCTGGCGTTCAGGTACCAGGGGTCGTCCGCCACGAGCACCTTGTTGTCGACGCCGCCCTCGTCGTCCGTGGCGACCGGACAGCCGTCCGCGGAGGCGGACTCGCTCGCGGACGGGCTCGGCGTGGCCGGCGCGGTCGTGTCCCCGGCCTTGCCGGTGGCCTTCCCCGCCGTGTCCCCGGCCTTGTCCGTGGTCTTCCCGGCCGTGTCCTTGGTCTTGTCGGCGGTCTTCCCGGCCGTGTCCCCGGCCTCGTCGGCGGCCTTCCCCGCCGTGTCCCGCACGGTGTCGGAGGCGCTGCCGCCCGGTTTCCCGGCGCCGCCGGACGAGCCGCCCGCGGGGGACGACGACGCGGAGGCGGACGGCGTGGGGGTCGCGGACACCGTCGGGGTCGCGGCCGGCACGCCGGAGCCGGAGTCCTTGTGGCCGCCGGTGAGGATGTCACCGATCGTGTCGCCGATGGTGTCGAGGACGCCTCCGCCGGCACCGGTCTGCGTCCCGGCCGGGGCACCGCCCGAGCCCGAACCCGAACCCGAGCCGGACCCCGCGTCCGCCGAACCCGAGCCCGTCGAACCCGAGCCCGTCGAACCCGAGTCCGACTTGCCGGAGCCCGTCGAGTCCGACGATCCGGAGCCCGTCGAGTCCGACGATCCGGAACCCGCCGAACCGGAGCCCGTGGAGCCGGAGTCGGAGGAACCCGCCGTGTCGGCCGGCTCGGGCGCGGTCTCGTCGTCGGAACCTGAATCCGGCGAGGAGGGTGCGTCCGATCCGTGGGTCTGCTCGCCGGCGCCCGTCGGGGACGGTGTCGGCGAGGCGGGTGTGCTCTCCGGTGCGGACGGCGACGGCGAGGCCGAGGAGTCGGCGGAACCGCCCTCGCCGTCCAGCGCCTTGACGCAGTCCTTGTACTCGTCGGCCGTCAGGCTCTTCGCCGTCGACGACGGGGACGGGCCGCCGTTGTTGTCGGCGAGCGCGAACGTGGACGTGAAGCCCATGCCCACGAGTACCGCCGTGGGCATCGCCACGGAGGCTATGGCCTTGCCGGCCGGCATGTGGAACCTGTTGAACAGCGGCTTCCTGGGAGCCGCGTGGCGGGGCCCGGTTCTCGCACGGGGCCCGTCCGCGTCGGTCCCGCGGGTCACCTCGTCAGCCGGCACTGTGCCTCCCGTTCGCCCCGTTGGCCGGGTTCGTTCCTGACAGGTCGTTCGGCTCCTGAAGCCCGTGCACGCGCTGCTCCGGCAGGGGCGGCGCGGCGGGGAGACCGCCCTGGCCCGGTGCCGTGTGGGCCGGCGGCGTCGCTTGCGCGGGCACGCCCGGCGCCCAGGCCACGGCCATCGCCCCGCCGATCAGCGAGAAGAAGAACCCGACGACGAAGCCGCCCATGTTGGACATCGGGATGGAGACCAGCCCCAGCAGGATCGCCGCCACACCGGCGAAGACCCGGATGTGCTGCTGGAACCAGAGGATGATGCCGAGGACGATGAGCAGCACACCGATGATCAGGGAACTGGAGCCGCCGGGCGTCCCCATCGTCAAGGTGAGGTGGCCCAGCTGGAGGTGCCCGTACGGGAAGTAGAGGATGAGGAAACCGCCGAGCATGACGAACAGACCGGCCCAGAACGGACGCGCGCCCCGCCAGGCACGGAACTGCTGCCTCCGGCGGGTGAACTGGCCGGATGCGGCGGCAGGAGTCTCGGCGCTCATGGAAAACAGCTCCCTGGTGCGGCGTTGCTGTGGTGGTGATGTGTGCCGCGTGCGGGGACGCGGCCGGAGAGTGCGCGGGCGGGGGCGCCACCGGCTCCCCCGCCCGTCAGCGAGTGCTTAGTAGCACTCCTTGACACCCGTCGACAGCGACATCTTCAGGCCGCTGAGCTTGAAGGTTCCGGCGGTGGTCGCCCACGCCGTCTGCTTCACGCCGGACAGCGTGGCCTTGTCGGCCTGCTGCGCGAACCCGAAGGGGTTCGACTGCTCGCTGCCGCCCTTCATGCCCGGACCCTTGGAGGCGTCCCGGGCGGCCACACCGATGTCGATGTTGTCGAAGACCGCGTCGGCACTGAGGTCCTCGACATCGATGTAGATGTTGTCGGCCTGGACCTTCTCGTGGCCCGCGCCGCCGGCGCGCAGGATGAGGCTGACGTTGCCGAAGATCGGCACGTCCGGCGTGACGACGGACTGGCACAGGTTGGTGATCTCGGCGTGCTTGAACGCCGAGACGGCCACCGGGTGAGCCGTCTTCTTGCCGTCCAGCGTGTAGCCGCTGTCGATGGCGCCGTACTGCGCGAAACCGGTACCGACGAGCTGGTCGGCCGACACCTTGAACGACTGGCCGGACACGCTGAACGAGGCGGCGAGAGCGCCCTGCGCCAGGGCGACGCCTATACACGCCGTGGCGGCCACGCTGGGCACCATGACCACAGCGAACCGCTTCCATCTTGTCCCGCCACGCACCTGGGACTCCATATTTCCTCCTTCTCGGACGTACATCTCCTGGCCCGACTCGCCCCCGGTCGGCGGCTCAGCCGGGCAGGGATGGGAGAAGTGCTACGTCCTCGGGAAGGAGAGCGCCCGTACTCGAAAGGCGCACAACGCGCCCGAATCACCGGCGATCACCCCCGAGCGACAACCACTGGTCGCGCCTGACACGCATCACGCACAACCTTGCTGGGCAGGCTTCGCCGAGTCGGCGAAGACCCCCCTGCCCCAGAGCCGGCGCCACTGCCGCCGGCTCTGCTCGGTGGGGACCCAGAGTCTCCCGCGACCCGACCGGTTGCCGGGGTACGGGAATGGACCGAGCGTCGCCGATCGTGGTGCATTCTCGGCGTGGGCACAAGGGGGTTCGTTACTCGCTAGTAACGGCGGGATAACCGGAGGACGACCGACCGGTCTCGGAACGCCACACTCGGTGGCATCGCTGGGCAGAGCAAAGCCGTTGATCCCTGGACGAATCCCGACAGACCAACGGCCTCGATTTACTCGGAGTAACAGGGTCCGCGATTACCAAGATTTGGTAAAGCGCGGACCCTGACGCCTTGTCGGCCGATCCTTCACCCCGGCATCACAAGACGTGGTGTTCGAGGACCGGTCAGAAGAGCGCCCGCGCCAGGGCCCGGCGCGCGCCGATCACCCGGGGGTCGTCCGGACCCACGACCTCGAACAGCTCCAGCAGCCGCAGCCGTACGGCGTCCCGGTCGGCGCCCGCCGTGCGCTGCACGGTCTCGATCAGCCGCCCGAACGCGTCCTCGACGTGACCACCCACCAGGTCCAGGTCGGCCGCGGCGATCTGCGCGGCGGCGTCCTTGGGCTTCTCCGCGGCTTCCTGACGCACCTTCTGCGGGTCCATGTCCTGCACCCGCTGGAGCAACTCCGCCTGCGCGAGGCCCAGCTTGGCCTCCGGGTGGCCCGGGTCGTCGGCCAGCACGTTCTGGTACGCCCGGACGGCCCCGCCCAGGTCGCCGGCGTCCAGCGCCAGCGCGGCGGCGTTCAGCGCCGCGTCGTACGGGCCCTCCGTCGGCCCGGTGTTCGCCGCGCCGCCCGGTTCGGCGTCAGGGTCGACGGTCAGACCGGTCAGCCCGAAGCGCTGCTCGGCGACCGCCACCAGCTGGTCCAGGGTCTGCCGGATCTCCGCCTCGCCGGCCGCCCCCTGGAAGAGCGGCAGCGCCTGGCCCGCGACGACCGCGAACACGGCCGGGATGCCCTGCACCCCGAACTGCTGCATCAGCATCTGGTTGGCGTCGACGTCGATCTTGGCGAGGAGGAAGCGACCGGCGTACTCGACGGCCAGTCGCTCCAGGACCGGGCTCAGCTGCTTGCAGGGCTGACACCACTCGGCCCAGAAGTCGATGACGACCGGGACTTCGGCGGACCGCTGGAGGACGTCCCGCTCGAACCCCGCCTCATCGACGTCGATGACGAGATCTGCCGGGGAGACGGCCCCCGTCCCGCCCTGCCGGGCGGCTTCGGCGCGCGCCTGCTCGGCCTTGGCCTTGGCCTCCTGGGCCGCCTTCACCGCGGCGAGGTCGACGACACCGCTCATGGACATGTTCCGTGGCTGCATGCGTCTATCCTCCCCCGATCCGGCGCCTGAGTGAAAAAGCGATGTGCGGCGCCGGGTCCCCACCCCACGCCTGACGGTCGTCGCCCGTGTACGTCCCTCACAGGCTTTCGCTACGACCCGTAGCGTAATGCCATCGGGGCACCCCGCGACACCACACCCCGGTGATCTCCCTCACGGCGCCACAGGACCCGCCGGTTATGGTCGTGGCATGCAGAGCCGCACCCCCGCCAGCCGTACCGGACGCCCGCGCAGCGCCGCGGCGGACGCCGCGATCCTGGCCGCGACCCGGGAGGCTCTGGTCGAACTCGGCTGGTCCGGGATGACCCTGGGAGACGTGGCGACGCGGGCCGGGGTCGCGAAGACGACGGTGTACCGCCGCTGGGCGGGCAAGGGCGAGCTGGTCACCGACGCCCTCGCCACCCTCTTCGACGAACTGGTCCTGCCGGACCGGGGCAGTCTGCGCGCCGATGTGGAGGGCGTGGTGCTCCAGTTCGCCGCGCTGCTGGAGCAGCCCGCGACCAAGACGGCGCTGATGGCGGTGGTCTCGGAGGCCACCCAGGACGAGGCGCTGCGGCAGCGGCTCCGGGAGAAGATCGTGGCCCGGCAGAAGCGGCTGGTGGTCGAGGGCCGCCGACGCGCCCAGCGCCGGGGGGAGATCCCCGCGGACGCGACCGACCCGGCCCCGCAGATCGACCTGATCTTCGACATGATCGCCGGGGCGGTGGTGCACCGCACCCTGGTCTCCGGCGAACCAGTGGACGGCGACTGGGCGGCCCGGTTCACCGCGGTCCTGCTGGACGGCCTGGCCGCGCTCGGCGGCTGATCCGCGCCCGCGCCCGTGCCCACGAAGGGCGAACGGGCCGGCGGAGATGCTCCGCCGGCCCGCCACACGGCTCCCGGAAGCCGTCAGAAGCCCGCGGGCTCCGTGTAGACGCCCCACTCGTCGCGCAGCACCCCGCAGATCTCGCCCAGCGTCGCCTCGGCGCGCACCGCGTCCAGCATGGGCCCGATCATGTTGGAGCCGTCCCGCGCGGCGGCCAGCATGCCGTCCAGGGCGGCCCGTACGGCGCCCTCGTCCCGTGCCGCCTTGCGCCCGGCGAGCGCGCGCACCTGCTCCCGCTCCACCTCGTGGCTGACCCGCAGGATCTCCAGGTCCCCGGTCACCGACCCGGTATGGGCGTTGACGCCCACCACCCGCTTGTCGCCCTTCTCCAGCGCCTGCTGGTAGCGGAAGGCGGATTCGGCTATCTCGCCGGTGAACCAGCCGTCCTCGATCCCGCGCAGGATGCCCGAGGTGACGGGCCCGATCGGGTGCCGGCCGTCCGGGTGGGCCCTGAGGCCCCGCTCCTTGATCTGCTCGAAGATCTTCTCCGCGTCCGCCTCGATCCGGTCGGTCAGCTGCTCGACGTACCAGGCACCGCCGAGCGGGTCGGCCACGTTGGCAACCCCGGTCTCCTCCATCAGCACCTGCTGGGTGCGCAGCGCGATCTCCGCCGCCTGCTCGCTGGGCAGCGCGAGGGTCTCGTCCAGTGCGTTGGTGTGCAGCGAGTTGGTCCCGCCGAGCACGGCGGCCAGCGCCTCGACGGCCGTACGCACCACGTTGTTGTACGGCTGCTGCGCGGTCAGCGAGACACCGGCGGTCTGCGTGTGGAACCGCAGCCACTGCGCCTTCTCGGTCTTCGCCCCGTACACGTCCCGCATCCAGCGGGCCCAGATGCGCCGGGCCGCCCGGAACTTGGCGATCTCCTCGAAGAAGTCGACGTGGGCGTCGAAGAAGAAGGAGAGACCGGGGGCGAAGACGTCCACGTCCAGCCCGCGGCTGAGCCCCAGCTCCACGTAGCCGAACCCGTCGGCCAGCGTGTACGCCAGCTCCTGCGCGGCCGTGGAACCGGCCTCGCGGATGTGGTAGCCGGACACCGACAGCGGCTTGTACGCGGGGATGCCCGCCGCGCAGTACTCCATCAGGTCGCCGATCAGCCGCAGGTGCGGCTCCGGCTGGAAGAGCCACTCCTTCTGCGCGATGTACTCCTTGAAGATGTCGGTCTGGAGGGTGCCGTTGAGCACGCCCGGATCGACCCCCTGGCGCTCGGCGGCGACCAGGTACATGCAGAAGACGGGCACGGCGGGGCCGCTGATGGTCATGGAGGTCGTCACGTCCCCCAGCGGGATGTCCTTGAACAGCACCTCCATGTCGGCGGCCGAGTCGATGGCGACCCCGCAGTGCCCGACCTCGCCGAGCGCGCGCGGGTCGTCGGAGTCGCGGCCCATCAGCGTCGGCATGTCGAAGGCGACGGACAGACCCCCGCCGCCGGCGGCGAGGATCATCTTGTACCGCTCGTTGGTCTGCTCCGCGTTGCCGAAGCCGGCGAACTGGCGGATCGTCCAGGTGCGCCCGCGGTAGCCGGTCGGATGGAGCCCGCGCGTGAAGGGGTACTCCCCGGGCCAGCCGATCCGCTCGAATCCCTCGTACGTGTCACCCGGCCGTGGCCCGTACACCGGCTCCACGGGGTCGCCGGAGAGCGTGGTGAAGTCCGCGTCGCGCTTGCGCGCGGCGTCGTAACGGGCCTGCCAGCGTCGGCGGCCCTCCTCGATGGCGTGAGCGTCCATGCACTCGAATTTACTTGGACGTCCTAGTAAATGTCGATGGCAGACCGCCGTACGGCGTCCGTACGGCGGTGGGAGCTACGCCTTGGCGACGGCCGGAGCCGGGGCGTCGGTCCCGGTCTCCAGCTCGTGGCTGATCTTCCGCTCGACGAAGAAGGCGGCGGTGGGGATGGTGCCCGCGAGGAGTACCCACAGCTGCTTGCCGACCGGCCACTTCGCCTTGGAGCCCAGGTCGAAGGCGAAGACCAGGTACACGACGTACAGCCAGCCGTGGGCGATGGCGACGACCCGCGTGAAGTCGGAGGCACCGCTCATGTCCAGCCCGTACTTCGCGATCATGCCCAGGCACAGCAGCACCAGCAGGACACCCGTGGTGTAGGCGAGGACGCGGTAGCGGGTCAGCACGCTCTTTTTCATGGAGTCGAGCGTAACGACCCGTTCCGGGAGATCTTGTCCCGGGTCACTCCGTGGCGAAGTCGTGTGCCGCGATCCGCAGCGGACGGAGCATCGCGAAGATCTCCCGGCACTCGTCCGTGTCGTACACGCCGAGCCCGAACTCCATGGCCATCAGGTCGCGGGTGGCCGCGTCGACCACCTCGCGGCCCTTCTCGGTGATCACGGCCAGGGTGCCGCGGCCGTCGTTGGGGTTGGGGCGCTTGGCGACCAGCCCGGAGCGCACCAGCCGGTCCACGGTGTTCGTCACCGACGTCGGGTGCACCATCAGCCGCTCACCGATCTTGGACATCGGCAGCTCGCCGGCCTTGGAGAAGGTCAGCAGCACCAGCGCCTCGTAGCGGGCGAACGTCAGCCCGTACGGCTTGACCACCGCGTCCACCTCCGCCAGCAGGATCTGCTGGGCGCGCATGATCGAGGTGATCGCGGCCATGGACGGCACGTTTCCCCAGCGCTGCTTCCAGAGCTCGTCGGCGCGGGCGATGGGGTCGAAGGGGAGGCTGAGAGGCTTCGGCACGTCATCAGACCCTACCGGCCGGTCATATGCCGGTCAGCTCCGTCTCGGCTTTCGGTCGCCCGGCACCCCGCGCACCCGGCCCGGCCGACCCCCTCCACGGCTGCCCGCACCCCCCGTGACCTGCGCCGCGGCCCCGGCACCTGGCCGGTCCGGCCCTCTCCACGGTGACAGACCACTCACCGGCGTCCGCCGGCGCCCGCGACGGCCCGGGACCGCTCCCCGCCACCCCCGGGAGCCCGCGTCCACGGGCGACCGGGGTCCACCCATCCGAAGGAATAGAAAAAGAGCGCCTGGTTGACATCGGCCGCCACCGCCACCCGTACGGGGCGGTGGCGGCCTGGCGGTGCCCTGCCCGGCCGGCCCCGGCTCCGGGGACCAGGGGGTTTCGTTCGGACGCCCGGAACGGGAGAACCCCGGCCGCCGGGGGCCGGGGTTCCACGGGGTGCGGTCGCGGTTACCGCGCCAGGTACCGCTCGACGGTCTCCACCTTGGAGGTGAGCCCGTCGGTCACACCGGGCCGGATGTCGGCCTTGAGGACGAGCGACACGCGCGGGGCGCGCGCCTCCACGGCGGCGACGGCGCGCCTGACGACGTCCATGACCTCGTCCCACTCGCCCTCGATGGAGGTGAACATGGCGTCGGTGCGGTGGGGCAGGCCCGACGCGCGGACCACGCGCACGGCGTCGGCGACGTACTCCCCCACGTCCTCGCCGACGCCGAGGGGCGTCACGGAGAAGGCGACGATCATGCGTTCACCACGCCTTCCTGACGGGCCCGGACGGCGATGACGGCGTCCTCGGCCTCGCGGCGCAGCTTGCGCTCGGCGAAGAAGCCGCCGGTGGGCAGCACCGAGAGGACGAAGTAGAGGGCGGCCGTGCCCAGCGACCACTTGGCGCGGTTCCAGGCGTCCGCCCAGAAGATCACGTACAGGACGAAGAGGACGCCGTGGATCGCGCCCATCACGGGGACCGCGTTGAAGTCCGTGGTCCGCTTGAGCACCGAGCAGACGAGCAGGATCAGGAAGGACACGGCCTCCGGGGCCGAGACCAGGCGGAGACGGCGGAGGGCGGTGGCGGTCTTGATGTCCACGGGTCACCTTCGGTGGGAGTGTCGACGACGGTCTGCCGGTTACGGACTGCCGGTTTGTGAACGCACGCACAAGCGTCCCCCCATTGTGACAAACCGCGCCCGTAGGGGTCCGCTCAGGGTCGGTGTCCACCCGCGGGCCCTGTTCCGTCCACCCGCCCGGCCGCTACTTTCGCAGCGTGGCGATGTTCCGGCTCCAAGGGAGCAAGGTGCTCGCCGTCGACATGACCGGGGACGCCGTGAAGGCGAAGAACGGCTCGATGGTCGCGTACGACGGTGAGATGGCCTTCAAGAAGCTGAGCGGCGGCGGCGAGGGGCTGCGCGGGATGGTGACGCGCCGGCTCACCGGCGAACAGATGACGGTGATGGAGGTGAAAGGGCACGGGACCTGCTGGTTCGCCGACCGGGCGACCGAGATCAACCTGGTCACCCTGCGGGGGGACAGGCTGTACGTCGAGGCGGGCAACCTGCTGGCGACGGACGCCGCCCTGCGGACGGGCACCACGTTCACGGGCCTGCGCGGGGCCTCGCAGGGCAACGGCCTGTTCACCACGACCGTGGAGGGCCACGGCCAGGCGGCGATCGTCTCCGACGGCCCGGCGGTGGTGCTCCGGGTCAGCCCGCAGTACCCGCTGATCGTCGACCCGGGCGCCTATGTCGCCCATCAGGGTGATGTCCGGCAGTCCTTCCAGTCCGGCGTGACGTTCCGCACGCTGCTCGGGGAGGGCGGCGGCGAGGCCTTCCAGATCCGCTTCGAGGGCGACGGACTGGTGTACGTGCAGCCGAGCGAGCGGAACACGATCGCGGGGGACCTGTGAGATGACCTTCCGGGAGATCAACTCGAAGATGGTGGAGGCGACCGTGCTGCCGGGGCAGCGGCTGTTCAGCCAGCGCGGCGCGATGCTCGCCTACCGGGGCGAGGTGTCCTTCACGCCCAGCGTCCAGGGCGGCCAGGGCGGGGTGATGTCCATGATCGGGCGCCGGGTGGCCGGCGAGGCGACCCCCCTGATGACCGTGGAGGGCAGCGGCACGGTCTTCTTCGGGCACGGCGGCCACCACGTCCATGTGATCGCCCTCTCCGGCGACACGCTCTACGTCGAGGCCGACCGGCTGCTCGCCTTCGAGGGCACCCTGCGGCAGGGGACGATGTTCATGGGGTCCCAGGGCGGGGTCATGGGCCTGGTGCGGGGGCAGGTCACCGGGCAGGGCCTGTTCACGACGACCCTCCAGGGGCACGGCTCGGTGGCCGTGATGGCGCACGGCGGCGTCTTCGAGGTCCCCGTCACCCCGCGGCGCCCGGTCCACGTCGACCCCCAGGCGTACGTCGCCCACCACGGCGACGTCCGCAACAGGCTGTCCACCGCGCTCGGCTGGCGCGACATGGTGGGCCGCGGCTCCGGCGAGGCCTTCCAGCTGGAGCTGAGCGGCAGCGGCACGGTCTACGTCCAGGCGTCGGAGGAGAAGCTGTGAGCACCTACGGAACCCCGGGCGCCGGACCGGTCGTGTACGACCCGACGACGCTGCCCGCCGACGACAACGTGAACGCCTACACCTTCTGCGTCGAGCTGCGGAGCGGACAGTGGTTCCTCCAGAAGGGGAAGATGATCGCCTACTACGGGGCGATCGAGTTCAACGGCATCGGGCACGGGCGCCTGGACCGGCTCGTCCGCACCTCCTTCCATTCGCCACTGCACGCGAGCGACTGGGTCGTGGCGGAGGGCTCCGGCAAGATGCTGCTGGCGGACCGGGCCTTCGACGTCAATTCCTATGACCTGGACGACGGGAACTTGACCATTCGCGCAGGCAATCTGCTCGCTTTTCAGCCAAGTCTGACACTGAAGCAATCGATCGTGCCGGGTTTTCTGACCCTCCTCGGAACCGGCACGTTCGTGGCCGCATCCAACGGTCCGGTGGTGTTCATGGAACCCCCGCTCCGGGTGGACCCCCAGGCGCTCGTCGGCTGGGCCGACTGCCCCTCCCCGTGCCATCACTACGACCACGGGTACCTGACGGGTGTACTGGGCGGACTACGTGCGATGACGGGCCTCGGCGGGGCCTCCGGCGAGGAGCACCAGTTCGAGTTCGCGGGCGCGGGGACGGTGCTGCTCCAGTCGACGGAGACCCTCATGGCCGAGGTGGCGACGGGGGCGGTGCCGCCCGAACCGGGGGTTCCCGGCAGTGGCGCAACGGCACCGCTCGGACACGGTCAGCAACCGTCGGGCGCACCGCGCCTTCCCGGACAGCTCGGGGACCTCCAGCGTCGCTTCGGGCTGTGAGCGGTAGTCTGCGGAGTGTGACATCGAACGCGTGCGCACCGTCACACCATCCGAAGTAGTTCGCCATTCAACTTCTTAGGTAGACTTCATTCATGGAGACCGAGACGGCCACGCGCTGGCTGACCGATGCGGAGCAGTGCGCCTGGCGCACCCACCTGGAGGTCAACAGGCTGTTGACGTATCAGCTCGAGAAGGACCTCCAGCCGTTCGGCCTGACAATGAACGACTACGAGATCCTGGTGAACCTGTCCGAGTCGGAAGACGTGCGGATGCGGATGAGCGACCTGGCGTCCGCGACCCTCCAGTCCAAGAGCAGGCTCTCGCACCAGATCACGCGCATGGAGAACGCGAACCTGGTGCGCCGGGAGAACTGCGACACGGACCGGCGGGGGCTCTACGCCGTGCTCACGGATCACGGCATGGAGATGATGAAGAAGGTCTCCCCGCATCATGTGGCATCGGTGCGGCGGCACTTCATCGACCTGCTGTCGCCCGACACGCTGGCCGAACTGGACAAGGCACTCAGGCCGATCGCCGAGCACCTGAGGGGACAGCGGGGGCGTCCCTGACCTTCCCGCGCGGCCGGGCCCGGGACGGCCGTTGCCCGCCCGGCGGGTACGCGGTCGTCGGCGCCGGGCCCTGAGGCTCCGCCGACCGGGTGCGGAGCCCGCCGCGCACCGGCACAGCCGGGCGGCCGGCGGGTGAACGCCCTCCGGCCCCGCAGCCGACCGGACCGCCGGGAAGGCGGCCCCGGCCGGGTCCCCGACCGGCGGACCGGAGCCCGCGAGCACACCGGCCGGCGCCGGACCGGAGCCCGAGGGCGCACCGGCCGGCGCATGACCGGAGGCGCACGGCATCCCTTCGGCGCCCCGCGCCAGGTCACGGACCCGCCACAACGGCACCCGGCCGGGCAGCGGCTCGCCCCATCCCGCCGGACGCCCCATCCCGCCGGACGCCCCGCCCCGCCGGACGGCCCATCCCACGGGACGCCCGCCACCCGGCCCGGCGGGGGGCCCGGCCCGGCCGGGAGCCCCGCTCGGCGAGGGGCCTGGACAGGCGCGGGCAGGGGGCCGTGCGCGTCAGCGCATGACCGGAGGCGCACGGCACCCCTTCGGCGCCCCGCGCCAGGTCACGGACCCGCCACAACGGCACCCGGCCGGGCAGCGGCTCGCCCCATCCCGCCGGACGGCCCATCCAACCGGACGGCCGCCACCCGGCCCGGCGGGGGGCACGGACAGGCGGGGAGCCCGGGCGGGCGCGCGGTAGGGGCCGTGCCGCGTCGGCGTGCGGGGGGTGGCGGTGCATGACGGCCGCCTGGCCGCCTGCGCGAGCATGCGGGGGGACGGGGGCGTGATTCCCGCCGTCCGGCCCGCTTGGCTCGTCCGGCCCGCTTGGCTCGTCCGGCCCGCTTGGCTCGTCCGGCCTGTCGGGCCCGTCGGCCCGGGTGCTCGCTCCCCGCGGGAGAATCGCCGGTCGGGAGACCGGAGGCCGTCGGCCCGTCAGTTCTCCGTGAGCCCCGCCACCAGTTCGTCCGCCGCGCGGTACGGGTCCAGTTCGCCGGTGACGATCCGCTCGGCGAGGGCGCTGAGACGGCGGTCGCCGTGCAGGTCGCCGATGCGTTCGCGCAGCGCGGTGACGGCGATGGTCTCCACCTCGCGGGCCGCGCGGGCCCGGCGCCGCTCGGCGAGCACGCCCCGCTCCTCCATCCAGGCCCGGTGCTTCTCCAGGGCCTCCACCACCTCGTCCACGCCCTGCGCGCGGGCCGCGACCGTCTTCACGATCGGCGGGCGCCAGTCGCCGGGGCCACGGGCCTCGCCCAGCCCCAGCATGTGGTTCAGCTCGCGGGCCGTGGCGTCGGCGCCGTCCCGGTCGGCCTTGTTGACCACGTAGACGTCCCCGATCTCCAGGATTCCGGCCTTCGCCGCCTGGATCCCGTCGCCCATGCCGGGGGCCAGCAGCACCACGCTGGTGTCCGCCTGGGAGGCGATCTCGACCTCGGACTGGCCCACGCCGACCGTCTCGACCAGGATCACGTCGCAGCCCGCCGCGTCCAGCACCCGGATGGCCTGGGGCGCCGCCCAGGCCAGCCCGCCGAGGTGGCCGCGGGTGGCCATCGAGCGGATGTAGACACCGGGGTCGGAGGCGTGGTCCGACATCCGGACCCGGTCACCGAGCAGGGCGCCGCCGGAGAACGGGGACGAGGGGTCGACGGCCAGGACGCCGACCCGTTTGCCCTGCTTGCGGTACGCGGTGACGAGCGCGGAGGTGGAGGTCGACTTGCCGACGCCGGGCGAGCCGGTCAGGCCCACCACATAGGCGTTGCCGGTCAGCGGCGCCAGCGCCGCCATGACCTCCCTGAGCTGCGGTGACGCCCCCTCCACAAGGGAGATCAGCCGGGCCACGGCCCGCGGCCGGCCTTCCCTGGCCTGGGCCACCAGAGAGGAGACGTCCTGCATCACAGCTCCGTTCACTTCACCGACGTACCGGAAAACAACCGGACCCGAAACAGCGGACCCGAAACGGCCGGACCGGAGACGATCCGGACCGGAACCGGTCCTGCGGCCCTCAGGCCTTCGGCACCCGCACGATCAGGGCGTCGCCCTGGCCGCCGCCACCGCACAGCGCCGCCGCGCCGACCCCGCCGCCGCGCCGCTTGAGCTCCAGCGCCAAGTGGAGCACGAGCCGGGCGCCGGACATGCCGATCGGGTGACCGAGGGCGATGGCGCCACCGTTCACGTTCACCTTTTCGGTGGAAACGCCGAGGTCCTTGATTGACTGCACGGCGACGGCGGCGAATGCCTCGTTGATCTCGATGAGGTCGAGGTCGGAGACCTCCAGGCCGTCCTTCTTCAGGGCGTGCAGGATGGCGTTGGACGGCTGCGACTGGAGGCTGTTGTCCGGTCCGGCCACATTGCCGTGCGCGCCGATCTCGGCGAGCCACTCCAGGCCCAGCTCCTCGGCCTTGGCCTTGCTCATCACGACCACGGCCGCCGCGCCGTCGGAGATCTGCGAGGAGGTGCCCGCGGTGATGGTGCCGTCCTTGGTGAAGGCCGGGCGCAGCTTGCCGAGGGACTCCGTGGTGGTGTCGCCGCGGATACCCTCGTCCTTGCTGAACAGCACCGGGTCGCCCTTGCGCTGCGGGATCTCCACCGGCGTGATCTCGGCCTCGAACAGGCCGTTCTTCTGCGCGGCGGCGGCCCGCTGGTGGGACTGCGCGGCGATCTCGTCCTGCTCGGCGCGGCCGATGCCGAGGCGGGTGTTGTGCTTCTCGGTGGACTCGCCCATCGGGATGTTCTCCCACGGGTCCGTCAGGCCGTCGTAGGCCATCGCGTCGAGCATCTGGACGGCGCCGTACTTGTAGCCGTCGCGGGACTTGGGCAGCAGGTGCGGGGCGTTGGTCATGGACTCCTGGCCGCCCGCCACGACGATGTCGAACTCGCCGGCGCGGATCAGCTGGTCCGCGAGGGCGATGGCGTCCAGGCCGGACAGGCACACCTTGTTGACGGTGAGCGCCGGGACGGTCATCGGGATGCCGGCCTTGACCGCGGCCTGGCGGGCCGGGATCTGCCCGGCGCCGGCCTGGAGCACCTGGCCCATGATCACGTACTGCACCTGGTCGCCGCCGATCCCCGCACGGTCGAGGGCGGCCTTGATCGCGAAGCCGCCCAGGTCGGCTCCGGAGAAGGACTTCAGCGAGCCCAGCAGCCGCCCCATGGGCGTCCGGGCGCCCGCGACGATCACTGAGCTGGTCGTTCCAGAAGACATGAGGTGCGATCCCCTTCCAGCTACGCAGAGCCGAGGAGTGAACGAGGGTTTACTTCGAATGTACTGAGCGGTTGGACACGGCGTCATCGGCCTGTCGGTGTGATCGCGCGCACGTTGCGTAACCACCCCGGGAGCGCTGCACTGAGTCCATGCTGACGCGAATCGACCACATCGGGATCGCCTGCCACGACCTCGACGCCACCGTCGAGTTCTACCGGGCAACGTACGGCTTCGAGGTGTTCCACACCGAGGTCAACGAGGAGCAGGGGGTGCGCGAGGCCATGCTCAAGATCAACGGGACGTCGGACGGCGGCGCCTCCTACCTCCAGCTGCTGGAGCCGGTCCGCGAGGACTCCACCGTCGCCAAGTGGCTCGCGAAGAACGGGGAGGGCGTCCACCACATCGCCTTCGGCACGGCGGACGTGGACACCGACTCCGAGGAGATCCGCGGCAAGGGCGTACGGGTGCTGTACGACGAGCCGCGGCGGGGCTCCATGGGGTCGCGGATCACCTTCCTGCACCCCAAGGACTGCCACGGTGTTCTCACAGAACTCGTCACATCGGCGCCTGTTGAGTCGCCCGAGCACTGACCCCCGTACATAAGGGCCGGTAGGGTTGGGGGCGGTCGTCCCGGAAACGGGGACGACCGCATGCCGGGGTCCGGGTTTCGGGGGACGAGCGTCGGGGCAGCAGCCCGTGCTCCGCCGTTGATCTGACACCATTCCCCGGGGGCCCCGTCCGGCGGATGGACGGAGCTCGTTGGAGAAGCCGACCAGGGGACGGATGGGACCGCGCAGTGCGGGGCTACGAGAGCCAGGAGCGAGAGCCGGCGGCTGACGTCGACCACCTCTCTCGGTTCGAGGCCGAGATGAAGCGGCTGAGGACCGAGCGGGAAAAGGCGATCCAGCACGCCGAGGACCTCGGCTACCAGGTCGAGGTACTGCGCGCCAAGCTGCACGAGGCGCGCCGGACGCTCATGACCCGGCCCGCCTACGACGGCGGTGACCTCGGGTACCAGGCCGAGCAGTTGCTGCGCAACGCCCAGATGCAGGCCGAGCAGTTGCGCCAGGACGCCGAGCGGGAGCTGAGCCAGGCCCGGGCGCAGACCCAGCGCATCCTCCAGGAGCACGCCGAACAGGCCGCCCGGCTCCAGACGGAGCTGCACCAGGAGGCGGTGACCCGGCGCCAGCAGCTCGACCAGGAGCTGGCCGAACGCCGTGCCACCGTCGAGTCGCACGTCAACGAGAACGTGGCCTGGGCGGAACAGCTGCGGGCCCGCACCGAGCAGCAGGCCCGCCGGCTGCTGGACGAGTCCCGCGCGGAGGCCGAGCAGGCGATGGCCGCCGCCCGCGCGGAGGCCGAGCGGCTGACCCGGGAGGCCCGGGAGCGGCTGCGGAACGACGCCGAGGCGGCCCGCGCGGAGGCCGAGCAGATCCTGCGCCGCGCCCGCGCGGACGCCGAACGACTGCTCAACGCGGCCTCCACGCAGGCGCAGGAGGCCACCGACCACGCCGAGCAGCTGCGCACCGCCACCGCCACCGAGTCCGACGCCGCCCGCCGGCAGGCCGCCGAGCTGAGCCGGGCCGCCGAGGAGCGGATGGCGGCGGCCGAGGAGGCGCTGCGCAAGGCGCAGTCCGAGGCCGAGAAGGTGGTCACGGAGGCGAAGGAGGCCGCCGCCAAGACCCTGTCGAGTGCCGAGGCCGCCAACGAGACGCGGACGCGCACGGCGAAGGAGCAGGTCGCCCGGCTGGTCGAGGAGGCCACCAAGGAGGCCGAGCACACCAGGTCCGAGGCCGAGCAGCTGGTCGCCGACGCCCGCGCCGAGGCCGAGAAGCTCGTCGCCCAGGCCGCCGAGAAGGCGCGCTCGATCACCGCCGAGGAGACGGCCACCCAGCTGTCCAAGGCGGCCAAGACCGCCGAGGACGTGCTCAACAAGGCGTCGGAGGACGCCCGGCGGACCACCCGGGCCGCCGCCGAGGAGGCCGAGCGGATCCGCTCGGAGGCCGAGGCCGAGGCGGACCGGCTGCGCGCCGAGGCGCACGACATCGCCGAGCAGCTCAAGGGCGCGGCGAAGGACGACACCAAGGAGTACCGGGCCAAGACGGTCGAGCTCCAGGAGGAGGCCCGCCGGCTGCGCGGCGAGGCCGAGCAGCTGCGTGCCGACGCGGTCGCCGAGGGCGAGTCGATCCGGGCCGAGGCCCGCCGCGAGGCCGTCACCCAGATCGAGGAGGCGGCCAAGTCCGCCGAGGAGTTGCTGGCCAAGGCCAAGGCGGACGCCGACGAACTGCGGCGGACCGCGACCGCGGACAGCGAGAAGGTCCGTACCGAGGCCATCGAGCGGTCCACCGGTCTGCGCCGGCAGGCCGAGGAGACCCTGGAGCGCGCCCGCGCGGAGGCCGAGCGGCTGCGCGCGGACTCCGCCGAGCGGGCCGAGACGGTCGCGGCGGACGCCGAGCGGGCCGCGCGGGAGCTGCGCGAGGAGACCGACAGGGCCGTCGAGGCCCGACGGGCCGAGGCCGCCGAGGAACTGACCCGCCTTCAGGGCGAGGCGCAGGAACGGCTGGCGTCGGCCGAGCAGGCGCTGGCGGACGCCCGCGAGGAGGCCGCCCGCATCCGCCGGGAGGCCGGCGAGGAGGCCGAGCGGCTGCGCGCGGAGTCCGCCGAGCGGATCCGTACGCTCCAGCAGCAGGCGGAGGCCGAGGCCGACCGGCTGCGCGACGAGGCCGCGTCCGACGCGTCCGCGTCCCGCGCCGAGGGCGAGGCCCTCGCCGTACGGCTGCGCTCGGAGGCCGCCGCCGAGGCCGAGCGGCTGAAGGCGGAGGCCCAGGACACCGCCGACCGGGTACGGGCGGAGGCGCAGGCCGCCGCCGAACGGCTCGGCGCCGAGGCGTCCGAGACGCTGGCCGCCGCCCAGGAGGAGGCCGCCCGACGGCGCCGGGAGGCCGAGGAACTCCTCGGTGCCGCCCGCGAGGAGGCCGACCAGGAGCGGCAGCGGGCCCGCGAGCAGAGCGAGGAGCTGCTGGCCTCCGCCCGCAAGCGGGTCGAGGAGGCGCAGGCCGAGGCGACCCGGCTGGTGGAGGAGGCCGACCGGCGTGCCACCGAGATGGTCGCCGCCGCCGAGCAGCACGCGCAGCAGGTCCGGGACTCCGTCGCCGGGCTGCACGAGCAGGCCCAGGAGGAGATCGCCGGGCTGCGCTCGGCCGCCGAGCACGCGGCGGACCGGACGAGGCGGGAGGCCGAGGAGGAGGCGGACCGGGTCCGCGCCGACGCCTACGCCGAGCGCGAGCGGGCCAGCGAGGACGCCTCCCGGATCCGCCGCGAGGCGAACGAGGAGTCCGAGGCGGCGAAGGAGCTGGCCGAGCGGACGACGGCGGAGGCGATCGCCGAGGCCGAGCGGCTGCGCGCGGACGCGGGCGAGTACGCGCAGCGGGTGCGCACCGAGGCGTCGGACGCGCTGGCCGAGGCGGACCAGGCGGCGGCGCGTACCCGGGCGGACGCCCGCGAGGACGCCAACCGCATCCGCTCCGACGCGGCCACCCAGGCCGACACCCTCATCACCGAGGCCCGCAGCGAAGCCGAACGGCTCCAGAACGAGACCGTCGCCGAAGCCGACCGCGTCCGCACGGAGGCGATCGCCGAGGCCGAACGGCTGCGCACCGAGACGGCCGCCGAGGTCGAGCGGCTGCTCGGGGACGCCACCGGCGACGCCGAGCGGCTGCGTGCCGAGGCCGCCGAGACCGTCGGTTCCGCCCGGCAGCACGCCGAGCGGGTGCGGGCGGACGCCGAGCAGCTCAAGGCGGACGCGGAGGCGGCGGCCGAACGGCTCCTGGGCTCCGCCCGCGAGGAGGCCGAGCGGACCCTGGACGAGGCCCGCAAGGACGCCAACAAGCGGCGTTCGGAGGCGGCCGAGCAGGTCGACACGCTCATCACGGAGACCGCGGCCGAGGCCGACAAGCTGCTCGGCGAGGCGCAGCAGCAGGCGCTGAAGACCACGGCGGACGCCGAGTCGCAGGCCGACACGATGGTCGGCGTGGCCCGCAGCGAGGCCGAGCGGATCGTCTCCGAGGCGACCATCGAGGGCAACTCGCTGGTGGAGAAGGCCCGGACGGACGCGGACGAGCTGCTGGTCGGCGCGCGCCGGGACGCCACCGCGATCCGGGAGCGCGCGGAGGAGCTGCGCGACCGCATCACCACCGAGGTCGAGGAGTTGCACGAGCGGGCCCGCCGCGAGGCCGCCGAGACGATGAAGTCCACCGGCGACCGGTGCGACGCGCTCATCAAGGCCGCCGAGGAGCAGCTGGCGAAGGCCGAGGCGAAGGCCAAGGAGATGGTCTCGGACGCCGATTCCGAGGCGGGCAAGGTGCGGATCGCCGCCGTCCGGAAGGCGGAGGGGCTGCTCAAGGAGGCCGAGCAGAAGAAGGCCCGTCTGGTCAAGGAGGCCGAGGAGCTGAAGGCGGAGGCGATCCGGGAGGCCCGCAGTACGGTGGAGGAGGGCAAGCGGGAGCTGGAGATCCTGATGCGCCGGCGCGAGGACATCAACGCCGAGATCTCCCGCGTGCAGGACGTCCTGGAGGCGCTGGAGTCCTTCGAGGCCCCCTCGTCGGGCAAGGACGGCGGAGTCAAGGCCGGTGCCACGGTGGGTGCACCCCGTTCGGGTGGCAAGTCGTCAGAGAGCTAGCGGGCGGAGTGTGTTGCAGTGTTGTGTGGAGGCTTTGCCCAGCTCCTCGACGGTCCCCCCGGGGGTCGGCTGCTCGAAAGACGTGCCATTCTCCAGATCAACACCGTATCCGCTCGATGACACACCGCTTCGGCCCCTAGGATTCCCCCTATCACCTCACCGGTCTCATTCGACAGGAACCCCATGAGCGACACTTCCCCCTACGGCTTCGAGCTTGTGCGGCGTGGGTACGACCGCGCTCAGGTGGACGAACGAATCTCCAAGCTCGTCTCCGACCGTGACAGCGCTCTCGCCCGCATCACCGCCCTGGAGAAGCGCATCGAGGAGCTGCACCTCGAAACGCAGAACGCCCAGGCCCAGATGACGGACGCCGAGCCGTCCTACGCCGGTCTCGGCGCGCGCGTCGAGAAGATCCTGCGGCTGGCCGAGGAAGAGGCCAAGGAACTGCGTGAGGAGGCGCGGCGGGCGGCCGAGCAGCACCGCGACCTCGCCGAGTCGGCGGCCCAGCAGGTCCGCAACGACGCCGAGACGTACGCGGCCGAGCGCAAGGCCAAGGCCGAGGACGAGGGCGTCCGGATCGTCGAGAAGGCCAAGTCCGACGCCACCCAGCTGCGGGCCGAGGCGCAGAAGGACGCGCAGTCCAAGCGCGAGGAGGCGGACGCCCTCTTCGAGGAGACCCGCGCGAAGGCCGCGCAGGCCGCCGCCGACTTCGAGACGAACCTGGCCAAGCGCCGCGAGCAGTCCGAGCGTGACCTGGCCTCGCGTCAGCAGAAGGCCGAGAAGCGCCTCGCCGAGATCGAGCACCGGGCGGAGCAGCTGCGCCTGGAGGCGGAGAAGCTGCGCACCGACGCCGAGCGCCGGGCCCGCCAGACGGTGGAGACCGCCCAGCGCCAGGCCGAGGACATCGTGGCCGACGCGAACGCCAAGGCCGACCGCATCCGTTCGGAATCCGAGCGGGAGCTGGCGGCGCTCACCAACCGCCGCGACAGCATCAACGCCCAGCTGACGAACGTCCGCGAGATGCTCGCCACGCTGACCGGTGCCGCGGTGGCCGCGGCCGGCACGTCGACCGACGACGAGTCGGTCTCCCGGGGTGTTCCGGCGCAGCAGTCCCGGTAGCCGTACGGCACGGTGATCCCCGAGAGGGGCGGTGGGACCCGGTCCCGCCGCCCCTTTCGCGTGCGCGTGGCGTGGAACGTGGAAAGGGAACGCGGGGCGTGCGGGGGACGCGCGGCGTGCGGGGGACGCGGTCGCCGTGACCGGCCGTGGAGACCCCCGGCACGGCACCCCCGTCGGCCGGTCCCTCCGCATCCGTGTCCCGTCCGCCCGGCGCCCTGCGGCACCGCCCCCGCCGATCGAGGGGGCTGGAGCACACCCCGGCCGCTCCGGTGGCGGCCCCGCGGAGGCCGACCTAGCGTGGCCGCATGATCGAGCTGGACGGGCTGACCAAGCGGTACGGCGAGAAGGTGGCGGTCGACCACCTCACCTTCTCCGTGCGACCGGGTGTGGTGACGGGCTTTCTGGGCCCCAACGGCGCCGGGAAGTCGACGACCATGCGGATGATCCTCGGGCTCGACCACCCCACCGCCGGAGACGTCCGCGTCGACGGCCGGCGCTACGACCGGCTCAAGGACCCGCTGACGTACGTCGGCGCCCATCTGGACGCCAAGGCCGTGCACGGCGGCCGGAGCGCCTACCAGCACCTGCTCTGCCTCGCGCAGAGCAACGGCATCCCGCGGAGCCGGGTGGCCGAGGTGCTGGAGACCGTCGGGCTCACCGCCGTGGCCCGCATGAAGGCCAAGGGGTTCTCGCTGGGCATGGGGCAGCGGCTGGGGATCGCGGGCGCGCTGCTCGGCGATCCACGCATCCTGATGTTCGACGAGCCGGTGAACGGGCTCGACCCGGAGGGCATCCACTGGATCAGGAACCTGATGAAGTCGCTGGCCGCGCGGGGCCGGACGGTGTTCGTCTCCAGCCACCTGATGAGCGAGATGGCGCTGACCGCCGACCACCTGGTGGTCATCGGGCAGGGACGGCTGCTGGCGGACACCTCCATGGCCGACTTCATCCGGACGAACTCCCGGTCCTACGTCCGGATCCGCTCCCCGCAGCGCGAGCGGCTGCTCGACGTGCTCCACCAGGCGGGGATCACCGCCGTGGCGGCGGGCGACGGGGCGCTGGAGGTGGAGGGCGGCAAGACGGAGCAGATCGGCGGGCTGGCCGCGCGGTACGGGCTCGTGCTGCACGAGCTGAGCCCACGGCAGGCGTCGCTGGAGGAGGCGTTCATGCGGCTGACGGCACAGGCGATGGAGTACCACGCGCAGACCGGGCCCGCCGGGGTCCGGCAGGACTGGGACGCCGGCTGGAAGGGAGCCTGAACCATGGCGGCCGTACACGTCATCCGGTCCGAGTGGACCAAGATCCGGTCGGTGGCCTCCACGCTGTGGACGCTGTCGCTGGCCCTGGTGGTCACCGTCGCCGTCGGGACGCTGGTCTCCGCGCTGTCGGACAGCCGGCTCGGGAACGTGCCCGCGCGCGAGCGGCCGGCCTTCGATCCGACGGTGGTCAGCTTCGCGGGCATGACCCTCGGCCAGCTCGCGATGATCGCCTTCGGGGTGCTGGTCGTGTCGAACGAGTACAGCACCGGCATGATCCGGCTCTCGCTGGCCGCCGTGCCGCGACGCGGGACCTTCCTGTTCGGCAAGGTGGCGGTGGCCACGGCGCCGGCGCTGGCCGTCGGACTGGTCACCAGCTTCGCCGCGTTCTTCCTGGGCCAGGCCGTGCTCGGCCCCCGCCGGGCCGGCATCGGCGACCCCGGGGTGCTGCGCGCGGTCTGCGGCGGCGGGCTGTACATGGCGCTGATCGCGGTGTTCTCCATGGGGGTCGCCGCGATGCTGCGCTCACCGATGCTGTCCCTCGGCATCCTGATGCCGTTCTTCTTCCTGGTCTCCAACGTCCTCGGCAACGTCGACGCCACGAAAAGGATCGGCCGGTTCCTGCCGGACCAGGCGGGCAGCCGGATCATGCAGGTGGTGCCGCGGGCCGGTGACGACACGCCCTACGGCCCGTGGGCCGGGCTCGGGATCATGGTGCTGTGGGTGATCGCCGCGCTGGCCGGCGGCTACGTGCTGCTGCGGCGCCGGGACGCCCAGTAGTCCGGAATCGTCACCCTCGGGAGGCCACGGCTTTACTTTCTCTTGGCCGGAACCGTCAGCGCCTGGATATCCTCCTAACCCTTACGGGGGCGTGTGCCCTGCTGTCCTGAACCTCTGATGGGTGCGGAGCATGATCGAGGCTGTCGGCCTGACCAAGCGCTACGGCGACAAGACCGCCGTGTACAACCTTTCCTTCCGGGTGCGGCCGGGAGCCGTGACCGGCTTCCTGGGGCCGAACGGCTCGGGCAAGTCCACGACGATGCGGATGATCCTCGGGCTGGACAACCCCACCTCCGGGTCGGTCACCATCGGCGGCTACCCGTACCGCAAGCTGCCCAACGCCCCCCGGCAGGTAGGCGCGCTGCTCGACGCCAAGGCCGTGCACGGCGGCCGGACCGCCCGCAACCACCTGCTGAGCCTCGCCCAGCTGTCGGGCATCCCGGCCCGGCGGGTGGACGAGGTGCTCGGCGTGGTCGGCCTCCAGGGCGTGGCCGGAAAGCGCTCCAAGGGCTTCTCGCTCGGCATGGGCCAGCGCCTCGGCATCGCCGCCGCGCTGCTCGGCGACCCGCAGGTGCTGCTCTTCGACGAGCCGGTCAACGGCCTCGACCCCGAGGGCATCCTCTGGGTCCGCAACCTGATGAAGGCCCTGGCGGCCGAGGGCCGTACGGTCTTCGTCTCCTCCCACCTGATGAGCGAGATGGCGCTGACCGCCGACCACCTCATCGTCATCGGGCGCGGCCAGCTGCTCGCCGACATGAGCGTGACGGACTTCATCTCGGCCAACTCCGCCGACTTCGCGCGCGTGCGCACCCCCGACACCGAGCCGCAGCTGCGCGAGAAGTTGTCCGCGGCGCTCACCGAGGCGGGCGGGCACGTGCTGCCCGAGCAGGACGGCGCGCTCCGGGTGACCGGGCTGCCGCTGCCGCGCATCAGCGACCTCGCGCACGAGGCGGACGTCCGGCTGTGGGAGCTGTCCCCGCACCAGGCGTCGCTGGAGGAGGCGTACATGCGGATGACGCAGGGCGCCGTGGACTACCGCTCGACCGCCGACCAGAAGGCGGGCCTCCAGCAGCCGCTGCCGCCCGGCGCCCAGCCGCCCGCGCCGGTCCCCGGCCAGGGCCAGCCCGGCTGGTACGCCCCGCCGCCGCCCCAGCAGGGCGGCCGGCCCTTCGCGATGCCGGCCCCGCCCGCGGGCCCTTACGG
>NZ_JOCB01000073.1 GCF_000718775.1 Streptomyces sp. NRRL S-31
GTCACCGGGGGCCGGCGCGCTCCACGGTGACGGTCGCCAGGCCGCCCGGGACCGCGCGCACCCAGGCCCGGCCGGGCGCCCGGCGCACCACTCCGGCGCCGCCGCCGGCCGTGATCCGCCAGGCGCCCGGCGGCAGGGACAGCCCGGTCACCCGGGAGCCGTGCCGGGCCGGGCGGTAGACCAGCCGGTACACGCCCGTCGCGGAGTCGTACCCGGCGGACCGGGCCGTGCCCGCCACGGTCTCGGCGTACGGCTCGGCGGTCAGCTCCTTGTTGGCGCGGAAGGCCCCCGCGCCGTCGACCGCGCAGTACCCGCCGCCGTAGCACCACACATAGCCCGCCCAGCCGGAGGCGTACCGGCTCAAGGAGGCCAGCGCGTCCCGGTAGAAGCGGTTCATGTGCGGCAGGGAGCTGTCCGGCGGCCCCCACTCGCCGACCACCACCGGGACCCGGTACCGCCTCGGGTACGCGGTGACGGCCCGCTCGTACGCCTCGATCCAGCCGGCCCCGGGGTCGTAGTCGGCGCCCGCCTCCATGGCGGTGTCGTAGAAGTGCGGCGCGTACACGACGCGGGGATCGTCCACGCGGCCGAGGCCGGTCGGCACGCCCTCGCCCACCACCGGGGTCGGTTCGACGAACACCCAGGCGTCCGGGTCGGCCGGCCGGACGGCGTCGGCCAGGCGGTTGTACATCGGCGTCAGCTGGTCGCGTTCGATCCGGCGCGCGGCCGACACGATGTCCTCGCCCGGCTCCGGCTCGCCCATGGGCTCGTTGATCAGGTCGTAGCCGAGTACGGCCGGATGGCGGGCGAAGCGGGCGGCGAGGGTGCGCCACATCCGGGCCTGGGCGCGGCGCAGGTCGTCGTCCTCGTAGAGATGGGTGAAGGCGCGCTGCACGGCGGGCTCGAAGTACTCGGCGAACCAGTCGTCCGGGTGCGGGGTGAAGGGCAGCCCGTCGGTCCTGGTCGCCCACCCGGGTATCCCGCGGTGGCCGAAGGCGGGCCCGAAGACGTCCTGGTGGGCGTCGATGACGACCTTCACGTCATGGCGCCGCGCCCAGTCCAGCACCCGCTCGATCTTCTCCAGGTAGCGGCGGCTGTAGCGGCCCGGCTCGGGCTCCAGGTCGTCCCAGAAGACCAGCAGCCGGGCGAAGTCGAAGCCCTGGGCCCGCATGTCCCGCAGATGGCGCTCGGTGATGCCGGACAGGGCCGCCTCGCCCCGGTGCGCCTTGTCCTCGATGTTCCAGCCGCGCAGGGTGAGCGTCCGCCCGTGCCGGTCGGTGAGCGGCGGGATGCCCGGCGCGCTGCCCTCGGCGCGGGCGGTGGCGGGGGCCAGCAGCGCGGTCAGGACCGCGCCCGCCGTCAGCATCGCTCTCAGCACGGGGGACCTCCAAGGCGGTGTCGGCCGGTCGCGCGTTCCCGGCTTCGCGTGCACCTCACGTCGAGCACTCAGCCCTTGCCGGAACCCAGCGTCAGGCCGCTGACGAACTGGCGCTGGAGCGCGAAGTACACGACCAGGGTCGGGATCGCGGTGAGCAGGGAGCCCGCCGCGACCAGGTTCGGATCGGTGAAGTACTGCCCGGAGAGGTTGTTCAGCGCCGACGTGATCGGCATCTTCTCGCCGGTGGAGATCAGCACGAGGGCCCAGAAGAAGTCGTTGTAGATCCAGATGGAGAGCAGGGTGGCCAGCGCCGCCATGGCCGGCTTGCACAGCGGCAGCGTGATCTGCCAGTACAGCCGCCACACCGAGGCGCCGTCGACCAGCGCCGCCTCGGTCAGCTCGTGCGGCAGCGAGCGCATGTAGTTGCTCAGCACGAACGCGCAGAAGCCGGACTGGAACGCCACGTGGATCAGGACCAGGCCCAGCGCGGAGTCGTACAGCTTGCCGCTCGCGGTGATCCCCGGCAGGTCGGTGAGCAGGTACAGCCGGTACAGCGGGGTGATGACGACCTGCTGGGGCAGCAGGTTGCCGGCCGTGAACACCAGCAGCAGCGCGAGGTTGAGGCGGAAGTCGAACCGGCTGACGTAGAACGCGACGCAGGAGGACAGGAACAGGGTCAGCAGCACGGCCGGGACCGCGATGGCCAGCGTGTTGCCGAAGTAGTGGAGCATGTCCGACTGACGGAAGGCGTCGGTGAAGTTGGCGAGGGTCAGCTTGTCCGGCCAGGAGACGTACCCCTTGGCGCTGGTCTCGCCGTACGGCCGCAGGGCCGAGAAGACCGCCCACAGCAGCGGGGCCAGCCACGCCAGCGCCGTACCGGCGAGGAAGAGGTGCAGCAGGACCCGGGCCGGACGGGCCGGGGCGCGCCGCCTCAACGGGACGGTGGTGCCGCTCATGCGCGCCGCTCCTTCCGGAAGGTGGCGATCAGATACGGGACGATCACCGCGAGGGAGGTCACCAGCAGGACGACCGCGATGGCGGAGCCGTAACCGATGCGGCTGGACTCGCCGATGATGTTGTCGGTGACCAGGATGGAGAGCAACTCGGTTCCCTGCGCGCCCTTGTTGAAGACGAAGACCAGGTCGAAGGCGCGCAGTGCCTCGATGATGGTGACGACGAGGACGACGGTGTTGGTCGGGCGCAGCGTCGGGAAGACGACGTGCCGGAACGTCTGCCACTCGCCGGCGCCGTCCAGCGCGGACGCCTCCCGCAGCGTCGGGTCCACGCTCTTCAGACCGGCCAGGTAGAGGATCATCATGTAGCCGGTGTGCCGCCAGGACGCGGCGACGAGGACGGCCCAGAGGTTGAGGTCGGGGTCGCCGATCCAGTCGATGTAACGGCCCGGCTCGTTCGCGCCGACGAGGCTGTTGATCAGGCCCGTGTCCGGGTTGTAGACGAGCTGCCAGACGAAGCCGATGCACGCCATGGAGATGACGACGGGCAGGAAGTACGCCGTCTGGTAGACCCGGCTGAACCGGATCCGCTTGTCCAACTGCACCGCGAGGAACAGGCCGAACGGCGTCGGCACCAGGATCAGTGCCGCGAACCAGACGACATTGTGCTGGACGGCCGGCCAGAACTGCGGGTTGTCGGTGAGGAGTTGCCGGAAGTTGTCGAGGCCCACCCAGCGGATCGAGTCGAAGCCGATGCCGTCCCAGGAGGTGAAGGCGAGGGCGATCGAGGCGAGCGCGGTGACCCAGACCAGGATCACGTGCAGGACCGTGGGCACGCCCGCCATCACGGCGAGCGTGTACCGGTCGCGGCGGGTCAGCAGGCGCCGGTGGCCCTCGGTGACCCGCTTCTTCCCGGGCCGGGGGCCCGGCGGCGGCGCGGCCGCCGGCGGGGCGGCCTTCGTGGTCGTGTCGATGGTCATCGGGCCGCTCACGAGGACGCGAAGATCGTCTTCTTCTGGCGTTCGACGGACGACAGCAGGCCGTCCACGCCCTTCGGGTTCTGGAGGAACTTCTGGAGGCCCGGCTGCATGACCGTGGCGGTGAAGTCGGGGCGGCTGTCGCGGTCCATGAACTGGGTGAGGTTCCTGGCGCCGCCGATCATGTCGAACGCCTTCTTCTGGAGGGCGGAGTAGGCGGAGGTGTCGGCCTTGCCGGAGGCGGCCACCACGCTGGGGTCGGTCCTCAGGTACAGCTCCTCGGCATCCGGGCTGCCCAGGTACTCCAGCAGCCTGACCACTCCCGCGTGGTTCTTCGGGGACTTGCCGACCATGAAGCCGTCGGTCGGCGCCTCGACCGTGTCCCGCCCGTACGCGGGATTCATCTCCGGGAAGGGGAAGAAGTCGAGGTCGTCGAGGTCGGCCCGGTCCGTGAACTGCTGGGCCACGAAGGAGCCCAGGAGGTACATGCCCGCCTTCTTCGCCACCAGGCCCTGCGCGGCGTCCTGCCAGGTGCGGCCCATGAAGCCGTCCTGGTGGTAGGGGAGTATCTCGGCCCAGTGGTCGAAGACGGCCTTCACCCTGGCGTCGGTCCAGGACTCCTTGCCCGCCATCAGCCGGACGTGGAAGTCGTAGCCGTTGAGGCGGAAGTCGATCTGGTCGAAGGTGCCCATCGCCGGCCAGGCGTCCTTGTCGCCGAAGGCGAGCGGGACCAGGCCGTCCCTCTTCATCCGCTTCAGCAGGGCGACGAACTCGTCCCAGGTGGCGGGGATCTCGTAACCGCGCTGCCGGAAGAGGCTTTTGCGGTAGAAGACGGCCCACGGGTACGTCGTCATCGGTACGAAGTAGTACTTGCCGTCCTCGCCCTTGCTGAGTTTGCGCATCGCCTCGGGGAAGTTGTCCCCGATCTTCGCCCAGACGTCGTCGATCGGCGTGGCCAGTCCTTTCGCCGCGAAGAACCGCATGCGGTATCCGGCGAACCAGTTGAACACGTCGTCCGGAGTGCCTTGCAGATACGAGTTGATCTGCTGCTGGAAGGTGTTGTGGTCCTTCGTGTTCACTTCGACGGACAGCCCGGACCGCTTCTCGAAGGCGGCGTAGACGGTCTCGAAGGCCTTCTTCGGCACCGCGTCGGAGGCGTTGGAACCCACGGTGACGGTCTTGGGGTCGGCGGCGGAACCGCTCCCTCCGCAGGCGGACAGCAGGGGGGTGCCGACCCCGGCGAGCAGGGCGGTGCCGCCCGCTCCGCGCAGCAGGGAACGGCGGCTGGGACCAGGAACGGAAAGGCCGGACGAGGAGGGGCGCATGACGGCTCCTGACGCAAACAGGGTTCGGCCAAGGGAGTGAGTTGATAACCGAAAGGTTCGAAATCGCTCAGAAACCACTCAGAAACCAACTCGACCGAACATCGTGGCCGTAATGACAGCCCCAGATCCGCTCATGAGTCAATAGGCCCGTTCGGACTCGGGTGTCTCTTGCCCGAAACGTAATCGTCATAGTCACCAGCGCCGTTCGGGTGCGGTGTACTGGGCCGACGTCTCCCGGGCGCCGGACGGGAAGGGAGAGGGTGCCGGTGAGACGTACCCGCACGCGGAGCTGCTACCGAAGGGAACCCCTGACATGCCCCACGCCCTCGACCGCATCCGGATCGGCTCGGCCCCCGACTCCTGGGGCGTCTGGTTCCCCGACGACCCGCGGCAGGTCCCCTGGGAACGCTTCCTCGACGAGGTGTCCGAGGCCGGCTACGACTGGATCGAACTCGGCCCGTACGGCTACCTCCCCACCGACCCGGCGCGGCTCACCGACGAGGTGGCCAGGCGGAACCTGAAGGTCTCGGCGGGCACCGTCTTCACCGGCCTGCACCGCGGCCCGGCCGTCTGGGAGGACACCTGGGCACACGTCGCCCGGGTCGCCGCGCTCACCCGGGCGACGGGCGCCCGGCACCTGGTGGTGATCCCCACCTTCTGGCGGGACGACCGGACCGCCGAGATCCTGGAGCCGCCCGAGCTGACCGCCGAGCAGTGGGCGCACCTGACGACGGGGATGGAACGGCTCGGCCGCGAGGTGCGGGAGACCTACGGGCTGGACATCGTCGTGCACCCGCACGCCGACACCCACATCGACACCGAGGCCCACGTCACGCGCTTCCTGGACTCGACCGACGGCGAACTCGTCCGCCTCTGCCTGGACACCGGGCACTACGCCTACTGCGGCGGCGACAGCGTCAAGCTGATCGAGACCTACGGCGAGCGCATCGGCTACCTGCACCTCAAGCAGGTCGACCCCGAGATCCTCGCCCAGGTCAGGGCGGAGGGGGTGCCGTTCGGCCCGGCCGTGCGGCGCGGGGTGATGTGCGAACCGCCGTCCGGGGTACCGGAGCTGGCGCCGGTGCTGGAGGCCGCGCAGGCGCTGGGCGTGGACCTTTTCGCGATCGTCGAGCAGGACATGTACCCGTGCGAACCGGACGCGCCGCTGCCGATCGCCGTGCGCACCCGGCGGTTCCTGCGGTCCTGCGGCGCCTGAGCGGCCGGGCGCGCGGATCCTGCGGTACCCCGACGGATTCGGCCCCGGCGGGGCCGGGAACCAAGGGGGGCACGCGGGCGTTCGGACAGATGACGGGGCAGGCCCGCGTGGACGGGAGGACGACATGGCACACCGCACACCAGCCCAGGAGGCGTCCCGGGAGACCGCCGACGCGGACGGCGTCCGGCGCCGGGAGCGCTTCGGCCGCCTGCCCGAGCGGATACGTCCGCAGGACACGGTCGAGACCAACCCCGCGACCCGGCCGGACCCGGCACGGGACACGTACCACGCGGACGAGTGGCTGATCCGGTACTGCGGCTGACCGGGCCCGGGGCGGCGGCGGGCACCGGCCCGGCGCCGCCCCGGGCGCTTCAGACGCCCCGCGCCTCCGCCGTCGTCACCGGCCGGTGCTCGCGCAGGGACAGCACGCACGCCTCGGCGATCCAGCCGGCCTCCAGAGCGTCCTCGACGGTGCACGGGGACGGGCGGGTGCCGGCCACGACCTCGGTGAACGCGGCGAGTTCGGCACGGTAGGCGGCGGCGAAGCGGTCCATGAAGAAGTCGTGCGGAGGGCCGGACGGGAAGGTCGAGCCGGGCTCCACCGAGCGCAGCGGCAGCCTGTCGTCCAGGCCGACGGCGATCGAGTCGGCGAAGCCGTGCAGTTCCATGCGCACGTCGTAACCACGGGCGTTGTAGCGGGAGTTGGAGACGATCGCGATGGTGCCGTCGTCCAGGGTGAGGACCGCCCCGGCGGTGTCGGCGTCGCCCGCCGCCGCGATGTACCCGGCACCCCGGTTGCCGCCCACCGCGTACACCTCCGTAACCTCACGGCCCGTCACCCAGCGGACGGCGTCGAAGTCGTGCACGGAACAGTCCCGGAAGATGCCGCCGGACGCGGCGACGTACGCGGCGGGCGGCGGCGCCGGGTCCAGCGTCGTGCACCGCACCGTGTGCAGCGGCCCCAGCTCACCGGCCCGTACGGCGGCCCGCGCGGCGGCGAAGCCCGCGTCGAAGCGCCGGTTGTAGCCGATCTGGACCGGGACCCCGCCGCCCCGGACGGCCCCGAGCACCGCGAGGCCCTCGCCCATCGTCCTGGCGATCGGCTTCTCGCAGAAGACCGGGACGCCGGCCTCGACACCGGCCCGGATCAGCGCGGGGTGGGCGTCCGTGGCGGCCGCCACCACGACGCCGTCCACGCCGGCCGCCAGCAGGGCCTCCGGCGAGTCCGCGACCTCGGCGCCGAACCGCTCGGCGGCGGTCTTGGCCGCGTCCGCGAACGGATCGCTGACGACGAGCGACTCGACGGCGCCGAGACCGGCGAGGGTCTCGGCGTGGAAGGCGCCGATGCGGCCGAGGCCGAGGATTCCGATGCGCATGAGGTGCTCCTGGTGCTCCTGGGGTGGGGTGCGGAGGCCCGGCCGGGGCCTCCGGGCACGTTCCGGTCGCCGTCGGTCACCGGCCCGGGCGCCCGGCACGACCGCCGCGGCGCACGCCGCACGGGTCACCCGCCGTCCGGGCGGTCGGGGCTGGTCACGGCGGGCAGCAGGTGCTCGCCGGCCGCGGCCGGTGCCACGCCGGTCTCCCGGTGCGGGATGTCGGGCACGGTGACGCCGACGGCGCGGACGCGCGGATCGGCGGCCACCTCCCGCCGGTCGCGGGTCGCCGGGGCGGACCCGAACCGCTCGGCCGCCTCCCCGGCACCCCCGCGGCGACCGTGACCAGCCGGGGCCGCGGGGCCGGCAGCGGGAAGGGGCGCGGGAGCCGCGCGTACGCCCGGCTGTACGCCCGGCCCGTCCAGCCGAATCCGATGACGGCGACACCCAGCGCATCCACCACGGCAGCCCCTCACCGGACCGGTCCACGACCTGTGCACGCCACCTTTGTGCTGACATGGCGAGGCTGTCAACCACCGGTCCGACGCCGCCGCGCGCGGCACACCCGGACGGTCGGCGTGCCCCGGGGCACGCCGGCGCCGCCGGCCGGTCTCAGAGCGTGATCTCGTAGGCCTTCCGCAGCGTCTCGTGCACCGTCCACGTCGTACGGTCGCCCGCGCGCAGCACCGCCATGTCCCCCGGGCCCACCCGCAGCGTCGGCCCGTCCGCCACCTCGATGGTCGCCGATCCGCTGATCACCACGAACAGCTCGTCCGCCTCCGTGTCCGTGACCACGCCCGGGGTGATCTGCCAGATCCCGCGGACCCGCCGTCCGTCCGGCGACTCCCAGACCACCCGTCCGGTGACCTCGGGGTGCCCGGAGACGATCCGCTCCGGGTCCAGGGGCTCGGGTTCGAGGTCGGTGTCGGGGATGTGGAGCGCGAAGCTGTGCGTCATGCGAGCGACCCTAGTCGGCGCGCGGGCCGCCGGGCCGTGGACAGTATGTGGGGCATCCGGCCTGGTCGCGGGACACTTCGTCGCGCGTCGCCGACTGGCGGGGGCGGAGGACCCGGGTGATCGTGGGGGCATGGCCGACTCCACGGTGGCCGGCCCGGCTCCGCCCCGGCGGCACGGGACGCGCGAGATGGTCCTGTTCGGCGGGGTGTACGGCGCCGTCCTGGCCAGCTCGATGGTCGCGGCGCTCACCCGGTACGGGCACACGTCCGCCGACGTCCGTGGCTACGACGCCGCGTGGGTGCTGGTGACGGCGGGCGCCTCCGCGCTCGCCCACGGCTACGCCCACTACATCGCCGAGCGCACCCCGCACGGCCGGCGGGAGGCCCTGCTCGCGGTGCGCGACGAGTGGCCGCTGGTCGCGGCCGTGCTGCCCACGGTCCTCCTCCTCGCGGGCGCGCGGTGGGGCTGGTGGCCCGCGAAGGGCGTCGAGTACGTGGCGTTCGCCCTCAACATCGTGATCCTGTTCGGGCTCGGCCTCCTCACCGCCCGCTGGTCGGCGCGGCGCTGGCCGGTCGCCGTCCTGATGGGGCTGGGGGACGCGCTGCTCGGCCTGATCGTGGTGGTGGCGAACACGCTCATCAAGTAGGTGCCCGGGACCGGTGGGGGCGGGGCGGTGGCGGGTCCGGGTTCCGTCCGGGTTCCGGCGGTGCCGGACCCGGCACGGGCACCCGCCCGGGTGCGGTAGGGTTGACTCGCATGATCACGCGGAAGCCTCCGCGTGCGACCGCGGCGGGACGTGGCGCAGCTTGGTAGCGCACTTGACTGGGGGTCAAGGGGTCGCAGGTTCAAATCCTGTCGTCCCGACTGGAGACAGTCGCAGGTCAGGGCCGGTTTCGGAGCAATCCGTAACCGGCCCTGACCGTTTCCGGGGACCAGTGGGGGACCAGGCTCCCTTGACCGGTGTCAGCGGGTCATGACGATCGGGCCCGGGCCGGTGTGCCGGGGGTCGTGGCGGCGCTCGGCGACCGGAGCGGGCCTCCTCGTCGGGAAGGCCCGCTCCGGCGAGGGCACGGTTGCGGGACCTTCAGGCCCGGCGGTATCGCGGATCCACCGTCTGTGCGGGGTGCCCGTCGTGGATCCGGGCCCACCGTTGCCGGCTCGACACCAGGGCAGGCGAACAAGCCACACCCGGGAGCCGAGCATGCCGGAGAGAGGCACTCATCTGCCGGCCGGCGCGTTGCCCTCGGAGCCGGACCCGCGGACCGGGACGAGGAGGGTGAACGTGGTCGGAGCCCTTCTGGTGAGGGAGAGTCGGCCGCCGATGGATTGGGCCAGTTCACCAGCGAGGGCGAGTCCGATGCCCGTCCCGTGGCCGCCTCCGGTGTGCCCACGGTCGAACAGCTGCGCAGGCTCCCCCTCCACGGCACCCTCGTCGCTCACGTCGAAGGCGAGGGCGTCGTTCAGGTCCCGCACCACCAGTCGCGTGGTTCCGCGCCCGTGCACCCGTGCGTTGTCCAGCAGGACTCCGAGCACCTCCGAAACGGGGCCGCGGGGGACCAGGACATCCGCGGGTCCGCCATGTGTGCCGCACTCCAGGCGTCTGCCGTCGGCGGCGAACAGGCCGTGCCAGTGCTCTCGCGTCTCCTGGAGGAGGTGTGCCACCGCGATGTCCCCGGTGACGGGGCGGGGCGGGTCCGGGGAGCGGGACAGGCGCAGCACTTCTTCCACGGTCTGGTGGAGGCGATGGGTGGTGTCCAGTGCCTCGGACAGGGCGGCACGCAGCCGGGCGCCGTCGTCCAGCGCGAGGCCCGCCTCCAGAGTGAGTTGCAAGCCGGTGAGCGGCGTGCGCAGCTGGTGGGAGGCGTTGGTGGCGAAGTCGCGCTCGCGGCGCAGGAGTTCGGACAGGCTGCGAAGCATCGCGTTGTGCGTGCGGGCCACCTGATCGATCTCGGCGATGCTGCTGGGGGCCGCCCTCGCGTTCAGGTCCCCTTCGGCGACGGCCCGGCAGTGGCGGGAGAGGTCCTCCAGCGGGGCGGTCAGTGCCCGAGCCTGCCGGCGGGCGACCAGTACCGCGATGGTCAGCGCCACCACGGTCACGCCCACCAGTACGCCCCACGCCGCCAGGACCCGGTCGCGTACGGCGCCGGCGGGGGAGGACGCGCGGACCACGCCGATCACCCGCTCGGCGTGGGAGACCGGTACGGCGGCGACCAGATCGCCGCCCGACTGCCCCCGGACCACCTCTCCGCCGAAGGCGCGGCGGACCGGCGCGTCCCCCAGCCCGGGGCCGCCGCCCGCGCGCTTGGCCTGCTGCGGGTCGTACAGGCCCAGATGCCCCCCGGCCGGCGCCCCGGGCAGTTCCACCGGGTCACCGCTCGCATAGTCCGGGCTCACCCGTACGGCCGCGGCGAGGGCCGCGCGCTCCAGGGTGTCGCGCTCTCCGGCGTACAGGGACGACCTGATGGCCAGGGCCAGGGGGACGGCGAGCAGGACCACGGCGACCAACGCGGCGGTGAGGGCGACTCGCACCACGCGCTGTCTCATGCCCTCATCATGCGGCGGTTCGGCGGGACGCGCGGGACTCACGCTTTTGCCGTCGTCTAACCCTCGGCGAGCAGAGCGTTAACCGGCCGCACCCTAGCGTGGCTGCCATGACCGTCCGGTCCAGGGGATCCCTCGGAGGGCAGTGGTGATGGCGGCATACGCACGGACGTCCGCGACAGTCGGTCTGGTGCTCGTGGCGGCGGTGACCGCGGGCTGTTCCGGCTCAGGCTCGCACTCCGGTTCCGGCTCGACGACATCGTCACCGCCGGCTTCTTCGGCGCGTGCCGGAAACGGGCAGCAGAACCCGGCACCCGCTCCGACCGAGTCCAATCCGCCCGGTGACATCCCTGACAACCAGGTGTACGTCGCCTATCGGCCGGCCGGTGGGTCCTTCTCCGGATTCACGGTGAAGGTGCCTGAGGGCTGGGCCCGTACCGAGCAGGGCGGCAGCACGGTGTTCACTGACAAGTTGAACACCGTGAGGATCACCGCGGTCTCGGCGTCCACCGCGCCCACGGTCGACTCGGTCACCAAGACGGTGGTCCCCGAGCTGCGCTCCCAGGTGCCGAAGTTCGCCGCGCCGAAGGTATCGGAAGTGTCTCGGCACGCGGGCCGTGTCGTCCGGTTGACCTATCAGGGTGACTCGGCGAAGGACCCGGTCACGGGCAAGGTGGTGCGCGACGGGTTCGAGCGGTACGCCTTCCACAAGTCGGGCCACGAGGTGGATCTGACCTTGTCCGGCCCGGTCAACGCCGACAACGTCGACCCGTGGCGGATCATCAGCGACTCCTTCGCCTGGCGGTGAGCACCATGGCGTCCGAGCCGGTGCTGGCTGCCCGTGAGCTGTACCGCTTCTACCGGGCCGGCGAGGAGGAGACGCTCGCGTTGCGCGGGGTGTCGCTGCGGGTCGGGCGGGGCGAGACGGTGGCGGTCGTGGGTCCCTCGGGATCCGGCAAGTCCACCCTGCTGGCCTGTCTGGCCGGGCTCGACGAGCCCTCCGGCGGCGAGGTCCACGTGGACGGCACACGCCTCAGTCACCGGCCCGAGACCGAGCGGGCACGGCTGCGCGCCCGGCACATCGGCGTACTGCTGCAGAGCCGCAATCTCCTGCCGCATTTGAGCGTGCGGGACAACGTACGCCTGCCGCAGCGCGCCGCGGCCCGCAGACCCGTCACCTCGGCCGGGGAGCTGCTGACCCTGGTGGGCCTCGGCGAACGGATGCATGCGCTGCCCCGGCAGCTGTCCGGTGGCGAGCTGGCCCGGGCCGGGCTGGCCGTGGCACTGGCCAACGCGCCCGCTGTCCTGCTGGCCGACGAGCCGACCGGCGAACTCGACGGAGAGACCGAGCGGGTGGTCCTCGCCATGCTGCGGGAGCGGGCCGCACAGGGGTGCGCGGTGCTGATCGTGACGCACAGCGCGGAAGTCGTCCGGAGCGCGGACCGGGTGATCAGGCTGGAGGACGGCAGGGCAACCGACGCCTCCTGTCCCGCGGCGCAGGGGGTGCCCGATGTCACGGGATGAAGCGCTCGTGACCTGCATCGACGCGGCTCTCACCTTCGGCAGGGGCACAGAGGCGGTGGTGGCCGTACACGGTGCCGACCTGGAGATCGGGTCCGGCGATCGGCTCGCCGTCGTCGGCCCCTCCGGATCGGGCAAGAGCTCGCTGCTGCATCTGCTGGCCGGGCTCGAGCAACCCACCAGCGGCACGGTGACCCGGGCCGCCTCCCTGGGGCCGTACGACATCGGACTGGTCTTCCAGGGCGACAGCCTGATTCCCGCGCTCGACGTGGTCGAGAACGCCGCCCTGCCCCTGGTCCTCGCCGACCGGACGGAGCAAGAGGCCCGCCCGGCCGCCCTGGCGGCGCTCGCGCTGGTGGACGCGGCCGGATTGGCGGACCGGCTGCCCGAGGAGATCTCCGGCGGTCAGGCCCAGCGGGTGGCCGTCGCCCGGGTGCTGGCCCAGTCCCCGCGCCTGATCCTCGCCGACGAGCCCACCGGCCGCCTCGACCACGCCACCGGCGGCCGTGTCCTCGACGCCCTCCTCACCGCCGCCGACCACACGGGCGCGGCCCTCGTCGTCACCACCCACGATCCCGCCGTGGCCGCCCGCCTCACCACCCGGCGCGCCATGCGCGACGGCCGGCTGCTCGCACCCGAGGAGGTGCCATGATCGGCGCGTGGACGGCCGGCCTGGCCCGCCACCGCACCGGACGTCTGCTGGCTGCGCTGGCAGGGATCGCCCTCGCGGTCGCCCTGGTCGCCGCGCTGGGCTCTTTCCTCACGGCGTCGAAGGCGACCATGACCCAACGTGCCGTGCGCTCGGTCGCCGTCGACTGGCAGGTCCAGGTACAGCCCGGTGCCGACCCCGGCGCGGTGATGTCCCTGGTCCGCACGGCGCCGGGCACCCGCGCCGCCCTGCCCGTCGGCTTCGCCCACACCACAGGCTTCACCGCGCACGTCCAGGGCAGCACCCAGAACACCGGTCCCGGCATGGCCCTCGGCCTGCCTGACGGCTACCGCGCCCTCTTCCCCGACGCCATCCGCGCTCTCTCCGGCTCCCCGAACGGTGTCCTGCTGGCCCAGCAGACCGCCTCGAACCTGCACGCCGCTCCCGGCGACACCATCGGCGTCCGGTTTCCCGGCACCGGGCTGAGGCCGGTGAGGGTGGATGGCGTGGTCGACCTGCCCCAGGCCGACTCCCTCTTCCAGACCGTCGGCGCACCCAGCCAGTCCCAGCCGACCGCACCCCCGGACAACGTCGTCCTGCTGCCCGCCGCAAGGTTCGCAGCGTTGACCCGGGGCGCCTCTGCGGTCACGACCCAGATCCACGTGGCGCGCGACGACGCACGCCTGCCCTCCGACCCGGCCGCCGCCTTCACCGCGGTCACCCGCGCGGCCCACAACCTGGAGGCCCGCGCCGCGGGCGCCGCACTGGTCGGCAACAACGTCGGTGCCGCCCTCGACTCCGCCCGCCAGGACGCCCTGTACGCCCAGATCCTCTTCCTCTTCCTCGGCGTCCCCGGCGCGGTCCTGGCCGCCGCGCTGACTGCCGCGGTCGCCGCCGCCGGCGCTGAGCGGCGCCGGCAGGAGCAGGGCCTGCTCCGGCTGCGCGGCCTGCGCCCCCGCCAGATCACCGCCCTCGCCGGGCTGGAAGCGGCGCTGATCGGCCTCCTCGGCGGCCTGGCCGGACTGGGCGTCGCCGCGCTGACCGGCCGCCTCGCCTTCGGTGCTGCTTCCTTCGGAGCGGGCGCGGGCACCTGGGCCGGCTGGTACGGCATCGCATTCGTCCTCGGCGCGGTCGTGGCCGCGGGAGCCGTCCTCGTCCCCGCCCTGCGCGACCTGCGCACGGTGACCGTCGCGGACACCCGCAAGGAGTCCGGCGCCCGAAGCACACGAAACCCCTGGTGGATGCGGTACGGCCTGGACTTCGCCCTCCTGATCGGCTCCTGGCTCGTCTTCCGCGCCTCCTCCGGCAACCAGTACGCCCTCGTCCTCGCCCCGGAGGGCGTGCCCAGCATCTCCGTGTCGTACTGGGCCTTCCTCGGCCCCGCTCTGCTGTGGACCGGCGCCGCCCTTCTGCTGTGGCGGCTCACGCTCCTCGCCCTCACCCACGGCCGCCCCGCCCTGGCCCGGCTGGCCCGCCCGCTGACCGCGACCCTGGCCGGCACCACCGCCGCCACCCTCTCCCGGCGCCGCCGCCCCCTGGCCCGCTCGGTGGTGCTGCTCGCCCTCGCGGTTTCCTTCGCGCTGTCCACCGCCGTCTTCAACGCCACCTACCGGCAGCAGGCCGAGGTCGACGCCCGCCTGACCAACGGCGCCGACGTCACCGTCACCGAACCACCCGGCTCCCGAGTCGCACCCAGTGCGGCCGGCTCGCTGAAAGTCCCCGGCGTACGGCACGTCGAACCCCTCCAGCACCGCTTCGCCTACGTCGGCTCCGACCTGCAAGACCTCTACGGCGTCCGCCCCGGCACCATCGCCCGGGCCACCTCACTCCAGGACGCCTACTTCGCCGGCGGCACCACCCAGCAGCTCATGCGCAAGCTGGCCCAGCGCCCGGACAACCTGCTGGTCAGCGTCGAAACCGTCAACGACTTCCAGCTCGCGCCCGGCGACACCGTCAACCTGCGCATCCAGGACGCCCGCACCAAGGCCCTGCGCACCGTCCCCTTCCACTACGCGGGCATCGCCAAGGAGTTCCCCACGGCACCGAAGGACAGCTTCTTCGTCGCCAACGCCTCCTACATCGCCAAGGCGACCGGCAGCGACGCGGTCGGCGCCTTCCTCCTCGACACCGGCGGCACCCACCAGAAGCAGATCGCCGCGCGCCTGCGCTCGCAGCTCGGCACCAGCGCCACCGTCAGCGACCTCACCCAGACCCGCGGCACCGTCGGCACCAGCCTGACCTCCATCGACCTGGCCGGACTCACCCGCATCGAGCTCGCCTTCGCGGTCCTGCTGGCCGCCGGAGCCGGGGGACTGGTCCTCGCCCTCGGGCTCGCCGAACGCCGTCGTACCTTCGCCATCGCCACCGTCCTCGGCGCACGCACACGCCAGTTGCGCGGCATGGTCCTCACCGAGGCCCTGCTGCTGGCCGCGGGCGGCCTGGCCGGGGGCGCGGTCATCGGATGGGCGCTGTCGGAGATGCTGGTCAAGGTCCTGACCGGCGTGTTCGACCCGCCGCCCGCCGCCTTGGCGGTGCCCGGCGTCTACCTGACCCTGGCCGGACTGGCCGCCTTGATCGCCGTACTGGCCGCAGCCCTGAACGGCATCCGCGGTGCCCGGCGCCCCGCGGTGGAGGAACTCCGCGACCTGTGAGCCCGCCAGCGGGGCAGCGACCTGCCTACTCTGTTGCCATGGGCACGCCTGCCGCACCGGACCGCAGCCGTCTGCACATCCTGGTCGTCGAGGACGACGACACCATCGGACGCCACCTGGAAACCGGCCTGCGCGTCAACGGCTACGCCCCCACCTGGAGCCGCACCGGCGCCTCGGCGCTGGCCGAGGCCACCCGCACCTCCCATGACGCCGTCCTGCTGGACCTCGGCCTGCCCGACCTCGACGGCCTCGACCTCGCCCGCACCCTGCGCACCCGCTTCCCCGACCTGCTGATCGTGATCCTCACAGCGCGTGCCGACGACATCGACGTCATCGCCGGCCTCGACGCCGGCGCGGACGACTACCTGGTCAAGCCCTTCAGCCTCACCGTCCTCCTGGCACGCCTGCGCGCCCACCTGCGCCGCCAGACCAGCACGTCACCACCCCGGCAACCCCTACGGCTCGGCGACCTCGTCATCGACACCGCGTCCCGCCGCTGCACCCTGCACGACACGGACGTCCCTCTACGGCCGAAGGAATTCGACCTTCTCGCCCTGCTCGCCCGGCACCCCGGCACCGCCGTCTCGCGAGAAACGCTGATGGCGCAGGTGTGGGACGAGAACTGGTTCGGCCCCACCAAGACCCTGGACGTCACCATGGCCGGCCTGCGCCGACGTCTCACCCAGGCCGCCGAGGAATCCGACCGCCCTTGCCGGTTGCCTCACATCAGCACGCTCCGAGGGCATGGCTACCGTCTCGAGCGCTGCGGCTGGAGCGACGGGGCTGGAGCGATGAGCTGAGCGGCCCTCGCCTGCTCGCGCGGTAGGGCCCTCACTCATCCGGCCCACGCCATCCGGTCAGCGACCGCTCCACGCGAGGCTGCGGCCGCATGGCGGTGTCCGAAACGCCCCGGCATGTGCCGAGGAAGCGCGGTTCTCTGCGCTGCCTCGGCACACCGAGCCCGTCGGCCGGGTGGGCCGGCCGGGTGCTGTGCGGCCTGTCAGCCCATGTCCGTCAGGAGGGCGTCCAGTTCCTTCTCCTGCTGGGCAGGCGACATCGGCGGGTTCGAGTGGTCGATGCCGAACGTCTTGAGCATCTTGTCCATCTGGGCGTCGATGGAGGTCCAGCCGGTCTGGTCCAGCGGCTGCAACGACGCCTGGTCGGCGTCCCACAGGTCACGCAGCTTCTGGGCGGCCGCGTGGGCCCCGGTCGCGTCCCCCGAGCGTGCGTCCTTGAGCGAGGTGGAGGCGAGCGTCTTCAGCGCGGCGACCTTGGCGGGCGGGAACTTCTTCACCGCCTGGCCGGGAGCCATCCGGACGGCGGAGGTGTTGTCCTCCTCCGGTGCCGGGCCGACGTGCGGCTGGCCGTGGGCCCAGACCAGCAAGCCCGCGGTGGCGACGGCGAGCAGTCCGAAGCCGGCCAGCGCGACGCGCTCCTTGCGCGGGTCGCCGGTGGCCGGTGCGTCGTGGGTCGCCTCGTGGCTCTCGGTCACATCCGAGCGCGTCACCGTCAGGTAGACCACCGTGGCCAGGATGAGGCCGAGGAAGATCAGGCTGGTGGTGAACGTGCCCAGAGCGAGACCGGTCGGGTCGCCCGGGTTCTGGGCGACCTTGGGGGAGGCGAGCCAGTCGCCGATGTTCGCGCCCAGCGGGCGGGTCAGGATGTAGGCGAGCCAGAAGGACAGCACCGGGTTGGCGCCGAACTTCCACAGCAGTGTGATCGCCGCGATGAGGCCGAGCGGCAACAGGACCGAGACTCCCGGGCTCCAGCCGGTGAGCTCCAGGGTCCAGTCGCCGGTCGCGGTGCCGAGCGCGAAGGTGACGAGAACGGCGAGCCAGTAGAACGACTCCCGCGGCAGCGTGGTGACCGAGTGGATAGAGAGGGTGCGCTCCCGCAGCCACCACACGCCGAAGACCACCGCCAGCAGTACCGAGAAGACCGCGGAACTGATCCACAGCGGCACGTTGAGCTGGTCGGTGAGGATGTCGGTGTACAGGGTGCCCGTGACGCTGACAACGACCACCGTCAGCCAGTAGGGGAACGGGACGTACCGCTTCAGCCGCAGCTGGACGGCCAGGACCACCACGAAGACCGCGGTGAAGATCCATGCCGTGTTCACCAGGCCGACGCCCAGCTTCATGTTGATCCAGTCGGCGAAGCTCTCACCGACGGTCGTGCACAGGACCTTGATCACCCAGAACCAGACGGTGACCTCGGGAACCTTGTTGAGCATGAGACGCCCGCTGCGCGTGCGTGCTTCCGTTGTCGTTGTCATGCGGGGAGGTTGACGCGGGGAATCTGCACATAACCTGACTACGTGGCTGCGCGGGCGGCCGGGAGTGTCACCTCGACGTGACCGCGGCCGTCCGCGATCCCGCGGACCTCCACACCGGCCGAGGCGGCGATGCGCCGGACCACCGGCAGCCCCAGCCCGTACCCGTCGCCACCGGTCACCCCCGCTTCGAAGACGCGGTCGACGTCCGCGGGATCGAATCCGGGGCCGTCGTCCAGGACATCGACCACGACGGCCTCGCCCTGGTCGCGGGCGGTGATCCACACCCGGGACTTCGCATGCCGCAGGCCGTTGTCCAGCAGGGGTGACAGCAGCGACACGGCGACGTCGGCCGCCACGGCGACCTCGACCTTCGCGGGGAAGGCGACCTCGACCGCGCGGCCGGCGATCGCCTGCCGTGCGGCGGAGCGCAGATCGCACCGGGTTCCCTTGTCCGTCCGTGCGCGCGCGGCGCGCAGAAGCGTCGTGATCGCCGTATCGAGGCGGTCGACCTCGCTCAGCACCGCCTCCGTCGGCACCGGCTCGCCGGACAGCTGCGCCAGCTGCGCCTCGGCCCGCAGGACCGTGAGCGGTGTCCGCAGCTCGTGGGCGATCTCGTCGGTGAGCCGGCGCTCGTCCGCCAGCGCGTTGTCCACGCGCTCCAGGAGGTGGTCCAGGGTCCGCCCCAGTTCCCCGAACTCGTCGCGGGGGACGCCGAGGTTGAAGCGGCGCCCGGGTTCGTGCCGGCCCCAGTCGTCGGCGAGGGCGGCCATCTCGTGCACGACCCGCAGCGCGCGGCGCACCACGAGGTGTGCGACCCCGCCGGCGAGGAGGACCGTGAGGCCGCCCAGTATCAGGGACAAGGTCAGGCTGCGCTGCTCGGATGTCTCGTAGGGAGTGAGGTCGACCCGGACGACCACCATGACGTGGTGGCCGTGGATCGGGATCTGCCGCGCGTACAGGAGGTAATCGTCGACCGTCGCGGTCTGCGGTCGCCCGGAGTCCGCGAGCTCCTCGACGCGATCGACCAGGCTCGGCGGGACGTTTCCGTCGACCAGGCGGCCGTCGGCATACACCCAGGCGACCTCGTCCAGCGCCTCGCTGCCGTTCTCCGTCAGTACGACGCGGCCGCCTTCGGCGGTGACGTTCGCCGCGACCGCCTCGGCGCGGGTACGTGCCAGGTCGTGCGCGTCGGCGTCCGTCACCCGGCTCAGCAGCACGTGCGAGACCACGACCAGGATCGCGACGACGGCGGTGGCGATCAGCACGGTGAGTGCGACGACCCGCTTACGGAATCCCGTCACTGCCATCGGTAGCCCACGCCGCGGACGGTCGCCAGACGCTCGGCCACACCCAGCGAACCGAGCTTGGCCCGCAGCCGGCGCACATAGGAGTCGAGGGTGTTGTCGCTGACCTGCGCCCCGTGCGGCCAGCCGGCAGCGACGAGGGCGTGGCGCCGTACCGCGTCGCCCTGCGAGGCGATCAAACGGCCCAGCAGCCGGAACTCGGTCGGGGTCAGACCCATGCTCACCGAATCGTAGGTCACCACGTGCTTCGCCGGATCGAGGACGACCTCGCGCGGTGCGGGCGCCACGGTGGCCCGGCGCAGCAGCGCCCGGACGCGGACCAGCAGTTCCGGGATGTCGAAGGGTTTGGTCATGTAGTCGTCGGCGCCGGCCTCGAAGCCGCCCACCTTGTGGTGCAGGCCGTCCAGGGCGGTGAGCATCAACACCGGCGCGTCGACACCACGTGCCCGCAGGGCCAGGCAGACGTCGCGGCCGTCGGCGTCCGGGAGCCCGAGATCCAGGACGACCAGATGGGGCGCCGGTGCGAGCTGCCGCAGCAGGCTGTCGGCCGTGGCGGCGACGGAGACGGTGTGGCCGTCGTGCTCCAGGGCGCGCTTGAGGACACCGCGGACCGCCGCGTCGTCTTCGCACACCATGATGAAAGCCACGGGCCGACCCTAGATACTCCCGGCCCAGTTCTCCATCTTCCCAGGTCAACCCCCTGACGGTTGGGGCCGCAGCCGAAAGGCGCAGGCCGCACATCACGGAATGGCGGCCGTCACCGACGATGAACTGCGCGCTCTCATCCGTGCCGCGCCGAAGCCCTGACCGGGGGCCCGGCCCTGCACGCAGGCGCAGCCAGGCGGCCCCCGGATGGCCCGATCCGACTTCCGCCCTCGCGGCTGAATGTGCGCGCGATGTTCTAGGCGATGGAACGCAGGACTGTGGACGGCCGGACCCGTACGACTCGGTTGGCGGCTGTCTTCTGGAACAGGCCGTAGGCGAGGACCGGGAGCAGTAGGTGTGGCTTGTCCGGGAGCACGGCGGTGATCAGCACGGCGCTGGCGCTGCTGTTGTTCATGCCGCAGGCGAGGGTGAGCGAGGAGGCGGCGGGCAGGTCCAGCCGCAGCAGCCGCGCGGCGCAGCGGCCGAGCACGAACGACAGATGGCAGACAAGTGCAGCCACGACCAGCGCGGCGCCCAGCAGCAGCGGGCGTGGCCGGGCGACGAAGGAGCCGAGGGCGCCGCTGGCGTTGACGTACGTCAGGACCAGTGAGCCGGCCAGGGCCACAGGCACGACTGCGCCCAGCGCCCGGCCGAGCAGCGACGCGGGCAGGGCGAGCCGGACCAGGACGCCCGCCGCGCAGGGCAGCACCACGCCGACGAAGGTGAAGCCACCGCCCGCGGTGTGGACACTCGCGGCGAGCGAGCCGGCGTAGCCGCCGGTGAGCAGCGGAGACAGCAGCTCGATCAGCAGCGGTGTGGTGAGTGGGCTGATGAGGGTGGAGGCGAGGACCAGGCCGACCATGGTCGGCTGGTCGCCGTCGCCCTTGCCGGTCCACACCGTGGCGCCGGCCGCGACGGGCATCGCCGTGATCAGGATCATCGCGGCGATCAGGCCGCTGCCGCCGTCGGAGTCGGGCGAGGCGTGCAGCAGGACCGCGATGAGCGGGATGACCAGCAACGGGATCGCCAGGTGCAGCGCGAGCCCGGCGAGCAGCGCACTCGGGCGCCGCAGGACCCGGACCAGCTCACGGACGGGGACCTGGAGTCCGGATGAGAACAACACCAGCCACAGCAGGCATGGTGCGGTGGACACCGGCAGCCTGATCGGTGGTCCCAGCGGCAGTGCGTGGGAGTGGCGCAGCCACAGGCCGGGGCCCGGCACGAGCAGGGCTGCGGCGTAGGACAGGACGACGGCCCGGCCCAGACGGCGCCGCAGCCAGGCGGTCGCACGGTCAGTGGGCGCCGGTGCGGCGGTGGGAGCCGGTGCGTGCATGGCGGTCTTCTTCCGTCGCGGGGGCGGGGGCGGGACGGAAGACCGTTATGCGGAGACCGTGGGCGTGCGTGCGCATGGAGCCATGGTGCGCGCACGGAACCGGCGGGGCGGGTGATACACGGCGGCAGTCAGGATGTGTTCAGGCACCCGATGCCACTGTGCACCACGGTCGGCGAGACCACCGCCGGCCTTCCGAACGAGAAGGGCGTCCTCGGGCTGAGCGCTGGCACCGTGACCTGACGGCCCGCGATGTGTTCGGCGCGCCGGAGGCCGCCGAGGCGGGCCGGCGGCTCAAGGAGTGCACCGCTGCCATGCCGGAGCGCGAGTGCGGCCACGAGGGCGCCGAGGGCGATGAGCGCGTAGAGCTGACAGCGGGTGACCTCGTCGTAGAGGGCGGTGACGTGGATGCCCGCCACGTAGGCGAGGGTTGCCCACAGGCCGGCCCACAGCGTGGCCCCGAGGGCGTTGAGGACGAGGAAGCGGCGCCAGGGCACGCCGCTGGTGCCCGCGGGGCCATGCCCTCACCGTACGCGGCGGCCGGGCTCGTGCCCTGGTCGGCAGGGCAGGTCGAGGATGACGGAGGCGCCGCGCCCGGTGTTCTCGGCGTGGGTGGTGCCGCCGTGGGCGGTGGCCACCGCGTGGACGAAGGCAAGCCCGAGGCCGGAGCCCTCGCTGGTGCGGCTGGCCTCGGCGCGGGCGAAGCGGTCGAACGCCCGGGGCAGGAACTCGGGCGGGAATCCGGTCCCCTCGTCCGTGACGCACAGCCGCAGCCTGCCGTCGTGGACGGTGGCAGTGAGGCGGACGGCTCCCCGGCCGTGGCGGAGGGCATTGTCGAGCAGGTTGCCGATCGCGGGCCGCAGCCAGCGGGCGTCTACGTCGACGGTCACGCGGGCCGCGTCGACGGTCACCGTACGCCCCGACAGCTCGGCGGTACGCAGATGCGGTGCGACGGCGGCGGCGATGAGGTGGGCGAGTTCCGCGGGGGCACGGGTGATGTGCTGCGTGCTGCCGAGTTCTTCCAGGTCCAGCAGGGCGTTGGAGAGGTCGATCAGGCGCTGGACCTCGGCGTCCACGGAGCGCAGGGTCTCGGTGAGTTCCCCGGCGGAGCGCGGTCGGTGCAGGGCGACGTCGACCTCGGCTCGCAGCAGGGACAGCGGCGTGCGCAGTTCGTGGCTGGCGTCCGCGACGAAGCGGCGCTCGCGTTCGGCGGACTCCTCGAGGCGGTCGAGCATGTGATTGAGGGTGTGGCCGAGGCGGGTGATCTCGTCGTCGTGGTCGGCGGGTACGTCCAGGCGCAGGTTCTGGGCACCGTCGGCGAGGGTCGCGGCACCGCTGCGGTAGCGCTCGACGGGGCGCAGGGCGGCGCGGGCGGTGCGGTAGCCGACGTAGGAGGCGGCGACGAGGGTCAGGCCGGATGCGAGGGCCAGTTGGGCGAGGAGTTCGCGCAGCGCCTCGTCGCGGTGGCCGCGCCGGACGGCGGCGATCACGATCCGGGGCTGTCCGTCCGCCGTGACGCGTTTCGCCTGGAGGCGCAGGGTGCCGGGGGTGATGGGGAGCAGGGATCCGACGTCACGCCGGATGGTGGCGCCGCGCGAGACGGCGCTGAGTTCGGCGGGGGTGAGCAGCGGCTGGTGGCTGAGGGAGTCGCTGGAGCGCAGGACCCGGCCGTGTGCGTCGAGGACCTGCTGGAGGCTGCCGCTGGGGCCGGGAGGGACCCGGGTTCCGGCGCGCACCGCCTGGTCGAGACTGTGCCGGTAGGTGGTCAGGTCGTCGTTCAGCTGCTGGTCGAGGGCGGTCCTGACCCGCCAGTAGACCAGTCCGGCCGCCCCGGTCAGCACCAGGGACATGGTGATGGCGACGGCCAGCACGAGGCGCGTGACGACGGGCAGCCGCCTGAACCACGGCCGCAACCGGCCGGGCAGGGTCATGGGGTGGTCTCCAGGCGGTAGCCGCGGCCGCGCAGGGTCGTGATCGTCGTACGGCCGAAGGCGCGGTCGACCTTGGCGCGCACCTTGGAGACGTGAACGTCGATGGCGTTGCTGCGCAGGTCGGTCTCGCCGTCCCAGACCTCGTTGAGGAGCCGGAGGCGGGTGACCAGGCACCCGGCGTTCTCCATCAGGACCCTGAGTACGTCGAACTCGCGCCGGGAGAGGTCGAGTTCGGTGCCCGCCCGCCAGGCGCGCTGCTGCCCGGAGTCGAGGACGAGGTCGCCGACCTTCAGGCGCCCGGAGTGTTCGGGGCGGCGCCGGGATATCGCGCGCAGCCGGGCCAGAAGCTCCTCCATGGCGAACGGCTTGACCAGGTAGTCGTCGGCACCGGCGTCCAGGCCGGCGACCCGCTCACTGATTGCGGCGCGCGCGGTGAGCAGGATGACGGGGATGTGTATGCCTTCCTCGCGCAGTGTCCGGCACACCTCCACCCCGTCCATGCCCGGCAGCATGACGTCGAGGACCACGGCGTCCACACGCGGGTCGCGGGCGGCGACGAGCCCGGACGGTCCGTCGTAGTGGCCCTCGGCGGTGTGTCCGGATTCGGTGAGGTAGCGGACGACCAGGTCCGTGAGGCGGGTCTCGTCGTCGACGACCAGGTAGTGCATGGCGGCCAGGCTAACCGGCCGCGCGCCCCGCCCGAGGCATCCGGGAGGCTTCATGGTCTGTTCATGTGACATCCCTACCGTCGTCCATGTCGCGGTGCACCGCGGACCGCGACCGGTCCGCCGTTCCCACGCGCCGGGACGGAAGGGACAGACATGCACGCACTGGTGCTCGCCGCCAAGGGCATCACCAGCCACATCGCGCCCATGGACCTGATGACCCGAGGCGGTCTCGACGTCATGGCGCTGCTGATCCTGGTCGGCTGGCTCTACCGGCGCCGCCCCAGCGCCCCGGCGATGCCGCTGGTGCTGGTCGCGCTGAACACCGGCCTGTTCGCCGCGATGAGCACGATCAGTGCCGGGAAGTTCCCGGCCGGGGTCGGGTTCGGCCTCTTCGGCATCCTCTCCCTGGTCCGCCTGCGCAGCGCCGCGTTCACCCTCCGGGACGTCGCCTACACCTTCGTGACCCTGGTCACCGCCCTGTGCACGGGGCTGCCGCACCGGCAGATGTGGCTGGTCGCCGCACTGGACGCCGTGGTACTGCTGGCGGTGCTGCTGGTGGACGACCCGAAGTCCTACGAGCCCCCGACCCGCACGGTCAGACTCACCCTCGATCGGATCTACCCGGAGCCCGCACTCATCGCCCACGACGTGGCGCTCCGCTTCGGCCGGGCGCCCCTGTCCGTCGTGGTCGACGAAGTGGACTACGTCCGTGAGACCACCCGGGTCTCCGCCCGCTATCCCGTTCCATCAGGCGAGCCGGTGGCCGCTCCCGACGCCGAACAGCGCGAGCAGGTGACGTCATGACCTCCGCGTCCACCTTCGCCGCCGGGCTGGGCCTCTCGGCACTGCGCGGCGCGACGCTGGCCGAGGTCGACGCAGCGGCAGCCCTCCAGCACCGCACCGACCGCAAGTACCTCCTCCCGCTCGACCGCGCCCGCGACCTCGTCGCCCGGCTCGCGGACAGCCACCGCGTCCTGGACCTGTCCGGCCGTCGTACGACCAGCTACCTCAGCACCTACTTCGACACCGAGCGGCTCGGCGCCTGGCGGGCCCACGTGCAGCGGCGCCGCAGGTGCTGGAAGGTCCGCACCCGCCTGTACGCGGAGGACGGGCTGTGCCGGGTGGAGGTGAAGACCAAGGACGGCCGCGGCGCCACGGTCAAGCACGCCCTGAAGGTCCCGGCCGCCGCGTACGGCGAACTCGACGCGCGGGCAACCGAGTTCGTGGACGAGGTGCTGGCCGCAGCCGGCATCCCCGTCACGGCCGAGGAACTGGCGCCCGCGGCGGAGGTCCGTTACGTTCGGGCGGCCCTCGCCGACCTGGGCCACGGAACCCGCGTCACCCTCGACGGTGCACTCACCTGCCACCACGGCGACCGCACCGCAGCGCTCGACTCCGGCCACGTGCTCATCGAGACCAAGGGCGGGGTCCGGCCGGCCCCGGCCGACCGGCTGCTGCAGAGCCTGGGCGGCAGGCCCGTCTCCCTCAGCAAGTACGTCATCGGCCAGTCCCTGCTCACCCCCGGCCTCCCCGACAACGACGTACGCCGCCTCGCCCGCACCCACTTCACCACCGGGGCGAGCACGGTAGCGCTCTACGAAAGGACCCCCGCCGCATGAACGTCCCGCGCGGCATCACATGGCCGTACGCCCTGATCGCGCTGCTCGCCGTTGCGGCCGTCGCCGTCGGCGTGGTGCGACCGCAACTGGTCTCGGCCGCCACCGGCGCGAAGAAGAAGCCCGGCGCGACGGCGCTGATCAAGCAGAACCCGCCGCCCACGCTCTTCACCGACGCCGAGATCGCCACGATCGGCAAGCAGGCGGCGGCCCAGCGCGAGAAGGCGGACGCCCTCTTCGCCCAGTGGAAGAAGGCACACGGCACTACCCGCGATGACAAGGCGTTCGCCGCCTGGGCCGCCCAGCAGATCCCGGCACCGCCGTCGGCCGCGCAGCGCACCGCCGAACTCCGTCAGGACCAGCGGCTCGCGAAGGCCCGCACGGCGGCGGGGAAGAAGGCCGCGACCTGGCTGGAGCTCTACGGCAAGAAGGACGTCTGGAAGCTCTACCTGCACGACCAGCGCGAACTGATCCCCGCCGCGCAGGGCAGGGCGGAGAAGGCCGAGCTCAAGGCGGCGCTGAAGATGGCCAAGACGATCAGCGACCGACTGGCGGCCAAGGAGAAGCAGCCGGCCCCGTTCGTCCTGGACCCGAGCCTGCGCCCCGACAAGCACATCAAGCCCGGCGCCAAGGGCCCGTACTCCTACCCCTCCCGGCACGCGGCCCGTTCCGCCGCGGCTGTCACCTTCCTCAGCGCCCTCTCCCCGCACCGCGCCGAGGACTATCGGTGGATGCGGGACGAGGTCCTCTACTCCCGCCTCTACATGGCCGGCCACGTCACCGGCGACCTCACCGCCGGCACTCTCCTCGGCGACCTGATCGGCGACTACGAACTCGCCGTCAGCGGACGCTGACTTCCCTGAAGTCCCGGCGATCTGCCCGCCCCGCGACTCACGTGGGGCGTGCAGAGCCTGCGCTACTTCCACTCAGCCCTGGCCTCACCGAGCCTCGGTTCCCGGGTGCGCGGAGCGGCGGCCCGGTGTCGAGTGGGCGTGATGCGGGGTGGTCGTGCATCAGCCGCAGCGCGCTCGCGACGACGGAGTCGTCCGTGGCGCGGTACCAGGCGCCCGCGGCGCGGCGACGTGCGGGTCCCGTTGCAGGGAGCGACGGGGACGGCTTGGGGGCCAGTTGGGGGCCACACGGTGTCCGGGGCAAGGGGTCGCAGGTTCACATCCTGTCGTCCCGACTCGTGAGAGTCGCAGGTCAAGGGCCGGTTTCGGAGGTATCCGAAACCGGCCCTTGATCATCTCGACCGGCGGTCGAGGGTTACGCGTCTCGCCGCCGGTCAGGCAATGGTGCCCACGTGCATCGAGCCGTCCGGCAGCCCGGCCGTGTAGGTGTCGAAGATGTCACCGTTGCTGTCGATGTTCGTGGCGCTCGACCACGCACCGGCCGCGCTGCGCACCCGGTCCCAGACGCCGGAGCCCGGTACGACCGCGTCGACGTGCATCGAGCCGTCCGGGAGGGCGGCCGTGGACACCGAGGTGACGTCACCGTTGGAGTCGATCTGTGTGGCCGAACCGGCCCAGGTACCCGACGCGCTGCGCACCCGGTCCCAGACGCCGGAGCCCGGTACGACCGCGTCGACGTGCATCGAGCCGTCCGGGAGCGCCGTCGAGGCGATGGCGGAGATACCGCCGTTGTCGTCGATCTTGGTGGCGGAACTCCAGCTGCCCGAGGAGCCGCGGGTACGGTCCCAGATGCCGGAGTTCGGCAGGAGGGCCTGGACGTGCAGGGTGCCGTCCTTCAGGCCGGAGGCGGATAGCGCGGTGATGTTGCCGTTGGAGTCGATCTGGGTGCTGGCCGACCAGCTGCCGGACGCGCTCCGGGTGCGGTCCCAGACACCGGCGCCCGGGATGAGGGTCTGTACGTGCAGGGTGCCGTCGGGCAGGGCGGCGGCCGAGACCGCCGAGACGTTGCCGTTGGAGTCGATCTGCGTGGCGGAACCCGCCCAGGTGCCGGAGGCGCTGCGCACCCGGTCCCAGACACCCGAGCCGGGCACGATGGTCAGCACGTGCACGGTGCCGTCCGGAAGCGTCGCCGACGCCACCGCGGTGATGTGGTTGTTGTCGTCGATCTCGGTGGCGTGCGCGTCCCAGGTGCCCGAGGCGCTGCGCGTGCGGTCCCAGACCGTGCCGGCCGGGGTGACCGGGTCGTCGACGATGTTCTTGTAGCGGTACGCGCCGTAGTAGCTGGTGGGCCAGCCTTCGATGCTCGACCAGTTGATGTTGGCGCGGGTCGGGCCGTGGGTGGGGTTGTTGGGGTTGCTTTCCGCGTAGTACGTGAAGTCCCCGCTCGACTTGTTCGTCCAGCCGGCGAAGATGAAGGTGTGCTCGGCGGTGTAGTCCATGATGTCGCCCGGCAGGAGGCTGGAGAAACTCTCCTTGGTGGAGACGTCCGGCAGGGTCCACGTGACCAGGCTCGACGACAGGTGCCAGGCCATCGAGACGTAGCCCGAGCAGTCCTCGCGGTAACCGCCGTAGTAGCCGCCCTGGTTGTACGGTACGCCGGCGTCCACCCAGCTCTGCGCCCTGTTGAGCACCTCGCTGCGGGTGATGGGTCCGTCGACGCCGGAGTCCGCGTGCGCGGGCAGGGCCGCCCCGAGGGTCGTGGTGGCCGTGACGGCCGCGAGGACGGCCAGGGCGCGCAGTCGGGACGTGCGGGCAATCCGCATGGTGAACTCGCTTTCTTCGGAAAGGGAAAAGCGGAGCGGAGCGATGGGGTCACATGTGCGCGGCGATGGGGGTCACATGTGCGCGGCGATGACGGACAGCTCCGCCCGGTCACCCGACCGCTGGTGGGCCGGGTCGGCCGCGGCGGTCTCGCCCGGCTCGGTGTACTGCACGACCGTCAGCGCCGCCCCACGCCTGACGACGTAGTAGTGGTTGGTCTGCCGACCGGGCATGGAGATGCCCGCCACGGCCGTCCAGGAGCGTGCGTAGGCGGTTCCGCCGGTCGTGGACGCGGTCCTTGTGACCACGGCGTCCCGTGGTGCGCCGCGTTGTGCCTGGAAGGCGCGCAGGTCGTGCCGGCAGCCGTCGAAGGCGGTGACGAGGTCGCGGTAGGCGGCGTCGGCGGCCGTGGCGGAGTCGAAGGTGAACGTGTCCTGGATGGCCGGAGTGTTCGTCTTGCCGACGTAACCCTGCTGCCGCCAGCTGACGGCCCCGTGCACCCAGCCGCACTCGCTGACGCCCACGTCCTGGCCGGTCGGCCGGGTGCGCGGCGGACCGACCTCCTTCCAGCCCGAGTGGTGGGCGTCGGGCAGCTGCGCGGCGGGCAGTGGACGCCCGGCCGGCGAAGCCTTCTTCGTAACCTTCCTCGTGGCCTTCTTCGGGGCCTTCGACGTGGTTTTCGACGTGGTTTTCGACGTGGGGTGGGCAGCGGACGGGCTGTGGGCGGGGGCGGCCGGGGTACCGGGCGCGGTGGTGGTCCAGTCGCCGCGTGTGTCCGGCTTGGCCTGGACCGGGGAGGCCGTCGCAACGGGCAGCGTGGCGGCGGCCGTTGCGGGGGGCGCCGGATCGGCGGCGTACCTGACGGCACCGACGGCCGCCGCGGCGGCGAGCGGCACGGCGGCAAGGGCTGTGACGCGGAGGCGGCCTCGAACGCGGCTGGACATGGCAAGTCTCCTTCACGGGCGGGGGCGTGCCGGCAGGACGGCGTGCGGCGGGCACGGTTCGTCGACGCGCCGAAGGGACGGCGACGGGCGCCGGAACGGTCTGCGGCATGAGGCTCTCGCCGCAGGCGCCGTAAAGAGACTGACCGTTGGACGGAGTCAGCGGTATGGCTCTGAGCTGGACAGATGCGTCCGCGGACGGTTCCGGCCAGCAGCAGGTCGCCCGGTGTGGGCAGAGGGACGAGCAGGGGGATCGGCACGGGCGGACGACCGTGCGTCGGCGGAACCGCGAGCGGGGGCGAGTTCCGGCGGGAGGCCGGGAGGGGCGGTGTCGGCGGGTGCCGGCTCGGCCGGCCTTGCTGCCTCGGCTCAGCCCAGCCAGCCGCGTTGGGCCGCGCGTACCCCGGCCTCGAAGCGGCTGCGCGCGTTCAGGTGGTGCATGAGTCCCGTCGCGATCCGGCGGGCGGTACGGGGAGAGACGCCCAGACGTTTGGCGATGGCCTCGTCGGTGTGGCCCTCGGCCAGCAGCCTGACCACGGCCGCCTCGGTGTCCGTGAGCCCCTCCGGGCCACGCCGGCCGTTCTCGGTGAGCGGCTTGGCGGCCTGCCAGACGCTCTCGAAGAGCGCGCACATCGCGGTCAGTGTGCCTTGGCCGCTGAGCAGGACCGCGCCGGCGGCCGTGTCGTCGCTGCTGACGGGGCAGACCGCGAGCCTGCGGTCGACGATGATCAGGCGGGTGGGCAGGGTGGCGATGGTACGGATCTCACCGCCGCGCCCGCTCAGCCACTCCAAGTACTCCAGTGTCCGCGGGTTGTTGCGGACGCTGTCGAGGTAGACGGTGCGCAGCCGCACGCCACGCTCCAGAAGCGAGGTGTTCAGCGGCCGGGCGGCGGCGATGGACTGCGGCGTGTGCTCACCGTCCGGGGCGAAGGTCATGACCTCTTCGGCCACGTCCCGGGTGAGCCGGGCCAGCCGGTCACGGATCTCGTCGATGCCGGTGAGCTGCTCCACACCGGGGGCGGTGGTGCGCTGGGCGGCGTGCTCGGCGATCAGCTGGGCGGCCGCGGCCCGGGAGGCCTCCACGCGCTGCTGCTGAGCGGCCAGTTCGGCTTGCTGCCGGGCGAGCAGCGACTCCAGGCCCACCTCGGGGCTGACGGCGTGCAGGGCACCGGACGCGTCGTAGGAGTGGCGGACCAGGGCGAGTTCGCTGAGCCGGTCGAGTGCGCGGCGCACCTCGTCCTCTGTCAGTTCCAGTCGTGTCGCCAACTCGGCAACGCCTTCGGCGCGGTGCTTGAGCATGGCCCGGTAGACCGCTTCCGTGACCGGGTCGACTCCCAGTGCTGTCAGCATTCATCCCCCCGGCCATCAGCGATGTTCCCCAAATCGAAAGGATCATCGCACAGCATGCTTGGTTGTGGTCGATGTGTGAAGCGGTGTGGCCTTTTCCGGCCTCCGGTACAACCGTCCAAGCCCGGCAAGTAGCGTGAAATGCAATCCTTTTGAAAGCGTTGACCAGTATGTATCTCGTTCACGCACGACTGCGCCCGCCGGGAGGCGGCGTGCCTCTGCCCCCCGTGGCCGCCGACCTGCTGCGCGCCGCCGCTCGGGCCGAGGACCGGCTTGAGCACATCAGCCTCCAACCGGCCGCCCAGCCCTGCGCGGTGGTCGGACTGTGGCTGCGCGTGGAGTCGTTGCGTGAGGCCGAGCAGGTGGCGGCCGACCTCTGCCTGCGGGCGCTGGCCGACGTGCCCGCATTCGCCGGCTGGTCGCTGCTGGGCGCCGAAGTACCGCTGCTGGCCCCTTCGGGCCACAGCCCCTTCCGGCCTGACATCAGCCCTTCCGAACGTCCTGACCAGGACGGAGATTAGTTCCGGGCCACAGGGCGCGTCACCGCGGGACGTGTCCGAAGAGGTTGTCCGCTGACCTCGGTCCGTGGCCGGTACTTCCGACTCCCCTGACCAGAAGGACGTTTCGTCATGCCCGAACTGCGCCTCGCCGTCGCCGCCGCGGTCGCGACCCTCTCCCTGGGAGGCGTCCTCGCCGTCGCCGGTGCTCACATCGCGCACCCCGCTTCCACCGCCGTCACCGCCCGGGAACAGTCGCCCGCCGTCACCGCCACCGACGAGCAGCCGGCCGGTACCGCGATGGCCACCGACGACATGATCTGGCAGTGAGGCACCACGATGGCATCCTCCGACCCGCCCTCACGCCTGCCCTCCCGACGTTCGCTCCTGCTCGCCGGAGCGGGTGCCGCCGTCGGGGCCGCTCTGCCGCTCGGCGGCAACGCCCGCGCCGCCACGCTCCCCCCGGTTCTGGTCGGCGACCAGAAGGCCCGCAAGGTGCTGTTGCTCGACTCGTCGAGGACCGGCTGGGATCCGGTGGCCGATCCGTCGGTCGTGCGGTGGTCGTTCAGCCCGGACGGCGACTCCCGGTACGCGGACCTCCAGCCGGCCTCCAGCTTCACCTATGTCAGCGAGGTGAAGGCGCGCACGTCGGGCGGCTCCGTACTGCTGCTCGTCACCGCCTCGTACGGCTTCGCGGCCGTGGTCGAGTACCCGACCGGCAACCGTCGCTGGGCCGGTCTGGTCGCCGGCTCCGGACCGGGCGACGACCTCAACCCGCACAGCATCGAGTTGCTGCCGGACGGCAACGTCGCCGTGGCGTGCAGCACCGGCAACGCCGTCCGCGTCTACGCCGCCTCCCAGGGCCCCGCCGCCACCGCCCAGTTCACCACTCCCTTGACCACGGCTCACGGTGTGCACTGGGACTCCGGCGCGAACGTGCTGTGGGCGGTGGGGGGCGGCAAGCTCGCCGCGTACACCCTCGACGGCACCCCGGCGCAGCCCGGCCTCACCGAGAAGACCTCCGCCTCCGTGGACCTCCCGACGCCCGACGGCCACGACGTGGGCACCGTGGCGGGTTCGTCCGACCTGCTGTGGGTGTCCACCGGGTCGGCGCTGTACCAGTACTCGAAGTCGGCGCGCACCTTCACGCCCTACGGCAGTTCGGCCTGCGGCCTGTGGGGCGGTGTGAAGGCCGTGAGCAACTACGGCAGCAGCGTCATCTTCACGATGCCGGACGGCGATCTGAGCCCCGACTGGCTGACCCGCCACGTCCGCAACGCCTCCGGCACCGTCGCCCCGTACACGCTCGCGGACGGCGGCATCTACAAGGCCCGCTGGTGGCAGCCGTAGCCCGCTGATCCGACCCGGCCCCCTCCCTCGTCAGGCCCGTGCCTGGAAATGGAGCGATTCTCCGTGCCCGTACCCGCCGCCCTGCGCAGAGCGTTGCGCAGACCCCTCACGGTCACCGCCACCGCGGCTGTGCTCACCGCCATCGCGCTCCCGGCCGCCCACGCGGCCCAGCCCCCGTCCCACACCGTCACCTACCGGGGCCACCAGTTCACCGTCCCGGCCGGCTGGGACACGGTCGACCTCGACGACGCCCCGCACACCTGCGTCCGCTTCGACCGCCACACCCTGTACTACGGCACCCCCTCCACGGACCAGGACTGCCCCTCCCACCTGGTCGGACGCACCGAGGCACTGCTCGTACAGCCCGCCGGGTCCCGAGGTGTGGACCAGGCGCGCACCGACAGGGCCGCCCACCAACTGGCCGCCGGCGACAGCCAGCTGCGGCTCACCGGCACCTATGACAGCGACCCGGGGCTCATCGAGGACATCGCCGCGGACGCGGGCCTCACGCCCCAGGCCGCCTCCGCGCCCGAGCCCGCGCCCGCCGCGCTCACCGCCGCGTCCGTCTCCGGCGCCAGTACCCACTACACCGGCAAGGGCTTCGACGCCTGCGCCGCGCCCTCGTCGAGCGCCATGAACACCTGGAACAGCTCGTCCCCGTACGGCGCCGTCGGCATCTACATCGGCGGGGCCTACCGCGCCTGCGGCCAGCCCAACCTCACCGCCTCATGGGTCTCCCAACAGGCGGCCGCCGGCTGGCACTTCATGCCGATCTACGTCGGCGTCCAGGCTGCCGGCATCACCTCGCCCACCGCCCAGGGCACCAGCGCGGCCGACGACGCGATCACCCAGGCGGCCTCGCTCGGCTTCCCGGCCGGCTCGGTGCTCTACTACGACATGGAGGCGTACAGCTCCTCCGACTCCTCCGAGGTGCTGAGCCTGCTGTCCGCCTGGACCAAGGAACTCCACGCCCGGGGCTACGACTCCGGCGTCTACAGCAGTTCGAGCTCCGGCATCTCCGACCTGGCGGACCACTACGGCAGCGGCTACCAGATGCCCGACGTCGTCTACGACGCGCTGTGGAACGGCAGCGCCGACACCGGCGACCCGGCCGTCCCGTCCACGCTGTGGGCGAACCACCAGCGCGTCCACCAGTACAGCGGCGGACACACGGAGACCTACGGCGGCGTCTCGATCAACATCGACTCCGACTACCTCGATGTCGCCCCGACCGCCTCCGCCGTCCCGCACGGCACCGTCTGGGACCGAACCCGCGGTTCCTCCGGCACCTGGGCAGCCGGCTCCACCGAGATCGACGACAACGACGCCATCACCGCCGTCGCCTCGGCCGCGCTTCCCGACGGCACCCTGCACACCTTCACGGTGGTTCCCGGCTCCGGCGTCTGGGAGCGTGTGCGCGCCGCCTCGGGGACCTGGGCGGCGAACGCCGTGAAGACGGACGACAACGACAACATCGTCGCCGTGGCCGCCGCCGCGCTCAGGGACGGCACGCTCCACGTCGACGTGGTCGTGAAGAACTCGGGCGTGTGGGACCGCACACGGAACACCGACGGGACCTGGACGGCGGCCACGAAGATCGACGACAACCCGTCCGTCACCCGGATCGCGGCGGCGGGTCTCACCGACGGCAGCCTGCACCTGGAGGCGCTCGTGCCCGGCTCCGGCGTCTGGGAACGGGTGCGCAGCGCCTCCGGCGCGTGGCAGACCTCCGCGACGCAGATCGACACCAACGGGAGCATCACCGCGCTGGCCGCGGTGGCGCTGCCCGACGGCACCCAGCGCATCGAGACCGTCGTGCCCGGCTCGGGCATCTGGGACCGCGTCCGTACCGTCGCGGGCGACTGGCAGGCATCCACCCGTCTCGACACCAACGGCGACATCAGCGCGGTGAGCGCGGCGGCGCTGCCCGACGGGAGCATGACCGTCGACGCGGTCGTACCGGGTTCGGGCGTGTGGGACCGCGCCCGCAGCGCCTCCGGCACCTGGCAGGGCTCCGCCACGAAGATCGACGCCAACGGAGGCGTCTTCGCCGTCCAGTCCTCGGGCCTGCCCGACGGAACCGTGCACCTCCAGACGATCGTCTGAGCACCGTCCCGCCGCAGAAGCCGGGACATCGCGCGAGGGCCCCCGCCGGCCCGGCGTGGACGACGACCTCCGTCTCCGCGCCGACAGCCGACGACGGGCCCTCGCGCCTGTTGTGTCCGGTGCTGCGATCCCAGCGGCCGGTGCCCCCCTGTCCCGAAGGCTCCGGCGGCGGATCAGGCGATGGTGCCGACGTGGAAGGTGCCGTCCGGCAGCCCGGCCGCGTAGGTGGCGATGATGCCGCCGTTGTCATCGATCCGAGTGGCACCGGAGAAGCTCCCGGCCGCGGACATCCTGCGGTCCCAGACGCATCCGTTGACGACGGCCTGGATGTGCATGGTGCCGTCGGACACCGCGCCGGAGGAGACCGTCGCGATGCCGCCGTTGTCGTCGATCTTCGTGGCGGAGGACCACGAGCCGGTGGTGGAGCGGGTGCGGTCCCAGATGTCGCCGTTGACGAGCGCCTGTACGTGCAGTGTGCCGTCGGGCAGGCCGGACGCGGCGAGGTCTTTGATGCCGCCGTTGTCGTCGATCTTCGTCGCGGAGGACCACGAGCCGGAGGCGGAGCGGGTGCGGTCCCAGATGTCACCATCGACCACCGTCAGCACGTGTAGCGTGCCGTCCGGCAGGCTCGCCGAGGCGATCTTCGTGATGGCGCCGTTCTCGTCGATGCCGGCCGCCGACGACCAGGCGCCCGAAGCCGACCGGGTGCGGTCGTACACCTTCCCGTTCACCACGGACTGCACGTGCATCGAGCCGTCCGGCAGGCCGGACGCGGCGATCTCCGTGATCGCCGCGTTGCCGTCGATGTTGGCCGCCGACGACCAGGCGCCCGAAGCCGACCGAGTGCGGTCGTACACCTTCCCCGACGGCGGTGCGGGGTCGGCCGGGAACGGGTCGGCGGTGTCCGCACCCAGGCCCGCCCGCGGACCGCAGAGCGGCCATGCCTGTTCGCCCTGCGCGGCGAGCACCTTCTCACCGATGAGGATCTGCTCGTTCTCGGTGGCCTGGTGGGGATAGGCGGCGTAGGCGCTGCCGCCGTAGGCGTTCCAGGTGCTCAGGGAGAACTGGAGGCCACCGTAGTAACCGTTGCCGGTGTTGATGCTCCAGTTGCCCCCGCTCTCGCAGTCGGCGACCTTCTCCCAGGTGGTGACGGACGCGGCCTCGGCGGTGCCGGGCAGGAGCGCCAGGGTGGCGCCGGCCAGGGACAGCGTGATGAGGGGCAGGCGCGCGGTACTGGATCGAGGCATGGCTACTCCGATGCTGGGAGAACGGGGAGTGCTGTTCCGAAAGGGGGAACCGTCCCTTGCGGAAGCGGCGGGGAACGGCGCGGCGAGGAATCAGGCGAGGGTGCCGGCGCGCACGCCGCCCCCGCCATCGATCCGCCGGGCGCCGGAGAGGCCGCGCAGAGGCGAGGCCGCGCCCACCGCCACCCCCGGGGCACCCAACGGGCGGGAAAGCCTCGGCAGGCCGGGCAGGCGATTCACGGCGTACTCCAGGAGGCGGATCGTTCTGCGGGATTCATCGCTCGCCCCAGCCTGGCGGGGGCCCTCACCCGGGAGAAGGGGGCGCGGTCGGCCGGAACGGGCCCTGGACGGTAAGGGCCAGTGCGAAGCGCCCCGCCCTCACGAGCCGGCGCGGCCGTGCGGTGCCGATCCGCACGCGCGACACCGGCGCAGCGGTGCCCCCGCGGCCTGCCGCCGGTCAGGCCGGTGGGGGATGGCCGCCGGGCAAGCCGCCGCCGACGCGCCCAGCCGAGCCGGTGGACCAGCCCTCGGGGCGCGGCGGTCGGTGACCGCGATGGTCAGGCGTCGGGTCTCTTCGCAGGACAACGGGGCGGGGCCGCAGGCGTGTTCGCCGCCCCGAACCATCGCGAGGAAGACGTGGGCGGGCATCGCGGGGGGACCCGGCGGGGCCGAGAGCGGCAGCAGCGGGCCTGGTGTCGGCGCGATGCCGTTCATCAACGCCACGTCCTCAGCCGTGCGACCGTGAGCGGACGGTGACGGCGTTTCGGGAACGACCCGGAACAGCCCGCGCGTCCGGCTCCGCCGCTCCCGGCTCGACGGTCCGGACGTCCTTCCCGCCGGGCGTGACCGGAACCTGTCCCTTCCGCCCCCCGGTGCGTACACTCCACTGCGAAGTCTGATCTTCCCGGGTCGGAGGACGCGGTATGAGTGCACCTGGGACTCCTCGGCGTGAAGTGGTCACGGCGGCCCCCCGGACCCCCCGCGCCGGTCGCGCACCCACCCGCCCCGTCCGGACGCACGACGAACTCCCCGCCGTCGAGGCCCTCACCCTGCGCTCCCTGATGAGGCGTCAACTCCAGCTCGGGCTCACGGCCTTCGGAGTACTCCTCGCCCTGCTCGGGCCGCTGCCCCTCGCCTTCACCGCCCTGCCGGACCCGGCGACCCGGCCGGGCGGCGCGGTGATCGTCTGGGCCGTCCTCGGCGTCGCCGTCTACCCCCTGCTCGTCCTCGTCGGCCGGTGGTACGTCGTCCGCGCCGAACGCGCCGAGCGGGACGCCGCGGACCTCCTCGGAAGGAGCTGACGGTGACCGGCACACGGCCGCGCGGCCCCCACCGCGCCCCCGGGGCCGCCGGGTGAACCAGACCTACGGCATCGTGGCCGTGACCGCGGCGGTCGTGGCCACCCTGGTGATCGGCTCGGCGGGGCTGCGCGTCTCCCGCACCACGTCCGACTTCTACGTCGCCTCCCGCACCGTCCCGCCGTACCTCAACGCCATGGCCATCGGCGGCGAGTACCTCTCGGCGGCCTCCTTCCTCGGCGTGGCCGGACTGGTCGCCGCGCAGGGCGCCGAGATGCTCTGGTTCCCGGTCGGCTACGCCGCCGGCTACCTCGTCCTGCTCGTGTTCGTCGCCGCCCCGCTGCGCCGCTCCGGCGCCTACACCCTGCCCGACTTCGCCGACTCACGGCTGGGCTCCCGGGCCGCCCGGCGCGTCGCCGGCGTGCTCGTCGTCGGCGTCGGCTGGCTCTACCTGCTGCCCCAGCTCCAGGGCGCGGGCCTGACCCTCGGCCTGGTCACCGGCGCCCCGCGCTGGCTCGGCGGCGTGCTCGTCGCCGTCGTCGTCACCCTCGCCGTGGCCGCCGGCGGCATGCGCGGCATCACCTACGTCCAGGCGTTCCAGTACTGCCTGAAGCTGGCCGCGCTGCTCGTGCCCGCGGTCTTCCTGCTCCTCGCCTGGCGCGGCGATCCGGGCCCCGCCCGCGCCGTGGACGAGCCGCCGACCTTCCGCCGGTACACCCAGGTCACCGTGGAGAGCACCGTACGCGTCCGGATCGAGGCGCCGCTGCGCGCCGGGGCGACCGGTGCCGTGGACGGCGAGGAGTACACCGGCGGACCGCTGGTGCTGGACCCCGGCGTGCACGAGATAGGGGCCGGCACGACCCTCCGGTTCCCGCCCGGGACCCCGGTGCCCGAGCGCGAGCCCGGCGACGGCCGGCCCGGCTCCGCCTCCGGCTGGACGGCACCGCTGTCCGGCGGCAAGGACGAGCACCCGCTCTACACGACGTACGGGCTGATCTGCGCCACCTTCCTCGGCACCATGGGACTGCCGCACGTCCTCGTCCGCTTCTACACCAACCCCGACGGCCGGGCCGCCCGGCGCACCACCGTGATCGTGCTCGCCCTCGTCGGCGGCTTCTACCTGCTGCCGCCCCTCTACGGTCTCCTCGGCCGGCTCTACGCCCCCGACCTGCTGCTCACCGGCAACACCGACGCCGCCGTCCTCGTCCTGCCCGAGCGCCTCCTCGGCGGCCTCGGCGGCGACCTCCTCGGCGCGCTGATCGCGGCCGGCGCCTGCGCCGCCTTCCTCTCCACCGCCTCCGGGCTCACCCTCTCCGTGGCCGGCGTACTCAGCCAGGACGTGCTGCCCTCGCTCGGCGTCCGGCACTTCCGGCTGGCCACGCCGCTGGCAGTCGCCGTGCCGGGCACGGTGAGCGTGGCCGCCGGCGGACTGCCCGTCGCCGACGCCGTGGGGCTCGCCTTCGCCGTGGCCGCCTCCTCCTTCTGCCCGCTGCTGCTGCTCGGCATCTGGTGGCGCGGGCTGACCGCCCCCGGGGCCGTCGCGGGACTGCTCACCGGCGGCGGCAGCGCCCTCGCCGCGGTCGCCCTCACCATCGCCGGGCCCCCGGCCGGCGGCTGGCCGCACGCCCTGCTCGCCTGGCCGGCCGTGTGGTCGGTACCGCTCGGCTTCCTGACCATGATCCTGGTGTCCCTGGCCACCCGGGACCGCGTCCCGCCCGGCACCGAGGCCGCCATGGCCCGCCTCCACCTGCCCGAACGCCCGGCCGACCGGACCGCGCGCCCCGCCCGCCGAGGAGTGACGACCCCATGACGAACCGCCGGCCCGCGCCCCGTACGCCCCACCGCGCCCGCCCGTGAACGGGCTCCCCCTCGTCGCCGCCGGCGCCCCCCTGCTGTTCGTCGCGGGCCTCGCCACCGGACGCCTCCTCGCCCGCCGCGCCGCCCGGGACGCCTCGGACCTCGGCACCCCCGTCGAACGCGCCACCTTCCGCACCCTGCACACCGCCTCCGCCGCCGCGCCCCCGTTGCGCGCCGGGCTCACCGGGGAGGCGGCCCGCAAGGCGGTGCGCCGGCTCCGGCCGCTGTTCGGCACGGCCACGCTCGGCCTCACCGCCGAGGACCGGCTGCTCGCCTGGGAGGGGCCCGGCCGGCACCACGAGGACGCGGTCCTGGAGCGGGTCCGCCAGGTGCTGGACACCGGCCGCACGCAGACCTTCGCGGTCGGCTGCCCGGACCCGGACTGCCCGGTGCGCTGGGGCGCCGCGGCGCCGCTCACCGTCGACCGGCGGGTGCCCGGCGTCCTCGTCGTGCTCGGCGCGCGGGAGTCCGCCCCCGTGGTCCGGGCCACCGAGGAGGTGGCCCGCTGGGTGTCCGTCCAGCTCGAACTCGCCGACCTCGACCGGGCCCGCACCGGCCTGATCGAGGCGGAGATCCGGGCGCTGCGCGCGCAGATCTCCCCGCACTTCGTCTACAACTCCCTGGCGGCGATCGCCTCCTTCGTCCGCACCGACCCGGAACGCGCCCGCGACCTGCTGCTGGAGTTCGCCGACTTCGCCCGCTACTCGTTCCGCCGCCACGGTGAGTTCACCACCCTGGCCGAGGAGCTGCGCTCCGTCGAGCAGTTCCTGGAGCTGGTCCGCGCCCGGTTCGGGCGGCGGCTGGAGGTGACGCTGCGGATCGCCCCCGAGGTGCTGCCCGTGGCGGTCCCCTTCCTGTGCCTCCAGCCCCTGGTGGAGAACGCGGTCAAGCACGGGCTGGAGGAGAGCGTCGAGCGCAGCCGGATCACCCTCACGGCGCAGGACGAGGGGGCGACGGCCCGGATCGTCGTCGAGGACGACGGGGTCGGCATGGAGCCGGACCGGCTGCGCCGCATTCTCAGCGGTGCGGACACCCCGTCGTCGGGCATCGGCCTGCGCAACGTCGACGAGCGGCTGCGCCAGGTCTACGGCGACGAGCACGGGCTGGTGATCGAGACCGGCGTCGGGGCCGGTATGAAGATCACCCTGCGGGTTCCCAAGTACCGGCCCGGGGTGCACAGCGCGCCGCCGCGCACGGCGGCGCGGGACACCGGTGGGTCAGGGCGCCCCGGCCGCTGACGTCCGCGTGCGCTGCCGCCGGGCCGCCATCACCGCGTAGACGATGATCCCGGCGAACAGGAACAGCACGCCCTGGTACACCGCCGCGTAGCCGGCGCCCGCCATCAGCCAGACCGAGAAGACGGCGGCGACCGCGGTGACCACGCAGTCCCGTACCAGCCGCGCCCGGTCAACCGACTCGCTCCGGCCGGCCACCAGGTGGAAGATCTGCGCGGCGGCGGCCAGCAGGTACGGCACGGTCGCGGTGAACGTGGTGACGAGGACCAGGACCTCGAAGACCCGGCCCGAGCCGGAGGAGTAGTTGTAGACGGTGAGCAGCGAGGCGAGGACGACCGTCACGCCGACCCCGACCGTCGGCACGCCCCGGCGGCGGCGCGTGAAGGCGCTCGGGAACAGGCCGTCGCGCGCCGCCGCGTACGGCGTCTGCGCGCTCAGCAGGGTCCAGCCGTTGAGGCAGCCGGTCATCGACACCAGCGCGGCGAGCGCCACCGCCGTACCGCCCCAGCCGCCCCCGAACATCGTGTTCACGGCGTCCGAGAACGGCGCGGTGGAGGCCACCAGACGGTCGTGCGGGACCGTGCCGAACACGGACAGCGTGCCCAGCAGGTACACCAGCGCGGCGCCCGCGGTGCCGATGACGGTGGCGCGGCCCACGTTGCGGCGGGCGTCTCGGACCTCGCCCGCGCTGACGGCGGCGGACTCCACCCCGAGGTAGGAGAAGAGCAGCAGGGCGGCGGAGGCGGACACCGCGCCGATCGCGCCCTGGCCGCTGGAGTTGAACGGGCCGAGCCGGTCCGGGTCGAAGAAGAACAGCCCGCCGACCGCGACGAGCAGCAGCGGTACGAACTTCAGCACCGTGGACACCAGTTGGACGGCGCCCACGTACCGGGTGCCGGCGAAGTTGGCCAGCGCCGGCAGCCACTGGAGGGCCAGCGCGGCCAGACAGGCGGTCCAGCGGTGGCCGCCCACCGGGATCAGCACGTCGAGGTAGCCGACGGCGGCGACGGCGAGCGCGGCGTTCGACACCCAGGTGGTGATCCAGTACGACCAGGCGGCGAGGAAGCCCGCGAAGTCGCCGAACGCCTCGCGGGCATAGACGTAGGGGCCGCCGGTGCGCGGGTCCCGGGCGGCGAGCCGGCCGAAGACCAGGGCGAGCGCGATCGCGCCGACGGTCAGCACCCCGAAGGCGACCAGGCTCACGGTGCCGTACGGGGCGATGGAGGCGGGCAGCAGGAAGATGCCGCCGCCGATGATGTTGCCCATGACCAGCGCGGTGGCGACGGGGAGCCCGAAGCTCCGGGCGTGCTTGCTGCCGGGGCGGAGTTCCGCGCCGGGTGCGGCGGGGGACTCCGAGGGGGCCGGAGCCGGCTGCGGGGCGGTTCCGGTGACGTGCATGGGTGGTGCGCCTCTCAACGAACAGCTGTCCCAGGGTGCCGGGACGCAGCCATGGTCGGGGATGCCCCGGTCTGGCGCAAAATCGCCGTTCCTTGTCCGGTATCGCCTCCCGGAACAGGGAAAAACTGAGGTGAGAGGCCCTGTGGGCAGCGAGATGTGCGGTGCCGTGCGCCCGCCGGCGGTCAGTCCCCGGCGGCCCACAGGCCGCGGACATGGCCGAGGTGCCGGGTCATGACCGCGTGCACGGCCTTGCCGTCGCGTTCCAGCAGGGCGTCCAGCAGTTCCAGGTGCTCCTCGGCGGAGGCGAGCAGCCGGCCCGCCTCCACCAGCGCGGTCAGCCCGTACAGCCGGGAGCGCTTGCGCAGGTCGGCGACCACCTCGACCAGGTGGGCGTTGCCCGCGAGGGCGAGCAGACCGAGGTGGAAGCGGTTGTCGGCCTCGACGTAGGCGATCAGGTCGCCCGCCGCCGCGGCGGCGACGATCTCCCGGGCCGCCGGGCGCAGCGCCTCCAGCGAGACCCGGTCGGCGGTGCCGGCCAGGTCCACCACCGTCGGGATCTCGATGAGCGCGCGGACGTGCGTGTACTCGTCCAGCTGCCGGTCGGAGACGACGGTGACCCGGAAGCCCTTGTTGGGCACGGTGTCGACCAGCCCCTCCTTGGCCAGGTCGAGCATCGCCTCCCGCACCGGCGTCGCCGAGACCCCGAAGCGGGCGGCCAGCGAGGGCGCCGAGTAGACCTCGCCCGGCCGCAGCTCGCCCGCGGTCAGCGCGGCGCGCAGGGCGTCCGCGACCCGCTCGCGGTAGCTGCGCCGTCCGCCGAGCCGGGGGAGCGCGGGCGTCTCCGCCCCCGCGGTGTCCTGTGCCATGTCACGCATCACCGGGGTGAGTCTAGAGGACGAACCCCGCCGGGAACGGGTCGGTGGGGTCCAGCAGGTACTGCGCGGTGCCCGTGATCCACGCGCGGCCGGTGAAGCTGGGCAGCACCGCGGGCGTCCCGGCGACCTCCGCGGTGCCCAGCAGCCGCCCGGTGAAGCGGGTGCCGATGAAGGACTCGTTCACGAACTCGGTGCCCAGCGGCAGCTCGCCCCGCGCGTGCAGCTGGGCCATGCGGGCACTGGTGCCGGTGCCGCACGGGGAGCGGTCGAACCAGCCCGGGTGGATGACCATCGCGTGGCGGGAGTGCCGGGCCGTGGCGCCCGGCGCGAGCAGGTGGACGTGGTGGCAGCCGCGGATCGAGGGGTCCTCCGGATGCACCGGCGCCCCCTGCGCGTCGATCGCCCGCATCAGGGCGAGCCCCGCCGCCAGGATGTCGTCCTTGCGGGCCCGGTCGAAGGGCAACCCGAAGGCGTCCAGTGGCGCGATCGCGTAGAAGTTGCCGCCGTAGGCGAGGTCGTAGGTGACCGTGCGGCCGTCGGGCAGGGTGACCCGCCGGTCCAGGCCGACGGCGAACGAGGGGACGTTGCGCAGCGTCACGTCGCGCGCCGCGCCGTTCTCCACCGCGACCTCCGCGACCACCACCCCCGCCGGGGTGTCGAGCCGGATGGTGGTCACCGGCTCCACGACCTCCACCATGCCGGTCTCGACCAGCACGGTGGCCACCCCGATCGTGCCGTGCCCGCACATCGGCAGATAGCCGGAGACCTCGATGTAGATCACGCCCCAGTCGCAGTCGGGGCGGGCCGGCGGCTGGAGGATCGCGCCGCTCATCGCGGCGTGGCCGCGCGGTTCGTCCATCAGCAGCCGTCTGACGTGGTCGCGGTGGTCCCGGAAGTACAGCCGCCGTTCGTTCATCGTCGCGCCGGGGACGGTGCCGATCCCGCCGGTGACCACACGGGTCGGCATGCCCTCGGTGTGCGAGTCGACGGCGTGCAGGACGAGCTTGCTGCGCATGTTCCGGCCTCCTTGTCGGCCTTGCCGGCCGCTTCAGTCTCGTCCGTGTCCGACGAGACTGACGGCCATGGCCTTCTCCGTCGCCGCGCGGACCGCGGCCTCCCGCTCCGGCGGCAGCGGGACGCGCGGCGGGCGCACCGGGCCGCCGTACCGCCCGACGATGTCCATGGACAACTTGATCGCCTGCACGAACTCCACCCGCGAGTCCCAGCGCAGCAGCGGGTGCAGCAGCCGGTACAGGGGGAGCGCGGTGCCGAGGTCGCCGGCCGTGGCGGCACGGTACAGCTCCGCCGAGGCGTGGGGGAGCGCGTTGGGGTAGCCGGCCACCCAGCCCTTGGCGCCGGCCACCGCCAGCTCCAGCAGCACGTCGTCGGCGCCGGCCAGCAGGTCCAGCCCGGGGGCGAGTTCGGCGATCCGGTAGGCGCGGCGGACGTCGCCGGAGAACTCCTTGACCGCGTGCACCAGCCCCTCGCCGTGCAGCCGGGCGAGCAGCTCGGGCACCAGGTCGACCTTGGTGTCGACGGGGTTGTTGTACGCCACCACCGGCAGGCCCGCCTTCGCGACCTCGGCGTAGTGGGCGAGGACGGACCGGTCGTCGGCGCGGTAGGCGTTGGGCGGCAGCAGCATGACCGAGGCGCAGCCGGCCTCGCCGGCCTGTTCGGCCCAGCGCCGGGCCTCGGCGCTGCCGTAGGCGGCGACACCCGGCATCACCCGCTCGCCGCCGACCGCCGCCACGGCGGTCTCCACCACCCGGGCCCGCTCCTCGGGGCCGAGCACCTGGTACTCGCCGAGCGAGCCGTTCGGTACGACGCCGTCGCAGCCGCCCGCGACGAGCCAGGCGCAGTGCTCGGCGTAGCGGTCGTAGTCGACCGAGAGGTCGGCGCGCAGCGGGAGGGCGGTGGCCACGAGGAGGCCGCGCCAGGGACGGTTCGGTGCGTCGGACATGATTCCCCTTTGGTAGGGTGTGACATATCACTGATCGGTGTCTTCGGCGGTGTCTTCGGCGGGGTCCGTCACGGGCAGCGCGGCCAGGACGCCGAGCGGGACCGGCCGCGCGAACGGCCTGCGTCCGGCGCCGGGCGGGCACCCGGTCAGCCCCGCCACCGCGGGCCCGCACATCCGGCCCTGGCACCAGCCCATCCCGGCCCGGGTCAGCAGCTTCACGGTCCGCGGGTCCCCGGCGCCGAGCGCGACGGCGTCGCGCACCTCCCCGGCGGTCACCTCCTCGCAGCGGCACACCACCGTGTCGTCCGGCAGCCGGTCCGCCCAGCCCGCCGGCGGGGCGTACACCGCGTCGAGGACCGCGGCGAACTCCCGCGCCCGGGCCCGCGCCCGGGCGGCGGCGGCCCAGCCGCGCGGATCCGGGGCGGTGCCGGACAGCCGCGCGGCGGCCGAGCACCCGGCGACGTGCCCCTCGGCGAGCGCCGCGGCCGCGCCGCCGACCCCGGTGCTCTCCCCGGCGGCCCAGACGCCGGGGACATCGGTGCGCTGTTCGTCGTCGACCCGGACGGCGGTGCCGGACAGGGCGCAGCCGAGGGCCTCGGCGAGGTCGGTGTGCGGCAGCAGGCCGTGCCCCACGGCGAGCGTGTCGCAGCGCAGCCGGCGGGCGGTGCCGGGCCGCGGGTGCCCGTCCCGGCCGAGCGCGGCCACCGTCACCGCCGTCACCCGGTCGGTGCCGTGCGCCGCCACGACGGTGTGCCGGGGCAGGACGCGCACGCCGTGCCGCAGCAGCCGGGCCGCGTACCCGGCGCCCTCGGCGAGCTTGCCGGGCTGGGCGGCCAGGGCGGCCAGGGCGGACACCCGCAGCGGCAGCGCGGCCGGACCGGCCGACTCCACCAGCGCGGCGACCCGGGCACCGGCCGCGGCGAGCCCGGTGGCCACCGGCAGCAGCAGCGGCCCGGTCCCGGCCACCACGGCCGTGCGCCCGGGCAGCACCAGGCCGCCCTTGAGCATCGCCTGCGCGCCGCCCGCGGTGACCACCCCGGGCAGCGTCCAGCCCGGGAAGGGCAGCACCCGCTCGAAGCCGCCGGTGGCGAGCAGCACGGCGTCGGCGCGGACGGTGACGCCCTCCTCCTCGGCGGGGCCGCGCAGGGCGTGCACCGCGAACGCCCCGGAGGCGGGGTCCCGCGCCACGCACCACACGTGGTGTTCCGCCAGGTGGGTGATCCGGCCGGCCGCCCGGTGCCGGTCGAGGCCGGCCCGCAGCCGCTCCCAGGCGCGCTCCCCGTGGCGCGGGGCCCGGGGCCGGCGGGCGCCGAGGGCGGCGGCGGGCTGCCGGTGGAACTGGCC
>NZ_JOCB01000074.1 GCF_000718775.1 Streptomyces sp. NRRL S-31
GTTGGGGAGAGGGGGAAGAGGGGGTGGAGGGAGGACGGAGGGAGGGCGGGGAGGGGGTGGAGAGGTCCTGACACGGTCCCCGGATTACCATTAAGTCGATAAATGTCCGGTATTACGATGTGATCAAAAGTATGCCGGTCATGATCCGATACCGCCCAGGCTGGACCGGTGGGCGCTATCGGTGATCGAAACAGGACCGGATACGCTGACTTGAGTGATGGCAGCGACCTATCGACAAACCGTGTAATCGCCAGCAGACACCAGCAGACAGGAGACCCCTCGTGACCGTCGTCGGGCCGTTCGGGCTGAGCGTGCGGGACCAGGCTCTGGAAGCCGATGTCCAGGCCGGATTGGCGGCTGTCGAGGAAGGCTTGCTCGAGGCCACCAAGAGCGAGGTCCCGTTCATCACCGAGGCCGCGCAGCACCTCGTACGGGCCGGCGGGAAGCGTTTCAGGCCACTGCTGGTGATGCTCGCGGCCCAGTTCGGTGACCGATACGCGCCGGGCATCGTGCCGTCGGCCGTCGTCGTGGAGCTGACCCACCTCGCCACGCTGTACCACGACGACGTGATGGACGAGGCTGCCGTGCGGCGCGGCGTGGACAGCGCCAACACCCGCTGGGGCAACTCCGTCGCGGTCCTCACCGGCGACTTCCTCTTCGCCCGCGCCTCCCAGATCCTCGCCGACCTCGGCCCGGAGGCGGTCCGGGTGCAGGCGCTGGCGTTCGAACGGCTGGTCACCGGCCAGATCCTGGAGACCGCGGGCCCCTCGGACGGACGCGACCCGGTCGAGCACTACCTGGACGTGCTCGGCGGCAAGACGGGCTCCCTGGTGGCGGTGTCGTGCCGGTTCGGCGCGATGATGTCCGGCGCCGACGAGAGGGTCGTCGACGTGCTCACCCAGTACGGCGAACGGCTCGGTGTCGCCTTCCAGCTCGCGGACGACGTCCTGGACATCGCCTCCGACTCCCACGAGTCCGGCAAGACCCCGGGCACCGACCTGCGCGAGGGCATCCCGACCCTGCCGGTGCTCCGGCTGCGCGAGCGGGCCGCCCGGCTGGAGCTGGCCGAGGACATCGCGCTCTGCGAGCTGCTGGACTCCGACCTCAGCGACGACGCCCGGCACGCCGAGGCGCTGGCCGCGCTGCGTGCGCACCCCGCGCTGGAGCAGGCCCGCCGCGACACCGTCCGGTACGCGGAGGAGGCGCGGGCCGCGCTGGCCCCGCTGCGCGAGTGCGACGCCAAGGCCGCGCTGATCGAACTGTGCGACGCGGTGGTGCACCGCGCCGGCTGATCCGGCCGGCCCGGCTGACCCCGGCTGACGGTCGCCGCCGGACACCCATTCGGACGGCACCGTCCCCCGCGACCCCTACGGGTCGGCGGAGGCGGAGCCGTCGTGTGTCATACCGCAGACGTAGACGGAGTTGCCTCCGAGGGCTGACGCTTCGCCTCGGCCGATTTGGTCATATGGATGCCACGGAAATCACCACTCCTCACCGATTCGGGTGAGAATGGCGGCTCAGGGTTGACCAGCGTGAGAACAGCCGCCGCCGACGACGGAGGTAAGGCACACATGGCACCGTACGAATCCGACGACGCAGTGGGCGCCGCACGGGACGAGGACTCGCGCTCCGGCCGGCGCAAGGCCGCCCGGTACGCCGTGCCGGTCGCGGTGGTGGGAGTGGCGGCGGCCACGATCGGGCTCGTCCCGGCGCTCGCCGACTCCGGCGACCCCGACCTGCCGAAGATCAGCGCCCGGCAGCTCATCGAGAAGATGTCCGAATCGGACGTGCAGCAGCTGTCCGGCACCGTGAAGATCAGCACCGACCTCGGCCTGCCCGACCTCGGCGGACTGGAGGACGGCCTGCTCTCCGGGACGGCCCAGGGCTCCGGCGACGGCTCCTCCGCCGACCCGCGGTCCAAGCTGACCGAGCTGGTCTCCGGCACGCACACCCTGCGCGTCGCCGCTGACGGCCCGGACCGGCAGAAGCTGTCCCTGGTGGAGCGCGGCGCCGAGTACAGCCTGATCCACCACGGCAAGGACGTCTGGGGCTACGACAGCAAGAGCAACGAGGTCTACCACGGCACCGCGGCCGAGTCCGGCAAGGACCACCGGACCGAGCCGTCGGCCACGCCCAAGGACTTCGCCGACGAGGCCCTGAAGGCGGTGGACGACACCACCTCCGTCACCGTCGACGGCACCGCGCAGGTCGCCGGACGCGACGCCTACAAGCTGCTGATCAAGCCCAGGCAGTCCGGCACCACGGTCGGCGCGATCAGCATCGCCGTGGACGCCCGGACGTGGATGCCGCTCAAGTTCACGCTGACCCCGAGGAGCGGCGGCGCCGCCGTGGTCGACGCCGGCTTCACCCAGCTCTCCCTGGCCCGGCCGGCCGCCTCCACCTTCGACTTCACCCCGCCGAAGGGCGCGAAGGTCACCGAGGAGAAGGACGCGGGCAAGGCGCCGGAGCACACCCCGAAGCACGGCGAGGACCTCGCCCGGGGACTCGACGGGCTGAACGTCCTGGGCGAGGGCTGGACGTCGATCGCCACGTTCGACACCGGCGCCGAGGGCGGCCGGCCGACCGGTTCCCAGGGCGGCGACCTCGGCGGCTTCCTCGGCTCGTTCGGTGACCAGGTCTCCGGCAAGTTCGGCAAGGGCACGGTCTTCTCCACCCGCCTGGTCAACGCCCTGGTCACCGACGACGGCAAGGTGTACGCCGGCGCGGTGACGAAGGACGCCCTGGTGAAGGCGGCCGACGCGGGGAAGTGATCCCACCGGGCCCGACGAAGCGAAGGGGAGCCGATGGACGGACCGGCCGCCGCGGAACGTGACCCGGACGGCGCTCCGGCGCGCGCTCCGGCGCCCGCCCACCCGCCGGTGATCGACACGCGCGGGCTCACCAAGCGCTACCGCGGCGGACAGCTCGCCGTGGACGGTCTCGACCTGACCGTCCCGGCGGGCAGCGTCTTCGGCTTCCTCGGCCCGAACGGCTCCGGCAAGACCACCACCATCCGCATGCTCATGGGCCTGATCGAGCCGACCGCGGGCACGGTCCGGCTGCTCGGCCGGCCCATGCCGAGGGCGTCCCGTGCGGTCCTTCCCCAGGTGGGCGCCCTCATCGAGGGCCCCGCCCTGTACGGCTTCCTCTCCGGCCGGGACAACCTGCTGCGCTACGACGCCGCCGACCCCACCGCCGACCCGCGCACCCGGCACGCGCGCGCGGCGGCCGCGCTGGAACGCGTGGGCCTCGCGTCCGCCGCCGGCAAGAAGGCGAGGGCGTACTCGCTCGGCATGAAGCAGCGGCTGGGCCTGGCCGCCGCGCTGCTCCAGCCGCGCCGGCTGCTCGTGCTGGACGAGCCCACCAACGGGCTCGACCCGCAGGGCATGCGTGAGATCCGCGCCCTGATCAGGGAACTGGCCGCGGACGGTACGACCGTCTTCCTCTCCTCCCACCTCCTGGACGAGATCGAGCAGGTCTGCACGCACGCGGCGGTCATGGCGCAGGGCAGGCTCGTCACCCAGGGACCGGTGGCCGGTCTGGCGGCCGGGGCGCGCGGCCGGCTGGTCGTGACCACCCCGGACGCGGCGGAGGCGACCCGCGTGCTGAAGGAGCTGGGCGTCGGGGACGTGGCCGCCGACGGCGACCGGGTCACCGGGGAACCGCCCGCCCGGGACCTCGCCGAGGTGACCGCGGCCCTGGTCGCCGCGGGCGTCCGCGTCCGGGGGCTCACCGTCGAACGGCCCTCGCTGGAGGAGGCTTTCGTGGCGCTGACCGGGGAGGGCTTCGATGTCGCGGGCTGAGTCGGCACCCGCCGCCGTACGCACCCCGAGCCCCCTGTGGGCCTTCGGGCTGCTGCGCAGCGAGGTGGTCGTCACCGTGCGCCGCTGGCGCACGCTCGCCCTGCTCGGGGTACTGGCCGCGGTGCCGGTGCTGGTCGGGATCGCGGTGCGGATCGAGACGCGGGGCGGCGGTCCGGCGGGCGGTGGCAGCGGCGAGGGCCCGGCCTTCATCAGCCAGATCACCAACAACGGCCTGTTCCTGGTGTTCACCGCGCTGGCCGCGACCCTGCCGTTCTTCCTGCCGATGGCGGTCGGCGTCGTCGCCGGGGACGCGATCGCCGGGGAGGCGGGCGCGGGCACCCTGCGCTATCTGCTGGTGGCCCCGGCCGGCCGCACCCGGCTGCTGCTCACCAAGTACGCGACGGTGCTGGCCTTCTGTCTGCTGGCCACCCTGGTGGTCGCGGTCTCGGCGCTGATCGTGGGCGCGCTGCTCTTCCCGCTCGGCGAGCTGACGACGATCTCCGGCACCCGGATCAGCTTCGCCGAGGGGCTCGGCCGCGCCCTGCTGATCGCCCTGGTCGTCGCGGCCTCACTGGTCGGCGTGGCGGCCGTGGGCCTGTTCGTGTCGACCCTCACCAACAGCGGCATCGCGGCGATGGCGACCACGGTGGGCCTGCTCATCACCGTGCAGATCGTCGACCAGATACCGCAGTTGCACGCGCTCCAGCCCTACTTGTTCTCGCACTGGTGGCTGTCGTTCGCCGACCTGCTGCGCGACCCCGTCTCCTGGGACGACATCGCGCGGAACCTCGGCCTCCAGGGTCTGTACGCGGCCGTGTTCGGATCGGCGGCCTGGGCGCGGTTCACGGCGAAGGACATCAGCGCCTGACACTCCGGGGCGCGTGGCGTTCACGGGGCGGGCGCTCACGAGGCGTCGGCGGTCTCGTACGGGAAGCGGGCGAGGGGCGCGTCCCGCGTGAAGAACGTCTTCGCGCGCGCCAGCGCCTCGGCGTCCTCCAGGACGTCACCGGGCTTGGTGCCGTTGCCCAGCAGCACTCCGCCGAAGCGCATCCGCAGGTAGGCGGCCGAGTTGCGGAGGGTGCCCGTGTACGGGTCGGCGACGGACCGCTCGGCGTGCGCCAGCGCGGCGACGCCCCAGAGCGTACGGCCGGCCATCGCCTCCTTGAAGTCGGCACCCGGGGTGCGCAGCCAGGCCGACCAGTGGTCCAGGTAGCGCTTGGTGAGGCTGGAGACCGAGTACCAGTACACCGGCGAGGCGATCACGAGGTCCGTGGCCGCCAGCGTGGCGTCCAGCAGCGTTCCGGCGGGGGTGTCCGAGGCCGGCCGTACGTGGTCGCTGTCGTGCCGCAGGTCGGCGAAGTCGGGCAGCGGTGTGTCGGCCAGGCTGATCCAGCGCTGTTCGACGTCCGCGGGCAGTTGCTCGGCGGCCCTGCGGGCCAGCAGCTCGGTGTTGCCCTCGGTGCGGGCGCTGCCCAGGACGAAGAGGAAGCGGCGGCTCATGGGTCCCCCAGGGGCTTCTTGTTGTACCTCGAACAAAGGCATACGCATCTTATGCACATGCAAGTAGTTTCCACCAGGGGTGGCTGGTGCGAGTCTGTGACCTCGCGGTGACGTGAGCGGGGGTGCGAGCGGACACACTGGTGAGCAGGACGCGTACGACCGGATCGCGACGCCGGGGGAGTGAGGGACACCGATGGCTCGACTCAGCTTCGAGAAGAAGCGGGCGCCGCAGCCCGTGGGGTATCCGGCGGCGGTACCCGTGCGGGTGTTCGGCGCCGGGGACGCGTCGGTGGGCGGGGTGGCGGTCGTGGCGGCGCCGGGTGAGGAGATCCAGCAGGCCGTGCTGAACCACCTCCAGCGCCTGGCCATGAGTGTCGGCACCCCCGTTCGCGCCGTGATCCAGGACGACCTCGCGGGCTGCGTGGTCCCGCTGGAGGTCTCGGCGGACGGCTCCAGCCGGGTGACCGGCGAGCCGGTCCGGCTGACCGCGCCGGAGGCGCCGGGTACGGGGGCCGTGGCGCCGGGGACCGTGCAGGTGCCGACGGGCCGGTTCGGACCCCCTCCGCTGATGAACCCGCGGACCGCGGACACCGCCGGCACCAGCGGCACCTTCGGGACAACCGGCACCGCCGGCACCAGTGCCACCTTCGAGACAGCCGGCACCGCAAGCACCGCCGAAACCGTCGTACCGGAGAAGCCCGCCGTCTCGGCCCCGCCGATCTCCCGGCCGGCCTCCTCGCCGTCCTCCCTGCTGTCCCCCTTCGCCGCCCTGCCGCCGGAGCCCCCCGCCGTGCCCGCCCACACCCCGGCCCGGGGTTTCGACGCGGTGGCCGAGGAGGTGCTCGGGGACGGGCCGCTGACGGAGACCGCCGAGGGGGCGGAACTGCTCGCCGAGCCGATGCGCCGTCTCAACGAGGCCGTGCGGGCGGGCCGTATCGACACGGCGGCGGAGCTGGCCGACCGGACGCTCGACGAGGCGTCCGCCGTGTTCGGACCGCACCACGCCGAGGTGCTGCACATCCGTGAGCTGTCCGCCTACATCGCCTACCTGGCCGACGACCCGGTCCGCGCCTGCCGGCTGTCCCTGGACCTCGCCCGGCTGCGCCGCGGGGCGGGCGACGGGGAGGCCGCCTACGGCAACGTGCGGAGCGCGGCCACCGCGTGGCGCGCGGTGCGCGACCCCGAGGAGGGGCTGCGGCTGGGCCGCGACCTGATCGAGGTGTGGACGGACCTGGCCGCCGAGCCGGGCCCCGCGGCGGACGACCCGCGCCCGCTGGAGGCCGCCCGCGCCCGCATGGTCCGCCTGACCGACCGCGCGGCCAAGGCGACCGGAGCCTGACGAACCCGACGCCTTCCGGGGCGACCGGAGCCTGACGAACCCGACGCCTTCCGGGGCGACCGGAGCCTGACGACCCCGATGCCTCCGGGCGCGCGGTCAGGCGTCCGCCGGAGCCGATACGGCGCTCTCGACGGCGAGGGAGGTCGGTCCGGTGAGCCGCCGCTGCTGCCTGGAGGTGCGCAGCGCGTCGCCCGTGAGCAGGAACAGCGCGAGCCAGACCAGCGCGAACCCGGCCCACCGCTCGGCCGGCATGGCCTCGTGGAAGTACACGATGCCGAGCACGAACTGGAAGACCGGGGCCAGGTACTGGAGCAGACCGAGCGTGGACAGGGGCACGCGGATCGCCGCCGCGCCGAAGCAGATCAGCGGTACGGCGGTGACCAGGCCGGTGGAGGCGAGCAGTGCGGCGTGCCCGGTGCCCTCGGTGGTGAAGCTGCCGTCGCCGTGCGCGGCCAGCCACAGCAGGTAGGCGAGCGCCGGCAGGAACTGGATCGCGGTCTCGGCGGCCAGCGACTCCACCCCGCCGAGGGCGACCTTCTTCTTGACCAGCCCGTACGTGGCGAAGGAGAAGGCGAGGCAGAGCGAGATCCACGGCGGGTGGCCGTAGCCCACGGTCAGGACGACGACGGCGGCGAAGCCGATCGCGACCGCCGCCCATTGCACGGGCCGCAGCCGCTCCTTCAGGAGCAGGACGCCCATCGCGATGGTGACCAGCGGGTTGATGAAGTAGCCGAGTGACGCCTCGACGACGTGACCGGCGTTCACCGCCCAGATGTAGACGCCCCAGTTGACGGTGATCACACCGGCGGCCACGGCGATCAGGGCGAGCCGCCGGGGCTGGCGCAGCAGTTGTCCGGCCCAGGCCCAGCGGCGGACGAAGAGCAGCGCGGCGCCGACGGCCACGAGGGACCACACCATGCGGTGGGCGAGGATCTCCGCGGCCCCGGCCGGTTTGAGCAGGGGCCAGAACAGGGGCACCAGCCCCCACATGCCGTAGGCGGCGAAGCCGTTCAGCAGACCTATGCGGTGCTCACCCTCGGACGACGTCCCGGCCACGTCCCCTCCTTCTCGCTCACGCGTCCGACGCGGACGCGCGAGCACGAAGGTAACGCCGGGCGGCCCCGGCTGTCATGCTCGTATCGCGATACGGTCATGACAGTCGGGGTGTGCGGCTCCTCAGCCCTTGAGCGCGGCGGCGACGGCCTCCGCGAGCGGCGTCGTCGGGCGGCCGGTCAGCCGGGACAGGTCGCCGGAGGAGACGACCAGCTCGCCCTTCTCGATCGAGGCGTCCACGCCGGCCAGGATGCCGGCCACCGGCGCGGGCAGCCCGGCGCCGGTCAGGATGCCGGTGAGGGCCTCCACCGAGACGGGGGTGTAGGCGATCTCCCGGCCGGTCTGCCGGCTCAGCTCGGCCGCGTACTCGGCGAAGCCCCACGCCTCGTCGCCGCCCAGCTCGTACGTCGTGTTCTCGTGCCCCTCGCCGGTCAGCACCGCGACCGCCGCGGCGGCGTAGTCGGCGCGCGCGGCCGAGGAGATCCGGCCGTCGCCGGCGGCCTGCACGACCGCGTCGTGCGCCAGGACCGGCGCCAGGTTCTCGGTGTAGTTCTCGTGGTACCAGCCGTTGCGCAGCAGGCTGTACGGCAGGCCGGAGGCGCGCAGCACCTCCTCGGTCGCCCGGTGGTCGTCCGCCAGCGCGGCCGTCAGGCTGCCCGGGGCGCTGGTGTAGGCGAGCAGGGCCACACCGGCCGCCTTCGCGGCCTCGATGACGACGGTGTGCTGGCCCACCCGGTCGTTGTGGAACTCGTTGCCGGAGATCAGCAGGACCTTGTCCCCGGCGCCGAACAGGCCGTCGAAGGTCTCGGGCGCGTTGTAGTCGGCGACGGCCAGCCGCACTCCGCGGGCGGCGAGGCCGGCGGCCTTCGCCTCGTCGCGCACGACCGCGGTGATCCGCTCGGCCGGGACCTTCTCCAGCAACTGCTCCACGACGTGACGGCCGAGGTGTCCGGTGGCTCCGGTGACGACGATGCTCATGATTCGCGAACTCCTTGTGCGGCGGGTATGGCACTCACCGTAGGAGCTGCACTGTCGATAAGAAAGTACCCACTTTGAAGTAAGGTACTGGCATGCCGGTAAGCAAGACCGTCGTGGACGCCGAGGCGATGTGCCCCTACCGCCTCGTCCTGGAGCACGTCACCAGCCGCTGGGGCGTCCTCGTCCTCATCGAACTGCTGGAGAGGCCGTACCGGTTCGGCGAGCTGCGCCGGGCGATCGGCGGCTACCGCGGGCGGGGGGTCAGCGAGAAGATGCTCACCCAGACCCTCCAGACGCTGGAGCGCGACGGCCTGGTCCACCGGGACGCCAAGCCGGTCATCCCGCCCCGCGTCGACTACTCGCTCACCGCCCTCGGCCGGGAGGCGGCGGAACAGGTGCGGGGCCTCGCCCGGTGGACGCACGACCGCCTGGACGAGGTCGAGCGGGCCCGCCACGCCTACGACGAGAGCCGCCGGACGGACGCCGAGGCCCGGGAACCGAAGTCCCGGGCCTCGTGACCGCCGTCGACCGGACCGCCGTCGACTAGCCGACGACCGTCCAGGTGTCGCCGCCCGCCAGCAGCGCGGCCAGGTCGCCCTCGCCCCGCTGGGCGACCGCGGTGTCGAGCTGCTCGGCCATCAGCGTGTCGTAGACCGGCCGTTCCACCGAGCGGAACACCCCGATCGGGGTGTGGTGCAGGGTGTCCGGGTCGGCCAGCCGGGACAGGGCGAAGGCGGTGGTGGGGGACGCGGCGTGGGCGTCGTGCACCAGGACGTCCGCCTCGTTCTCCGGGGTCACCGTCACCGCCTTCAGATCACCGGTCCGCCGGTCCCGTACGACCCCGCGCGTCCCGTCGGCGCCGAAGCGGATCGGCTGCCCGTGCTCCAGCCGGATCAGCGCCTCCTCGGCCCGCTGGTTGTCCTTCAGGGCGTCGAAGGCGCCGTCGTTGAAGATGTTGCAGTTCTGGTAGATCTCGATCAGCGCCGTGCCCGGGTGGTCGGCGGCGGCGCGCAGCACCTGGGTGAGGTGCTTGCGGTCGGAGTCGATGGTGCGCGCCACGAAGGACGCCTCGGCGCCGATCGCCAGCGACACCGGGTTGAACGGCGCGTCCAGCGAACCCATCGGCGTCGACTTGGTGATCTTCCCGACCTCGGAGGTCGGCGAGTACTGCCCCTTCGTCAGGCCGTAGATCCGGTTGTTGAACAGCAGGATCTTCAGGTTGACGTTGCGGCGCAGGGCGTGGATCAGGTGGTTGCCGCCGATGGACAGGGCGTCGCCGTCGCCGGTGACCACCCATACGCTCAGGTCGCGGCGGGAGGAGGCCAGCCCGGTCGCGATGGCCGGGGCGCGGCCGTGGATGGAGTGCATCCCGTAGGTGTTCATGTAGTACGGGAAGCGGGAGGAGCAGCCGATGCCGGAGACGAAGACGATGTTCTCCTTCGCCAGGCCCAGTTCCGGCATGAAGCCCTGCACGGCCGCGAGGATCGCGTAGTCACCGCAGCCGGGGCACCAGCGCACCTCCTGGTCCGACTTGAAGTCCTTCATCGACTGCTTGGCCTCGGCCCGGGGGACCAGGTGCAGCAGCCCGTTTCCGGCGTCAGTCATCGATGGCCTCCTTCAGCGCCGCGGCGAGCTGCTCCGCCTTGAACGGCATGCCGTTGACCTGGTTGTAGGAGTGGGCGTCGACCAGGTACTTCGCCCGGACGAGGGTGGCGAGCTGCCCGAGGTTCATCTCGGGGATGACCACCTTGTCGTACCCCTTCAGGACCGTGCCGAGGTTGCGCGGGAAGGGGTTGAGGTGGCGCAGGTGGACCTGGGCGATGGACTCGCCGGCCGCGCGCAGCCGCCGTACCGCCGCCGTGATCGGGCCGTACGTCGAGCCCCAGCCCAGCACCAGCGTCCGCGCGCCGTGCGGGTCGTCCACCTCCACGTCCGGCACGTCGATGCCGTCGATCTTGGCCTGGCGGGTGCGGACCATGAAGTCGTGGTTGGCCGGGTCGTAGGAGATGTTGCCCGTGCCGTCCTGCTTCTCGATGCCGCCGATGCGGTGTTCCAGGCCCGGGGTGCCCGGGATCGCCCACGGCCGGGCGAGCGTCCGCGCGTCCCGCTTGTACGGCCAGAAGACCTCGGAGCCGTCCGGGAGCGTGTGGTTCGGGCCCGCCGCGAACCGCACGCGCAGGTCCGGCAGCTCCTCCAGCTCGGGGATGCGCCACGGCTCGGAGCCGTTGGCCAGGTAGCCGTCGGACAGCAGCATCACCGGCGTGCGGTACGTCAGCGCGATCCGCGCCGCCTCCACGGCGGCGTCGAAGCAGTCCGCCGGGGTCCTCGGCGCGACCACCGGCACCGGCGCCTCGCCGTTGCGGCCGTACATCGCCTGGAGCAGGTCGGCCTGCTCGGTCTTGGTCGGCAGACCCGTCGACGGACCGCCGCGCTGGATGTCCACCACCAGCAGCGGCAGCTCCAGCGACACCGCGAGGCCGATCGTCTCCGACTTCAGCGCCACACCGGGCCCCGACGTCGTCGTCACCGCCAGCGAACCGCCGAACGCCGCGCCCAGCGCCGCGCCGATGCCCGCGATCTCGTCCTCGGCCTGGAAGGTGCGCACGCCGAAGTTCTTGTGCCGGCTCAGCTCGTGCAGGATGTCCGAGGCCGGGGTGATCGGGTACGACCCCAGGAACAGCGGCAGCTCCGCCTGGCGGGACGCCGCGATCAGGCCGTAGGCCAGGGCGAGGTTGCCGGAGATGTTCCGGTAGGTGCCCACGGGGAAGGCCTTGGCGGCCGGGGCGACCTCGTAGGAGACCGCGAAGTCCTCGGTGGTCTCGCCGAAGTTCCAGCCCGCGCGGAACGCGGCGATGTTGGCCGCGGCGATGTCCGGCTTCTTCGCGAACTTCGACTTCAGGAACTTCTCGGTGCCCTCGGTGGGCCGGTGGTACATCCAGCTCAGCAGGCCCAGCGCGAACATGTTCTTGCTGCGCTCGGCCTCCTTGCGGGAGAGGTCGAACTCCTTCAGCGCCTCGACCGTGAGCGTGGTCAGCGGCACCGGGTGGAGGTTGTAGCCGTCGAGCGAGCCGTCCTGGAGCGGGTCGCCGGCGTAGCCGACCTTCTGGAGGGCGCGCTTGGTGAACTCGTCGGTGTTGACGATGATCTCGGCCCCGCGCGGGAGGTCGCCGATGTTGGCCTTCAGGGCGGCCGGGTTCATGGCGACCAGGACGTTGGGCGCGTCCCCGGGGGTGAGGATGTCGTGGTCGGCGAAGTGGAGCTGGAAGGACGAGACACCGGGCAGGGTGCCTGCGGGGGCGCGGATCTCGGCGGGGAAGTTCGGGAGCGTGGAGAGGTCGTTGCCGAAGGAAGCGGTCTCCGAGGTGAACCGGTCCCCGGTGAGCTGCATGCCGTCACCCGAGTCCCCCGCGAACCGGATGATCACCCGGTCCAAGCGCCGCACGTCCTTCGCGCCGCCCGGTTTGCGCTGCTCTCCCACGACGGTTCCGTCGGTCTGCTCCGCTGGGCTGCTGACCTGGCTGGTCACTGAACTGGACCTCCTTCGAGGCGGCTGTCCGGGGCCTGGTCGTCCCACGGACCATCCCAGATCAACCCTACGTCGGTCAGGGTCGCCTTCCCGAGGTCATCCGTGGATCGGACGACATTTCGAGACGGCCTGTCGCGCTGCGTTCACATCATGTCCCGCATCGCTGAAGCGCCGCTCAAGACGCTCCCGCGCGTTCCCAGGTTCTTCCCCGCGGGTTCCCACAAGGTCGTGGTCCGTCCCCCTACGGGTCATTCCGGTGTCCCCCGGGGGTCGTTTCCGGCCTCGCTCGGGGTCTTTCCGGCCAGCCGCCCCCGCCGGGGGCCCGCGGCCATCGGCGCTAGGAGTTGAGGTAGGTGAGAACGGCCAGAACCCGCCGGTGATCGCCCTCGCTCGGAGCCAGTCCGAGCTTCAGGAAGATGTTGCTGACGTGCTTCTCCACGGCGCCGTCACTGACCACCAGCTGACGGGCGACCGCCGAGTTCGTCCGGCCCTCCGCCATCAGCCCGAGCACCTCGCGCTCCCGGGGCGTCAGCCCGGCCAGCACGTCCTGCTTGCGGCTGCGTCCGAGCAACTGCGCGACCACCTCGGGGTCCAGCGCCGTACCGCCCTCCGCCACCCGCACCACCGCGTCCACGAACTCCCGCACGTCCGCGACCCGGTCCTTGAGCAGATAGCCCACGCCCCGGCTGGAACCGGCCAGCAGTTCGGTGGCGTAGCGCTCCTCGACGTACTGCGACAGCACGAGCACCCCGAGCCCGGGGTGCAGCCGGCGCAGCGTCACGGCCGCCCGGACGCCCTCGTCGGTGTGGGTCGGCGGCATCCGTACGTCCGCCACCACCACGTCGGGCAGCTCGCCCCGGCCGTCCAGGTCGGCGATGGTCTTCACCAGCGCGTCCGCGTCGCCGACGCCCGCCACCACCTCGTGCCCGCGGTCGGTCAGCAACCGGGTCAGGCCCTCCCTGAGCAGCACTGAATCCTCGGCGATGACCACCCGCACCCTGTCCTCCACGATCTTCCGGTCCCCCACAGCCCGAGCCTCGCGCCCCGTTCCCCGGGACGGCGTCCGTCGCACCGTCCTCCGGGGGACCAGCATTCCAGGATTCGCGCCGCACCGCCGCCGTAGGGGGGAAGAACGGCGGCCGGCAGGCGCCGGCGCAGGGACCACCCGCAGAGCCGGGTACGTCCTCGGGCCGGGGTTCGGCCTCAGCCGCGCCAGGGCAGCTCCGCGATGACCCGGGTGGGGCCGCCGGCCGGGGAGTCCACCAGCAGGACGCCGTCCACCGCGTCCAGGCGCGCGGCGAGACCGGCCAGTCCGGAGCCCCGGGCGAGGTCGGCGCCGCCCACGCCGTCGTCGGTCACCTGGAGCATCAGCCGGTCGTCCGCGCGCCACACGTCGACCGAGGCGGTCCGGGCCCGGCTGTGCTTGCCGACGTTCTGGAGCAGCTCGGAGACGGTGAAGTAGGCGATGCCCTCGATGGCCGGCGTAGGCCGGGCGGGCAGGTCGACCTCCACCGTCACCGGCACCGTGCAGCGGGAGGCGACCGACGACAGGGCCGCGTCCAGACCGCGGTCGGTGAGCACGGCCGGGTGGATGCCCCGGGCCAGGTCACGCAGCTCCCGGAGCGCCGTCTTCACCTCGCCGTGCGCCTCCTCCACCATCCGCGCCGCCGACCGCGGGTCCTCCTTCAGCCGCTCCTTCGCCAGCCCCAGGTCCATGGCCAGGCTGACCAGCCGCGCCTGCGCCCCGTCGTGCAGGTCCCGCTCGATACGGCGCAGGTCGGCGGCGGCCGTGTCGACCACGGTGCCCCGGTTCGACTCCAGCTCCACCACCCGCGCCGACAGCGGCGACGGCCCGAGCAGCCCGCGCACGAGCAGCCCGTCCACGGTCGTCAGGGCCCGCACCAGCCACGGCGCGGCCAGCGTGAGGACCAGCCCGACCAGCGCGGTCACGGTGATCTCGAACGGGTTGTCGAGATAGACGCTGTGGTGGGCGTCGCCGTACAGCTGGAGACCGTCCTGCCCGGCGTAGGCCGGGAACGCCCAGAACCACAGGGGATACGTCAGCAACGCCCAGCCGAGCGTCCAGAAGCACACCGCCACCGAGAACGAGAACACCGCCCACGGGAACTGCACCAGCGCGTACAGCGCCTGCCGCCACGAGGAGCCGCTCTTGAGCAGCGCGCCCACCCAGGCGGCCGGGCCCGGCTTGCGCGGTCGCAGCGGCTCGGGGTCGGCCACCTCCAAGGCGAGCAGCCCGCGCGCGCGGCTCCGCTCCAGCACGCCGAAGCCCCGGCAGCCGGCGAGCGCGACCGCCAGCACCGGGATGCCGAGGAAGGTCACCAGCAGGCCCGCGCCGAGGGCGACCATCGTCACCGTCCAGCTGAACAGCGCCACCGAGACCGGCAGGCCCAGCAGCACGTAGGCGAACTCGCGCCAGCTGCGCGCCTCGATCGGCGCCCGCAGCGCGGCGGGCAGCCGGTGGCGCGGCCCGCTCGGGTGGGCGTACCCCTGTCCGTACTCCGTGGCCATCGGTGTCGTCCCGTTCTCCTCGTCCTGGCGGCGGTTCAGCCGTACTCCCAGGGTGGTCCGCCGCGCGCCCGTCCGACATGGAGGCCGTCGGCGTCCTGAGCGGGGGGTTTTCCCCACCCCGGGCGACCCCGGAACGACCCCGGGGGCGCCCCGGGACGGCCTCGGGGCGCTCCCGGGACCCCTTCGAAGCCCGGCGGCGGGGGCGTCACCCCTGCCGGTCCCGCCACGGCAGTTCCGCGGTGACCACCGTCGGGCCACCGGCCGGGGAGTCGACCACGAACAGGCCGTCCACCGCGCCCAGCCGCTCCGCCAGGCCCCGCATGCCGCTGCCGGCGTCCAGCCGGGCGCCGCCCCGGCCGTCGTCGGTCACCTGGAGCATCAGCCGGTCGTCCGCGCGCCACACGTCCACCGAGGCGGTCCGGGCCGCGCTGTGCTTGCTGACGTTCTGGAGCAGCTCGGAGACGGTGAAGTAGGCGATGCCCTCGATGGCCGCCGCCGGCCGGGCCGGCAGGTCCACGGTCACCCTCACCGGCACCGTGCAGCGGGAGGCGACCGACGACAGGGCCGCGTCCAGACCGCGGTCGGTGAGCACGGCCGGGTGGATGCCCCGGGCCAGGTCGCGCAGCTCCTGGAGGGCCAGCTTCACCTCGCCGTGCGCCTCGTCCACCATCGCCGCCGCCGCGTCGGGGTCCTCCAGCAGCTTCTCCTTGGCCAGGCCGAGCCCCATGGCCAGGTTGACCAGCCGCGCCTGAGCCCCGTCGTGCAGGTCCCGCTCGATCCGGCGCAGGTCCGCCGCGGCCGTGTCGACCACGATCCCGCGGTCGGACTCCAGTTCGGCGATGCGGCGCTCCAGCTCGTCCGAGGGCGACAGCAGCCCGCGCACCATCGCCCGGTCCACGTTCGCCATGGCCCGGGTCAGGTACGGCAGTACCGGCCACAGCACGAACAGCGAGACCAGCACGGTGCAGAAGGTGAGGATGCCCCAGGGCAGCCGGATCACGTCGTACAGCAGGGTGCGCCAGCCGACCGGGTCCCTCAGCGCCATCCACAGCCGCTGCACCGGGCCTCCGCTGCGGGCGAGCGGCAGCGGGGTGGGTTCCTCCACCGGCGCCCCGAGCAGCTTCCGGGACCGGGCCCGTTCCAGCTTGCCCAGCTGCCGGGAGCCCAGCAGGGACAGCGCGAGCAGCGGGAGTCCGATCACGGTGAGGGTCAGGACGCCGCCGACCACCAGCACGGTGAACGCGTAGACGAACCCGAACACCGCCACCGGCAGGTTCAGCAGGAGATGCGCGATCTCCTTCCAGGTGTGGGCGTCGTAGGCCGGCCGGGGCGGGGGCAGCCGGTGCAGGCCCTCGCGGCCGTTCCGTCCGTCACGGTGGTCGCGTCCGTCGCGGTCGTCGCGTCCGTCGCGTCCATCACGGCGGTCGCGTTCGTCGGTGCCGCCGGTCCGGTCGGTGGCGGGGCTGGGAGCGGTCATGCTGGTCAGCCTGCCGTGCCCGGCACCCTTCACGCCATGCGGTACGCCGCCCTCCGCCGCCGGGGGAAAACCCCACCCCGGCGGGCTCCGGCCGTCCCACGGTGTGACGGGCTGCTTACCGTCTCTTTATCAGGGCCTAGACTCCCGTGCGTACAGATCCTCGAATCACGTTGCATCACAGAGTTCACTGGGTCACTAGGGCACCAGGTCACGAGGACAGGGAGCGAGGGACGGACGTGCGGGAGACGTTGGGGGACTCGACGGTCGCCGCGGCACACACCGTCGCGGCCGGCTACTTCCGGTCCTACTCGGTGGTCGGACTGCTCGCCCTCATCGGCGTGCTGTTCGTCGCGGTCGCCTTCGGCGCCGGCCGCCTGCTGCGCCCGGTGGTGCCGACGCCGGAGAAGCTCCTCACCTACGAGTGCGGTGTCGACCCCGTCGGCGAGGGCTGGGCCCACACCCAGGTCCGCTACTACGTCTACGCGTTCCTCTATGTGATCTTCGCGGTCGACTCGATCTTCCTGTTCCCCTGGGCGACGGTCTTCGCCGCCCCCGGCTACGGCGCGACGACCCTCGTGGAGATGTTCGTCTTCCTGGGCTTCCTCGCCGTGGGCCTGCTGTACGCATACAAGAAGGGCGTCCTGACATGGACGTGAACCCCTCGGTGTCCGAGCCCGTACCCGTGTCCGAGCCCGTACCCGTGTCCGAGCCCGTCGCGCTGCCGGAGCCCAAGCGGCTGGGTGCCCTGTCCCGTCTGGCGCCCGAGCCGATGAAGGTGGTCCTGAACTGGGGCCGCCGCTATTCGCTGTGGGTGTTCAACTTCGGCCTCGCCTGCTGCGCGATCGAGTTCATCGCCGCGTCGATGGCCCGCCACGACTTCATCCGGCTCGGCGTCATCCCCTTCGCGCCCGGGCCCCGCCAGGCCGACCTGATGGTGGTGTCGGGCACCGTCACGGACAAGATGGCCCCGGCCGTCAAGCGCCTGTACGAGCAGATGCCCGAGCCGAAGTACGTCATCTCCTTCGGCGCCTGCTCCAACTGCGGCGGCCCCTACTGGGACTCCTACTCCGTCACCAAGGGTGTCGACCAGATCATCCCGGTGGACGTGTACGTCCCCGGCTGCCCGCCGCGCCCCGAGGCGCTGCTCCAGGGCATCCTCAAGCTCCAGGAGAAGATCGCCCGCGAGTCGCTGGGGGAGCGGTACGGCACCTCCCGGCCCTCCGCGGCCGCCCTCCGGAGCGGACTGGTCCGGCCGCCGGCCCCGGCCGCCCCCGAGGAGGGAACCCGATGAGCGCCGGCGCCGGCTGGCTGCCCGCCCCCGCCGACGAACTCTTCGGTGCGGACGCCACGGCCGAGGAGGCGTACGACCTGCTGACCGTGGACGTACCGCCGTCCGCCTGGCTCACCGCCCTGGAGACGGCTCGTACGACCCTGTCCTGCACGTACTTCGACTGGCTGAGCGCGGTCGACGAGCCCGGCACCGGCTTCCGGGTCTCCGCGCACGTCGTCGCCCTGCACCCGGTGCGCCGCCTGCTCGTCCGTACGACGGTCCCGCACGAGGCACCGGTCCTGCCGTCCGCCGTCGGCGTCTACGCGGGCGCCGGCTGGCACGAGCGCGAGACCCACGAGATGTTCGGCGTCGTCTTCGAGGGCCACCCCGGGCTGGACCACCTGCTGCTCCCCGAGAACTTCGAGGGCCACCCGCTCCGCAAGGACTTCGTGCTCGCCGCCCGAGTCGCCAAGGCATGGCCGGGCGCCAAGGAGCCGGGCGAGTCCGAGCATGGCGGCCCCAAGCGACGCCAGATGCTGCCCCCGGGCGTGCCCGACCCGAACGAGTGGGGCCCGCTGAAGGGCCAGCTGCCGCCCGCCCCGGCCCGCCCCGCCCGCGCCGCGGCCGGACGTGCGGCGGCCGCGGGGACGGCGGGGGAGCGGCCGGCCCGTGCGGCGGGCGAGCGTCCGGTACGGCGCACCCGCTCGGTGTCGGAAGGCTCGGCCAGCCAGGCGGCACAGGCCCCGCGACAGGACGGGACGCCCGAGGCTGCTGGTGCTGGTGCTGGTGCTGGTGCTGGTGCTGGTGCCGGTGCCGGCGCCGGCACCCGGCCGCGTCGGACGCGCAGCGCGAGCGAGGGCTCGGTGAGCCAGCAGCCGGCGCCCGCCGAGGACGCGGCACCGCGCGGGCAGGACGCGGCCGAGGGGCCGGCCGCCGAGGCATCGGTGGCCCACGAGCCCGGCCCGGGCCCCGCGACCGCACGGCCCCGCCGGGCACGCAGCGCCTCGCAGGGCTCGGCGTCGCAGCGCGCCGGGACACCTGAACCGGCCTCCCCGGAAGCGGCGGAAGCGCCGGGAGCCGCAGAGTCCGCGGAGAGCGCGGAAGCGTCGGAAACCCCGGGAGCCGCAGGACCGGCGGAACCGGGCGGTCCCGCTCGCCCCGCCCGCCGCGGCGCGGCCCCGCGCAGCTCGGACGCCCCGTGGCACCACGCCCGCCCGGCCTTCGACGACCAGGAGGCGACCCCCGGCCCCGAGGCGACCCCCGGCCCCGAGGCGACCCCCGAACCCGAAGGGGCCCCCGAACCCGGAGGGGCCCCCGAGCCGGAACGGTCCCCGCGCAGCGAACCGGAGACCGCGCCCGAGCCCCAACCGGAGCCCGCGCCCGCGCCCGCGCCCCAGCCGGACCCCGCGCCCGAGGACGCCCCTGACGACACCCCTCCCGTCCCTCCCGCTCCTCCCACGCCCCCCACCCCAGGCACCCCCGACGACCCCGCAGGAGGCCCGCAGTGAACGGCGCGCTCGACGTCGCCCTGCGGCTCCTGGCCGTCTTCGTCGTCTTCCTCACCTTCCCGCTGATCGTCGGCCAGACCGAGCACAAGGTGATGGCCCACATGCAGGGCCGCCTCGGCCCGATGTACGCGGGCGGCTTCCACGGCTGGGCCCAGCTGATCGCCGACGGCGTGAAGTTCGCGCAGAAGGAGGACGTGGTCCCGGCCGGTGCCGACCGCCGCGTCTTCCAGCTCGCCCCCGCCGTGGCCCTGCTGCCGTACCTCCTCGTCCTGCTCGCCGTCCCCATCGGCCCGGGCGAGGGCGCCGTCGGCCAGGTGCTGGACGCCGGCGTGTTCTTCGTGCTCGCGGTCATGGGCGTCGGCGTGCTCGGCTCGCTGATGGCCGGCTGGGCCAGCGCCAACAAGTTCTCCCTGCTCGGCGGGCTGCGCACGGCCGCCCAGCTGCTCGCCTACGAACTGCCGATGCTGCTGGCGGCGGCCTCCGTCGCCATGGCGGCCGGCACGGTCTCCCTGCCCGGCATCCTGCACGCCTTCCACTGGTGGTGGGTGCCGTGGCAGATCGTCGGCGCGATCGTCTTCTTCGTCGCCGGACTGGCCGAGCTGCAACGCCCGCCGTTCGACATGCCGGTCGCCGATTCGGAGATCATCTTCGGCGCCTACACCGAGTACACGGGTCTGCGTTTCGCGCTCTTCCTGCTCGCCGAGTACGCCGGCATCGTCGTCCTGTGCGGCCTGACCACCGTGCTCTTCCTGGGCGGCTGGCACGGCCCGTGGGGCGCCGACGGCCTCGGCTGGGTGTGGACCCTGCTGAAGACCGCGATCCTCGCCTTCCTGGTCATCTGGCTCCGCGTGACCTACCCGCGGCTGCGCGAGGACCAGCTCCAGAAGCTCTCCTGGACCCTCCTCGTCCCGCTCTCCCTCGCCCAGATCGCCCTCACCGGCATCGTCAAGGTGGTGATCGACTAACCATGTCCAGCCCGTCGCCCGACCACCACGACTCGTCGACGCCCTCCGGACGGCCCCGCCGGTCGTTCCCCGGTTCCGGCCTCGCCAAGGGCCTGGCCGTCACCCTGCGCACGATGACGCGGAAGTCCGTCACCGACCAGTACCCGGACGCCCTGCCCGAGCTGCCGCCCCGCACCCGCGGGGTGATCGGGCTGTTCGAGGAGAACTGCACGGTCTGCATGCTGTGCGCCCGCGAGTGCCCGGACTGGTGCATCTACATCGACTCCCACAAGGAGACCGTGCCGCCCGCCGCCCCCGGCGGCCGGGAACGCAGCCGCAACGTCCTCGACCGCTTCGCGATCGACTTCTCCCTGTGCATGTACTGCGGTATCTGCATCGAGGTCTGTCCTTTCGACGCGCTGTTCTGGTCCCCCGAGTTCGAGTACGCCGAGACCGACATCCGCGACCTCACCCACGAGCGGGACAAGCTCCGCGAGTGGATGTGGACCGTGCCGGCCCCGCCCGCCCTGGACCCCGGCGCGGAGGAGCCCAAGGAGATCGCCGCGGCCCGCAAGACCGCCGAGAAGCTGGCCGCCGCCCAGGCCGAACCCCGGGAGGGCGAGTCGTGAACCCCGCCGCAACCACGGCCGCCGTGACCGCCGCCGGCCCGCACGGCTTCCTCTCCCCGACCGGCGTCGAGATCGCGTTCCTGCTCGTCGGCCTGGTCACCCTCGGCGCCGCCCTGGTCACCGTCACCACCCGGCAACTGGTGCACGCCGCGCTGTGGCTGGTGGTCGCGCTCGGCGGGCTCGCCGTGGAGTACCTGCTGCTCACGGCCGAGTTCATCGCCTGGGTGCAGGTCCTCATCTACGTCGGTTCCGTCGTCGTCCTGCTGCTCTTCGGGCTGATGCTCACCAAGGCCCCGATCGGCCGCTCCCCGGACGCCGACTCCGGCAACCGCCCGGCCGCCCTGGCCGTCGCGACCGCCGCCGCCGTCGCCCTGGTGTGGGTGGTCGTGGACGCCTTCCGCACCACCTGGATCGACCTGGACGGCCCGGCCGCCGGCACCACCGAGGTCACCGGCACGAGTCTGTTCCGGCACTGGGTGCTGCCGTTCGAGGCCCTGTCCGTACTGCTCCTCGCGGCGCTGGTCGGCGCGATCGTGCTGTCCCGCAAGGACGGGGCGGACGCCGACGCCGCGCCCGCGGTCCCCGGGAAGGACGGCGCCCGCTGATGCACCTCGCCTATCCCGCCGCGCTGTCCGCCCTCCTCTTCTGCACCGGCCTGTACGGCGTCCTCGCCCGCCGCAACGCGATCCTGGTCCTGATGTCGGTCGAGCTGATGCTCAACTCCGTCAACCTCAACCTGGTCGCCTTCGACGTCTGGCTCAGCCGGACCGCCCGGGACACGCTGCACTCCGGCCAGGCGCTGACCCTGTTCACCATCGCCATCGCCGCCGCCGAGATCGGCATCGGCCTGGCGATCGTGCTCGCGGTGTACCGCAACCGCGGCACCTCCGACATCGACAAGCTCCGCGACACCGCCGAGGGCCCCGAGGCCGAGGGGCCCGGCACCGAGGGCCCCGGCACCTCCGCGGCCGAGAAGGCTGAGGCCTCCGCGTGACCACGACCACCCTCGCCGTCCTCGTCCCCCTCCTGCCGTTCCTCGGCGCCGCGGCGGGACTGCTGCTCGGCCGCACCGCGCCCGGGTTCGTCCGTCCGCTCGCCGTACTGCCGCCGCTGGTCTCGCTCGCCCTGGCCGCGCTGGTCGCCGTACGCCAGGGCGGCGGCGCGGCCGTGGACGCGCACACCGAGCTGACGCCCACCGGGTCCGTCCCGATCGAGCTGGCCCTGCACATCGACGGCTTCGCCGCGCTGGTCGCCGTCCTGGTCGCGTTCGTCGCGTCGTGCGTGCAGATCTACTCCACCGGCTATCTGCGCGACGACCCGCGCTACCCCTCGTACGCCGCTCTCGTCTCCCTGTTCACCTCCGCGATGCTCCTGGTCGTCTACTCCGGCGACCTGATCGTGCTGCTGGTCGGCTGGGAGGTCATGGGCATCTGCTCCTACTTCCTGGTCGGCCACTACTGGGAGACCCCCGAGGCCCGCGCCGCCTCCCTGAAGGCGTTCCTGGTCACCAAGCTCGGCGACGTGCCGTTCCTGATCGGCCTGTTCGCCCTCGGCACCGACGCCGGGTCGTTCCGCATCACCCGCGTCCTGGGCGCCGTCGCCGGCGGCGGCATCGGCCACCCGACCGTGATCGCGCTGCTGCTCCTGGCGGGCGTGGCGGGCAAGTCGGCGCAGTTCCCGCTGCACACCTGGCTGCCCGACGCGATGGCGGGCCCGACACCCGTCTCGGCACTGATCCACGCCGCGACGATGGTCGCCGCCGGTGTCTACTTCGTCGCCCGTCTCCTCCCGCTCTTCGAGGCGTCCCGAGCCGCGATGGTGGTCCTCGCCGTCATGGCCGCCGTCACCATGACCGGCTCCGGTCTCGCCGCGCTCGCCCAGGACGACATCAAACGCGTCCTCGCCTACTCGACGGTCGGCCAGCTCGGCTACATGACCGGCGCCCTCGCCGTCGGCGACCGCGGTGCCGCCGTCTTCCACCTCCTGTCCCACGGCGCCTTCAAGGCTCTGCTGTTCCTCGCCGCCGGCGTGATCATCCACGCCGCCGGCACCAACTCGCTGGCCGCCATGTCCCGCATGCGCGGGCTGCGCGACCGCGTCCCGGACGCCTACTGGACGATGACCGTGGCGCTCCTCGCGCTCGCCGCGATCCCGCCCTTCAGCGGCTTCTTCTCCAAGGAGTCAGTCCTCGGCGCCGCCGAGCACGTGACCCAGGGCCACACCGGGCACGCCCCCGGCGCCGCCGGCTGGATCGTCCTGGTCGCCGGGCTGGTCACCGCCCTGCTGACCGCCGCGTACGCCACCCGGCTGTGGCTGCTGGCCTTCCGCGGCCGGGGCGTCGAGGCCCCCGACCACGGCCGCCAGCCGCTGACCATGACCGTGGTGCTCTGGGTCCTGGCGGTCCCCTCCCTCGCCTTCGGCGGCTTCGCCTACCGGGCGCTGCCCGGCTGGTTCGACGGCCGGGAGCTGACCCCGACCCTGCTCACCTCCATCCTCGGCACCGGCCTCGCCGTCGTCGGCGGGCTGCTCACCTTCGGCGCCTGGCAGCGCGGCACCGCGCTCGCCGCCCGCACCCCGATGGGCGCCGTCGCCGCCCACCCCGAGGGCGACGCCGGGCTGGTCGAGGCCGAGGCCATCGCCACCCACCGCCCGGCCTACGGCGACCTCGCCTACGCCCCCGACCCGGCGGACCCCGGGCGGCTGCTGCTCGGCCCGCTGCACCGGCCCGCCGCCGAGGGCTTCCACCTGGACGCCGTGTACACGGTGCTGTTCGTCCGGCCGGTCCAGGCCGCGGCGAGCCTCGTCCGGTTCCTCGACCGCGAGGTCGTCGACACCTACGTACGCGCCGCCGCCGCCACCCCCCGGCTGCTCGGGGCCGCCGTACGGCGCGCCCAGACCGGCAATGTGCAGACCTATGTGAGCGCGCTGCTCGCCGGCACCGTCGTCCTGGCGGTCGCCGTCCTCCTCGTCGCCACGGGAGCGTGAGCAGGCGTGATCGATATCAGCGAGTCCGTGATGCAGTTCCTCCTGGCGTTCGTCGTCGTCGGCCCGCTCCTCGGCGCCGTCGCCGCCCTCCTCCCGGCCCCGCCCGGACTGAAGGGGAAGTCGCCCGAGCAGGCCGTGCTACGGCACGGCGTGACCGTGACCGGCGTGCTCCTCATCGCCGCGATCGTCCTCGCGCTCGGCTTCGACCACGACCATCCGTCGAGGATGCAGGCCACGACCGACATCAGCTGGATCCCCGCGCTGGACGTGCGGATCCACCTCGGCATCGACGGCATCTCCCTCCCCCTCCTGGTCCTGACCGCGCTGCTGACCTTCCTCTGCGCGCTCTACTCCTACTTCAACCCGCCGTCGGGCCCGTCCCCGAAGGCCTTCGTCGCGCTGCTGCTCCTGCTGGAGTCCGGCACCCTCGCCACCTTCGCCGTCCTCGACCTGCTGCTGTTCTTCCTCGCGTTCGAGACGGTGCTCATCCCGATGTACTTCCTCATCGCCCGCTGGGGCGGCGAGGGCCGGACCCGGGCCGCGTGGAAGTTCATCCTCTTCACGCTGCTCGGCTCCGTGGTCATGCTGCTCGGCCTGCTCCTGATCGGCATCAAGGCGGGCACGTTCGACATGGTGGCACTCGCCACTGACAACGGCCGGTCGCTGACCGCGTCCGTGCAGGTCATCGCCGTTCTGGCGATCGGCGTCGGGCTCGCGGTGAAGACGCCGATGTGGCCGCTGCACAGCTGGCTGCCCGACGCCCACACCGCCGCGCCGACCGTCGGCTCGGTCCTGCTGGCCGGTGTCCTGCTGAAGATGGGCACGTACGGTTTCGTCCGCATCCTGCTGCCGATCGCGCCGCACGGTCTGCACACCTTCGCGCCGTACCTCGCCGCGTTCGCCGTCGTCGGGATCGTCTACGGATCGCTGGCCTGCCTGGCCCTCGCCAGGCAGGGCGCGAAGGGCGACCTCAAGCGGCTGATCGCCTACTCGTCCGTCGGCCACATGGGCTTCGTCCTGCTCGGCATCGCCACCATGACCCCGACCGGCGTGAACGGCGCCCTGTTCGCCAACATCGCCCACGGCCTCATCACCGGCCTGCTGTTCTTCCTGGTCGGCGGGTTGAAGGACCGTACCGGCAGCACCGACCTGGACACCCTGGCCGAGCGGACGGGCGCCGCGCTGTACGGCAGGGCCCCACGCCTCGGCGGACTGCTCGCCTTCGGCGCCGTCGCCTCCCTCGGCCTGCCCGGGCTCGCCGGGTTCTGGGGCGAGATGCTCGCGCTGTTCGGCTCCTTCGACCCCGCCGCCGGCCTCTCCCGGCCCGCCTTCCTCACCTTCATGGCGATCGGCGCGTTCGGCACCCTGCTGACGGCCGCGTACATGCTGGTCGTGGTCCGCCGGGTCTGCATGGGCGGCGCGGACCGGGAGGTCCCGAAGCTCCCCGACGTCCGCGGGTACGAGTTCGCCGCCTGGACCCCGCTCGTCGCCCTGACCGTCCTCGCCGGACTGTGGCCGAGGGCCCTGCTCGGCCTGACCGACCCGGCCGTGCAGCAGCTCCTCGCAGGAGGCAACCGATGAGCGCCCAGCCGCTTGCCGAGTCGCTGGTCCAGTCCGTCGACTGGCTAGCGATCGCCCCGCCCACCACCGCCGCCGTGGTGGCGCTCGTCGTCCTCGTCGCCGACCTGTTCGTGCCCGAGTCCCGGAAGGCCGTCCTCGGCTGGGTCTCGGTCGCGGGACTCGCCGTGTCCCTCCTGCTGCTCCTGCCCCTCCTCGACGGCGACCGCAGCACCTTCTGCACCGGCGGCCACGCGCGCGCGTGCAGCTACACCGCCGACCGCTTCACCCTCGTCATCCAGCTCCTGGCCCTCGGCGGCGCCCTGCTCGCGGCCCTGCTGTCGGTCACCCACCTGGACGACGAGCGGCGGCGCGTCCCCGCGGGCGAGTTCTGGTTCCTGCTGCTGTCCTCCGCGGCCGGCGCCGCCCTGCTGCCCGCCTCCCGCGACCTGGCCACCCTGGTCGTCGCCCTGGAGGTCGCCTCCCTGCCCGCCTTCGCCCTCGTCGGCATCCGGCACGGCGACAAGCGGTCCTCCGAGGCCGCCCTGAAGTTCTTCCTGTCGTCGGTCACCGCCACCGCGGTCAGCCTGATGGGCATCAGCTTCGTGTACGCCTCCACCGGCACGCTCTACCTCACCCAGGTCGCCCAGCGCCTGCCGCACGTCGACAGTCAGCTGCACGTCCTCGCCCAGACCGGCGTCGTCCTCACCCTCGTCGGCTTCGCCTTCAAGACGGCCGCCGTCCCCTTCCACTTCTGGGTGCCCGACACCTATGTGGGCGCGCCCCTGCCCGTCGCCGCCTACCTGTCGGTCGTCGGGAAGGCGGTCGGCTTCTCCGGCCTGATCCTCGTCACCGTCGTCGCGTTCCCGTCGTACGCCGACGTCTGGGGCCCCGCGCTCGCCGCCCTGGCGGCCCTCACCATGACCGTGGGCAACGTCGCCGCCCTGCGCCAGCAGGCCACGCGCGCGTACAGCGCCGTACGGCTGCTCGCCTGGTCGTCCGTCGGGCAGGCCGGCTATCTGCTGGTGCCGATCGCCGCCGCCGGGTACACCGAGGACGCCGAGAAGGCGATCGGCTCCACGGTGGCGTACGCGCTGATGTACGCCGCCGTGAACCTCGGGGCCTTCGCCGTGGCCGCCGTGGTCGGCCGCGGCCGCGCGCTGAACCGGATCGGCGACTACCGGGGCCTGTACGCCACCAACCCGCTCACCGCGCTGCTGCTGGCCTTCTTCCTGCTGTGCCTGGCCGGGCTGCCGCCGGGTGTCGTCGGACTGTTCGCCAAGGTCACCGTGTTCTCGGCGGCCGTCGACGCGGGCCTCGGCTGGCTCGCCGTCGTCATGGCCGTCAACGTCGTGATCGCCCTCTTCTACTACTTGCAGTGGGCCGCCCTGCTCTTCCGCGCCCCGGAGGGCGAACCCGCCCGGCACCGGCTCCCGGCCCCCCTCACGGCCGCCATCGCCCTCACCGGAGTCCTCGGCGTCGCCCTCTCCGGAGCACCGCAGCTGGTCCTCCGCTTCGCGGCCACCGGACTGTTCTAGGAGTCGTCGCGCGCGCGTGGGGCACCCGGCTCCCCGCGCGCGCGGCCGAACCAGCACGTCACCCGCCCGGCCGAGGCGCGTCACCGTAGGCACGGGGAACTCGTGGCTCCCGCCTGGCGTTGTCACCAGCGGGAGGGTCCACTGGATCAGAGTGTTCCCCAGCTGCACGACTTGGAGGGCGCACCGTGCACCGCCGGCACAACGGGCTCAAGACCGCCGTACTCCTCGGGGGACTGTCCGCACTCATCATCGTCATCGGCAGCTTCTTCGGACGCGCCGGACTGATCGTCGCGGTCCTGGTCGCCCTGGGCACCAACGCGTACGCGTACTGGAACAGCGACAAGCTGGCACTCCGCGCGATGCGTGCCCGCCCGGTCAGCGAGTTCGAGGCCCCGGCGCTGTACCGGATGGTGCGGGAGCTGTCCACGCAGGCCCGCCAGCCCATGCCCCGGCTGTACATCTCGCCCACGGAGGCCCCGAACGCCTTCGCCACCGGCCGCAACCCGCGCAACGCCGCCGTGTGCTGCACCGAGGGCATCCTGCGCCTCCTGGACGAGCGGGAGCTGCGCGGTGTCATCGGCCATGAACTGAGCCACGTCTACAACCGGGACATCCTGATCTCCTCGGTCGCCGGCGCGCTCGCCTCCGTGATCATGTTCCTGGTGAACTTCGCCTGGCTGATCCCGGTCGGCCGCTCGGACGACGACGAGGGCCCCGGTCTGCTCGGCGCCCTGCTGGTCATGCTGCTCGGACCCATCGCCGCCACCCTGATCCAACTGGCCATCAGCCGCTCCCGGGAGTACGAGGCGGACGCCTCCGGTGCCCAGCTCACCGGCGACCCGCTCGCCCTCGCCAGCGCCCTGCGGAAACTGGAGACGGGCACCCGGCAGCTTCCGCTGCCGCCCGAGCCCCGGATCGAGACCGCGAGCCACATGATGATCGCCAATCCGTTCCGGCCGGGACAGGGATTGTCGAAGATGTTCTCCACGCACCCGCCGATGGCGGAACGTATCGCCAGGCTGGAGAGGATGGCGGGCGGCCACCGGTGAGAGCGGAATTCCGTGAAGGACGCCGAATGGGCGACCTGACGGCCCGCGTGGAATGCGCAGCCTGATGGCTTGCGAGAGGCCCTGAGGCTGTACGGGGGAAAACGGGAGCACCGCAGCGTGCCTGCCGATCGTCCGGCGCCCGCCGTCGTCATCCTGTCCACTGAGGCCAGGAATGCGCCACCAGGGACGACGAAAGGTTGGCCGAGTGAAGCTCACCAAGCGGTTCGCCGCGATCGGCGCCGCCGCGATCACGGCGGTCCTCTTCAGCGCCGGCGGCGCTCAGGCGCAGGGCGACGGAGGACTTCTGTCACTCCTGGGTGCCAAGTCACTGCTCAACGCCCCCTACCGGGCGGGACAGACGGGCACCGACGGGCAGGGAGGCACCGGCGCGCAGAACAACACGACCAACACGAACACGAACACCAACAACAACGCCGGTGGTGTGAATAACAACAACAATAACAACAACAACGGCGGCACGAACACGAACAACAACACGAACAACAACAACATTCTGACCGGGGCCGATGAACAGGGCGGCGGAGGACTGCTCTCGCTGCTGGGTATCGGGCCGCTCCTCCAGATCTGCCACCCGACAGGGCAGGCCGCGCAGGGGAACAACACCTTCACCGGAAGCCAGAACATCAACTGCAAATTCAGTTGATCCGGCCGACCCCGCGACAACCCGGTGAATCCGCGACGGCGTCTCATTCACTCTCGGGATGATGGACTTTGCGGGCGGCCTCGTGGCGGGTGTGGACGCCGAGTTTGTTCAGCACCGCGCCCACATGATGACCGGCGGTCTTGGGGCTGATGTAGAGGCGGGCGGAGATCTCGGCGTCCGACAGGCCCTCGTGCAGCAGCTTCAGGACGTCCATCTCCCGGTTGGTCAGCCCGTACGGATTGGCCCGGGTGGCCGCCTGCGGGCCACGCCGGATCGGACGGACCCCGCAGGCCCGCATCACCGTGCGCGTACGGGCCACGGCCGGCCGGGCGCCGAGCGCCTCGAAGGCCGCCAGGGCCTGGCGCAGCGCGGGCGCGTCACCGGACAGGCGGGCCAGCGCGGCGTCGTACGGACAGCCGAGCGCGTCCCACAGCGCCGCGGCACCGGCCCAGTCACCGGCCAGCTCCAGCGCGTAGGGCCCGGCCGCCGGCACCCGCGGGGGCTCCCCTCCGGCACGGCGGATCCAGCAGGCCAGGGGCCCGGACAACCAGGGGTGGGTACGGTCCGCCAGCGCGGCCAGACCCCGCCGCGCCTCGGCCTGAACCAGCTCGTGACGACCGGCCAGCCAGGCCGCCTCAACCCGTGCCTCCCACCCCAGGCCGGTGTCCAGCCGACAGTGCGCGTCCACCAGGTTCGCCGCTTCGTCCAGCAGCGGCCACACCGGTGACCTGCCCTGGCGGGCCCGGACCAGGCCGACGACGGTCAGGGCCAGGGCCTTCACGACGGGCGGTGAGCCGGGGTGGGACCGGACCCGCTGCGCGGCGTCGGCGGCCTGGGACCACGAGCCGCGGTTCAGCAGCCCCCAGCTGCCCCAGGCCCTCGTGCAGAGCAGATAGGTCAGCAGGTCGCGGTCGAGGCAGTGGGCCTCCGCCCGGCGCACGGCCGCGGCCGTGCGGGCGGCGTCCCGCCGGAGCGCGGCCAGCCAGCACATGATGACCGCCATGAAGCCCGCGTCCACCGGCAGATCCTGCGCAAGCGCGCGGGACACCTGCTGTTCGCACTCCTCCCAGCCCCGCCCCTCGCTCAGCACGCGTGCCGCGGCGGCGTGGAAACGGGCCTGGACGAGCACCCCCGCGTCACCGAAGCGCTCACCCAGGGCGATCGCCTTCCGGGCATGGCCGGTGGCCACCGCCACGCCTTCGTGCCCGTAGCAGGCGAGCTGACAGAGGTTCAGATGAGCCCGGGCCAACTCCCGGCTCGGCCCCAGCCCTTCGAGCAGCCGCACCGCGTCCAGGCCGATCCGTCCGGCCTCGGCCGTCCGCCCGGCCGGCCACAGCCAGCACGACAGCCAGCGCAGGTCCTCCCCCTCGCGCAGCCGGTCACCCAGAGCGCGCCGCAGCCCCACCGCCGTACGACGGGAAGCGACCCCCTCGTCCAGGCTGCTGGACAGGAAGCATGCCTGCGAATGACCCTCCAGCAGAGCGGCGTGCTGATCGGGCGGCAGGCGGTCGGCGCACCGCAGGGCACGGGCGTACTGGGCGGCGGCCTCCCGGTGCGCGCCCAGCGCGGCGGCGCGGACGGCGGCCGCGGGCGCGTACTCCAGCACGGCGGCCGCGTCCCCGGCCCCCTCGGCGTGATCGGCCAGCAGCGCCAGGTCGTGCCCGGCGACCGGGCCGGACCGCATCGCGGCGAGCACGTGGCGGTGCACCCTGAGACGGCGGGCGGCGGGAACGGCCTCCAGCACCGCCAGCCGGGTCAGTTCGTTCCGGAACTCGGTCACCTGACCTTCGGTGCGCACGATCCCGCAGGCCACGGCCTCGCCCAGCGCCTCGTCCGGGTCCGGCAGGATGTCGGCCAGCAGGGGCGGAGGGACCCGGCGCCCCAGGACGGCCAGCACGTCGACCGCCGTGCGCGCCGTGTCCGACAGTCCCGCCAGGCGACCGGCCACGGCCTCGCGCACCGTGGCGGGGATGGGCTCGTCCGGCGCGGCCAGGATCTCGGTGACGATGAACGGGTTGCCGGCCGAGACGCGGTACAGCTGCTCGGCGTCGACGGCGTGCCCCGTGGCCAGCCGGGCCACGGCGCGGCGGCTCAGGGGAGCCAGGTCGTGGCGGTACACCCACGGATAGGCGGCCAGGGTGCCGAGGAGAGAGGTCAGGTCGTGGGTGCGGCCGACCTCGTCGTCGCGGTAGGTGGTGAGCACCAGCGCCGGAACGTCCGGCAGGCGCCGGGCCAGGTAGCGCAGCAGGTCCATGGTGGCTTCATCGGCCCAGTGGACGTCCTCGACGACCAGCAGACTGGGGTAGGCGTTCAGGTCGGCGAGCAGGCGGTCGAAGACCTCGTCCGAACGGCTGGTGCCGGTCAGCGTGCCGGTCAGCGCGGTGCGCACCGCCGGGCCCAGACGCGGGGCCAAGTCCAGCAGGGGCCCGAGGGGGCGGGGGGTGGCCAGCGGGTCGCAGGCGCCGATCAAGACCCGGATGCGGGGATCGGCCACCTGGGCGAGACGCTGGACGACGGTGGTCTTACCGATGCCGGCCTCGCCGCGGACAAGGGCCAGGCGTCCAGGGCCGCTCACAGCAGCCTGTAGGTGACCGGTGAGGTCCCGGAGCACAGCCTCTCGCTCTAGCAGGTCCATCACCAGTCAGTTTCTCTCCGTGCGCGGAGCGGCGCAAAAGATCCAAGACCGATCTAGACGGGCAGGTCGGTGAGGGTGGCGCGGGGGCCGCCGGGGATCGCCCTCGAATGGCCTAGGGGGTGCGCCGGGGGGTCGATCCGGGGCGCGCCGGGGTGGGAAGTAGGGCGTACGGGGGCGGAACTTGGGGTGTTCACCCGATGCGCCCCCCGGCTGCGGCGGGGCATTCTGGCGGAAGAGTTCCAGGCCCCGGTCTCCGAGTCCGCGGATCCGACCGTTCCGCGCTCTGCACTGACCTGGTGGCGCATTCCCGAGAACGCCTTCTCCCATCGATATGGACTGCGAATCGAAAGCGTCCATACCCAACGGAAAGAAAACATCATGGCGAACAAGTATGCGAAGCGCGCGGCAGTAGTAGTCGCATCGGCCGCTCTGGCAGCGGGAGGCGCCCTTGCCTCTCCGAGCGCCTTTGCCGCCCCGGCGCCCACAGGGACGCACGCGATGGCGCCGGCGGACAACGGAGGAAACAACAACAACAACAATAACAACAACGGCGGCGGAGGAAACAACAACAATAATAACAACAACAACGGTCGAGGCGGGAACAACAACAATAACAACAACAACAACGGAGGTCGCGGCGGCAACAACAACAATAACAACAATAACAACGGGCGGGGTGGCAACAACAACAATAACAACAATAACAACGGGCGGGGCGGGAACAACAACAACAATAACAACAACAACGGAGGTCGAGGCGCGAACAACAATAACAACAACAATAACAACGGAGGTGGTGCAAACAACAACAACAACAATAATAATAATAACGGCGGCGGAGGAAACAACAACAACAATAACAACAACAACGGTGGCGGCGGGAACAACAACAATAACAACAACAACGACTGAACTTGAGAGTCCGGCGGCCGGGTGGACCGAAATTCCTGGTCGCCGGACTGTCGCGCGTGCTCCCAGTGGTACATGGCGGTGAACTACATGTCGACGAAGCGGAAATCAGGTCGAGGGAATTGATCGCGAAGAGAGCAGCCGTATGGAGTGGCGGACTCGCGACCGTGGTCGCCTGCTGCACGGCACTTGGCGCGTCGGGCGCTTCGGCGAGCGAAACGGGCGCCTTTTCACGGATGTCGCAGGATACCCCCATGGCGTCGGCAACCCGGTGTTATGCGACGCGCGCAGATCCGCATGACGTCGTGTGCTATCGAAAGTCCTGGAAGGCCGAGTACCGGCACGGCGAAATCGTCTATGTCCCGATTCTCATCCAGGTTCCCACCCCTTCCCATCCGTCCTCCGTGGCCATCGTCGGCAGCCTGAACGACATCCGTCCGAGCGGTACGAGCGCGGGCGGCACCGGGAGTGGTGGCTGACGCGGTGACGGTGCTCTCATCGACTCGGATCGGTACCCGCCGCGCTCGCCACCCGCACGAATTCACCGTCGTCACCGCGGGTTTCGCAGCCGTCGTTCCCCCAGACCTCGTCGCATCCGCGGCTCGATTGGGGAGCGGCCGAGGAGAGGTGCGCCGGGGCTGCCGCCGAAGCCGTTCCCGCTGCCTCGACCGCGGCACCGCCGGCCATCAGAACGCCGACCGTGGATACCGTGAGGAGGTGCTTGGCACGCTGTGCACTCATGGGTCACGCCTTTCGTCCGGCAGTGCGCCGCGTGGCTGACGTATTCTCCGCGGCTTTTTCTCCGGGTCGGCATTCCCGCCAGGGGAGCCCGCCGGATGTCTCTGCAAGGGGACGCCCTCTCGCACTAATCCATTGTCGGACACCGGCACGGTCCTCTCCAGGGGAGCCGGCAGCAAGACGGGAACCGGCTTTCCGGGCGTCGGGCTCAGCGTCCGCCGAACGCCTCGTCCGTCGGCACGACTTCACGCCCCAGCGGCATGAGCGAGAGGGGGATGAGCTTGAGGTTCGCCCAGCCGAAGGGAATCCCGACGACCGACAGGAACAGCGGAATGCTCGTGACCAGGTGGGCCAGTGCGAGCCACCATCCCGCGAAGACCAGCCAGATGACGTTGCCGACGCACGACGGTGCTCCGGCGTTCGGCTTCTCCACGGTGGTGCGGCCGAACGGCCAGAGGACGAACCCGGCGATGCGCAGCGATGCGATGCCGAACGGGATGGTGACGATCAGGACGAAACAGATCAGGGCAGCGATCAGGTAACCGATCGCCATCCAGAGCCCGCACAGGATGAGCCACAGGATGTTGAGCAGCAGGTTGAACACCTTCATGATCGGCACCTTTCCAGGTCGCTCAGTCGGCATGCCTGCTGCCAGCAGTATCAGCCGATCACGCGCAGGGGCGGAACCGCAGCGCCTTCGTAGCGTGACCGGGAACGTCCTGAGACGATTCCGGTCGGCACGGTCGGCACGGCCGGCGCTCGTACGCAGAGGGCACGCTCGCCGGTGCCGTGCAGCCGGTGGGGCGACCCGCGCGCCGGCGCCGTGTCACGCCTCTCGCCGCCCCGCCCGCCATCGCCGTACCCCGTAGGAGGCCGCGCCCAACGTGAGCACCCCGGCTCCCACGGTCACCGAGGTCATGGGCAGCGCGAACGCCAGGGTGGCGCAGCCCAGCAGGCCCACCGCCGGTACCAGCCGGGACAGCGGGGCCTCGCCCAGTGTCCAGGCCGACGCGTTGGCGATGGCGTAGTAGGCGAGCACCCCGAAGGACGAGAAGCCGATCGCGCCGCGCACGTCCGCCGTCGCCGCCAGCACGGCGACCACCGCGCCCACGGCCGACTCGGCCCGGTGCGGCACCCGGAACCGCGGGTGCACCGCCGCCAGAGCGCGCGGCAGATGACCGTCACGGGCCATGGCGAGCGTCGTACGGGACACCCCGAGGATCAGCGCCAGCAGCGACCCCAGCGCGGCCACCGCCGCCCCGGCGCGCACCACCGGGACCAGGCCCGGTACCCCGGCCGCCCGCACGGCGTCGGCCAGCGGCGCCGTCGCGTGCCCGAGCCGGTCCGCGCCGAGGACGGCGAGCACCGCGACGGTCACGCACGCGTACACCACCAGGGCGATGCCCAGGGCGAGCGGGATCGCCCGCGGGATCGTGCGCGCCGGATCGCGTACCTCCTCCCCGAGGGTGGCGATCCGCGCGTAGCCGGCGAAGGCGAAGAACAGCAGTCCGGCCGCCTGGAGCACCCCGCCCGCACCCGATGGCGAGCCGGCGTACAGCCGTCCGGCGTCGGCTTGCCCGGAGGCCAGGCACACCACGACGACGGCCGCGAGAACGGCCAGGACCACGGCCACGATCACCCGTGTCAGCCGCGCCGACTTCTGGACCCCGCCGTAGTTCACGGCGGTCAGGGCCACCACCGCCGCGACCGCCACCGCGTGCGCCTGCCCGGGCCACACGTACGCGCCCACGGTCAGCGCCATCGCCGCGCAGGAGGCCGTCTTGCCGACCACGAAGGCCCAGCCCGCGAGGTGCCCCCAGAAGGCGCCCAGGCGCTCCCTGCCGTACACGTACGTCCCGCCGGAGGCCGGGTGACGGGCGGCGAGCCGGGCGGACGACATGGCGTTGCAGTAGGCCACCACGGCGGCGACGGCGAGCCCGGCCGGCAGGGCGGACCCGGCGGCACGCGCGGCCGGCGCCAGGGCCGAGAAGACTCCGGCGCCGATCATCGAACCGAGGCCGACGACCACGGCGTCCCGTACGCCCAGGCCGCGGAGCAGGCCGGCATCGGTACGTGTCATGCGCCGCACCCTACTGAGCGGGGCAACCGGGGGATGGCCCCGTGGCGTCCTCCACATCGACACGGCACGAACACGCGCGCGTGACACACAGCGAGTCCGCACCGGGGACCCGAGGTCCCCGACCGTGCGGGCACAGCGCGGAAGGGCAGGTTCACGGCATGGGCATCATCGGTTGGATCATCCTCGGACTGCTGGCCGGAGCCATCGCCAAGGTCCTGCTGCCGGGCCGCGACCCCGGCGGCTTCATCGGTACGACCCTCATCGGGGTGGCGGGCGCGTTCATCGGGGGCTGGATATCGGCCCGCTGGCTGGACCACCCGATCGCCAAGGACTTCTACGACGGCGCGACCTGGGCCTCGGCCGTCGGTGGCTCCCTGGTGCTGCTGATCGTCTACCGCATCCTGTTCGGCAACTCGCGCGACTGAACGCGCCCGAGCGCGCCCAGGGGGGCGGCCAAGGGAGCGCACGAGCAGGGGGGGCGGCCAAGGGGGCGCACCAGGGTGGGCACACCGGGTGCCCACCCCGCTTCCGGCTACCGGTAGTTCACGAACTGGAGCGCGAAGTCGAAGTCCTTGCCCTTCAGGAGGGCGATCACGGTCTGGAGGTCGTCGCGGCTCTTGGAGCTGACGCGCAGCTCGTCACCCTGGACCTGGGCCTTCACGCCCTTCGGGCCCTCATCGCGGATGATCTTCGCCACCTTCTTGGCGTTCTCCTGGGAGATGCCCTCCTCGATCGACGCGAAGATCTTGTACTCCTTGCCGGAGAGCTGCGGCTCGCCCGCGTCCAGCGACTTCAGCGAGATGCCGCGCTTGATGAGCTTGGACTCGAAGACGTCGAGGACTGCCTTCACCCGGTCCTCGGAGTTGGCCTCCATGAGGATCTTCTCGCCGGACCAGGAGATCGAGGCCCCCACGCCCTTGAAGTCGTAGCGCTGCGAGATCTCCTTGGCGGCCTGGTTGAGGGCGTTGTCGACCTCCTGCCGCTCGACCTTCGAGACGATGTCGAAACTGGAGTCGGCCATGTCCTGTGGCTCCTTGTATCGGGGTGCGTATGGGGGTGCGTGTCGGGTGCGTGCCGACGTGCGCGGCGGCGACCGCCGGGCCTGGTGGAGCACCGGTCCGCATCCGCACCAGCCTAGCCACCTCGCGACCGGGGGAGTGGAGATCAATCGGGTGGCGGAGCACCCCTGCGCATCGGGTATTGTTTACGTCGTTGCCGGAGAGCACCGCGGAAAGCGGTTCGAACGGCAGCGTCACCCGGCGGTGTGCCCGAGCGGCCAAAGGGAGCAGACTGTAAATCTGCCGGCTCAGCCTTCCCAGGTTCGAATCCTGGCGCCGCCACACGACCGAGAGGGTCCGTGACCAGCGAAAATGCTGGATACGGGCCCTCTCGTCGTTCCCGGCCACTGTCAGGTCGTTTCCGGTGCATCTTCCCGGTTTGTCTCACCCTGATCCGCATGGTGACCAGTGCGGGTGGGGCATCTGTGGGGCAGCGCGGGTCATGCCCAGCGGCTCAGTGCCTCATCGATCCGGCGGTTCGCCATCTCCGTGGCCCCGTCCAGACACTTCGCGTAGACCTTCAGTAGGACCGCAACCGAGTGCCCGGCGCGGCGGGCGACCTCCACGGGGTCCACACCGGAGTTCAGCCACAGGGATACGCATGCGTGACGTAGATCATAAGGGCGGGCGGCAAGCGGCGAACCGTGTTGTTGCGGGGTGAGAGCCTGTTTGCGGGCACGGGCCCACACCTCGCCGTAGCCGCTCTCTTGCACCAGGCCACCGCGGGAGGTACGGAAGAGTCGGCCGTCGGGCGCCACGCCGTATCGCTCGATGTGGTCACGGAGCATGGCAGTGAAGTGCGGCGGGATGGGTACGTGCCGGATCTCCCGCTCCGGTCGCCACTTCAGGCCGCGGATGTCGTGGGGCGCCCCGGAGTCGGTCCAGCCGCGGCCGACACGCGGCCGTGAGCCGTCGAGGTGCAGAGTGCCCCAGCCCGACGCGGGCAGGTCGCAGTTCTCGCGGCGGAGCCAGACGGCTTCCGCAGGGCGCATGGCGGCGTGGTACAGGCACCCGAAGAACGCCTTCAGGTGCTGGCCCCGTGTGCCCTGGTCGGCGACGGCGTCCAGCAGCGTGCGGGCCTGCCGGGGGTTGACCACGCATCCGGGGTCTACCGCGTCCTCGGCCGGCGGGATCACCCACTGAACCTGGGGGAGGGGGTTGTGCGGAAGCCGGCGGGCCTCCACGGCGAACCCGAGGGCGTTGTGAAAGATGGCGCGCTTGCGCTTGACCGTAGAAGGTGCCGCCTTGCCCCCGTCCAGCCGCTGAGTGAACGCGGTGAGTACCTTGCGGATCACAAGCGGGTCGTCCAGAGCGCTCACCGGCAGGGCGTTGCGCTCGACCCACGCCAGTACGCGAGTCACCTCCCTCGGCTGGTCGTCTGACCAGCGGTTGAGGTTGAACGCCCAGCTATAGAGGGCATGACGCAGGTCGCGAGCGTCCGGCATGCCGCGTCGGCTGCTTACCAGGGCCGGCGTGGCGGTGGCCATAGCGTCGGCGAGCGTGGTCCGGGTCTTGGCGGGCGATGTCGACCACTTCATTTCGATGTAGTCCCGTGCGTGCTGGTACCAGGACACGTCATTGCGCTGCCGCAACTCCCGCATGGGCACACCGGTGGCCTCGTCGAACGGCTCGCCCGCGTTGACGGCCGTCAGCAACTGTGCGCGCCGACTGTCGGCGAGGGTCTTCGTGGCGAACGTCTGAGAGTGCGGGGTGTCTCCGACCTTCCACCGAAGCTCGGCAGAGGACTGCCCGCGGTCTTTGCGCTGGCGGGCCGCCCAGATCCGAACGTTGTACGTCGTGCCCACAAGGGTCCTTTCGTGCGAAGGGGCCCGCCGGCAGCGGGCCCCTCGGGTGATGTCGAGTCGATCAGGCGGCGTTGTCTTCGCACTGCTGCCACCAGGCGTCCAGGTCGGCCCGGCTCACGCGGATCTGGCCGTTGGGCAGCTTCCTGAGGCGGGGCGCCTGTCCACGGGAACGCATGCGGTAGAAGGCGGCGCGGCTCATACCGATTTCGCCGAGGACTTCGGGGAGCTTGAGCATCTTGTGACTGGCCATTCGATGGCTCCTCAGCAATCGTGCACAGGTGGGCCCGCGAACGGGGTCGGGTTCGGTCTTACCGGCACCTCCATCTGTCCGAGGTGCGGATTTCTGCGTCACCGCGTCATCTGCGTCAGTCGCTTCTCTGACCTGCTGTTTTGTGTGACGTGTCGGGGTTGGAGCGCGTCACCTGGTGACGCAGGCTTCCGTCGCGGGGTGACGTATGTGACGCGGGTGACGAAGCCGTTGGCTGTCTGCGTCACCGCCGTTCCTACTGGTTACGGCGTGTTTTCCGTCCGTGGGTGACGCAGGTGACGCAGCGTCTTTCCACTTCGGACAAGGGAGGGGGTTTCTGTTGTGGTGCGCGCGCTCAGGGCGAGAAGAAGGAGCCGCTTCGCGGCGCGTCCATCGCAGGGCGGCGGAGCCGCCGAACCGCAAGAAGAGCACGCGTCGCGGCGGCCGGGTGCTCTTCTTGCTTGTACTGCGTTCGGCCCGCTGGTCAGAACGCCGGTTCCTGCTCGTGCGGCGACGTGGCCGGAGGCCGGGCCATTTCGATGTACCGGGCCTTGCTGGTGCGTCCCCAGTCGATGAGGACGCTCCGGGCCGCGAGGGTGGGCTGGAGACGCTTGAGACGGTCGGAGAGGACTTTGCCGGTGGTCGGCCACCCTTTGGGCAGGGGGCGGCAGTCCTCGCCGCTGTAGAGACCGGTGAGGCAGTGCAGCCACTCTGCGGACGTCATCCGCTGCTCTGCCCCCGCGTCCAGGCCGGCGGCGTACTTGAGCACGGTCTGCGCCAGCAGGTCGCCCTCGATGACGTCGTCGTTGAGGTCGTCCAGGCTGGCCCGGTAGGCGCCCAGCGCTCCCAGACCGGTCGCCGCATCGAGCTGCGCGCACAGGTGGGCGAAGTCGGCCATCCGCAGGTCGGTCGGGATGTCTGCTTCCGTCGCCCGCACCTGCACGGTGAGATCCAGAAGGGACCCGAGGACCACGGGCAGCACCTCTTCGAACTCCGCCCACAGCTCCGCTTCAGTGCGCCGGGTGCGGGGGCGTTCCAGACGCAAGGGAAGGAGCCGTTCGGCGAGGTCGGGGCGGATGACGCCCACGTCGATGCCGGTCAGGAGCAGGGGACGGCGGTAGCGGGCGCGGACGACGTCGCCGTCGGTGTAAAGGGCGCGTTTGATGGTCTCGGCGCCGGTGACGATGCAGCACATGAGGTCGGACAGGTCGGGTGCCAGGTGGGAGAGGTTGTCCAGGGCGGTGACCCATCCGGCGGCCACGGCCGCGATCAGGTTTTCCTCGTCCTTCGGCGCCCGTCGCAGGTCCCCGGTCATGCCCTCGATGATCCGCACGAGCATCCGGCCGCCGGTGGACTTTCCTGCGCCCTGGGGGCCGGTGAGGAAAGGGGCGGGGACGGGCACGGACGGTCCGAGACAGCCGATCAGCCAGGCGATGGCCAGGCATTCGGTCTCGGCGTTGGCGAAGTTGCACAGCCGCAGCAGCAGATCGATGCCCTTACCGTCGGTGTCCTTGACGGGCAGGGGCAGCTCCCCGGTGAGCTGGGTGCGCCGCCAGCACACTTCTGCCGGGTCGGGGGTGATGATGTCCCAGCCGGTGGGGTGGATGCGAACGGACTTGCCGTCGGTGCGGCCCAGGTCCAACCACGTTGCGCCGTCGAACCCCGGGGCAACGCGAATGTGGACGGACTGCACGGGCTGGCTCAGCGCGAGTGCTTCGATCAAGTCGAGTGCTTCCTTAAGGGCGGTGCCGTTGAAGACGCCGTGCCCGTCGTGGAAGAGACCGACCATGAGTTCCTGGCGGTGACTGCCAGAGGTGCCCTGGGAGCGGATCGGACGGGCCACGGGGTGGCCGTTCTTCTGCGCGTACACGGTGCCGTCGGCGGTGCGGAAGTACCGAAAGTGCTCTTGGGCGTAGTCGGTGATGATCTGGCGTGCGGGGTTCTTGTCGTCGTCGGACACGGGTCACAGTCCCAACGTGGCGAGGGCGTTGGTCCACGCGTCGGTGCAGTGCCGGACGGATTCGCCTTTGGCCTGCGCGGCGGTGAACAGTCGCGTCATGTGGGCGTCGGTGAGGCAGCCGCATCGGCCGTGGGTGGACAGCACGGCGAGGAACGTCCGGTACACGGTCGCGTGGATCGTGCTGCGGGCCTGCGTGATGCGCTGCTCCGCCATGGCGATGCCGCGTTCCAGGAAGGCGGGTGAGCGGTGGGGACACCCGCCGCCGCCCGACCGGGCGGGCACGTAGACGGAACGGGGCGCCGACCGGGCGGTGGGGGAGTCCGTCACGGCCAGCGCGCGGACGACGTCGGGAAGATCGGTCATGGTGCCGGCGCCGGGGCCCAGGTAGCGGGCGTAGGCCATCATCGACTTGATGTCGACACCGGGGCGGACCGCGTTGCGGGAGGTCATGGCGCCCCGGTAGAGCCAGTGCTCACCGCGCGTCGTCTCCACGGTCCGGGTGGCGGGCAGGGTGGCGCGTGCCCAGTCGACGGCCGCAGCGTCGTCCAGGTCGACCACGGTCACCCCGGCGGCGCCGGGGTGATAGGCGACCGTGACGGCCCGCCGCCATGCGGCCTCCCACACCGGGGAGGTCAGGATGGCCGGGTCGGTGGTGGCGGCGGCCCACGCGTGGCAGACGCCGGGACACCGGCAGGCTCCCGGCGTCTTCATGTTCGGCCGGCCGCCGCACGCGTTACCCGCGCACCGGTGGCAGTTGCCGAACGGTGCCTTGCCCGCGCGCAGGGGCAGCACGGGCACGCCGGCGGCGGCAAGCGTCAGTGCGGTCCGCAAAAGTTCGGGCAGCGTGCTCATGCCGCCACCTCCAGCGTGGCAGTGAGCTGTGCGAGGGCGGCGCGGCCGATGTGCTCGGCGTAGGCGGGCGGGATGCACTCGCGGATGCCGTCGCGGTTCATCCACGGCACCCCCAGCACCTCACGGGCGCGGTAGTTGGCCAGGTGGAACATCTGCCCGCACAGCATCACCGGACCGCGCAGCTTCGGGACGGCCCCGCCGACGTTCTCCATCACCCAGGGGCGCCCGGTCGTCTCCAGGGCCGCGCGGGTGGGGGCGATCAGGTCGGGGTGCTCGCGGCCCTGGATGCGCTGGCATGCGGTGTCGTGCTGGCACGGGGGTGAGCCGTGGATGAAGTCGAACTCCGCCCCGTGCTCCAGCACGAACGCGATGGCGTCGGCCTGCACGAACCGGTGCGGGTAGCGGGGCTGCGGGTCCTTGTCGACGCCGGTCACGTCGAACCCGGCATCGGCGTAGCCCTTGGCCGCGCCGCCCTGGCAGCAGAACAGATCCAGTAAACGCGGCCTGCGGCCGGGCACTCGCCGGATGAGGGTGGGTTGCGTCATGCTGGGGACCTCCACTGTTCAGTTGGATGGGTGGAACAAGGGCGGCCCCGGACTTTGCCGAGACGGGGGCCGCCCTTGGCGTTGCTAGAAGGGGGGTTCGTTGCTGTAGCCGCCGGGCGGGGTGCGCCGCGTCCAGGACGGCAGGGGGAGCAGGAGCCAGCGGCGGGTGTCGTTCCAGCAGGTGCAGGGGTCGAAGTCGCTGCCGTCGTATTCGCCGTCGGGGGTGGTGTAGTCCCAGGCGTGTCCGCCGTTGCCGTGGCACAGCGGGCAGTCGGGGCGGGGGGTGTCCACGATGGCGAGGGCCCGGCGGGGCCAGTCGATGACCTTGATGCGCGGTCGCATGGTTGCCCTTCGCTTCACCGTGTGGAGGGGTGTGCGATGACGACGGCGGTCGCGTCGTCCCGGTAGCCGTTTGTCTCACGCGCAGCGGCAACCAGCGCCTCGGCAAGGGCCTGCGGGTTGTCCTCCAGCTCACGGACCAGGGTCTTCATGACCTCCGGCGTCACCTGGTCGTGTACGCCGTCCGTGGTGAGGATGATGAGCCGGTCCCGGACGCCGGCGGTGTAGACGGTGCCGATCGTGGCGCGGGCGAGGCTGGTGCGGAGCCAGTTGTCGTGTTCCCGGGCGATCTCCAGCGCCACCCCGTTGGCTCGGAGCTGGGCGCCGACGGTGTGGTCGTCGGTATACAGCTCCAGCCGCTGGCCGTTCCAGCCGTACGCGCGGGCGTCGCCGGTCCAGTTGATGACGGTGATGTCGTCGCCGGGGATGGCGCGGGCCGCGACCGCGACCGCGTCCGCCTCCTTGCCGTCGGCTCCCCTGTCGGCGATCAGTTCGGATGCGGTGAGGAGTCCGGCGAGCGGCCCGCGGCGGGCGGAGATCCGGGCGGCGACTGCGGCGAGCAGGGGCGAGGTGGCGGAGGTGTGCGGTCCGTGACCGATGCCGTCGATGACGGCCGCGCCGACGGTGCCGTCGGCCAGCTTATAGACCTTGGCCGCGTCGGCGTTGTCGGCGGCGGTTCCTTCACGGGTGGCAAGTCCCGTACGGATCACGTGTACTCCTGGTCAGTGGGAGTGCTGGTTGGTGGTCTTGGCCCACACACCCCGGGTGGTGGTGTGGGTGTGGTGCTGTTCCTGGTGGACGGGCCCGGTGTAGTGCTGGTGAATGTCCGGGGCGGGCCGGGCGCGCTTGGCGAGCCGGGCAAGGGCGAGGACGAGTGCGGTGGGGGCGCCGAAGACGAGTCCGCACACGACCGGGTCAGCGAACTGGGACACCCACAGGAGTACGGCGGCGGTGCCGCCGACCATGGCGGTGGTGGCGCCGCCGGCGAGCATGAGCACGCTGGCGTCGGTGGCGCCCTGGCTCATCGGGGGCCGGCCGGGCTGCGCGACGGGCGGGGTGTCGCCGTGGACGGGCACGGGGGTGGTGTCGCGGTAGGCGGTGGGCCCGTACTCCGCGGCGATGATCCGGCGGGCTTCGGCGGCGGCTTCCTGGTCGGTCATCGGCAGCGGGCGGGCGGGGTGGTCGGTGTGGTCGGGACGGTTCATGGGGGTGGTCCTCCCGGGTGGGCCCGCGGCCCCCGTGCCGGGGTGTGACGCGGGGGCCGCGGGCGGGCGTCGGACGGGTGTGACGGGGGTGTGACGGGCTGCTGTGACGGCGCGTCACACCCGCTCCCGCCTAGGGGTTCGGGTGTGACGGGGCCGTCACGGTGTGACGGGTGTCAGGCAGCGGCGAGGGCGGGGACGATGCGCCACCGGCCGGTGGCGTTCGTCGGCTCCAGACGGCCCTCGAGCGCGGCTTCCTTCAGCCGCTTGGACACCCAGGAGCGGGAGAGGTTGTTGCGGTCGCACCAGTCCATGAAGTCGACCGGGCCCACGACCATCTGCCCGGCCCGCTCGAACTCCTCCAGCGCGAGCGCGAACAGCTCCCGCGCCTCGTCCGGCGACGGCTTGTGCCCGCTCTCCTGTCCGAAGATCGGCGCGTCGTCGCCTTCCATGGCGCCGGGGAGGTCGGCTTCCGGGTCGATGCCGGCGTCTTCGGGGTCGACCAGCAGCCCGTACCCCTGCCCCTGCCCCTGCTCCCGTCCGTCGTTCATGGCGCTGTCTCCCTGTACGGCGGTCAGCCGCGGCCCGCCCGCGACCGGAACGGGGGTGGGTGCGGGTGCGGTGCGGCCGGTGTAGGCGCGGCCGGCGACCGCGGCCACGGCCCCGGCCGTGACGGGGTCGGCGGTCGCGCCCTCCCGCAGGGCCCACGCCGCGAGCTGCTCCATGAGCGCGGTGGTGCGGGCGGGGAAGGCGAAGGTGCGGCCCGGGGAGGGGTAGCGGTCCTCGGGGATGCCCGGGGAGACGACGTAGCAGTAGCCGGGGCGCCGGTTGCCCCACGCTCCGGGGTGGGCGCCGGCGTCGATGACCGCTTCCGGGAGCGAGAACCCTTCGTCGCGGGGGTCGCAGCCGAGCGCGATCACGGACGGCAGGGAGGCCCGGGTGCTGGTGGACATCTGGTCGTAGGAGGGGCGCTGAAGGGACACGATCAGGGAGACGCCGGCCGAGCGGGCTTCCTGAGCGATCCCGGTGAACGCGTCGTCCCCCAGCGCCCGCAAGGTGTTCGCCGCTTCCTCAAACCACGCGACGAGGAACGGCATACCGGCGCAGCCGCACGCCCGGCCGGTCTGGCAGGAGTGGGCGGGGTCGGTCTGGGCCTGGGCGGCGGCGGGGAGCCACTGGCGGTAGCCGTGGGCGCCGAGCCAGCGGGTGCGGGCGGGGATGACGGCCTTGACCGCCTCCACCATGACTTCCGTGTCCGCCCCGCCCTCGGCCGACCAGTCCATGCCGGGCCTCAAAGGGGCGAAGTCCTGGAACGCTTTCGGGTCCGAGGTCCACAGCAGCACATCCCGCCGGGACAGCACTTCTGTCATCAGGTTGAGCGCGGTCTCGCCCTTGCCCGATCCGGTACCGCCCGCGATCAGCAGGTGGGTGCTGTTCCGCTTGGCCTCCGGGTCGCCGGGGAGCCAGATCACGAGCGGGGAGCCGTCGTCGTACCGGCCGATGACCAGGGGTTCCGCGATCGACCCGCCCAGGGTCGAGGGTCCCTCGTACTCCGCCGGCTGCGCGAGCATGTCCTCGGGGACGATGACCAGCTCACCGCGGCGGCTGGAGTCCGGCGAGGGGTGGTAGCGGACGGCGGAGACTGGCAGGTCCAGCGCGGACGCGATCCGGGCCAGAGCCTTGGACACGTCGTCGTTGGTCTGCTCACCCGGCTCCAGCAGCAACGGCGCGGTGACCCGGTTGGGTTCCACCGTCGTGGTACCGATCTGCGCACGGGCCAGACCGACCTTCTCCAACAGGCCCTTGTCGGTGCCGCCGGCCTGCGGGTCGGTGTCGGTGCGGCGCAGGATCATCCGCACGTTCCAGGACAGGGCCACGACGGGGCCGCCCATCAGGAACAGGTCGTCCAGCGGGCCGGTGGTGGGTCCGGCGAGACAGGCCGCGGTCACCCACGCCGATCCCGCCGCCACGGTGATGGCCGAGTGCAGCCGGCGCTGCTGACTGGTCGACTTCCCCGCCCACCACGTCGCCCCGGTCAGGGCGACGGAGGCGAGGGTGAGGCCGACACCGGCCCCGGCGGAGGCTTCCCACCGCAGCGAGCCGAGCGCTCCGGCCAGGCCCGTACCGGCCCAGCCGAGCCAGGGCGGCAGGTGCGGCTTGACCCGGGCGAGCAGGTAGACGCCCACGCTCCCGCCCGATCCGTGTCCGTGCGGGTCGGGGAGGTAGGCGGCGGCTCCGTCGTGGCCGTAGGCGGCCACCGAATGGCTGTTGCGAGCCATGAAGATCACTCCTTCCCTACTGCTGGTGCCAGTTCATGACCGGCTGCTGCGGCCGGCGGGCGCGGTGACGGACGCGGTTGATCTCTTCTTCGAACTCCTGCTGGAACGTGGAGTGGCAGGCGGCGGCGTTCTTCGCCGCGTCCCGCAGGGCGTCCGCGGCCCGCTGCATCTTGCGGGCGACCTTCTGTGCCCTGATCCGCGAGCCGAACGCCCGCCCTTCCGGGTCTGGCACGGAGGCGAGGACGCCCTTCATGATCTCGGCGCCCATGGCGACTTCGATGGACAGCGTCACGGCGGCGGCCCGCAGGGTGTTGCAGTACATCCGGACCAGGGCGGGAGACGAGAAGTCCGGTTCCGGCAGCAGCGCTTCGGCGTGGGGACGGCGTCCGCCGCCGCTGTTGCCGCGGTGGTTGTTGGTGGTGCGGTTGATGGTGACGTTCACCGGGGGCGCGAACGAGCTGCCCAGTCCGCCGATGAAGCCGCCCGCGGCGGCACCCGCGTTGGCGAACTTGTTGCCCTTGTCGGCGCCGGCGCTGTCACGCGTCGTGGATGCCATGAGTGGACTCCTTCGCAGGTCAGTGGGTGCGGCGGACGATGAGCCAGACGGTCTGTGCGGTGCCCCAGATCAGCAGCCACAGCAGACCGAGCGGACCGGTGAGCGGCCCGAACCCGGCCGCGGCAGCGAACCAGCCGCCGCCCACGGTGGCGAGCGCGGCCAGGCCGATGCGCCAGGCAAGGGCGGAGCCGGTCCCCGGGCGGCGGTGCTGCATGAGCAGCACCCACACGGCCGGGCCGGCGGCGAGGACGGCGAGGACCAGACCGGTCCACGGCTCCGTGGCGTGCAGCACGCCGGCCGCGGCGAGGGCGAACACGGCGAGGCCGGTCGGGGCCAGCGCGCCGCGGTGGCGCCACAGCATCCGCCCGGCCCATCCGGCGGCCTCCCGGGTGAGGGAGGGCTGCTCGGGGACGACGATCACGAACGGCTGCGCGCTACGGCGACCGCGCTGACGGGGGATGCGGACGGTGTGAACGCCCGCGGCGGACTTCAGGCCGCGGGCACGGGTACGACTGGACACAGCGAATCTCCTCAGAGGGAGGCAGTCGGATGGGGGGTGCTGTGCAGGTTCAGGCGGCGGGCTGGTCGTCCGGGTAGGCGCACGGGGTGCACACGCCGAGCGCGGCCGGGATGACGTAGCCGGCGTCCCGGCGGCACTGCGGGCAGGTGCGGCGGGCCGTGTTCGCCTTCGCCAGCGCGGCGCGCTTGGCCGGGGTCATCGGCCGGACGGGCTTGGCCAGCTCTACCGAGTAGAGGTAGGCGACCAGCGGGCCGCGGCGGCGCCGCGGACGCTCGATCTGTGCGGCCACGTCCTGACCGCCCGGCCGCAGACCGGCCGCGCGCAGTTGCCGGACCGTGGCCAGCCCCTCAGGTGCCAGTCGCCACGGGTAGACGGGAACGGCGGCCATCACCGGCTCGCGATGGCCAGCTCAGCGACGCCCGCGGCCGGGTCGCGATGCTCGGCGTAGCGGGCGGAGACCCACCCGACCGACCAGCCACACAACTCCGCCGCAGCCCGCACCGGCAGCTCCGCGTCGTAGGCGGCGGCCACAATCTTGCGGGCTTCGTCCTCGGGGAGCTTGCTCGCGGCCGGCCCACGCTCCAGCAGCGCGGCGCGTTCACGCTCCGCCCGCTCCTCGCGCTCGGCCTGTTCACGGCGTTCACGCTCGGCCCGCTCCGCAGCCTCACGGGCGCGACGCTCGGCGGCCTCCCGCTCAGCGCGTTCGCGCTCCCGCTCGCGCTGTTCACGCTCGCGTTCACGGCGTTCACGCTCGGCCTGTTCGGCACGTTCGCGGGCGGCCCGCTCCTCCCGCTCGCGCAGCTGGCGCCGCTCCTCCCGCTCCGCAGCCTCACGGGCCAGAGCGGCTTCGTGTTCACGCTGTTCACGAGCCAGCGTCGCGGCGTGCTCGCGCTCCTCACGCGCCTGCTGGCGGGCAGCCTCCGCACGCTCCCGGGCCGTCTGCTCGGCCCGCTCACGCTCGGCCCGCTGCTGCTCCTCCAGCGCCTTGACGGCGCCGGTGATGGCACGGCGGTAGGCCAGACCGGTCTCCGCCGTGACGATCAGCAGCAGCGGCGCCACCGCGTGCACGGCCACACCGACCAGGTCTTTCTTCAGGGCGGAGTCGGCGGTGTTCAGGGCCAGAGTCATCGCGCCGGTCATCCAGCGCAGCGCGACCGGCCACCACCCACCCTTGGCGCCGAGACGGGCCAGCGTCGAATCCAGACGGACCACGATGACCACCGCAGCATCCACGACCAGGGGCAGGATCGGAGCCGTCCACACCCAGTCACCCGGGGTGTGGGCAGCCATCAACGGGGTGACGGTCAGGATCGAATACAGCATGGCGCCGGCCACGATCAGCCACATGCCCACCGACAGCGCACGTTCCGCTGAACGGATCTGAACACCGTTCACGCCGCACCCCCGACCGGCTTCGGAGCGGGCATGTGCACGCGGCGAAAGCCGCGGGACGCCGGGTGGTAGATGAACGCCTCAAGACACCACGTGCACGCGGCCGACGGGCGTTCAGCCGAGGGCACCCACCGGGTCCCGGCAGGCACACCATGGGTGGCGGTGTCCGCGTAGGCATCCTCGCGGGAGGCGTAGATGGTGTGCGGCTCACCGTGGTGCAGCAGCACCATCAGCGTCCGCCCCTCCACCGGCATGCCCCTCAGCTCCTCACGGAGCCGACGGATCTCGATGTCCCTCAGCAGCAGCTCCTGCTGCGCAGCGGACAGCTCCTCCACGGCGTGGGAGAAGAGCGCACCGGTCTCGGACGCAGCCGCCTTCGACCGGTCGGCGCGCTCCTTCAGCGTCTCGGCCTCGCCCTCGGACTTCTTGAGCGCAGCCGCGAGTTCGAAGACGTGCTCACGCAGGATTCCGGCGTCGCTCTCGGCTTCCTCAGCGCGCGCCGTCAGGTCCCCCACTTCGCGCGCATGCCGGCCCAAGGCGGCATCCGCCTGCCCCTGCACCTCCCGCGCGCGACAGCGGGCCCGGTCGGCGTCCTGCTCCAGCCGGCGCACACGGCCGGCGGTCACGATGCGGATCACGCCGCCTCCCCCGCGGTCCCACGGTTGGCCAGCACCGCCCGCTCGACCAACACCCTGTTGTGGGCGCGGCGCAGCCGCTTGTGGTCCAGCTCGTTCGGCGCGCGGTCCAGCAGCGCGATCCGCACGTCCAGCAGCTCGACCTCCGCCCGGATGAGCGGCATCTCGGTCTCGATCGCGTCCAGCTCCGCGGCCGTGGGCTCGCGGTCGTACTCGTCGGCGGTAACAACCGCCTGGACAGCAGCGATGGACTTCATGGGTCGTGGTTCCTCTCACAGGGTGGACGGCCCGAAGAGCACCCCCCGGATTGCCCTCCGGGGGGTGCGGCCGTTTGTGGTGGGGGTGGATCAGGGGCGGGACAGCAGGTAGGCCGCAGAGGCGGCCAGGAAGTCGGCAGCGGCGACGGCCGACTCACGCAGCGACGCCAGCGCCTCCACGCTCACGGCGCCGCGCATGTCGTACGCGGCCCGCACCGCCGCGGTCACGTCCAGACGCAGCTGCGGAAGCAGCACCGTCAGGGCGATCTGCGGGGCGGTGACAGCGGACCGAGTGACGTGGCTCGCCTCACGGGCGGCAGCGACGTCGGCCGGGGCCGCGCCGGACAGGCGCAGGTCCTCGCGCACCCACATCGCACGGCGGTGATCCGCCAGCGCGGTGCTCAGCTCGGACAGGGCCGTCAAGGCCCGGTCCCTCAGCGTCTGCCTGCGCTGGGACCGGGCCGCGTAGTACTGCTGGACACCGACGACACCGGCACCCAGCACGGTGCCGACGACCGCGACAACCGCGGCGGCGATCTCCATCAAACTCCCCCTCTCGGGGCCGGACTTTCCGGCTCCCCGCGCTCCCGTCCGTACGACCCCGCACGAGGCAGGTCCGGACGGACGGGAGAGGCAGCCGGCCGCAGCACGAAGCGCCGCGAAGCCAGGAAGCGGACCGAGGAAGAAGGGCGCCGCCGGCCGGTCCGCGTACCGGTAGCGCCTAGGTCTTCGTTCGCGCATGGGGACTCCCATCAGTTGAGGTCAACGAGGAACAAGCACTGCAAGGGGGACCACGTCCCCACTCTCCGGCCGTTGCTCGCGGTCGCCGGGCCACCTCGCCAGTACGGGTCGAAACCCTGTTCCTCCTGGCCTTCAGCGGGATTGCAGCGTCCCCGCCTTCTGCGCATGCGGCGTCAGCCGCCAACCAGCCGAGTCCTTGCCTCGGCGGTGCAGTACCTGTTTTACAGGTACTGCATGGGGGGCCGTCAAGCTTGCTGACGGAACTCCTTGGTGTTCGCGCCGGGACTTCTTGGCGCTCAATCAGAATCTCTGCTGCTCAGGGGAGTTGGTTACCCCCCACGTAGACAGCTTCGGGACTTCTGGCTACGGTCAGGAAGTCCCTAGACGTCCCATCGGGGGTGCAGATGTCGAACGAGCGTTTACGGTCCGCTCTCCTCGCCCGCGGCATGACCGTGCAGGCCCTTGCGGAAGCGATCGAGGTCAACCCGAAGACGGTCGAACGCTGGATCACTCAGGGCAAGGTGCCGTACCGACGCCACCAGTACGCGACGGCAGCCGTTCTCAAGGTCGATGTGACGACGCTTTGGGAGGACGGCCGTTCCCTCGACGGCGCCACGGACTTGACCAAAGCCGAGATAGCGACCGTCTATCCGCGTCGGCACACGGTTCCGTCCGGGCTCTGGCGAGAGATGTATGGCCGCGCTCAGCGGCACCTAGACGTGTTGGTCTACTCCGGTCTATTCCTCTCGGAGGACCCGCTGTTCCACGACCTGGTGAGGGCGAAGGTGGAAGCCGGCGTGCAAGTGCGCATCCTGCTCGGAGACCCAGACTGCGCGGCCGTTCGGCAGCGCGGCATTGACGAAGGCCACCGGATCATGGATGGCAAGATTCGCAACGCCCTGGTGCTGTACCGCCCGCTGATCCGAAGCCATCCGGACATCAGCTTCCGGCTGCACGACTCCACGCTGTACAACTCCATCTACCGTGCCGATGACGAGATGCTGGTGAACCCGCACGTCTACGGCATCGGCGCTTACATGGCACCGGTTTTCCATCTCCGCCGGCTGCCGGGCGGTGGCCTCTTCGACACGTACGCGAACAGCATCGATCACACCTGGCAGCACGCCCGCCCGGTCACCGAGCAGGACGTAGCCAGGACCACGGGAGCCATGAACCATGGGACGCATTGACTACCTGCACGACCCCGACGCGCCGCCAGCCAACTCGGTCGTGCCGTCCGTAGTCGCGTTCGTCCAGAACCACGCGGGCGAAGTGCTGATGATTCAGCGGTCTGACAATGGACGGTGGGCGTTGCCCGGCGGTGGCCACGACCTGGGCGAATCCATCAGTGACACAGTCGTGCGTGAGGTGTGGGAAGAGACCGGCATCAAGGTGCAGGTAGCCGACGTGTCCGGGCTCTACACGGACCCCGGCCACGTGATGAGGTACGACGACGGCGAGGTGCGGCAACAGTTCAGCATCTGCTTCCGTGCCCGACCGGTCGGCGGCGAACTCCGTACGAGCAACGAGACGACTCAGGTCCGCTGGGTCAGTCCCGCGGACCTGGAGTCGATGGACGTGCACCCGACTATGCGGCTCCGGATTGAGCACGCCATGGATCGGACGCGCAACGCTCCTTACATCGGCTGACGCTTGGCCGCAGCTAGCCGATCGAGCACACGGGACGTGCATCCCAGGATCTCGGGTTCGGCCCGGCGAATGAACTGTCCGATCAGGCTTTCCGGCCCATACCGCCCCGTAATCTCATTGATCCGGTCGATCGGGTTCGTCGGCGTGCCGTCCGGCGTGGTGTTCATGTCGCAGTAGCAGAGCGCGTCGTTCAGGTCCTCCCGCTCACGCGGGAACTCCCCCTCCAGCTCCTCGCGCATACCGCGCGCTTCGGCCTCCAGCCAGGCACAGGAGTGGTGCGCAACCAAGTTGACGACGCGTTTATCGGCGACAGCCGTGTCTCGGAGGTAGCGCGCACCGTCAAGCGGGTGGAAGCCCGTCTTGGCCAAGTCCGGTGCGTAGCCGATGTCGTGCAAGACGGCTGCGGCCTCCAACAGATCCGCGTCCTGGTCGAGTACGAGCGCGATCGTCCGCGCCCTCTCGGCGACGCCCAAGCAGTGCTTCCATCGCCGCGGCAACGGTTCAGCGAGCAGGGACTCAGCCAGGGGATAAGCCCACTCCGTCAACTTCGGCAAGCTACGAACGCTCCTCTCGCGTCGGCAGGGTGTGGACCGTCCGCACTCTGCCCTGTCCTCCCCCTGCCAGCACGCCGGCGGCTTCCAACTTCTCCAGAGCCTTCGTCACCGTGGGGCGCGAGACGCCGAAACGCTCGGCTAGCACCGAAGCGCTCGGGAAGGCTTCCCCCACCTCCAGCTCATCAGCCGTGATGACGTCTGCGATCCGCTCATGGAGGGGGCGCCGGTCAACCACCGTCCCCGGGCGTATGACGCGCCACCGCTCACCCGCCGCCGGTTCGGCGACGCCTTCCTGCTTCAGCACGCCGAACGCACGGACAGCCACGCCACGCGAGACCTTGTATTCGCGCACAACCTCGGTCAGTGACGGGAGCACCGTCATGCTCGGATCTCCTTCGATCCGCGTCTTCAGAGCGTTGGCGATCTTCAGGAAGGTTCCCCGAGGGTTGGTCTGCTGCGACACCGCTCTCCTCGTCCGTTCGCCCGTCGTCATCTCCAAGAGTCCCACGACTCGGGGCACCCGCAGGAGGGGGGAGGACGTGTTGCCGTGCCGGATGTGGGGCAGCGAAGCTACTTCATCGATCCCATGGGGCACTTCTGGCCAACCTTGAACGAGCGCGGCGTAGCTACACGTTGACTACGCTGTAGCTACACCGTGACCACGCATCCAGCACCAACGCTGCAATCTCACTACCGGAGATGCTGGCCTTACGCCAAGCGCTTCGTTGCTGGAAGTGAGCGCCTGGTAGGTGGCCAGATCGGGCGCTGGATGTAGGCGCTGCTACCGTCTCCAATGTCGAGCATCGGGCAGTAGACGCATGTCGGTCACACCCTGCCTGATAGAATGCGCGCGCACGCCGAAGACCCGTTTGGCGCCAACCGGCCAAGGACGTCGCCAGACGGGTCATTCGTCATACAAACAAAGGAGGTGCCACATGGATGGCGTAGCGGCCACCCTAGGGCAACAATTGTTGCGTTGGTCCATCGTACCGCCTTACGCATGGCATGGCAATGCTTAAGGCGGTGCCCTTTGGGTCGAAGCGTCAAGTCTTCGCCCCCTACGCGCAGAGGCACCCAGTGGGTCAGCGCGCGGGACGTGGGGCACCTGTGGGGCGGCAAGGCGGTGCCACGTAGGAAGGCGCAGATGAGGGCCTGATCGCCGCGCGGTCTGTAAATCTGCCGGCTCAGCCTTCCCAGGTTCGAATCCTGGCGCCGCCACACGGGAACGAGGCCCCGTGATCTGTGAGAGCAGATCACGGGGCCTTCGTCGTGTACCGGTATGTGCCGGACGAGGTCTCAGGCCGTCGGGGTGGGGCGCAGGGCGAGCAGGGCGATGTCGTCGGTGGCCTCGGCTCCGAACTTGAGGATCAGTTCGTCGCAGAAGACCTCCAGGGGCGCTCGTGCCTGGTCGGCGGTGTGCCGGCGCAGCCGCGCCATTCCGTCGTCCAGCGACTCGCCGCGGCGTTCGATGAGACCGTCGGTGAAGAACAGCAGCGTGGAGCCGGGCGGCAGCGGCTCGCGGGCGGAGCGGCGGGGCATGCCGGGGTCCATGCCGATCAACAGGCCACGACCCGTCTCCAGGTAGCGCGTGTCGCCCTCGCGCGTGGTCAGCAGGGGCGGCAGGTGGCCGGCGGAGGAGTGGTGCAGCTCCGTTGTGCCGCCGTCCCGCTTGACCAGGCCCTACACGCAGGTGGCGGTGGACAGCGGGTACGGCGTGTGGCTCGCGCGGTCCAGGCGGTGCAGGACGTCTCCGGGGGGTTCCGGACGGTCGACGGTGATGCCGCGCAGCATGTTGCGCAGCGTGCTCATGGCGACGGCGGCCTGGAGGTCATGGCCGGAGACGTCGCCGATGACCAGCACGGTGTCGCCGCACGGCAGGACGAAGGCGTCGTACCAGTCCCCGCCGACCTCCGCGGTGGTGCTGGACGGGACGTACCGGGCGGCCAGCTCCAGGTGTGCGACGCGGGGCAGTCCGGGCAGCAGCGCACGCTGGAGGTGCTCGGCGTTGGAGAGGGTGTGCTGGTGCAGCCGGGCGTTGTCCACGGCGAGGGCGATGCCGCGGACCAGCTCCGCGATCAGGGGGATGTCCTCTTTGGTGAACGGGTGTTCGTCCAGCACGCGGACCATGGTCAGGGCGCCGAAGACCTCCCGCTGGGACCGCAGCGGAGCGACGACGGCGCTGCTCGCCCCCAGTTGCTCCACCAGCTCCAGTTGCCGGGCGTCCAAGGGGTTCTGCGGCCGGCTGAGCGGAGGGATGCCGGTGACCAGCAGGGGGCCCGCACTGCGCAGCACCTTGGGCAGGGACCCCTGGGTGTTCCGGGACATCGCCGGGAGCCTGCCCAGGTGCACTCCGGAGACCAGCACCCGGGGGTCGCGGTGCACGACGCAGATCCGCTCCACCCGCCCCTGCTCGTCGACGAGGTCCGCCACGCACCAGTCGGCCAGTTCCCGGGTCAGGACGTGGCACACCCGCCGCAGCCTCTCGCGCGGATCGAGGGTGCCGGTCAGCGCGCCCCCGGTGTCGGCGAACAGGGACAGCCACTCCGGCGTCGCCCGCCCCGGGTCCACCGCCTTCACTTTCCTGGTGCTGCTCGGCAGGCGCACCGGACCCGGCACCGGCCGCCGCGAGTGCCGGTCGTCCCGGGTGGTGTCCGGCGGGGCCGGGGAAGCCGGGGGAGCCGTCGTGGCGGTGAGCCGGGCGACGAACACGGTGCGCCCGTCGACCGCCTCCTGGGTCTGCACGGAGAGCCGGATCGGGATCACCCGGCCGTCCCGGTGCAACGCGGGGACCGGTATCTGACGGCCGAGGATGCGGGACTCGCCGGTGAGCAGCAGTGAGGTGAAAGCCGTCACGTGGCGTGTGCGCAGGTGCTCGGGGATCACGACGGTCAGCCGCTGTCCGACGAGATCGTGGGCGTGTCAGCCCAGCAGGTCGGCCGCGGAGCGGTTCACCGCGATGATCCGGTTTCCGTCGTCCGCCGCGATGGTCGGCACCAGGGCGGCCTCCACCTCGCTCGCGTCCCAGGGCGCCAGGTCCGTCGGGGTGGCGCTCGGCGCGCCCGGGGCCCGCGTCCACGCGGTGGGGTGCTCCCCGGACAGCTGGCCGGCGATCTGGTCGAACAGCCAGTGCCGGAAGGCCCGGAGCTGCGGAAGGGCCGGCAGGCTGAGCAGGTCGCCCCGCTGAGCCGCCAGGTCGGCCCGGTCCAGGACCCGGCGCAGGACCGCCACGCGGGGGGCCGCGTCCGCCGCGAAGGCCACCAGGAGCGAGAGGGTCGAGCTGTCGGGCGTCTCTTGCTCCACCGCCACCGTCATGGACGCGCAGATCACATTGCTGGTGTCCTGGGCGACGACGAGGTCCTCCGGCCGCACACCGGCCGGCCGCACACCGGCCGGCCGCACACCGGCCGGGCGGCCGTCGGCTGAGGCGAGGAACAGCTCGCGCAGCAAGCCCTCCCACTGCTGCTGGGCCGCCCAGTACAGGGCGTACGGCACGTCGTTCAGCGTCACGGTCAGGGACCGGCCGGGCGGGGCCACGGTCTCCCAGGGGGACGCCGGGGGAGCCGGCGCCTCGGGCCACACTTCGAACCAGACCGTCTTGAGGTCCTCGCCGCTGTGGACGCCGTGGATGGTGGCCAGCTCCTCCACCAGGGCCAGGCCCCGCCCGGTGCAGGCGTAGGGGTGGCGGTCGTGCGGCACCAGCCCGCGGTCCGGGCGGTGATCGCTGACCCGTACGTGCGCCCGGCCCTCGGTGAGCCAGGCCCGCACCTCCACCCCGGTGCGCGCGTGGATCACGGCGTTGGTGACCAGCTCGCCGGTGAGCAGCTCGGCGGTGTCCACGATCCCGGGTGCGGCGCCGTCCGGCACCGACCGTACGAACCGCCGGGCCACGACGACGTCGCGCGGTGAAGGAGCCAGGTCCCGCGCCGGTGCTCCCGGTGGAATGGGACTGCCCATACCGGCTGGGTGCCCAGAAACGTCCACGGGAAGAGGGCGGACACCGGCGAAATGCCGCGCCGCGCGAGAGAGGTTTTCTCGCCGCCGGGGCGCCTCGACGGCACACCCGCCGTGGACCCGGCCGGACGTCGGCCACCGTGGACTAGAATCGAACGTGTGAACGAGGACCGTCCGCTGACGCGTCTCGACATGCTGCGCTTCGCCCGCCGTGTCGTCGAACACCAGGCTGCCCGCCAGCTCGCGCTGATGGACCGGTGGATCGCCGACGAGGAACGCCGGGAGGCCGCGCGGCAGCACCGCCCCGCCGCCCGGCGGACCGCCCAGGAGTGGGCCATCGAGCGTGGCCTGAACGGCCGCAGCGCGGTGTACGTCCACGTCGGCGGCTGTACGGGCGCCGGCGGGCGGGCCAAGGGGGTCGGCCGGGAGCAGGCGGTACGGGCCCTCACCGAAGGAGGTGTCCAGCCGTGCCCGCTCTGCCGGCCGGACACCACGCTGGGAATTCTCGAGTGACCGGTCCGGGTGCGGGCCCCGACGGTCCGGATGATGCTGGAGCCATGGCCGGGAAACGTCCCATCATCGTGCACCTGCCGTCCCCGACCGGCGGGCGCCGGGTGCGGGTGGACGGCGAGATCCTCGGCCTCGCGCACAGCGTGCGGGACCTGGTGGAGTTCCTGCGCCGGGCGGGGCTGGAGATCGAACCGGAGGAGGTGGCCGACTCGCCGCTGATCGACTGGCGGGGCGTGGGCCCGGACCGGTGGGAGGCGGAGACCCGCACCTGACCGCGCCACCGTGCCCGCCGGACGCGGGTGGCGCGCGGGCGGTCCGTTCCGGGCAGACTGGCGGCATGTCCTCCCGACGCAGAACCTGTCCCGTGTGCCACCGCGACATCGCCGTCGTCGCGGGCCGCTTCGCGCGGCACGACCCGCCCGGGGCGCGGGAGAGCGGGGACCTCGTCTCCTGCGCCGGGTCGCGGAGCCAGGCGTACATCGGAGCGGCCCAGCCGTCCCTGGACGGCTACGTCCTGCCGGACTTCCCCGGACAGCTGCCGCTGTTCTGATCCCCCGCCGACGGCTGCGACGGTCACGACGGCCCGCTGCGACGGCCCGCTACGACGGCTGCGACGGCCACGACCGGCCAACGGCCCACGGCCGCCGTCGGTTCCCGGCCCCCCGGCCGGCGGTCGCCCCCAGGTCCCGGAAGGTCAGTTCCCGGCCACCGACTTGACCGCGACCGACACCGGCGTCGAACCGCTGATCAGCTCCAGCGTGAGACCGGCCGTCGCGGGGGTGTCCACCAACTCCGCGAGGACCGCGGCCACGTCGTCCCGCGGGATCGAGCCGCGCCCCGTGTGCGCCTCCATCCGGACCAGGCCGGTGCCGGCGTCGTCCGTCAGCGCGCCCGGGCGCAGGATCGTCCAGTCCAGCGCCTCCTGCCGGGTGACGTACGCGTCGGCCTCGCCCTTGGCGCGCAGGTACGCGTCGAAGACGTCGTCACCCCGGTGCGCGGGGTCCGCGCCCATCGACGACACCACCAGGAAGCGCCGCACGCGCGCGCGTACCGCCGCGTCCGCGAACAGCACCGCGGCGCCCCTGTCCACCGAGTCCTTGCGGGCCGTGCCGCTGCCCGGGCCCGCGCCGGCCGCGAAGACCGCCGCGTCCGCGCCCTGGAGGTGCGCGGCGACCCCCTCCACCGAGGCGGACTCCAGGTCGAGCAGGACCGGTTCGGCACCGGCCGCCCGCAGGTCGTCGCCCTGCTCAGGCTTGCGGATGATGCCCGCGACCTCGTCCCCGCGCGCGGAGAGCAGACGCTCCAGCCGCAACGCGATCTGACCATGACCACCAGCGATGACAATGCGCATGATTCCGACCGTACGCCCGAAGAGCCGCATCCGCCGCACGGGTCAACCGGTACGGCCGGCGTGCGCCCCGGGCACCCGCGACCCACGACCCGCCCCCCGTTCACGACAGTTCCCCGCGCCCCTGCCGCGGCAGCCCCAGCTCCGCCGCCACCGCCGAGTCGCAGTACTCGCGCACCGCGCTGGTGCGGGCCACCACCCGGCCCCGGTGCACCACGATCCGGCTGTAGGCGAGGGAGAGCGCGCCGGCCAGGTGGTCGCCGCGCACGGCCAGCAGCTCGGCGGGGAAGCCCGCCTCCACCCGTACCTCCGGCAGGCCCAGCACCGCACGGGCCGAGGCACAGACCGCGTCGTAGGCGTCCTCGGGGCGCAGACCGTGCAGGGAGGCGAGGAGGTACGCAGCCTCCAGGGGGTCACCGCGGCCCACGGGGTTCGAGACGTCCCGCAGGGCCCCGCTCCCGGCCGCCACCCGCACCCCGGCCGCGCGCAGCAGCCGTACCGGTGCCGTACCCCGTCTGTCGGCGCCCGCGCAGCCGCCCTGGGGCAGGCACACCACCGTCACGCCGGCCGCCGCGAGCTGGTCGGCGGCGCGGGAGGCGGCGTCGGCGGGCAGACGCGCCAGACCGGCGCACGGCCCGATCGCCACGCCGGGGCGCAGGCCCCCCGCCATCGCGGCGAGGCGGGACAGCCGGGCCGGGTCGGCGGCGTCCGTGTGCAGGTCCACCGGGCAGCCGTGTTCGGAGGCCACCTCCAGGACCGTCTCCACGTAGCCGGTGGGGTCCGGGTCCAGGTCCGGACAGCCGCCCACCACCGAGGCGCCCATCTTCACCGCGTCCCGCAGCATGGCGAGCCCGTCGGCACCGGCCACGCCGGTCAGCAGCCGTGGCATCGCGACCGCCGTCAGCTCCGCCAGCCCCCGCAGCGACCGGCGCGCCCGCAGGACCGCGCCGAGCGCGCCCAGCCCCTGGACGTCGCCCACGCGTACGTGCGCGCGCAGCGCGGTCGCCCCGTGCCCGAGCTGGCGCAGCGCCGCCTCCGTGGCCCGGCGCTGGACGTCGTCGGGGGCGCACGACGCCGGCCCGGCGCGATCCCCGCTCAGCGCGGTGTCGCCGTGGGCGTGCGGTTCGGCCGGGGCCGGCAGGAGCAGGTAGCCGCTCAGATCCACGCGCGTGACGCCCGTTCGGGTCGGCCCCGGCGCGAGACTGCCCGTGGTGCCCACCGCCTCGATGCGCCCGCCGCCCAGCCGCACGTCCACGGTCCGGCCGTCGGTGAGCCGCGCCCCGCAGAGCAGGAGGACGGCCGGATCGGACGGTCCCGAGGACCCCGACGAGTTCGACGGTGGCTGCGGCTGCGGCTGGCTGTCGGGCATCGCGCTCCAGGTCGGGGCCGGGGGGCTCGGGTGGACCGGCGTGAGCGGTTCGGGGCGGTGACGCCCCAAGATCACGCGGAGTGGGTCGAGCCTAGGGTCGCGAGCCGCGTGGGTCGCGCAGGAGCGCAATAGTCGTACCGGCGTGGCCCGCCCCGGCCGGCCCGCGGGCCACCCGCGCGCGGGCCGCCTCTTCCGGCTCTTCCGGTACCCGGACCGGTGCCCGCGCCGACGCCTGCGCGCGCGTCTCCCGAGGGCCGCTGCGCACGGGTGCACGGGGGCGCCGGGCGGCCCGGGAGCGGGGTCCCGATGGGCCGGGGGATACGGATTTGGGCGAACGGCGGCGGACCGTGTAATGTCTTCATCGCTCGCCCCAATAGCTCAGTCGGCAGAGCGTCTCCATGGTAAGGAGAAGGTCAACGGTTCGATTCCGTTTTGGGGCTCTGGTGTGAGAGGTTCCGTCGCGAGGCGGAACCGATCTCATCAAAGCGGTGTAGCTCAGTCGGTAGAGCAAGCGGCTCATAATCGCTGTGTCACCGGTTCAAGTCCGGTCACCGCTACTGACAGTAGCCGATTGCGGGGTCGGTCCTTCGATCGGCTACTCTTTCTTGCGTTGAATCAGTCCATCCGTTCGTCTTAGGAGCACTCACGTGGCTGCCACCGACGTCCGCCCGAAGATCACGCTGGCCTGCGTGGAGTGCAAGGAGCGGAACTACATCACCAAGAAGAACCGGCGTAACAACCCGGACCGTCTTGAGATGAAGAAGCACTGCCCGCGTTGCAACGCGCACACCGCGCACCGCGAAACGCGATAAAAAGGCTCGTCCGTGAGGCCGTCCCCTTCCGAGGGGGCGGCCTCACGGCGTTTTCGAACCGCCACGGCCCGGTCCCGGCGCCCACCCCGCCCCAGCGGCCCCCTGCGCGTTCCCCCGCGGATTTCCGGCTAATTTGGGGCCCATCACAGCAGACATCAGGAGGTGCCGGGCCATGGCGCTCGACCAGTCCTTCGTGGGACGGACCTACCCGCCCACCGCGCCCTATGAGGTGGGCCGGGAGAAGATCCGCGAGTTCGCCGAGGCGGTGGGCGAGACCAACCCGGTGTACACGGACCCCGAGGCCGCCAAGGAGTTCGGTCACCCCGATGTGATCGCACCGCCGACCTTCGTGTTCTCCATCACCTTCCGGGCCGCCGGACAGGTCGTCGAGGACCCGCAGCTGGGGCTGGACTACAGCCGCGTGGTGCACGGCGACCAGAAGTTCGCCTACGCGCGCCCGGTGCGCGCCGGTGACCGGCTCACGGTCACCTCCACCATCGAGGCGATCAAGTCCCTCGCGGGCAACGACATCCTCGACGTCCGCGGTGAGGTGCACGACGAGGCCGGCGAGCACGTCGTCACCGCCTGGACCAAGCTCGTGGCCCGCGCGGCCGGGGAGGCGTGAGGATCCGATGACCGCGAACATCGCGTACGACGACGTCGAGGTTGGCACCGAACTGCCGGCGCGGAGCTTCCCCGTGACACGGGCCACGCTCGTGCGCTACGCGGGTGCCTCCGGGGACTTCAACCCCATCCACTGGAACGAGAAGTTCGCCAAGGAGGTGGGCCTGCCGGACGTCATCGCGCACGGCATGTTCACGATGGCCGAGGCGATCCGCGTGGTCACGGACTGGACCGGCGACCCGGGCGCGGTCGTGGAGTACGGCGTCCGGTTCACCCGGCCCGTCGTCGTACCCAACGACGACCAGGGCGCGGTGATCGAGGTCAGCGGCAAGGTCGCGGCCAAGCTGGACGACAACACCGTCCGGGTGGACCTGACCGCGACGAGCGGCGGCCAGAAGGTGCTGGGCATGTCCCGCGCGGTCGTACGACTGGCCTGACGGCTGCCGGAAACGGCGGGTAAGGGGCGTCCCCATGGCGGGACGCCCCTTACGCGTGTCCGGCCCCTTGGCGCACCCGGCCCCCTTGGGCGCACCCAATCCCCTCGGGGCGTGTCCGGCGGACCCGACGGCCCGGTCCCGCGGGTGCGGGGGCCGTCGTGGGGGTCTCGTAGTCTTGGCGCGTGCAGGTACTCCACGACGCCCCCCTTGCCCCGCTGACCACCTTCCGGCTGGGCGGTCCCGCGACGCGGCTGGTGACCGCCGTCACCGACGCCGAGGTCATCGCCGTTGTCCGCGAGGCCGACGACAGCGGTACGCCCCTGCTGCTCATCGGTGGCGGATCGAACCTGGTCATCGGCGACAAGGGCTTCGACGGCACCGCCCTGCGCATCGCCACGCGCGGGATCGAACTGCGCGGCACCACCCTGGAACTGGCGGCCGGCGAGGTGTGGACCGACGCCGTCGCCCACGCCGTGGAGGCCGGACTCGCCGGGATCGAGTGCCTGGCCGGCATCCCCGGGTCCGCGGGCGCCACGCCGATCCAGAACGTGGGCGCCTACGGCCAGGAGGTCTCCTCGACGATCACCGAGGTGGTCGCCTACGACCGGCGGGCCGGCGAGACCGTCACGCTGACGAACGAGGAGTGCGCCTTCTCGTACCGCCACAGCCGCTTCAAGGCCGACCCCGACCGTTACGTCGTGCTCCGGGTCCGCTTCGGGCTGGAGGCCGCGGACGGGCTGTCCGCGCCGGTCAAGTACGCCGAGGCGGCCCGCGCGCTCGGCGTGGCGGCCGGCGACCGGGTGCCGCTCGCCGACGCCCGCGAGACCGTGCTGAAGCTGCGTGCCGGCAAGGGCATGGTGCTGGACCCCGAGGACCACGACACCTGGTCGGCCGGCTCCTTCTTCACCAACCCGATCCTCACCGGCGAGCAGTTCGACGCGTTCCACGCGCGCGTGCGCGCGCGGCTGGGCGAGGGAGTCGAGCCGCCCGCCTACCCGGCGGGGGAGGGCCGTACGAAGACGTCCGCGGCCTGGCTGATCGACAAGGCGGGCTTCGCCAAGGGCTATGGCACCGGTCCCGCCCGCATCTCCACCAAGCACACCCTCGCCCTCACCAACCGGGGCGGTGCCACCACGGAGGACCTGCTGGCCCTGGCCCGCGAGGTGGTCGCCGGGGTCCACGAGGTCTTCGGCGTCACGCTGGTCAACGAGCCGGTGACCGTGGGCGTGAGCCTGTAGCAGGGACAGCCCCGGCAGCCCAGGGAGCACGGGCAGCCGGGACCGGGCGCGGGTTCAGGCGGCCGGGCCCGCCAGCCAGTCGTCCACGCCCGCCAGCAGCCGCGCCTTGACCTCCTCGGGCGCGGCCGAGCCCCGCACCGACTGCCGGGCCAGCTCCGCCAGCTCGGCGTCCGTGAAGCCGTGGGCGTGCCGGGCGATCTCGTACTGGGCGGCCAGCCGGGAACCGAACAGCAGCGGGTCGTCGGCGCCGAGGGCCATCGGGACACCCGCCTCGAAGAGGGTGCGCAGCGGCACGTCCTCCGGCTTCTCGTACACGCCGAGCGCCACGTTCGAGGCGGGGCACACCTCGCAGGTCACGCCCCGGTCCGCCAGCCGCTTCAGCAGCCGCGGGTCCTCGGCCGCCCGCACCCCGTGCCCGATCCGGGTGGCGTGCAGGTCGTCCAGGCAGTCCCGGACCGAGGCCGGGCCGGTCAGCTCGCCGCCGTGCGGGGCCGACAGCAGACCGCCCTCGCGCGCGATGTGGAAGGCCCGGTCGAAGTCCCGCGCCATGCCCCGCCGCTCGTCGTTGGAGAGCCCGAAACCGACCACGCCCCGGTCGGCGTACCGCACCGCGAGCCGTGCCAGCGTGCGCGCGTCCAGCGGGTGCTTCATCCGGTTCGCGGCGACCAGGACCCGCATGCCGAGGCCGGTCTCCCGGGACGTCGTCTCGACCGCGTCCAGGATGATCTCCAGGGCCGGGATGAGACCGCCCAGCCGGGGCGCGTACGACGTCGGGTCCACCTGGATCTCCAGCCAGCCCGAACCGTCCCCGAGGTCCTCCTGCGCGGCCTCCCGGACCAGGCGCTGGATGTCCTCCGGCCCGCGCAGACAGGAGCGCGCCGCGTCGTACAGCCGCTGGAAACGGAACCAGCCCCGTTCGTCCGTGGCGCGCAGCCGGGGCGGTTCCCCGCTGACCAGGGCCTCCGTCAGCGCGTCGGGCAGGCGCACACCGTGCTTGTCGGCCAGCTCCAGGACGGTGCCGGGCCGCATCGAGCCGGTGAAGTGCAGGTGCAGATGGGCTTTCGGCAGCTCAGAGAGATCACGTACACGCTCCATTCCCAGATCCTGCCGCACGTCACCGCCGTACCGGTAGCCGTTTCCCCGTACGTGGTCTTGCTCGCACACGGGAACGGGCCGCCTCCCGGGAGGGAAACGGCCCGCACGCGCGCGTGGAGTCGCGTGACCGGAAGCTAGTCCCGCGCCTCCGCCAGCAGCTTCTGGATCCGGCTGACGCCCTCGACGAGGTCCTCGTCACCGAGCGCGTACGACAGCCGCAGGTAGCCCGGGGTGCCGAAGGCCTCGCCCGGGACGACCGCGACCTCGGCCTCCTCCAGGATCAGCGCGGCCAGCTCGACCGTGTTCTGCGGACGCTTGCCGCGGATCTCCTTGCCGAGCAGCGCCTTGACCGAGGGGTAGGCGTAGAACGCGCCCTCGGGCTCCGGGCAGACCACGCCATCGATCTCGTTGAGCATCCGCACGATCGTCCTGCGGCGGCGGTCGAACGCCTGGCGCATCTCGGCCACGGCCTCCAGGCCGCCGGAGACGGCCGCCAGCGCGGCGGCCTGGGCGACGTTGGAGACGTTCGAGGTGGCGTGCGACTGGAGGTTCGTCGCGGCCTTGACGACGTCCTTCGGGCCGATGACCCAGCCCACGCGCCAGCCGGTCATGGCGTACGTCTTCGCCACGCCGTTGACCACGACGCACTTGTCGCGCAGCTCGGGCAGGAGCGCCGGCAGGGACACCGAGACCGCGTCGCCGTAGACGAGGTGCTCGTAGATCTCGTCGGTGAGCACCCACAGGCCGTGCTCGAGGGCCCAGCGGCCGATCGCCTCGGTCTCGGCCTCGGAGTACACCGCGCCGGTCGGGTTGGACGGGGAGACGAAGAGCACGACCTTCGTCCGCTCCGTGCGCGCCGCCTCCAGCTGCTCCACCGAGACCCGGTAGCCGGTCGTCTCGTCGGCCACGACCTCCACCGGGACACCGCCGGCCAGGCGGATCGACTCCGGGTACGTCGTCCAGTACGGCGCCGGGACGATGACCTCGTCGCCCGGGTCGAGGATGGCGGCGAACGCCTCGTAGATGGCCTGCTTGCCGCCGTTGGTGACGAGGATCTGGGAGACGTCGGGCTCCCAGCCGGAGTCGCGCAGCGTCTTCGCGGCGATCGCGGACTTCAGCTCGGGCAGGCCGCCGGCCGGCGTGTAGCGGTGGTACTTGGGGTTCTTGCAGGCCTCGATGGCCGCCTCGACGATGTAGTCCGGGGTCGGGAAGTCGGGCTCACCGGCGCCGAAGCCGATCACCGGACGCCCGGCGGCCTTCAGGGCCTTGGCCTTGGCGTCCACGGCGAGGGTGGCGGACTCGGAGATCGCGCCGACTCGGGCGGAGACCCGGCGCTCGGTGGGAGGGATTGCAGCGCTCATGCGGCCCATCGTTCCAGACCGGAAATGCCCCCGGCACGCGGGTTTCACAGACTGAACAGCCTGGGGTCGAGGCGTGAACACGGGTCCGAATCCGGCCCCCGGCCAGGACGATCTTCGCCCGGCGGGCTCCGGCCGGGCACTTTCTGTTCGACGCCGGGCCCCGGACCACGTACACTCTCTCCTCGTTGGCCTTCAGCAGCCGTGATCGAGCAGGTGCACACCGCGCACCCGGTCGGATGCGGTACGTTGGGTGGCACACAGAGGGTCGTAGCTCAATTGGTAGAGCACCGGTCTCCAAAACCGGCGGTTGGGGGTTCAAGTCCCTCCGGCCCTGCTACACACACCGCCAGGATGTGTGCGCATGTACGTACAGCAATGCACCGCCGTGCGGCTCAGGAACCGGGCGCGGCACGGCCATGACCCGGGATCAGGTGAGGATTATGACGGACGCCGTGGGCTCCATCGACACGCCTGATGCCCAGGACGAGGTGCCCGAGTCCAAGAAGAGGGCCCGCAAGGGCGGGAAGCGCGCCAAGAAGGGCCCGCTGAAGCGCCTCGCCACCTTCTACCGCCAGATCATCGCGGAACTCCGCAAGGTCGTCTGGCCTTCGCGCAACCAGCTGACGTCGTACACCACCGTGGTGATCTTCTTCGTTGCGATCATGATTGCTCTGGTGACCGTGATTGACTATGGGCTCAACCACGCGGCCAAGTACGTCTTCGGCTGAGCCAAGAGCGAAGGGCGCCGTGGCACCGGCGCCCGTTTTCGCATGTTCCACCCCTATGTATCCAGGAAGAAGCAGCCATCGTGTCTGACCCGAACCTGAACGACGACGCCACCGAGCCCCGCGGGCTGGCTGCCGAGAAGGCGGATGACGAGCTCGACATCGTCGAGGGCGCGGACGAGCAGGACGAGTTCGAGGCTGCCGAGGCCGAGGCGGGCGAGCCGGCCGAGGAGGCCGCCGAGCACGTCGAGGACGAGGACGAGGACGAGGGCGACGAAGAGGCCGCCGAGGAAGCCCCCGTCGCGGAGGCTGCCGAGGAGGAGCCGGCCGCCCCGGTGGACCCGGTCGAGGCCCTGCGCCAGGAGCTGCGCACCCTGCCCGGCGAGTGGTACGTCATCCACACCTACGCCGGCTACGAGAACCGGGTGAAGACCAACCTGGAGCAGCGCGCCGTCTCGCTGAACGTCGAGGACTACATCTTCCAGGCCGAGGTGCCGCAGGAAGAGGTCGTCCAGATCAAGAACGGCGACCGCAAGACGATCAAGCAGAACAAGCTGCCGGGTTACGTCCTGGTCCGCATGGACCTGACGAACGAGTCCTGGGGCGTCGTCCGCAACACCCCCGGCGTCACCGGCTTCGTCGGCAACGCCTACGACCCCTACCCGCTGACGCTGGACGAGATCGTCAAGATGCTCGCCCCGGAGGCGGAGGAGAAGGCCGCCCGCGAGGCCGCCGAGGCCGAGGGCAAGCCCGCTCCGCAGCGCAAGGTCGAGGTCCAGGTGCTGGACTTCGAGGTCGGCGACTCGGTCACCGTCACCGACGGCCCGTTCGCCACGCTCCAGGCGACCATCAACGAGATCAACCCCGACTCCAAGAAGGTCAAGGGCCTGGTGGAGATCTTCGGTCGCGAGACCCCGGTCGAGCTGTCCTTCGACCAGATCCAGAAGAACTGAGCACACCTCCCGAGGGCGCCCCGCCGGTGAACACCGGGCCGGGGCGCCTTCGGCGTGTCCGGCCCGGCACGCGCGCGGGGGTCACGCCGAGGGCGGCACCGTGGCCGTGCGCCCCGCGCCCGGCGAGCCGGAACGCGTCGTGCGCGACCCTGTCGGTGTGACCCGCCATCCCCCGCCGTCAGTCACGCACACGCGGCTCGGCCGACGGCGCGAAGGCTCCGCGCAACCCCTCGCGCAACCGCTCTGACCTGGGCGATTTCTTGTCCCGAGGGGACAGCGGCTATCGTTGTGCGGTATGCCATTCTGCGGGATCGTGCAACGGCATGGATCCGGATGACGCGAATGGCCATCAACCTCTCAGTAAGGACCCGGAGAGAGCATGCCTCCCAAGAAGAAGAAGGTCACGGGGCTCATCAAGCTCCAGATCCAGGCCGGTGCGGCCAACCCGGCTCCGCCGGTCGGCCCCGCGCTGGGCCAGCACGGCGTCAACATCATGGAGTTCTGCAAGGCCTACAACGCCGCGACCGAGTCGCAGCGCGGTTGGGTCATCCCGGTGGAGATCACGGTCTACGAGGACCGTTCCTTCACCTTCGTGACCAAGACGCCGCCGGCCGCGAAGATGATCCTCAAGGCCGCGGGTGTGGAGAAGGGCTCCGGCGAGCCGCACAAGACCAAGGTCGCCAAGATCACTGAGGCGCAGGTCCGCGAGATCGCCCAGACCAAGATGCCCGACCTGAACGCGAACGACCTGGACGCCGCCGCGAAGATCATCGCCGGTACCGCGCGTTCCATGGGCGTCACGGTCGAGGGCTGACCCCCACCCCCAGCAGTCATGCGGCCGGCAGCGATGCACAGCCGCACGTGGCAGGGCCTGCTCGGCCCAGGGACCACGACTCCTTTCAGAACACACAGGAGCAAGTTGTGAGCAAGCGCAGCAAGGCTCTCCGCGCTGCGGACGCCAAGATCGACCGGGAGAAGCTGTACGCCCCGCTCGAGGCCGTCCGTCTCGCCAAGGAGACCTCCACGACCAAGTTCGACGCCACCGTCGAGGTCGCCTTCCGTCTGGGTGTCGACCCGCGCAAGGCCGACCAGATGGTCCGTGGCACCGTGAACCTTCCGCACGGCACCGGTAAGACCGCCCGGGTCCTGGTCTTCGCGACCGGCGACCGTGCCGAGGCCGCGCGTGCCGCGGGCGCCGACATCGTCGGTGCCGACGAACTGATCGACGAGGTCGCGAAGGGCCGTCTGGACTTCGACGCCGTCGTCGCCACCCCGGACCTCATGGGCAAGGTCGGCCGCCTCGGCCGCGTCCTCGGCCCGCGTGGTCTGATGCCGAACCCGAAGACCGGCACCGTCACCCCGGACGTCGTCAAGGCCGTCAACGACATCAAGGGCGGCAAGATCGAGTTCCGCGTCGACAAGCACTCGAACCTGCACTTCATCATCGGCAAGTCGTCCTTCGAGGACGACAAGCTGGTGGAGAACTACGGCGCCGCGCTGGAGGAGATCCTCCGTCTGAAGCCGTCCGCCGCCAAGGGTCGCTACATCAAGAAGGCCGCCATCACCACCACGATGGGCCCCGGCATTCCGGTCGACCCGAACCGCACCCGCAACCTCCTCGTCGAGGAGGACCCGGCCGCCGTCTGAGCCTCCGCTCGGTCCGGCAGCCGCGTCAGGTACGCGTAGACAGGGCGGGCCCGGGAACCCCACAGGTTCCGGGCCCGTCCTTTCTTTGTGCGACCTTTCGCACGACTGTCAGCGGCCTGGGCTACGGTGCAGGCACAGGACACGCATTAGGGGTGGGACAGCAATGAACAGCACGACCGTGCGCCGGGCGACCCTTTCCATAGCGGTGGTGGCCGCGCTGACCGGAGTGGCCGCCTGCGGCTCCTCGGACTCCGACGGGAGCGGTGACAAGGCGGGCGGCAAGAGCGTGCCCGTCAGCCCCATCGCCGCGCTGCGCTTCGCCGAGAAGTCCACCGACAAGGCGGAATCGGCCAAGGTGCGCTCCACCACGTCCGTCGGCGACCTCATGTCGATGACCGCGAACGGTGCCCTCACCTGGGGCGGTGGTCTGAAGGGCAACCTCACCCTCACGTACACCGGCGGCCAGATGGCCGAGCTGATGAAGAAGGCCGGCACCCAGTCGATGGAGGCCCGGTACCTGCCGGACGCCTACTACGCGCACATGAGCGACGCCTTCGCCCGGCAGGCCGGCGGCGGCAAGCACTGGATCAAGTACTCGTACGACGACCTCGCCAAGATGGGCGGCGCCTCCGGTTCGTACATGAAGGACCAGATCCAGAACGCCACGCCGAACCAGTCCGTGAAGCTGCTGCTGGCCTCGAAGGACGTCAAGAAGGTCGGCCAGGAGAACGTCTCCGGCGTGCGCGCCACGCACTACTCGGGCACGGTGAACGTCGCCGACCTCGCCGGCAGGTCCAGCGACCTCGACGCCGACCAGCTGGCGGCCCTGAAGAAGCAGCTCAGCCAGGCGGGTGTCACCACCGAGACCGTCGACATCTGGATCAACGACCAGAACCTGCTGGTCAAGAAGTCCGAGAAGGCCGACACCGCCAACGGCGCCATGACCAACACCACGTACTACACCGACTACGGCGTGAAGGTCACCGCCGAGGCGCCCCCGGCCGGTGACACCAAGGACTTCGCGGACATGATGAAGTCCGGCGGCACCCTGAGCGGTGGCACCGGCACCGGTACGGGCACCGTCTCCTGACACCGCCCCGAAGCCGCGCCCGGCCGGCTCCCGGCCGGTCCGCGCAGGCCGGGAGCGGTCCGATTTGCTCGGCGACGCCCCGGTCCCGTACTCTCTTGGAGAAGCCAAAGACCGCTGGTCGTTGCCGTGCTCTCGAATGAGGGCGCGGTGGCCGAAGGATCCGCTGAAAAGTGGGCGACCCGCGCAGGTGACTGTGGAAGAACTCCCGGAGCACACGTGAGAAACGCGTGCGGCCGGTCGAGTCCGCCCCGAGCGCCTGCGCCGGGGCGTTTCGTTTTACCCAGTCCTCCTTCGGGTCCGCGCGGTCCGAATCACCCGGAAGGAGGCCGAGGCTCTATGGCGAGGCCCGACAAGGCTGCCGCGGTTGCGGAGCTGACGGACAAGTTCCGTAGCTCCAACGCCGCCGTGCTGACCGAGTACCGCGGTCTCACCGTGGCGCAGCTCAAGACGCTGCGCCGGTCGCTCGGTGAGAACGCCCAGTACGCCGTGGTGAAGAACACGCTGACCAAGATTGCGGCCAACGAGGCCGGGATCACGCTGGACGACCAGCTCTTCGCTGGTCCGACGGCCGTCGCCTTCGTCACCGGTGACCCGGTGGAGTCGGCGAAGGGTCTCCGTGACTTCGCCAAGGACAACCCGAATCTCGTCATCAAGGGCGGTGTCCTTGACGGCAAGGCGCTGTCCGCCGACGAGATCAAGAAGCTTGCGGACCTCGAGTCCCGCGAGGTTCTGCTCAGCAAGCTGGCCGGTGCCTTCAAGGGGAAGCAGTCCCAGACTGCCTCTCTCTTCCAGGCGCTGCCGTCGAAGCTCGTCCGCACCGTGGACGCGCTGCGCGCCAAGCAGGCCGAGCAGGGCGGTGCCGAGTAATTCGGCTCGCTTTCTGACCCGCGTCCACATCGCGGGTCGCAGCGGGCCGACGTACGCCCGCCTTACCCAGTACATCCGGCACCTGCCGATTTAGTGGAAGGACCGCCATCATGGCGAAGCTCAGCCAGGAAGACCTGCTCGCGCAGTTCGAGGAGATGACCCTCATCGAGCTCTCCGAGTTCGTGAAGGCCTTCGAGGAGAAGTTCGACGTCACCGCCGCCGCCGCGGTCGCCGTCGCCGGTCCGGCCGGTCCGGCCGCCCCGGCCGAGGCCGAGGAGGAGAAGGACGAGTTTGACGTCATCCTCACCGGTGCCGGCGACAAGAAGATCCAGGTCATCAAGGTCGTGCGTGAGCTGACCTCGCTGGGTCTGAAGGAGGCCAAGGACCTCGTCGACGGCACCCCGAAGCCGGTCCTCGAGAAGGTCACCAAGGAAGCCGCGGAGAAGGCCGCCGAGTCCCTCAAGGGCGCCGGCGCCTCCGTCGAGGTCAAGTAAGACCTTTCCGGGTCCATGGACTCGAACACGCGTTGAGCGCGGTCTCGTGGGGCGCTGAAGCCGGCGCCCGCGGGCTGTAACGCGAACGCACCGAAGAGCGATCATCCATCCGGGTGGTCGCTCTTCGGCGTATCCGGAGACCGACCGCGGTTGCCTTGCACTCGCGACGGCGAGGGGTATGGTGATCTTCGTTGTGTCTCCGGAGGGCCTGCTTCGGCCTGGGGGGCCTTGACGAACCGCACGCAGCGCGCAATTCTCAGGACGCGTCGTCACAAGGATCCGAATCCGAGGCATGGATCGACGGCGAAGAGGGCAGTATCAACGTGCGTTGAGGGCAGGCATCAACGCGAGTTGAGGGCAGGCATGCCGAGGGCGTTGACAAGGGCGTTGAGCACAACGAGGGTCTTCGAAAACCCGCACTGGACATCAGTGTGCCAAGTGGCTACACTGACCCTTTGCGCTGCCTGTTAGCTGTCCCCTGCCCGTCACCAGGGGTCTGCCCTCACCCCAGCACAGTCGACCGAAGCCACCCTGACCTGGGGTTTCCGTCTCTGTCCGTGGGAGAGGGACCGGTACGCGCGTAGTGAGTCCGAGCCCTCGGAAGGACCCCCTCTTGGCCGCCTCGCGCAACGCCTCGACCGCGAATACGAACAACGGCGCCAGCACCGCCCCGCTGCGCATCTCCTTTGCAAAGATCAAGGAGCCTCTCGAGGTTCCGAACCTGCTCGCGTTGCAGACCGAGAGCTTCGACTGGCTGCTCGGCAACACCGCTTGGCAGAGTCGGGTCGAGGAGGCTCTTGAGAACGGTCAGGACGTCCCCACCAAGTCCGGTCTGGAGGAGATCTTCGAGGAGATCTCCCCGATCGAGGACTTCTCCGGGTCGATGTCGCTGACGTTCCGGGACCACCGCTTCGAGCCGCCGAAGAACTCGATCGACGAGTGCAAGGAGCGCGACTTCACGTACGCCGCCCCGCTCTTCGTCACCGCCGAGTTCACCAACAACGAGACCGGTGAGATCAAGTCCCAGACGGTCTTCATGGGCGACTTCCCGCTCATGACGAACAAGGGCACTTTCGTCATCAACGGCACCGAGCGTGTCGTGGTGTCGCAGCTGGTCCGTTCCCCCGGTGTCTACTTCGACTCCAGCATCGACAAGACGTCCGACAAGGACATCTTCTCCGCCAAGATCATCCCGTCCCGGGGTGCCTGGCTGGAGATGGAGATCGACAAGCGCGACATGGTCGGTGTCCGCATCGACCGCAAGCGCAAGCAGTCGGTCACCGTGCTGCTGAAGGCGCTCGGCTGGACGACCGAGCAGATCCTTGAGGAGTTCGGCGACTACGAGTCGATGCGCGCCACCCTGGAGAAGGACCACACCCAGGGCCAGGACGACGCGCTGCTCGACATCTACCGCAAGCTGCGTCCGGGCGAGCCCCCCACGCGCGAGGCCGCGCAGACGCTGCTGGAGAACCTCTACTTCAACCCGAAGCGCTACGACCTCGCGAAGGTCGGCCGCTACAAGGTCAACAAGAAGCTGGGCGCCGACGCTCCGCTGGACGCGGGCATCCTGACCGTCGAGGACATCATCTCGACGATCAAGTACCTGGTGCAGTTGCACGCCGGCGAGACCGAGACCACCGGTGACAACGGCGACACGATCGTCGTCGAGACCGATGACATCGACCACTTCGGCAACCGTCGTCTGCGCAGCGTCGGCGAGCTCATCCAGAACCAGGTCCGCACGGGTCTGGCGCGTATGGAGCGAGTCGTCCGCGAGCGCATGACCACCCAGGACGTCGAGGCGATCACGCCCCAGACCCTGATCAACATCCGGCCGGTCGTCGCCTCCATCAAGGAGTTCTTCGGCACCAGCCAGCTGTCGCAGTTCATGGACCAGAACAACCCCCTGTCCGGTCTCACGCACAAGCGTCGTCTCTCGGCGCTCGGCCCCGGCGGTCTCTCCCGTGAGCGGGCCGGCTTCGAGGTCCGAGACGTGCACCCCTCGCACTACGGCCGCATGTGCCCGATCGAGACGCCGGAAGGCCCGAACATCGGTCTGATCGGCTCGCTCGCCTCCTACGGCCGGGTCAACGCGTTCGGTTTCGTCGAGACGCCGTACCGCAAGGTGATCGACGGCCAGGTCACCGACGAGGTGGACTACCTGACCGCCGACGAGGAGGACCGCTTCGTCATCGCGCAGGCCAACGCGCCGCTGACCAGCGACCTCCGCTTCGAGGAGAGCCGCGTGCTCGTCCGCCGTCGTGGCGGCGAGGTCGACTACGTCGGCCCCGAGGACGTGGACTACATGGACGTCTCGCCGCGCCAGATGGTGTCGGTCGCGACCGCCATGATCCCGTTCCTCGAGCACGACGACGCCAACCGTGCCCTCATGGGCGCGAACATGATGCGCCAGGCCGTTCCGCTGATCAAGTCGGAGGCCCCGCTCGTCGGCACCGGCATGGAGTACCGCTCCGCCGTCGACGCCGGCGACGTCGTCAAGGCCGAGAAGGCGGGTGTGGTCCAGGAGGTCTCCGCGGACTACATCACCACCTCCAACGACGACGGCACGTACATCACGTACCGCCTGCACAAGTTCGCCCGGTCCAACCAGGGCACCTCGGTCAACCAGAAGGTCGTCGTCAACGAGGGCGACCGGGTCATCGAGGGCCAGGTCCTCGCCGACGGTCCGGCCACCGAGAACGGCGAGATGGCCCTGGGCAAGAACCTGCTCGTGGCGTTCATGCCGTGGGAGGGTCACAACTACGAGGACGCGATCATCCTGTCGCAGCGCCTCGTGCAGGACGACGTCCTCTCCTCGATCCACATCGAGGAGCACGAGGTCGACGCCCGTGACACCAAGCTCGGCCCGGAGGAGATCACCCGGGACATCCCGAACGTCTCCGAGGAGGTCCTCGCCGACCTCGACGAGCGCGGCATCATCCGCATCGGTGCCGAGGTCATCGCCGGCGACATCCTCGTCGGCAAGGTGACCCCGAAGGGTGAGACCGAGCTGACCCCGGAGGAGCGCCTGCTGCGCGCGATCTTCGGCGAGAAGGCCCGTGAGGTCCGTGACACCTCGCTGAAGGTGCCGCACGGCGAGACCGGCAAGGTCATCGGTGTGCGCGTCTTCGACCGCGAGGAGGGCGACGAGCTGCCGCCGGGCGTGAACCAGCTGGTCCGCGTCTACGTCGCGCAGAAGCGCAAGATCACCGACGGTGACAAGCTCGCCGGCCGGCACGGCAACAAGGGTGTCATCTCGAAGATCCTGCCGATCGAGGACATGCCGTTCCTGGAGGACGGCACCCCGGTCGACATCATCCTCAACCCGCTGGGTGTGCCGTCCCGAATGAACCCGGGACAGGTCCTGGAGATCCACCTCGGCTGGCTCGCCAGCCGCGGCTGGGACGTCTCCGGCCTCGCGGACGAGTGGGCCCAGCGCCTCCAGGTCATCGGCGCCGACCAGGTCGCCCCGCGCACCAACGTCGCGACCCCGGTCTTCGACGGTGCCCGCGAGGACGAGCTGGCGGGTCTGCTCCAGCACACCATCCCCAACCGCGACGGCGAGCGCATGGTGCTCCCGTCCGGCAAGGCGCGGCTGTTCGACGGCCGCTCCGGTGAGCCGTTCCCGGACCCGATCTCGGTCGGCTACATGTACATCCTGAAGCTGCACCACCTGGTCGACGACAAGCTGCACGCGCGTTCGACCGGTCCGTACTCGATGATCACCCAGCAGCCGCTGGGTGGTAAGGCCCAGTTCGGTGGCCAGCGGTTCGGCGAGATGGAGGTGTGGGCACTCGAGGCCTACGGCGCCGCGTACGCCCTCCAGGAACTGCTGACCATCAAGTCCGACGACGTGACCGGCCGCGTGAAGGTCTACGAGGCCATCGTCAAGGGCGAGAACATCCCTGAGCCCGGCATTCCCGAGTCCTTCAAGGTGCTCATCAAGGAAATGCAGTCCCTGTGCCTCAACGTGGAGGTGCTGTCCTCGGACGGCATGTCCATCGAGATGCGCGACACCGACGAGGACGTCTTCCGCGCTGCGGAGGAGCTCGGTATCGACCTGTCCCGGCGCGAGCCGAGCAGCGTCGAAGAGGTCTGACGGGAGTCCGGTAGGGGCCTCGCCACCGTGTGAGGCCCCCGCCGACCCCCAGGCCCCCGTTTCAGACCACAGACTTTCGACCCTGAGAGGGATTGACGCATAGTGCTCGACGTCAACTTCTTCGACGAGCTCCGGATCGGCCTGGCCACCGCTGACGACATCCGTCAGTGGAGCCACGGCGAGGTCAAGAAGCCCGAGACCATCAACTACCGCACCCTGAAGCCCGAAAAGGACGGACTCTTCTGCGAGAAGATCTTCGGTCCGACCCGGGACTGGGAGTGCTACTGCGGCAAGTACAAGCGTGTCCGCTTCAAGGGCATCATCTGCGAGCGCTGTGGCGTCGAGGTCACCCGCGCCAAGGTGCGCCGTGAGCGGATGGGCCACATCGAGCTGGCCGCCCCCGTCACGCACATCTGGTACTTCAAGGGTGTTCCGTCGCGCCTGGGCTACCTGCTCGACCTGGCGCCGAAGGACCTCGAGAAGGTCATCTACTTCGCGGCGTACATGATCACGTACGTCGACGAGGAGCGCCGTACCCGCGATCTGCCCTCCCTGGAGGCGCACGTCTCGGTCGAGCGCCAGCAGATCGAGAACCGCCGCGACGCCGACCTCGAGGCCCGTGCCAAGAAGCTCGAGACCGACCTGGCCGAGCTGGAGGCCGAGGGTGCCAAGGCCGACGTGCGCCGCAAGGTGCGCGAGGGTGCCGAGCGCGAGATGAAGCAGCTGCGCGACCGCGCGCAGCGCGAGATCGACCGCCTCGACGAGGTGTGGAACCGGTTCAAGAACCTCAAGGTCCAGGACCTGGAGGGCGACGAGCTGCTCTACCGCGAGCTGCGTGACCGCTTCGGCACGTACTTCGACGGTTCGATGGGTGCCGCGGCGCTCCAGAAGCGCCTGGAGTCCTTCGACCTCGACGAGGAGGCCGAGCGGCTCCGCGAGATCATCCGTACCGGCAAGGGCCAGAAGAAGACCCGTGCCCTGAAGCGGCTGAAGGTCGTCTCCGCGTTCCTCCAGACCTCCAACAGCCCCAAGGGCATGGTCCTGGACTGCGTCCCGGTCATCCCGCCGGACCTGCGTCCGATGGTGCAGCTGGACGGTGGCCGCTTCGCGACCTCCGACCTGAACGACCTGTACCGCCGTGTCATCAACCGCAACAACCGTCTGAAGCGGCTCCTGGACCTCGGTGCCCCGGAGATCATCGTCAACAACGAGAAGCGCATGCTTCAGGAGGCTGTTGACGCCCTCTTCGACAACGGTCGTCGCGGCCGGCCGGTGACCGGTCCCGGCAACCGCCCGCTGAAGTCCCTCAGCGACATGCTGAAGGGCAAGCAGGGTCGTTTCCGTCAGAACCTGCTCGGCAAGCGAGTCGACTACTCGGCGCGTTCCGTCATCGTCGTCGGCCCGCAGCTGAAGCTGCACCAGTGCGGTCTGCCCAAGGCCATGGCGCTGGAGCTCTTCAAGCCGTTCGTGATGAAGCGCCTGGTCGACCTGAACCACGCGCAGAACATCAAGAGCGCCAAGCGCATGGTGGAGCGCGGCCGCACGGTCGTGTACGACGTCCTCGAAGAGGTCATCGCCGAGCACCCGGTGCTGCTGAACCGTGCTCCCACCCTGCACCGCCTCGGCATCCAGGCCTTCGAGCCGCAGCTGGTCGAGGGCAAGGCCATCCAGATCCACCCGCTCGTCTGCACCGCGTTCAACGCGGACTTCGACGGTGACCAGATGGCCGTGCACCTGCCGCTGTCCGCGGAGGCGCAGGCCGAGGCCCGCATCCTGATGCTGTCCTCGAACAACATCCTCAAGCCGGCCGACGGCCGTCCGGTGACGATGCCGACCCAGGACATGGTCCTCGGTCTGTTCTTCCTCACCACCGACGGCGAGCTGCGTGACACCAAGGGCGAGGGCCGCGCGTTCGGCTCCACGGCCGAGGCGATCATGGCGTTCGACGCCGGCGAGCTGGCCCTCCAGTCGCCGATCGACATCCGCTTCCCGGTGGGCACCATCCCGCCGCGGGGCTGGACCCCGCCGGCGCGCGAGGAGGGCGAGCCCGAGTGGCAGCAGGGTGACTCGTTCCGCCTGCGCACCACCCTGGGCCGCGCGCTCTTCAACGAGCTGCTGCCCGAGGACTACCCGTTCGTCGACTACTCGGTGGGCAAGAAGCAGCTCTCCGAGATCGTCAACGACCTGGCCGAGCGCTACCCCAAGGTCATCGTGGCGGCGACGCTCGACAACCTGAAGGCGGCCGGCTTCTACTGGGCGACCCGTTCCGGTGTCACCGTGGCCATCTCCGACGTGGTCGTCCCCGAGGCGAAGAAGGAGATCGTCCGCGGGTACGAGGCGCAGGACGAGAAGGTCCAGAAGCAGTACGAGCGCGGTCTGATCACCAAGGAAGAGCGCACGCAGGAGCTCATCGCGATCTGGACCAAGGCGACCAACGAGGTCGCCGAGGCGATGAACGAGAACTTCCCCAAGACCAACCCCATCTTCATGATGGTTGACTCGGGTGCCCGAGGAAACATGATGCAGATGCGGCAGATCGCCGGTATGCGCGGTCTGGTGTCGAACGCGAAGAACGAGACCATCCCGCGTCCGATCAAGGCCTCGTTCCGTGAGGGCCTGTCCGTGCTGGAGTACTTCATCTCCACCCACGGTGCCCGTAAGGGTCTGGCGGACACCGCTCTGCGTACCGCCGACTCGGGTTACCTCACCCGTCGTCTGGTCGACGTCTCGCAGGACGTCATCATCCGCGAGGAGGACTGCGGCACCGACCGTGGCCTCAAGCTCAAGATCGCCTCGCGCGGTGCGGACGGTGTGCTGCGCAAGGCGGACGACGTCGAGACGTCCGTGTACGCGCGCTGCCTCGCCGAGGACATCGTGGTCGACGGCCAGGTGCTGGCCCCGGCCGGCACCGACCTGGGCGACGTCCTCATCGAGGAGCTGGTCGGCCGTGGCGTCGAGGAGGTCAAGACCCGCTCGGTCCTGACCTGCGAGTCCGCCGTCGGTACCTGCGCGATGTGCTACGGCCGTTCGCTGGCCACCGGCAAGCTGGTCGACATCGGTGAGGCGGTCGGCATCATCGCCGCCCAGTCCATCGGTGAGCCCGGTACCCAGCTGACGATGCGTACCTTCCACACCGGTGGTGTGGCCGGTGACGACATCACCCAGGGTCTGCCGCGTGTCGTCGAGCTCTTCGAGGCCCGTACCCCGAAGGGTGTCGCCCCGATCTCCGAGGCCTCCGGCCGCGTGCGGATCGAGGAGACCGAGAAGACCAAGAAGCTCGTCGTCACCCCGGACGACGGCAGCGACGAGACGGCGTACCCGATCTCGAAGCGTGCCAAGGTCCTGGTCCGCGAGGGCGACCACGTCGAGGTGGGCCAGCAGCTCACCGTGGGTGCCACCAACCCGCACGACGTGCTGCGCATCCTGGGCCAGCGTGCCGTCCAGGTCCACCTGGTCGGCGAGGTCCAGAAGGTCTACAACTCGCAGGGTGTGTCGATCCACGACAAGCACATCGAGATCATCATCCGGCAGATGCTCCGCCGCGTGACGATCATCGAGTCCGGCGACGCCGAGCTGCTGCCCGGTGAGCTGGTCGAGCGCTCGAAGTTCGAGACCGAGAACCGTCGTGTGGTCCAGGAGGGCGGTCACCCGGCCTCCGGTCGTCCGCAGCTGATGGGTATCACCAAGGCCTCGCTGGCGACGGAATCCTGGCTGTCGGCCGCCTCCTTCCAGGAGACGACCCGAGTCCTGACGGACGCGGCGATCAACGCCAAGTCCGACAGCCTCATCGGCCTCAAGGAGAACGTCATCATCGGTAAGCTCATCCCGGCCGGTACGGGTCTGTCCCGCTACCGCAACATCCGGGTCGAGCCGACCGAGGAGGCCAAGGCCGCGATGTACTCGGCCGTCGGCTACGACGACATCGACTACTCGCCGTTCGGCACGGGCTCCGGCCAGGCCGTTCCGCTGGAGGACTACGACTACGGTCCGTACAACCAGTAAGCGAGCAGTCCGAAGGGCGGTCACTCCCGCGAGGGAGTGGCCGCCCTTCGGCGTGTCCGGGACCGGGTCAGCGGTGCAGGCCGAGGTACGGCTGCAAGGCGGTGATCCGGGTGGGGCGGTCCGGGTGCGAGGACAGCAGCCGGCTCAGCCGGCCGGGCTCCTTCGGCTGCCGGCCCTGCGCGGCGAGGGCCGCCTTGGTCGCCTCCTCCTGCACCTGGAAGTGGTACAGGACCTCGGCCAGCTGCCGGGCGAAGCCCAGCTCGGCCGCCTGCTGGTCGGCGCGCAGCTCCCCGCGCCGGCCCGCGTAGGCCAGCAGATAGGGGGCGAGCACGAGGGGGACGGCGATGTACCAGGCGACGATGAACACGCAGACCGCCAGGAACGCCATGAGCAGGATCAGGGCGCCGGTCGCGGCGACGGAGAAGAAGCCGGTGACCGCGATGGCGAGCCCGGCCAGTACCCGGGTCACCGCCCAGGCGACGCGGCCGGGCAGCGAGTACCAGTAGCCGAGCAGACCGGCCCAGGCGTGGCCGCCGGTGTGGTGGCCCAGCTCGTGCGCGAGCACGGCCGCCAGGTTGCTGCTCGGGACCTGGGTGAGGGAATACGTCGTGACGCCGACGACGTGCCCGGCCACCGCCGCCGCGTTGAGTTCGTCGCTGTTCTCCACCATCAGCTCGTAGGTGCCCGGTTCGATGCCCGCCCGGGCGATCACCTCGTTCCAGACGGGCTCCAGACGGGCCCGCTCCTGCGCGGTGGGCGGGCGGAGCTTGAGCACGTACCGGGCGAAGGCGCGCTCGGTCGGCCGGTGGAAGACGAGCAGTCCGGAGGCGACCCACGCCAGCACCGCCGCCGTCCCCACGACGGTGCCGAAGACGCCGAGCGCGATGGAGCAGACCAGCCCGAGGCTGACCAGGGCCCCGGGCACCTGCACCGCCAGCCGCCCGATCGCCGTCGCGTCGACCCCGCGCTGGTACTCGGACACGTGCACGCGGGCACCGCGGTGGCGGTAGTCGAGGTCGTCCGGCGGCGGGCTCGCCCCCTCACCGGCCGCGTCCGGGCCGGGGTACCGCGGGGGCTGGGCAGGAAGGCCCGGCTGGGCGGGTCCTGCGGCCGGCGGGCCGGGCAGTCCCGGGTGGGCGGGGCCCGGGACCGGCTGGGCGGGCGGATAAGCGGCCGGGTACGCGGGCGCGTGCGCGGGCGGCCCGCCCGGGTGCGGGGACGCGATGACGACCGGGTGGGCGGAGGGCGGCCCCGGAGGCGTGACGGGATAGGCCGGGGGCGGGGGAGCGAAGGCTGTGGTCGGGTAGGCCGGGGGCGGGCCCTGGGGCGTGGGGACCGTGGTGGGGTAGGCCGGGGCCGTGCCCTGGGCCGTGCGGGTCGCGTCCGGGTAGGACGGGGGCAGCCCCTGCGGTGCGGTGGCTGGGGACGGGTAGGCCGGGGGCTGGTCCGCCGGTGCCGGGGCCGCCGTCGGGTACGCCGGGGGTGGGCCCGGCGGCGCGGAGGGCGGGGCCGTGGGCGTGAACGCCGCGGTCGGGTACGCAGGCGGGCCCTGGGGCGCGGGGACCGCGCCGGGGTGGGCCGGGGGCGGGTCCAATGGCGTCGGGTACGCCGGGGGCGTGCCCTGGGGTGTGGCGGACCGGGTCACAGCCGCCGGTGGGTACGGCGGGGCGGGCGGGGGGTACTGCGGGACCGCCGGGGAGTGCCGGGGTGCGGGATGGACGGGCCCGCCGGGGTACGCCGGCGGGGCCGCGGGCGGCGCCGGAATCGCCGCCTCGGGACGGGGTGACTCGGGGTACGGGGGCGGCTGGGACGGGTCCGGCGGCTGGGACATGGGCGGTGCTCCTTCGCGTACGGGGACGTCAGCCGATGAGCGCGGCGGTGGGCAGCAGCAGGGCTCCGGCGCAGAACGCGATCAGACCGGTGCGGATCCACCGGTGCTTGGACGCGGCTATCCGGCTGTTCGCGGCGAGCGCCGCCAGCAGTCCGGCCGCGGGGTCCCGCTCGGTGTCCGCGAGCGCCTCGGCCAGCCGGCCCTCGCGGACCGCCTGGTGGATGTCGCCGAAGTAGCACAGCGGGCGCCCCGCGGCCCAGGTGCCGGTGCGGTAGCGGGGCAGCACGGCGAGCAGCAGCGCGAGCAGTGACAGCGCCAGCCCCGCCGCACCGGCCCACCACAGGCCGGTGCCGAACCCGGACAGCCGGCCCGGCGACCAGTTCCGTCCGGCGACCAGGCCGGAGAACAGACCGGCGGTCATGCCGAGCGCGGCCACCAGGACCGATGCCTTGGTGTCGGCCCGTGCGATCTCGTCGCGCAACTCCGCGAGCAGCCGTTCCGCGGTGTGCTGGGCGCCGGTGGCGGACCGGGCCGCCGGCGCGGTGGTGCCGGAAGCGGTCATGCCGACCCCGCCTCGGGGGCCTCCCGCTCCCGCTCCCCGGGCCGGGCGCCGGGCGAGGGCGGTACGACCGGTGCGGGCCCGTCGGCGACGAGCGTCAGCGGGGGTGTGAACGGTGCGGGCGGTGCCGGCGGCGCGGGCGGCGGCGGAGGCGTGGCCGGGGCGGCGTGGGCCGCCGTCGGGGCGTGGGGCGGCTGCTGCTGCCCGTACGGGGGCGGGCCGGGCGGCGGGGCGACCGGCGGCTGCGCCTGCGCGGGCACGCCGTACGCCTGCCGGTCGTAGGGAGGCTGACCGTGCGCCTGCCGACCGTATGCCTGCGGGCCGTAGGGGGCCTGGCTGTGCGGGGGCTGCCCGTACGACCCGGCCGTCCCCTGTGCGGCCGGGTCGTACGGGGTCGTGGGGCCGGACGCCGGGGGCGGGGCGTACGGCTGGGGCGGGGCGTACGGCGGCTGCGGGGGCGCGCCCGGGGGCAGGGCCGGGGGCGGCGGGTCCTGCTCGCGCATGAGGTCGTCGACGGAGCGCAGCACCGATCTGGCCGACTCCGCCTTCTGGTAGTCCTCCAGGGTGTCCCCGGCGATGACCTCCAGTTCCTTGCGGATCGCGCCGAGCTGCTCCCGCTTCATGGTGCCGATGACCATCCGGGTGTCCGCGGGGTGTGCCGCGAGGTGCAGGGCCCACGCGGCGACACCGCCGTGCTGGAGCCAGTACTGGTAGAACTCGATCTTCCGGGCGACCAGTTCCTGCGACTGCTGTTCGCGCAGCACCGCCAGCTGGTGTTCGAGCTGCGCCTGGCGCACCAGGTACTCGTGCTCGGGGTCGAGCATCTCCGACTCGTAGCGCAGGGCGCGCTTGCGGCGGCGGTGGGCGAGCGCGTCCTCGTCCAGGCGGAGCCGTACCACGCAGGTCACGTGCAGACCGGTGCCGGCGGCGAAGGAGCCCTCCTCCTCGACGGCCCGCTGCACCGCCCGTTCGGCGGCCGGGCTGTCCTCGATGGGGTGGAGCCGGGTCACCGGGCGGGCCAGCTGGTGCAGTTCGCGGATGAGCCGGGTCGGCACGTCCCGCTCGCCGCTCGCCACGAACGCCCGCGGGTCCGCCACCCGCCAGGTGAGGTCGGCGGTCGCCCCGAAGGAGAACGCGTCGTCGTCGCTGGGCAGTTCGAGTTCCAGCTGGACCGGGTGGCTGCCCATGTCCACCTCGTAGACGGAGGTGTAGCGGCGGGTCGCGGCCTCGGTGCGGCTCGGGCGGTGCGGCGGCAGGTAGACGTCGTACGAGCCGCCCGCGGTGACGAAGACCAGGGCGTGGTCGATCGCGCCGACCTGGCGGCGCGCGGTGTAGTCGAACCGCGAGATCGGGCGCACGGTCAGCACCGGGTCGATCAGTTCGGTGTGCCGGTCGGCGTGCTGGGTCCACTCCGGTGGGCGGCGGAAGTCCGCCATGGGGCAACTCCTCTTGTTCTTCGCGGGGTCTTTCAGCGCGCGGCGGGCACCGGGTGCACCACCGCGAGCAGCCGTTCGGCCATCGGCGGGCGGGTGCTGCCGTCCTCCGCGCGCATCGTGCGCAGTGCGTGGTCGAGGCGCTTGCGGTCGTCCGCGGTGACGATCAGCGCGGGCAGCAGCAGCTCCAGGGCCGTGGCGACGTCCGCGCGGCGGGCGGCGACGTGCACCCAGGTCGTCAGGGCGGTCAGCGCCTGCCGGGTGTGGCCGAGGTCGCCCAGGGCGGTGCGCCACAGGGTGGCCAGGTCCCGGGCGGCGTCCGGCTGGTACATGCCCTCCTCGGCGTACCAGCCGACGAGCGCGCCGTCCCCGGCGTTGTCGCAGGCGCGGGCGAAGGCGGCCAGGGCGAGGTCGCGGACCGCGGGGGTGTCCCGGTACAGCAGCCGTACGAACTCGGCGAGCACCTCCCCGCGGCGCCGCCCGGCGGAGAGCAGCAGGGCGGCGGACTCGGTGAGGTTCTCCCGCTCGGCCCGGCCGCTGGCGTCGACCCGTGCCCGGGAGGCGAGCGCGTCGAGGGCCGGGCCGGCCAGGTCGGGGCGGAGCGGGGCCAGCAGGCCCAGGGCGCGGATGGCGGTCCACCGCCGCCCCCAGTGGCCGTCGTTGCACCACCGGGTGAGCAGGCGCAGGACGACCGGGGCGCCGAGGAGCTGGGACAGGGTGAGCGTGTTGGCGGCGGTGACGCGAGGGCCGACGGCCTCCGCGGTCGCCCAGTCGTCGACGAGCAGCGCGATCGTCGAGGGCAGGTCGGCGGCGGCGAGCAGGGCCGTCGCGGCGGCGGCTCGGGTGCGGACCAGGCCGCGGCCGTCCCGGGCGAGCTGGCGCAGCCACTCGACCAGGGCCGGGCGGGCCGAGGGGTGGCTGGTCCACACCTCGGTGAGCAGGACCCGGGCGGTGCGCTCGTCCCGGAAGGCGGCCGTGAACTGCGGGACCGGGCCCCAGTCGGTCTCCTCCTGTCGTACCTCGCCGGCGGCCCGGGCGCGTTCGAGCCGGTCCTCGGCGGCCGGTCCGAACACCGGGACGGTGGGGGGCCGGTCGGGGTGCTGCAACTGCTCGAAGTGCACGAACAGCTTGTCGGCGAGTTCGGCGGCGAGGACGTAGGGCGCCTGGTCGAAGACGGCGAGGGCGATGAGGAAGGCCTTGTCGCGCAGCCCCGTCTGCGGATCGCCCAGCCAGTCCCGGCACTGCTTCTCCACGGCGGCCTGTCCGAAGTCCGCGAGCCGGACCAGCGCGCCGGGGGTGCCGTCGTACGCCGCCAGCGTCTCGGCGAACGCGGCGGCCTCGGCCGGGTGGCGGTCCGCCTCGGCGAGGAACGCGCCCACCGCGGGGAGCGCGAGCAGGGTGTCGACCTCGTCGGGCCGGCGCCGCCGGAGCAGGGCCCGGACGACCTCCTCGGCGGGCGGTGCCGTCCAGGGGCAGGGTCGGACGCCGGGCAGGTGGGGCGAGTTCTCGACGGTGACGACGAGGCAGCCGCCGGTCCGGGCGAGCTGGTCGCGGGCCGCGAACAGATGGGTGTCCCGCAGCGGCCGGTTGCGGCTGAGGGGCAGGTCGCGCAGGACGTAGCCGCCGGGCTGGGTCAGCTGCCCGCTCAGGGCGGCGGGCGGGGTCTCCGGGCTCAGGGCGTGCACGGCGGGCATGCCGAGGCGGTGCACCAGCATCAGCGCGGCGGCGTTGCGGCCGGTGGCGTGGGCGCCGGCGAGGACCAGTACCCGCTCCTCGCGCAGCCGCTCCAGCGCGGCGGCGAAGGCGGGGCCGTCGGCGAAGACGGCGGCCAGTTCCCCGATCCACTCGGGCGGGATCTCGCCGGAGGCGTCGGGCGTGGCGCCGGCGGGGCCGTGGTGGTGGATCTCGGTACGGCCGCCCAGGTAGACGTCGCCGTCGACCCGGCCGCCGGAGACGCCGTGCTGGGCGCCGCCGACGAGGCTGCCGCCGAACCGGGCGTCGCCGTCGAGGAAGAAACCCGGGGTGTGCGCGACCAGCTCGCGCTGGGCGGCCCGGGCCTCCTCGTGGCCTTCGGCCTCCGGCTCCGGGCCGGCGGGGGAGCGGGGGTCCGCCTCGGAGGCGTGCGCCCGGCGCGGTGGCGTGTTGTCGGAGGACGGCTGTTCCGGCGGGCGCTGCCGGGCGGGGCCGGTACCGGGGGTGCCGTCGTCGTGCGCGGCCGGGGCGGACGTCACGCGCCCTCCCCGGCCGTCCCGCCGAGGTGGACGTCGCCGGTGACCCGCCCGCCGGAGACGCCGTGCTGGTCGCCGGCGACGAGGCTGCCGCCGAACCGGGGCGAGCCGCCGCCGAAGTCGAAGACGACACCCCCCGTGGGCGCGGCGGGCGCGGCGGGCCGGGTCCCGGGCGCGGGTTCGGCGGGGGGGGGGGGGCCCCCCGGCCGGGCC
>NZ_JOCB01000075.1 GCF_000718775.1 Streptomyces sp. NRRL S-31
GCGGCGGGTACGGCGCGGGGCGGCCTCCTCGGCGGCGGGCGCCTGCTCCTCCTCGGCCTCGGCCTGCGGCTCCGGCTCCGCGACGACGGCCGGCGCCTCCTCGGCACCCTGCGGGGCACCGGCTGGCGCGGACGCGCGGCGGGTGGCCCGACGACGCGGACGCGCGGGCACCTCCTCGGCGGCGGGCTCCTGCGACCGCTCCGCCTCGACGGCGGGAGCCTCGACGGCGACGGGCGCGGCCGGGACGACCGTCTCGGCGGCCTCGACCGCAGCCGGGGAACCGGCGGGCGCCGCCGCACGACGGGTCGCCCGACGACGCGGACGCGCGGGGACGCGCGGCGGGAGCGGCCTCGGCGGCCTCCTCCGTCACCTGGGTCTCCACGGATGCCTCGACGGCGGACGCGGCCGGAACCACCGTCTCGGCGGCCTCGGCCGTCGTCGGTGAACCGGCGGGCGCCGCCGCACGACGGGTCGCCCGACGACGCGGACGCGCGGGCACCTCCTCGGCGGCGGGCTCCTGCGACTGCTCCGCCTCGACGGCGCGCCGCGGGTGGCCCGGCGGCGGGTACGGCGCGGGGCGGCCTCCTCGCCGACGACGACCTCTCCGGCCTCGGCGACGGGGGCGGCGGACGGCTCGGTGGCGGCGGACGCGGCCGGGACCACGGTCTCGGCGGCCTCGACCGCAGCCGGGGAACCGGCGGGCGCCGCCGCACGACGGGTCGCCCGACGACGCGGACGCGCGGGCACCTCCTCGGCGGCGGACTCTTCCGTCACCCGGGTCTCGGCGGCCGTCTCCTCGGTCGTCCCGGCGCCGGAAGCGTCGGGGTCCTCGGCGATCTCCTCGGTCTCCGCGGCCGGTATGGCCGGCACGGTGACCTCGGCGGGCGCCTCCGCGGTCGCGGCGGGCGGACCCGCCGGCCGGGAAGCGGCCCGGCGGCGCCTGCGCGGCGGCAGGGTGTCGCTGGGAGTGTTCAGTTCGGAACCCTCGTTGGGTTCGGTCGGTTCGAGCATGCGGGCGTTTCTCCCGTCAGGCTCCCGGGCGCCGCACCTGGTCCGGCGCCGGTCCCTGGGGACCGGCCGCCGTTGACGTCCGCGGCCCGCGCGATGCGCGGTGGCCGCCGTCCGGGGCGCGGGCGCCGCACGGGAGCACTCTGTGTCCTGTCTCGCCGGTTCCGTACGCCTTGTCGGTACGGCCTGGCGAAAGTCTTCTGGTCGGTGCGCTGCCCGACCCAGGTGGCTCCCGAGTCCGAGGGCGGCGCTACGGCGTCCGTCCCTACGCGGGACCTTCCGGCGTCGGCGCCGTCGCGGCGGCGGCCGGTACGGCCGTCAGGGCCTCGGCTGCCTCGCGGTCGGGCGCGAGCGGGTCGGTCACCGTGCCGGTCTCTTCATCGAACAGCCCCTGCGCCAGCCTGGTCACCGCTGCGGGGACCGGCGGCGCCAGGTCGGCCACGGCGCGGAGACCGGACAGGACGTCGTCGGGTCGTACGGCAGGCGTCACGTGCCGAACAACCAGCCGCAGTATCGCACAGGGCTGGTCCGTCGGCCTATCAGCCGGTGAGCCGTGCGTTTCCAGGCTCGCCACGGCGGGGCGGGCGTCGAAGGTGCGGACGCCGTTCTTGGTCATCCGCTGCACCTCGACGGAACCGGCCGTCGTGAAGGCCGCGACCGCGCGCTCCGCGTCGGCGGCTTCCACGCCGTCCAGCCGCAGCTCCCAGACGGAGGCCGTCAGCCGGTCGGCGAGGCCCGAGGTCCGTGCCTCGACCGCCTCGATGATGTCGAGCCCGGTGGGCAGCGACTCGTCGAGGAGGGCGCGCAGGGTCTCGGGGTCACGCGGTGCGGTGAGCGCGATCTCCAGGTACTCCGCCTCACTGCCCGTGCCGGTGGGTGCGGCATTGGCGTACGACACCTTCGGATGCGGCGTGAACCCGGCCGAGTAGGCCATCGGCACCTCGGCACGGCGCAACGCACGCTCGAAGGCGCGCTGGAAGTCTCGGTGGCTGGTGAACCTCAGGCGGCCGCGCTTGGTGTAGCGCAGTCGGATGCGCTGCACCGCGGGTGCGGGCGGCGGGCCTTCGGGCTGTCGCTTGCCCAGTGTCCTAGTCCTTCGTGAGTGCGGTCGTACTCCTACCAAGAGTACGTGTGTCGCGGGCCACGGGTTCCCGCCGGTCCACCGCGGCCGGCTCCGGGGACGTTCCGAACAGCATCCGGCGGAACTCGGCGCGGGCCTGCCGCGCCGTGTCGCGGGCCGCGGCCAGCGCCTCGCGGGTGACCCGGCCCGCCGCGCGCACGCCAGCGGCGACGGGGCGCAGGACGGCGTCCCGCACGGCGTGCCCGACGGGGGTGAGGACGGTCCGGTACACCCAGCGCACCGGCTCCGCGACCATCCACCGGAAGAGGGTGCCGAGGAACCGCCCGACGGCCCGTGAGATCCGCCCGGCGATCCGCCAGGCGTGCCCGAACGCGTCCCCCACCTCGCGCAGCAGGAACACCAGGAACCGGCCGGCGGGCGCGAGCACCCAGCGCCACAGCGCGAGCGCGGGCAGCACGAACAGCACCCGGGCCGTCCGGTACAGGGCCAGGCCGGCACCGGTGACGAGCACGCCCAGCAGCCACCCGAGTCCGCGCACGCACCAGGCGACGGCCCGGCCGACGGGCGTGAGGACCCAGGTGTACAGCCACCGCGCGGGCACGACGAGCAGGTACCGGACCAGCCAGGCGACGGCCGTGTACACCCCGAGGCCGAGAGCGGCGAGCACCGCGCCGACGCCCTTCAGCAGCCGGGCCAGACCGCGCCCGGCCGGGCCCAGCACGCGCGCGTGGACCCACGCGAGCACGGCGCCCACCCCGCGCGCCAGCAGGGCGAGGGCACGCCCGACGGGGGTGAGGACGTACCGGTGGAGCCAGCCGGCGGGTACGACGACGAGGGCGGCGAGGGCGCGGACCAGCCAGGCGAGCGCCCTGCCGGCGGGGGCCAGGACGTAACGCCACAGCGCCGTGAACGGCCACACGAACAGGGCCCGGCCGGTCCACAGCAGGGCCCGCCCGAGCGGCCTGAGCACGGTGTCCCGCAGCAGCCGCCCGGTGACGACGAGCGCGTCCCACACCATCCGCACCGGCACGACCAGCACCAGGACGACGATCCGCACGGGGAGCCGGACGGCGACGACGAGGCACCCTTCGGGCCGGCGGGGCGGGGGCGGCGGCTTCTGGAGATCCATACCGGGGTAGACGCGCGGACCGCCCGTTCGGATCCGGCCGGATCGTCCGCGGCCTGCGGGAACCGGCGTTCCGCGGGTCCCCTCCGCTCCCGGACGCCCGTCCGGGCCCACGCCTGCCCCCGGCCGAACGACGGGATGCCGTGACGAGGACCGGCGCGTGACTTTTCCGGCTCCGGTTCCCGGGGAACCGGAACCGGAATTCCCGCACGCGCCCGTGCGGCGGCAAACGGTAGGCGGTACGGCGGGAATTCGCCACCCTTATGCGAAAACCCGCAGGTCACTGCTTGTGCGGCCTGCCCGGTCCCGTTGAATTCACCGGCCGGGACCTTCATTCCGCCCTTTTCGGCCGCCCACTTTCAGCCGGCCCTTTCCGGAGCGGCGCGGCGAAGAAGAATCAGACCACATGAAATCGGTCTGCCTCGATACGACCGTCGCGGACGAGGCGCACGCGATCCGGTCGCTGCCCGCGGCCCATCGTGAACGGGTCCTCGCCGACCACGGCTTCGCCCGGGCCGCACCGGCCGCCACGCCGCCGGGCCCCGGGCCGGCGTGACGGCTCCCGTGCGGCGGCGTCAGCCCGCGTCCCGCTCGATGTGCAGGTGGACCGGGCCGCGCAGCACCGGGCTGGGGCGGTGGATCGGCGACCAGCCTGGGCTCCTCCAGCCTGCGTACCAGCTCCACCAGCGCGATCTGGGTCTCCCGCCGCGCGAGCGGTCCGCCGAAGCACAGATGGATGCCGCTGCCGAAGCCGAGGTGCCGGTCGTCACGCCGGTCGGGGTCGAACCGGTCGGGATCGCGGAAGCGCTTCGGATCGCGGCTGCCGGAGGCCGGCATGAGCAGGATCCGCGAGCCCTTCGGGATCACGGTGCCGTCGACGCTGATGTCGCTGTACGCCGCCCGCCAGCGAAAGATGTGCACGGGAGGCTCGTACCGCAGCAGTTCCTCGACCAGCGGCACGACCAGGTCCGGGTCGTCGCGCAGTCGGCGGAGCACCGGCGGGTGGCGCAGCAGCGTCAGCATGCCGTTGGTGATGAGGTTGACGGTGGTCTCGTGGCCGGCGATCAGCAGCAGGTTGACGGTGGCGATGATCTCCTCGTCGGTCATCCGCCCGTCCGGCCCGTCGTCGTTGGCCAGCCGGGTCAACAGGTCCTCCCCCGGCCGTCCGTGGCGTTCCTCCAGCAGCCCGCCGAGGTACTGCCACATCTGGGTGTCCATCTACGGACGAGGTCAGCACTATGCAGGAGCCCCGTGTCGTCACTCGACTTCGATGCCGTACTCCTGGACGAGCTGCTCCAGCCCCCCTGTGTACCCCTTCCCTCCAAGCACGAAGTCCCAGTCGCCATTGGTTCTGCGCCGGAAGGAGCCGAGCACCAATGCGGTCTCGCCGGAACGGCCATCGGAGACTTCGAGTCGACCGAGCTCAGTCATTGCCGGGTCCAGCAACCGGATACATGCATCGGTGAATCCGGATAGGTCGGCGTCCGGGTTCACCTCCGGATCAACGGCCGCCGCGAGCACGAACCGATCAGCCGCTTCCGGCAGCGCGTCGAAGGAAACGCGGAGCGCTGCCTTGTCCGGTGCCGCAGCCGGCACTGTGCGCACCGAGCCGTCCGGGGCCTGCGGGTTGTTGAAGAAGACGAAGTGGTCTTCGCTCAGGACTCGGTTGCCACGGCAGACGAGAGCACATACGTCCAGTGCGACACTGCCGGACCACGTCATGCCCAACACGTTGTGGTTGTCGGGTGCTGTTGCAGGACTGGACGGCGACGGCTGCCCTGGAGTCGCTCGTCCCCCCTCCCCCAGGCGCCCACGAAGCCCGTGCCGGTGCAGCAGGTCGACGAGTTCACCGCCCGAGATGAGCTCCAAGGGCTTGCCCCGGGCGAATGTGTGTGAGCCGGGGCCGAAGCCCGCCGTGGTCACCAGCACTCCCTTGTTGGCGCCGACGTCCTGGACCGTTCCGTACAGGTCACGTACCGCGGTAGGCGGCACTGTGCTGCGGTAGCGCTTCACCTGTACGACGATCTTGCCGCCTCGGATGGGCGTCGGGTCCAGCGCGTCGACATCCACGCCGCCGTCATTCGAGCGCTGGGTCGTCACAGCCTGCATGCCCATGGCGCGGAACAGGTCGGCAACGAGCGACTCGAATTCGATCGGGTCCATGTCGTATAGATCCGGCTCCTCATCACCGCCGTGCGCGACGACATGGTTTCCGACGTCCTGAGGCTTCCGGCCCGGGCGTACGGAGGCGAGCTGATCAGGGCGGGACGCGAGCTGGCCCCTCAACGCGTCGGTCAGACAGCTGACCGCGTCCACCTGTTCCAGGTGCAGGCCGGTGTACGCCGCCCGCTGGGCCATGACGGTCGCAAGGAAGATGTGTGTTCGCCTGCCCGTGGCCGGATCATGGGCGTCGACGAAGCCGTTCACGGCCACCGAGTCGAGGATGCCGTACTCGTCCGCCGCGAAGAGCTGATGCAGGACCAGCAGCAGGCTCTGCGCCAGCACCTCTCGGTACAGCCCACGACGCTGGGTAACAGAACGTGCGGTTTCCTTGTCCGCGTCCTGGGCGGGCATGTACCTCACGGATTTCGCCTCGGGGACCACGTCGTATCCGGGCAGCTCCCAGTCCAGCACAAGCTGCCGCGCCGCCGCGTCGAAGGCTGCCGCGACCTGCCGAGGAAACCCTTCCGGCCAAGCAGTCGACGAGTAGAGAGCCGCTGAGAAGTACTCGACCACGGAGTCAGGGTCTCCCCGCCTCACGCCCTCGGTCACCTCGACGATGCCGGCGTTGTGCCGACGCACCTCCGCCCGCTGGGCCCCAGTCCTCTGCTCATAGTCCCTCTGGAGGGCCGCCAGCTGCTGCTGTCGCTGTGCTTCGGCAGCTTGCGCGGCGTGCCAGTCCCGTTCGAACCGAGCCTCTGCCTCCGCCTGGGCCTGTGCACGCCGGTTTGCAGTCCAACCTCCCTGCGCCTGGTATTGGCTGGGATCCGGCATGCGCACGGGCCAGGCGAGCTGTCCCGGGTCGAACGGCGGGATCTCTTCCGCACGCATCAGGGACGAGGCTCTGAAGGCCGGCGCCTGGCAGCCCGCGGTCAGCAGCCCTTGCAAGGTGGCGACCTGCGCGTCCAGCTCCTCCGTGCGTCGCCTCGCCTCTGCCTGCCGGTACTGCCGGTACTCCTGCGTGGCACGTCGTTGACAGGCCCGCGCCTGCCGTGCCTCTTCCCGGCGCCGTCTGGCTTCGGCTTCCACTTGACGCTGGTGCTCACGCTGCACTTCTGCCCAGGCACCGACAAAACCAGCAGAGCGACGACTCATGCGCTACAGGCCCTCCCCAGGATGTCGGGCGCAGCCGACCAAGCTCTGATTGCCCCCACAACCAGTAGTAACCAAACGACTTTAACCAGCAATCGCTGGTGCGGACATCAACTTGCCAAAGGCAACGTGCACCGGTTCTTCCGGCAGGTCACGACACCAGTGCGCCCCCTCCAAAGCGAAGGGGGCGCTCATGGTCGTCACATCGCCTGCGTGCGAGGGAGCTCCTGCGGCGCCACCCGATCGAGTGCCTCGCTCACCTCAGTGCGTGTGCCCGCTCGCCGCCGGCGTCGGGCCCGTGTTCTTGACCGTCAGCGGCAGCAGCTTCTTGCCGGTCGGGCCGATCTGGATCTGGGTGTCCATCTGCGGGCACACCCCGCAGTCGAAGCACGGTGTCCAGCGGCAGTCCTCGACCTCCGTCTCGTCGAGGGCGTCCTGCCAGTCCTCCCAGAGCCAGTCCTTGTCCAGGCCGGAGTCGAGGTGGTCCCAGGGCAGGACCTCCTCGTAGGTGCGCTCGCGGGTGGTGTACCAGTCGACGTCCACGCCGAAGGGGGCGAGGGCCTTGTCGGCGCAGGCCATCCAGCGGTCGTAGGAGAAGTGCTCGCGCCAGCCGTCGAAGCGGCCGCCGTCCTCGTAGACCGCGCGGATGACGGCGCCGATGCGGCGGTCGCCGCGGGAGAGGAGGCCCTCGACGATGCCGGGCTTGCCGTCGTGGTAGCGGAAGCCGATCGAGCGGCCGTACTTCTTGTCGCCGCGGATCTTGTCGCGGAGCTTGGCCAGCCGGGCGTCCGTCTCCTCCGCCGAGAGCTGCGGGGCCCACTGGAAGGGGGTGTGCGGCTTGGGGACGAAGCCGCCGATGGAGACCGTGCAGCGGATGTCGTTCGCGCCGGAGACCTCGCGGCCCTTCTGGATGACGTGCGTCGCCATGTCGGCGATCTGGAGGACGTCCTCGTCGGTCTCCGTCGGCAGGCCGCACATGAAGTACAGCTTCACCTGGCGCCAGCCGTTGCCGTAGGCGGTGGCGACCGTGCGGATCAGGTCGTCCTCCGAGACCATCTTGTTGATGACCTTGCGGATGCGCTCCGAGCCGCCCTCGGGGGCGAAGGTCAGGCCCGAGCGGCGGCCGTTCCTCGTCAGCTCGTTGGCCAGGTCGATGTTGAAGGCGTCGACGCGGGTGGAGGGCAGCGAGAGGCCGATCTTGTCGTCCTCGTAGCGGTCCGCCAGGCCCCGGGCGATGTCGCCGATCTCCGAGTGGTCGGCGGAGGAGAGGGAGAGCAGGCCCACCTCCTCGAAGCCCGTCGCCTTCAGGCCCTTGTCGACCATCTCGCCGATGCCGGTGATGGAGCGCTCGCGGACCGGGCGGGTGATCATGCCGGCCTGGCAGAAGCGGCAGCCGCGGGTGCAGCCGCGGAAGATCTCCACCGACATCCGCTCGTGGACCGTCTCGGCCAGGGGGACCAGCGGCTGCTTGGGGTACGGCCACTCGTCCAGGTCCATGACGGTGTGCTTGGACACGCGCCACGGGACGCCCGACCTGTTGGGCACGACGCGGGCGATCCGGCCGTCGGGCAGGTACTCGACGTCGTAGAACGCCGGGATGTACACCCCGCCCGTCTTCGCCAGGCGGAGGAGGACCTCCTCGCGGCCGCCGGGGCGGCCCTCCGCCTTCCACTCGCGGATGATCCGGGTCATGTCCAGGACGGCCTGCTCGCCGTCGCCGATGACCGCCGCGTCGATGAAGTCGGCGATCGGCTCCGGGTTGAAGGCGGCGTGGCCGCCGGCCAGGACGATCGGGTCGTCGACCGTGCGGTCCCGGGACTCCAGCGGGATGCCCGCGAGGTCCAGCGCGGTGAGCATGTTGGTGTAGCCCAGCTCCGTGGAGAAGCTGAGGCCGAACACGTCGAAGGACTTCACCGGGCGGTGGCTGTCCACCGTGAACTGGGGGACGCCGTGCTCGCGCATCAGCGCTTCCAGGTCCGGCCAGACGCTGTACGTGCGCTCGGCGAGCACGCCCGCCTGCTCGTTGAGGACCTCGTAGAGGATCATGACGCCCTGGTTGGGCAGACCGACCTCATAGGCGTCGGGGTACATGAGCGCCCAGCGGACATCGCACTCGTCCCACGGCTTCACCGTGGAATTGAGCTCTCCGCCGACGTACTGGATGGGCTTCTGCACATGCGGGAGCAGTGCTTCGAGCTGCGGGAACACCGACTCGGCGGCTTCGGCAGGCATCTCGCGAACCTTCGTGAGCTGACAGGGGTGACCATCAAGCGTAACCCGCCCGGCGGCCTCCCCCGAACGCTCAGCCGGTCGCCTGGGCCCTGGCCTCCTTCCAGCGCCCGGGCAGCTCCTCCTCCAGCCGCGCCGCCCGCGCCTCCTCCCTGCCGTACAGCAGCCCGTACGTGAACGCGCTCTCCCCCGCCGCGTGGGCCACCGCCGCGAGTTCGCGCAGGGCGCGGCGGGCCATGACGCTGTCCTGGTGGTCGCCGAGCAGGGTGGTCAGGGATTTCATGGCCCGGCTGAGCAAGCGGGCGTCGGCGCCGAGGGCCTCGGTGGCGGCCTCCGCGGCGTACCGGGTGCGCTTGGCCTTCTTGCGGGCCTCGTGCAGGGCGAGGTCGCGGTCCTTCCCCGCCGGCTGGTCGAGCGCGTGCTCCATCTTGGCTTTCAGCTTCTTCTCGTCCTTGCGCACGGCCTTGGCGAGCGCCTTGCCGGGCTTTCCGCCGGCCGCCCCGCGCAGCGGCGGGTCGGCGAGCAGGCTGTCCAGGGCGTCCAGCAGGGCCAGGTAGCGACGGGAGTCGAGGATGCCGGTCAGATGGGCGTGGGCGCCGCCGTGCCGGGCGTCGGCCCAGGCGGTGAGGCGTTCGCGGACGGGGCCGGTGACGAGGTCGGGCGGGAGGGCGTCGAGGGCGGTCAGCAGGCGGTCGGCCAGCACCTCCTGGTCGCGGTCGACGCCCAGCTCGCCGGCGAGCCACTTCAGGTCGGCGCCGACGGGGCCGGTGACGGCGCGGTCGAGGATGCCGGTGAAGGTGCGCAGGGTGCTGCGGGCGCGGCGGGTGGCGACCCGCATGCGGTGCACCGCGTCGGGGAGGTCACGGCGGACGGCGGGGTCGAGTTCGACCAGTGCGTCGCGCTGGGCGCGGAGGTAGGCGAGGACGTGGTCGCCGGCCGTCACGGGCTTGGCGGGCTTGGCCCGTTCGGCGGGTTTGGCGGGCTCGGACGGCGCGGGCTTCTTCCCGCGCCGGTGCTCGGCGGGGCTCCCGGTCTGTTCCAGGGCGCGGGCCAGTTTGGACGGGGAGGCGGACGGTCGTACGCCCGCCGCGCGCAGCCGTTTCTCCAGCTGGTCGAGGAGGGCCGGGTCGCCTCCGTCGGCCAGTTCCACCTCGATCTCGGTCCACTGGGCGGCCCCGCCTGCGCCGGTGAGCCGCTCGGCGGTCACGGTGTCGACGCTCGCCTCGGCCAGCAGGGTGCCCTCCGTGTCGACCAGGTGCCGGACGTCCCGGGCGGAGCGCAGCCGGACCAGGGGAACCAGTGCGCGGTCCCGGACCCGGGAGCGGACCAGGGCGGCGATCTCCTCGGGGACGGTGTCGGAGAGCGGGGCCCGGATCTCGTCGCGGACTCCGGGGGCGACCGGGAACTTCAGGTGCCAGCCGGCGTCGGAGCCGCCGGTGCGGCGGCGCAGCGTGAGCGAGGCCGCGGCCAGGCGTTCGTCGGCGGTGTCGTAGTACGTCGCGTCCAGGTCGACCAGGCCCTTGTCGAGGACCGCGGCCACCCCGCCCGTGCCGGTCAGGTCGGGCAGCCCGCTCTCGTCGGATTCGTATTTGCGCTCGATCTCGCGTTTCGCATCCGCCATGCACCGAATCTAGTGGGCGGGAGGGCGGTGCGGCAGGGGCCGCCGGGGGTGAGGGGCCGGGAGTCCCCGCCTTTCACCCCGGCGAACGTCCGCCGGCCGTGCTCCTGCCGGGCATCCGCCGGGCTTCCCACCGGTCCTCCTGCGCTTCCCGCCGCCGCTGCCTCCCGTGCCCGGTGGTTCACGCCGACATCGGCCGCTGCACCTTGATCGACTGGAGCAGGCCGATCGCGACCCAGACCGCGAACATGGACGAGCCGCCGTACGACACGAACGGCAGGGGCAGACCGGTGACCGGCATGATGCCGAGGGTCATGCCGATGTTCTCGAAGGACTGGAAGGCGAACCAGGCGACGATGCCGGCGGCCACGATCGTCCCGTACAGCTCGGTCGAGTCACGCGCTATGCGGCAGGCACGCCACAGGACGACGCCGAGCAGGAAGATGATCAGGCCCGCGCCGAGGAAGCCCAGCTCCTCCCCCGCGACCGTGAAGACGAAGTCCGTCTGCTGCTCGGGCACGAACTGGCCGGTGGTCTGCGAGCCGTGGAAGAGGCCGGCGCCGGTGAGCCCGCCGGAGCCGATGGCGATGCGGGCCTGGTTGGTGTTGTAGCCGACGCCCGACGGGTCCAGGTCCGGGTTGGCGAAGGCCGCGAACCGGTTGATCTGGTACTCGTCCAGGATGTGCAGCTGCCAGATCGCGACGCAGCCGATCACACCGGTGAGGAGCAGGCCGAAGACCCAGCGGTTGGAGGCGCCGGAGGCGAGCAGCACGCCCAGGATGATCGCCACCATGGCCAGCACCGAGCCGAGGTCCGGCATGAGCAGCAGGATCATGATCGGTACGGTGGCCAGGCACAGCGCCTGGAAGACGGTCCGGTGGTCGGGGTACGGCTTGTCGCCCGCGTCCACCCGCGCGGCCAGCAGCATCGACATGCCGAGGATGATCGAGACCTTGAGGAACTCGGCGGGCTGGAGCGAGAAGCCGCCGATGACGAGCCAGTTGCGCTGGCCGTTGATCGTCGCGCCGAGCGGGGTGAGGACGACCAGGGCGAGCAGCACCGACAGGCCGTAGAGGATCGGCACCGCGTTGCGCAGGGCCCGGTGGCCGAGCCAGAGCGTGCCCGTCATCAGGGCGACCCCGATGCCGAGGTTCATCAGATGGCGGGCCAGGAAGTAGTACGGGTCGCCCTGGTTCAGCTCGGTGCGGTTTCGGGTCGCCGAGTAGACCAGCAGGGAGCCCATCAGGGACAGCGCGGTGGCCGCCAGCAGCATGGGCCAGTCCAGCCGGCGGGTGAGCGAGTCGCGGGCGAAGATCCTGGTCCAGCCGGCCCGCTCGGGGCCGTACCCGGAGACGGAGAAGCTGTTCGCGCCGGTCATGAGGGCATCCTCCGGCCGCCCCTGCCGCGGGGCCGTCTGCGGGTGTCGCGGTTGCCCGTGCCGGGCGAGGCGGTGGTGCCCGCGGGCTGCTGGTCGTCGCCGTTGGTCGGGTTGTTCTTCTGGGCGGCCTCGGCGTCCTTCGCCGGGTCGCCGCCCACCTTGGGGGCGGCGATGGTGCCGTCCGCGCGGACCTTGGGCAGATCCTGCTGCGGCTGGGGCAGCAGCGCCTTCTTGTCGTCGACGGAGCCGTCGCCCTGGACGCCGTAGAGCGCGCTGTAGATGTTGCGCACGGCCTCGCCGGAGGCGCCGGAACCCGTACCGGCCTGGGCGATCGTCATGATCACCGTGTAGTCCTTGGAGTAGGTGGCGAGCCAGGACGTGGTCTGCTTGCCGTAGACCTCGGCCGTACCGGTCTTGGCGTGCAGCGGGATCTTGTCCTGTGGCCAGCCGCCGAACTTCCAGGCCGCCGTACCGCGGGTGATGACGCCCGCGAAGGCGTCGTCCATGCCCTTGAGGGTGGCCTGGCTGACCGGCAGCTTCCCGCGCTTCTTCGGCTTGATCTCCCGCACGGTCCTGCCGTCGGCGCTGATGATCGCCTTGCCGATGGTCGGCCGGTACATCGTGCCGCCGTTGGCGACGGCGCCGTAGATCACCGCCTCCTGGATCGGGGTGACGAGCGTGTCACCCTGGCCGATGGAGTAGTTGATCGAGTCGCCCTCGCGCATCTTGTTGCCCTCGAGGCAGTTCTCGTAGGCGATCTTCTCGACGTAGGAGCCGTCCTTCTTGCCGGATCGGCACCAGGCGTCCTTGTTGGCCTTCCAGTAGTCCAGCTTCCAACGGCGGTCCGGCACCCGGCCGGTGACCTCGTTGGGCAGGTCGACGCCGGTCTCGCTGCCGAGGCCGAACTGGTGGGCGGCCTTGTAGAAGTAGTCCTTCGGCTGGCCCTTCTTGGGGTTGATGCCGCCGTCCTTCTTCCACTCCTTGTCCGCGAGGCCGTAGAAGACGGTGTCGCAGGAGACCTCCAGGGCGCGGCCGAGGGAGATGGGGCCGAAGTTCTCGCCCTCGAAGTTCTTGAAGACCTGGCCGCCCACCGAGTAGGAGCTGGTGCACGGGTAACTGCCGTCGAAGGGGTAGCCGGCCTCGACGGCGGCGGCCGTGGAGACCACCTTGAACGTCGAGCCGGGCGCGGCCTGACCCTGTATGGCCCGGTTGAGCAGCGGGTAGTCCGAGTCCTTGCCGGTGAGGGCCTTGTAGTCCTTGGCGGAGATGCCGCCGACCCAGACGTTCGGGTCGTACGTCGGTGCGGAGGCCATGGCGACGATCCGGCCGGTCTTGGCCTCCATCACCACGACGGCGCCGGAGTCGGCCTTGTAGTTCGTCCCGGTGATCTTGTCGAACTGCTGGCGGGCGACCTTCATCGCCTTGTCCAGCTCGTACTCCGCGACCCGCTGGACCCGGGAGTCGATGCTGGTGACCAGATTCGAACCGGGCTCGGCCGCGTCCGACTCGGCCTTGCCGATGACCCGGCCGAGGTTGTCCACCTCGTAGCGGGTGACGCCGGCCTTGCCGCGCAGCACCTTGTCGTACGTCCGCTCCAGGCCGGAGCGTCCGACCATGTCGGAGCGGAGGTAGGGCGAGTCGCTGTCCTTGGCCTGCTGGATCTCGTCGTCGGTGACGGGCGAGAGGTAGCCCAGCACCTGCGCGGTGTTGGACTTGCCGGGGGCCGGGTAGCGCCGGACGGCCTCGGGCTCGGCGGTGATCCCGGGGAAGTCCTCGGAGCGCTCACGGATCTGGAGGGCCTGCTTGGCCGTGGCCTCGTCGGTGATGGGGATCGGCTGGTAGGGCGAGCCGTTCCAGCAGGGCTGGGGGGTCTTGGCGTCGCACAGCCGGACCTTCCGCGCGACCTCGGTGGCGCTCATGCCGAGGACGCCGGCCAGCTTGGCGAGGACGGCCTTGCCGCCGTCCCGCTGCTTGAGCAGGTCGGTGCGGGAGGCGGAGACCACCAGGCGGGTCTCGTTGTCCGCGAGGGGCACACCGCGGGCGTCCAGGATGTCGCCGCGCACGGCGGCGTCGACCACCTGCTGGACGTGGTTGCCGGACGCCTTCTTCTGGTACTCCGCGCCCTCCCGGATCTGGAGGTACCACAGCCGGCCGCCGAGCGTGCCGAGGAGGGACAGGACGAGGATCTGGATCACGACGAGCCGGATCTGGACCCGTGGGGTCCGTCCGGTCTCGGGGATGTTGGTCACTGCGGCTGTCTCCCCCTCTCAGTGCGTGGACGTCTGTGCGCGGTACGGACGCGCGCGGTATGGATGCGCGCTGTGCGGGTGCACGTGGTGCGGACGCGTGTCGTGCGGACGTACGGAATACGGCGGTACGGAACGCGGCGGTACGGAACGCGGTCTCACCGGTCGCGGACGTACGGGATGCGGATGTGCGCGCGGTGGTCGCACGCGGGGCACCGGTGTGCGGACCGCCCGCGCGTCTCCGCATGATGAACGACCGGCCTGTGAGCCCGCGTTCCGGGAGAGCCGCCTCGTTCGGGTGAACCTCCCGGCGTTCACAGCCGCTTGACCCCCTTGATGCGGCCGACCCGGGCGGAACGGGTGCGGGCCTTGGCCTTCAGCGCGCCGAGGCCGCCGCGCTGGCCGCCGATGCGCAGGCCGGTGCCCGAGGAGAGCCAGCCGGAGGAGATGTCACCGGCCTTGGCCGCGGGCCCGCTCTCGGTGAGCGGGTCGTTGTCGGAGCGGCGGGCCAGCCACATGACCCCGGGGACCACGAACGGGGCGAGCAGCAGGTCGTACAGGGCGGCGGAGAACAGCAGCCCGGTCAGGCCGACATGGCGGGCGGCGGTGTCGCCGACCAGGGCGCCCACCCCGGCGTAGAGCAGGGTGGAGCCGACGGCGGCGGCGACCACGACGGCCATCGGGCCGGTCGCCGACTTCAGCCGGCCGTTCTCCGGCCGGACGAGCCCGGCGAAGTAGCCGGTGACGCACAGCACCAGGGCGTAGCGGCCGGCCGCGTGGTCGGCGGGCGGCGCCAGGTCGGCGAGCAGGCCGGCGCCGAACCCGACGAGGGCGCCGCCGACATGGCCGTACACCATCGCCAGGCCGAGGACGGTGAGCAGCAGCAGGTCGGGCACCGCGCCGGGCAGGTGCAGCCGCGCGAGGACGCTGACCTGGATCACCAGGGCCACGACGATCAGCGCGGTGGAGAGCACGATCCGGTTGACACGCATGGGATACGGCTCCTACTGCTGCTCGTCGGTGGCGGTCGCGGTGTCGGTGCCCGTGCCGGGCGCACCGGCCGACGGGGTGACCGTGACGGTCACCGTCGGCGTCGGGACCGGCTTCGGCTTGGCCGGGAGCACGGTGTCCCGCGGGTCCTTCTTCGGGGCCTGCACGACCACACCGACGATGTCGAGCTTGGTGAAGCCGACGTACGGGGTGACGCTGAGCGTGCGGGTGAGTCCGCCGCCGGAGGGGTCGACGCGGGAGACCACGCCGACCGGGACGCCGGGCACGAACGGCCGGTCGGCCTGCGAGCCGAAGGTGACGAGCCGGTCGCCCTTCTTCACCTCCGCCTTGCCGTTGAGCAGTTCGACGCGCAGCGGGCGGTCGCCCTGGCCGGAGGCGAAGCCGAGTTCGTCGTCACCCTCCATCCGGGTGCCGACGGTGAAGTCCGGGTCGTTGGCGAGCAGCACGGTGGAGGTGCCGGGGCCGACGGTGGTGACGCGGCCGACGAGGCCGTCGCCGTTGAGGACGGTCATGTCCCGCTTGATGCCGTCGTCGGCGCCCGCGTCGATGGTGATGGTCCAGGAGAAGCCCTGTGCCGACCCTATGGCGATGACCTGGGCGCCCTTGATGCCGTACTGCCCCTCGCCGGCGATCTTCATCAGCTTGTCGAGTTGCTCCAGGCGGCTGCGGTTGCGGTCGTCGCTGCCCAGCTTGGCCTTGAGGGCCGCGTTCTCCTTCTCCAGCGCGGCGAGCCGGTCGTGCCGGCCGCCGGAGTCGCGGACGGCGGAGACGGCGTTGCCGACCGGGTCGACCGCGGAGGACAGCCCGTCCTCGACCGGGCCGAACACCGCCGCGGCGGCGTGCCGGGCGCCGTCGACCGGGGAGTTGCGTCCTCCCCGGATGTCCACCGTGATCAACGCGAACGCGATCGCGACCAACAGGACCAGGAGCAGCCGGCTCTCTTTCGTGTCCCTCACAGTGCGGCGGCCGTGCCCTTCCTCAAGTAGGAATTCGTCGGGCCTCTGGAAAACGCGAATGGTGCGGCGCAAACCGGAGCGGCCCATTTGGGGGAGCTTATGCCTCTATATCAACGATCCGCCGCACGAGAGGAGAACGTCTCGTACGGCGGAATCGAAGAGTCGCGTCATCTGCGCGGCTGGGCGTCCAGAACCTGCTGGAGTGCCTCGAACTCCTCGACGCACTTTCCGGAACCGAGCGCGACGCTGTCCAGCGGGTCCTCGGCGATGTGGATCGGCATTCCGGTCTCCCGCCGCAGCCGCTCGTCGAGACCGCGCAGCAGTGCTCCGCCGCCGGTCAGAACGATTCCGCGGTCCATGATGTCGCCGGACAGCTCCGGCGGGCACTTGTCGAGGGTGGTCTTCACGGCGTCCACGATCGCGTTGACCGGTTCCTCGATCGCCTTGCGGACCTCGGCCGCCGAGATGACGACGGTCTTCGGCAGCCCGGACACCAGGTCCCGGCCGCGCACTTCGGTGTGCTCGTCGCTGTCGAGGTCGTACGCCGAACCGATGGTGATCTTGATCTGTTCGGCGGTGCGCTCGCCCAGCAGAAGGCTGTACTCCTTCTTGATGTACTGGATGATCGCGTTGTCCAGCTCGTCGCCGGCGACCCGGATGGACTGGGCGGTGACGATGCCGCCGAGCGAGATGACCGCGACCTCCGTGGTGCCGCCGCCGATGTCCACCACCATGTTGCCCGTGGCCTCGTGGACCGGCAGTCCGGAGCCGATGGCGGCGGCCATGGGTTCCTCGATGATGTGCACCTGGCGGGCGCCCGCCTGCGAGGACGCCTCGATGACCGCGCGGCGCTCGACGCCCGTGATGCCGGAGGGCACGCAGACGACGACCCGCGGCCGGGCCAGGTACCGCCGCTTGTGGATCTTCAGGATGAAGTAGCGGAGCATCCGCTCGGTGATCTCGAAGTCGGCGATGACGCCGTCCTTCAGCGGGCGGACGGCCACGATGTTGCCCGGGGTCCGGCCGATCATCTTCTTCGCTTCGGCACCGACCGCGAGGATCCCACCCGTGTTGGTGTTGATCGCCACGACGGACGGCTCGTTCAGGACGATCCCGCGACCCCTGACGTACACCAGCGTGTTGGCGGTCCCGAGGTCGACAGCCATGTCACGGCCGATGAACGACATTGAGTTCCCCATCCGGATTCATCTGGCCGGCCTGCGTATGTGAGGGCATATCAGGTCGGCGAGGCGGGTGCTGTGACGTGAAGGCTTCCATCGTAAACGCGCCTGCACGAACACTGCGCGAGGGTCTCCGCCATTGTCACCGGATGGCGTGCCGCCCCGCTTGTGGAGACGGGCGTTCGGGGACGCGCGTTCCCTCAATCGCCGGTACTCATGCCGGGAAGAACGAGGCCCGGGAGCGGTCCCCCGATTCCCCGGCCTCGGGTCGTCCGGGTTACACGTGGCCCGGGAAGAAGAGCTTCACCTCGCGCTCGGCGGACTCCTCCGAGTCCGAGGCGTGGATCAGGTTCTCCCGGACGATCACACCGAAGTCACCGCGGATCGAGCCGGGCGGGGCGGCGATCGGGTCGGTCGGGCCGGCGAGCGCGCGCACGCCCTCGATCACCCGCTCGCCCTCCACGATCAGGGCGACGACCGGGCCGGAGGACATGAACTCGACCAGCGGCTCGTAGAACGGCTTGCCGACGTGCTCGCCGTAGTGCTGCTCCAGCGTGCCGCGGTCCAGGGTGCGCAGCTCCAGCGCGGTGATCTGCCAGCCGGCCTTGCGCTCGATCCGGCTGATGATCTCGCCGGTCAGGCCACGACGGACGGCGTCGGGCTTGAGGAGGACGAGGGTGCGCTGGCTCACGGGAGACTCCTTACGCGACGTGCGGGGTGCGGTGGGATGAGGTTACAGGGCGTATCGGGGCGCCTGTTACGCAGCGTCAGCCGTGGAGGAGGAGGACCCGGCCTGCGCCGCGAAGCGGGCCTTCGCCTCGTCCACCTTTCTCCCGAAGTGCACCGAAGCCCACCACAGGGCCGCGAAGACCGCGCCCATGAAGTACATGGTCGGGACGAAGACGCCGGAGGCGATCAGGGCGATCTGGAGGGCCCAGCCGAGGGCCACCCCGCCGGGGCGGGTCACCACACCGCACAGCAGCAGGCACAGCACCATGGCGATGCCGCTGACCAGCCACACCGTCGACCCGGACAGGTCCGGGTCCTTCATGGCGACGAGCCCGGCGAAACCGATCACGAAGAACTCGCCGAGCAGGGTCGACGCGCAGAGCGTACGCATGGTCGTCCTCAGCCCTTCCCCAGCAGCAGCCGGGCCTCGCCGACCGTGATGACGGAACCGGTGACGAGCACACCGCCGCCCGCGAACTCGCCCTCCTCCTCGGCCAGCGTGATCGCGGCCTCCAGGGCGTCCGGCAGCCGCGGCTCCACCTGCACCCGCTCGTCGCCGAACACCTCGACGGCGATCGCGGCCAGCTCGTCCGCGTCCATGGCGCGGTGGCTGGAGTTCTGGGTGACGACGACCTCGGCGAAGAGCGGCTCGAAGGCCTCCAGCAGCCCCCGCACGTTCTTGTCGCCGCTCGCGCCCACGACCCCGATCAGCCGGCTGAAGTCGAACGCCTCCCGCACCGCCTCGGCCGTGGCCGCGGCGCCCGCCGGGTTGTGCGCGGCGTCCAGCACGACGGTGGGTGACCGCCGGACGACCTCCAGGCGGCCCGGGGAGGAGACGGCCGCGAAGGCCTTGCGGACGGTGTCGATGTCCAGCGGCTCCCGGCGCTGCGCACCGACGCCGAAGAACGCCTCCACGGCGGCGAGCGCGACGGCCGCGTTGTGCGCCTGGTGCGCGCCGTGCAGCGGGAGGTACACCTCCGGGTACTCGCCGCCGAGGCCGCGCAGGGTGAGCAGCTGCCCGCCGACGGCGACCTGCCGGGCGACGACGCCGAACTCCAGCCCCTCGCGGGCGACCGTGGCGTCCACCTCGACGGCCTTCTTCAGCAGCACCTGCGCCGCGTCCACCGGCTGCTGGGCCAGGATGACGGTCGCGTCCTGCTTGATGATGCCGCTCTTCTCGCCGGCGATCTCGGCGGTCGTGCCGCCGAGCCGGTCGGTGTGGTCGAGGTCGATGGGGGTCACGACGGCCACGTCACCGTCGATCACGTTGGTTGCGTCCCAGGAGCCGCCCATGCCGACCTCGACGACGGCGACGTCCACGGGGGCGTCCGCGAAGGCGGCGTACGCCATGCCGGTGAGGACCTCGAAGAAGGACAGGCGGTACTCCTGCGCGGAGTCGACCATCTCGACGTACGGCTTGATGTCCCGGTACGTCTCGATGAACCGCTCGGCCGTGACCGGGGCGCCGTCCAGGCTGATCCGCTCGGTGACCGACTGCACGTGCGGGCTGGTGTACCGGCCGGTGCGCAGCTCGAAGGCGCCGAGCAGGGCCTCGATCATGCGGGCGGTGGAGGTCTTGCCGTTGGTGCCCGTGATGTGGATCGAGGGGTACGAGCGCTGAGGCTCGCCGAGGACGTCCATCAGCGCGGCGATGCGGGCGACCGAGGGCTCCAGCTTGGTCTCGCCCCAGCGGGTGGCCAGCTCGGCCTCGACCTCGCGCAGGGCCTTGTCGACCTCCGGGTCCTCCGGGCGCGCGGGGACGTCGGCCTGCGGGGTGCCGCCCTGGGTGCGCAGAGTGCGGCTGCCGGCCTCGATGACCGCGAGGTCGGGGTCGCGGTCGGTCTCGGCCTCGATGATCTCGTCGAAGCTGTCGAGGGGGTCGGACTGGTCGTTGCCGGGAGTGTCGCTCACGGTGCCAGTCTACGGAGCGGAACTGACAAAGGGGCCGTTCGGGGTGGCCGGGCGCCCCGGCCGGGTACAGGTGCGCCATGGCCGATCGCGCGCTCCCCGCGCTCCCGGGCAGGGGAAGGCCCCGGTGCCTCACCGGCACCGGGGCCTTCCCCGACGTCAGCCGTTCGACGCTCCCCCGCGGGGGTGACTCACGCTTCCGGCAGCCGCTCCAGCTGGGCCTGGATGCGCGTGATGTCCTCCTCGGCCTTGGCCAGGCGCGTGCGGATCTTGTCCACCACGTTCTCCGGGGCCTTGGCCAGGAACGCCTCGTTGCCGAGCTTGCCCGTGGCCTGGGCCTTCTCCTTCTCGGCGGCGGCCAGGTCCTTGGCCAGGCGCTTGCGCTCCGCGGCGACGTCGATCGTGCCGGAGAGGTCGAGGGCGACCTCGGCGCCGCCCACCGGCAGGGTGGCCGTGGCCGTGAAGGAGTCGCCCTCCGGCTGGAGGCGGAGCAGCTGGCGGATGGCGGCCTCGTGCGGGGCGAGGGCCGTGCCGTCCAGCGTCAGACGGGCCGGAACCCGCTGGCCGGGCTGGAGGCCCTGGTCGGCGCGGAACCGGCGGACCTCGGTGATGACCGACTGGAGGGTGGAGATCTCCTGCTCGGCCGCCGCGTCGCGGAAGCCGCTGTCGGTCGGCCAGTCGGCGATGACGACCGACTCGCCGCCGGTCAGCGTGGTCCACAGGGTCTCGGTGACGAACGGGACCACCGGGTGCAGCAGCCTGAGGGTGACGTCCAGGACCTCGCCGAGGACCCGCTTGCTGACCTCGGCCGGCTCGCCGCCCGCCTGGAAGACCGTCTTGGACAGCTCGACGTACCAGTCGAAGACCTCGTCCCACGCGAAGTGGAAGAGGGCGTCGGTGAGCTTGGCGAACTGGTAGTCGTCGTAGTGGGCGTCGACCTCGGCGACGACCGAGTTGAGGCGGGAGAGGATCCAGCGGTCCGTCGCCGACAGCTTCGCCGGCTCCGGCAGCGGCCCCTCCACCGTCGCGCCGTTCATCAGCGCGAAGCGGGTCGCGTTCCAGATCTTGTTGGCGAAGTTGCGGGCGCCCTGGACCCAGTCCTCGCCGATCGGGACGTCGACGCCCGGGTTGGCGCCGCGCGCCAGGGTGAACCGGAGCGCGTCGGAGCCGTACTTGTCCATCCAGTCCAGCGGGTTGACCGCGTTGCCGAAGGACTTCGACATCTTCTTGCCGAACTGGTCGCGGACCATGCCGTGCAGGGCGATGGTGTGGAACGGCGGGGTGCCGTCCATCGCGTACAGGCCGAACATCATCATCCGGGCGACCCAGAAGAAGAGGATGTCGTAGCCGGTGACCAGGACGGAGTTCGGGTAGAACTTCGCCAGCGACTCGGTCTGTTCGGGCCAGCCGAGGGTGGAGAAGGGCCACAGGCCGGAGGAGAACCAGGTGTCGAGGACGTCGGTTTCCTGGTGCCAGCCCTCGCCGGTCGGTGCCTCGTCGTCCGGGCCGACGCAGACGACCTCGCCGTCCGGGCCGTACCAGACGGGGATGCGGTGGCCCCACCACAGCTGGCGCGAGATGCACCAGTCGTGCAGGTTGTCGACCCAGTCGAAGTACCGCTTCTCCATCTCCTGCGGATGGATCTTGACCTTGCCCTCGCGGACGGCGTCGCCGGCGGCCTGGGCGAGCGGGCCGACCTTGACCCACCACTGCATGGACAGCCGGGGCTCGATGGTGGTCTTGCAGCGCGAGCAGTGGCCGACGGAGTGGACGTAGGGCCGCTTCTCGGCGACGATCCGGCCCTCGGCGCGCAGCGCGGCGACGATCGCCGAGCGGGCCTCCAGCCGGTCCATGCCCTGGAAGGGGCCGTGGACGGTGATGACGGCGTGCTCGTCCATCACGGTGATGGACGCCAGGTCGTGCCGCTGGCCGATCTCGAAGTCGTTCGGGTCGTGGGCCGGGGTGACCTTGACGGCACCCGTGCCGAACTCGGGGTCGACGTGCTCGTCGGCGACGACCGGGATGGAGCGGTCGGTCAGCGGGAGCCTGATGAGCGTGCCGACGAGGTGCTTGTACCGCTCGTCCTCGGGGTGGACGGCGACGGCGGTGTCACCGAGCATCGTCTCCGCGCGGGTGGTGGCGACGACGATGGTGTCGTCCCCCTCCCCGTACTTCATGGAGACCAGCTCGCCGTCGTCGTCCTGGTACTCCACCTCGATGTCCGAGATGGCCGTCAGACAGCGCGGGCACCAGTTGATGATGCGCTCGGCGCGGTAGATCAGCTCGTCGTCGTAGAGCTTCTTGAAGATGGTCTGGACGGCCTGGGACAGGCCCTCGTCCATGGTGAAGCGCTCACGGGACCAGGCGACGCCGTCGCCGAGGCGGCGCATCTGGCCGCTGATCTGGCCGCCGGACTCGGACTTCCACTGCCAGACGCGCTCGACGAATGCCTCGCGGCCCAGGTCCTGCCGGGACTTGCCCTCCTTGCCCAGCTCGCGCTCGACCACGTTCTGCGTGGCGATGCCGGCGTGGTCCATGCCGGGCTGCCACAGCGTCTCGTAGCCCTGCATGCGCTTGCGGCGGGTGAGGGCGTCGATGAGGGTGTGCTCGAAGGCGTGCCCGAGGTGCAGGCTGCCGGTGACGTTGGGCGGCGGGATGACGATCGTGTAGGGCGGCTTGTCGCTCTTCGCGTCCGCCTCGAAGTAACCGCGCTCTACCCAGCGCTCGTACAGCGGCCCCTCTACATCGGCCGGCGCGTACTGGGTCGGCAGTTCGGTGTCGGGCGCGGGTGGCTGCTGCTGAGCGTTCTCGGTCACGCAGGTCAGTTTAGAGGTGTCACGGGGCGGTCCCGAAACGCGTTTGTTCTGTAACGGTGCGGCCCCCGGTGCCGTGCGTTTCCCGGCCCTGGGCCAGGATGTCGGGAACACATAAACTTCTGGAGGGGAACCCAGGAATGAGCAACAACCAGCCGGGCCCGTACGGCCAGCCGCCCCAGCAGCCGGGCCCCTACGGCCAGCCGGGGCAGCCTGGGCCGTACGGCCAGCCGGGCCCCTACGGCCAGCCGCCGCAGGCTCCGCAGCCCGGCTACGGCTACCCCCAGCAGGCCCCTCCGGCGCCGCAGCCCGGGTACGGCTACCCCCAGGGCGCTCCCCAGGGCGCTCCCCAGGGCGCGCCGCAGGGCGCTCCGCAGCAGCCGGGGCCGTACGGCCAGCAGCCGAACCCCTACGGCCAGCAGCAGCCGTACGGCGTGCCGCAGCCGCCGCAGTCGGGCGGCGGGAAGAAGAAGACGGGTCTCATCGTCGGCGCCGTCGCCGTGGTGGCCGCCGTGGCGGTGGGGGCGTACTTCGTGCTCGCCGGGAGCGGCGGCGATATCACGGACGACGGTCCGCACAAGCTGGTCGCGAAGAGCTCGGTGGTCGACGGCACCTACAAGAAGTCCAACGACTCGGGGTCCGACAACGACATCACCGACTCCGACCGCTCGGACTTCGAGAAGTGGGGGGTGAAGAACCCCACCGAGGTGAGCGCCGGTTACGAGGCCGGCACCGGGCTGAGCAAGAAGGGGCTCTCCTTCAGCGGCGTCTACGGCACCATCGACGACCCCGAGGCCGTCGTCGACGCCATGTTCGCCAAGGCCAAGTCCGAGGCCGACAAGACCCAGAGCGGCTCCGACACCAAGGGCAAGCTGGTCGGCAGCCCCGAGGCCGTGAGCCCGGCGGACTTCTCGGGCGGCATCATGAAGTGCCAGATCGCCCAGATCGACAGCAGCAGCTCGTCGGCCTCGGAGTCGGGCGTTCCGGAGACCATCAAGATGCCGGTGTGCATATGGGCCGACCACAGCACCGTCGCCTTCGTGTCGGCGTACAGCGTCGCCTCCATCGCCTCCGGTGACGGCGGCTCGGTGGAGGACCTGGGCAACCTCACGGCCAAGCTCCGCAACGACGTGCGGGAGAAGATCTAGCGGTCGGGGCGCGGGCGGCGTCGCGTCTTCCGCGCAGGGGTGTCCGCCACGGGGGCGGACACCCCTTTTCGCGCGTCGGCGCCCGGTCCGGAGCCTCCGGCTCCGGAAACGCCGACGGGCAGGCACCCCGTGGGGGTGCCTGCCCGTCGGCGTGCGGTGTGCTCAGGCCGTCTTCTGCTCCCCCGAGCCCCGTCCCCGGGCGTCACGCGGGATCAGGGTCGGGTTGACGTTGGAGAGGACCACGTCGGCGGTGATGACGACACGGGCCACGTCCTTGCGGGACGGCACCTCGTACATCACGCCCTGGAGGACCTCCTCCATGATGGCGCGCAGACCGCGGGCGCCGGTCTGGCGGAGGATCGCCTGGTCGGCGATGGCCTCCAGCGCCTCGCGCTCGAAGTCCAGCTCCACGCCGTCGAGTTCGAACAGCCGCTGGTACTGCTTGACGAGCGCGTTGCGGGGCTCCACCAGGATCTGCAGGAGCGCCTCGCGGTCGAGGTTGTGGACCGAGGTGATCACCGGCAGGCGGCCGATGAACTCGGGGATCATGCCGAACTTGACCAGGTCCTCCGGCATGACGTCCTCGAAGACGTCCTTGGCCTCCAGCTCGCGCTTGGACAGGATCGTGGCACCGAAGCCGATGCCCTTCGCGCCGGCCCGGGCCTCGATGATCTTCTCCAGCCCGGCGAAGGCGCCGCCCACGATGAACAGCACGTTCGTCGTGTCGATCTGGATGAACTCCTGGTGCGGGTGCTTGCGGCCGCCCTGCGGCGGCACCGAGGCCGTGGTGCCCTCGAGGATCTTCAGCAAGGCCTGCTGCACGCCCTCGCCCGACACGTCACGGGTGATCGACGGGTTCTCGCTCTTGCGGGCGACCTTGTCGATCTCGTCGATGTAGATGATCCCGGTCTCGGCCTTCTTGACGTCGTAGTCCGCGGCCTGGATCAGCTTCAGCAGGATGTTCTCGACGTCCTCGCCGACGTACCCCGCCTCGGTCAGCGCCGTGGCGTCGGCGATCGCGAACGGGACGTTCAGCATGCGCGCCAGGGTCTGCGCGAGGAGGGTCTTGCCCGAGCCCGTGGGCCCGAGCAGCAGGATGTTGGACTTCGCCAGCTCGATCGCGTCGTCACGGCCGCTCGCGCCGCCGTTCTCGCCCGCCTGGACCCGCTTGTAGTGGTTGTACACCGCGACGGACAGGGCCTTCTTGGCGGCCTCCTGGCCGACCACGTAGCCCTCCAGGAACTCGTAGATCTCGCGGGGCTTGGGCAGTTCCTCCCAGCGCACCTCGCTCGTCTCCGCGAGCTCCTCCTCGATGATCTCGTTGCAGAGATCGATGCACTCGTCGCAGATGTACACACCGGGCCCTGCGATGAGCTTCTTGACCTGCTTCTGGCTCTTGCCACAGAACGAGCACTTGAGCAGATCGCCGCCGTCACCGATGCGTGCCACGGTGTGCTTCCCCTTCGCCTGGGAGACGCCTGGACGTCATGAGTCCAGCGGCTCCTGGTGCTGCCTTATGTCCGACGGTACCTTGCCGGGCCCGGTGTTCGGGCCCCCCTTGGCAGGGTTCACTTTGCCGTGCGCCGTGCCAAGGGAGGGCGCAAGTGCGAGGATCCGCGTCAGCGGACCGCGCTGTTGTTCAGCTTGCGGGTGGAGATGATCTGGTCGACGAGGCCGTACTCCAGCGCCTCCTCGGCCGTGAGGATCTTGTCGCGCTCGATGTCCTCGCGGACCTTCTCGATCGGCTGGTTCGAGTGCTTGGCCAGCATGTTCTCCAGCTGCTCACGCATCCGGGTGAACTCCGCGGCGATGATCTCCAGGTCCGAGAGCTGACCGCGACCGGTGGAGCCCGCCGGCTGGTGGATCAGCACGCGCGAGTTCGGCAGCGCCATGCGCTTGCCGGGCGTGCCCGCGGCGAGCAGGATGGCCGCGGCGGAGGCCGCCTGGCCCATGCAGACCGTCTGGATGTCGGGCTTCACGAACTGCATCGTGTCGTAGATCGCCGTCAGGGCGGTCATGTCGCCACCGGGGCTGTTGATGTAGATCGAGATGTCCCGGTCCGGGTCCATCGACTCCAGGCACAGCAGCTGCGCCATGACGTCGTTGGCGGAGGCGTCGTCGATCTGGACGCCGAGGAAGATCACGCGCTCCTCGAAGAGCTTCGCGTACGGGTCGTACTCGCGGATGCCCTGGGAGGTGCGCTCGACGAAGCGCGGGATGACGTAGCGGCTGTCGGGGCGGGGCCCTTCGTACATGCCGCTGGCGGCGCCGGGGAAGTTGCTCATGGGGTGTTCACCGTCCTGGTGGCGTTCTGGGTGGCTTCGGTCTCGGCGGTGCGTGGCGTGGCCGGGCCGGTCAGGCACCGGTGCCGCCGCCTCCCGGAACACCCGAGGCGTGCGTGATGATCTCGTCAATGAGACCGTACTCCTTGGCCTCTTCCGGGGTGAACCAGCGGTCGCGGTCGCCGTCGCGGATGATCGCCTCGACCGTCTGGCCGGAGTGCAGCGCGGTCAGCTCGGACATGCGCTTCTTGGTGCGCAGCAGGTACTCGGCCTGGATCTTGATGTCCGAGACCGTACCGCCGAGGCCCGCGGAGCCCTGGTGCATCATGATGTCGGCGTGGGGCAGCGCGAAGCGCTTGCCGGCGGCGCCGCCGGTGAGCAGGAACTGGCCCATCGAAGCGGCCATTCCCATGGCGATCGTCACCACGTCGTTCGGGATGTACTGCATGGTGTCGTAGATCGCCATGCCGGCCGTCACCGAGCCGCCGGGGCTGTTGATGTAAAGGAAGATGTCCTTGTCCGGGTCGGCGGCAAGGAGCAGCAGCTGTGCGGTGATCTTGTTGGCGATGTCGTCGTCAACCTGCTGGCCGAGGAAGATGATCCGCTCGTTGAGCAGCCGGTTGTAGACCTGGTCGCCGAGGCCACCACCGATGGAAGGCTCGCCGGCGGCGGAGGGCATCAGATTCGTCACGTATCCACCTGCTCGTCTTACGACGGCGCCGGGCCGTCTCACGTCGTCCTGCCGGAGGCTTGGCGGGGGGTGTCAGGAGACTCCCCTGCCCCCGTATTCATGGACCCTAACGCTCAGGCCCCTTCGGAGAATCCCGGAGATGGGAGTGTTCGCCGGGGGCGTAGCGCTCCGCGGGCGGCCGGGTGCGGTTCGTGGGTGCGGTGCGGCCGTCCCGGGGTGGTCGTCCGGTGCGGTGGCTCCGGTACGGCCGTCCGGTACGGCCGTGGGTGCGGCCGGGTCGACGCGGTCGTCCGGTACGGCCCGACCGGTGTGATCGCCGGTCGCCCGGCGGGGTCGTCCCGGTACGGCCGTCTCCCGTGAGGCCCGCCCCCCGGCCGCGGGTGCGCGCTTCCCGGGCGGGTCGCACCGGCCGGAGACGGCGCGGGCCCCCGGGAGACACTCCCAGGGGCCCGTCGACGTCGTCAGAGGCGACGCGGGGCGGTTCAGCCCTCGGTCTTCTCCTCGGCGGCCTCGGCGGCCTCAGTGGACTCGGTGGCCTCGGCCTGGGCGGCCTCGGTCTCCTCCTCTTCGTCGTCCAGGTCGACGATCTCGCCGTTGGTGTCCTTCACCGTGGCGGCCTCGACCACGACGGCCAGCGCCTTGCCCCGGGCGACCTCGCCGACCAGGAGCGGCACCTGGCCACCCTCGACGACGGCCTGGGCGAACTGGTCGGGGGACATGCCGGAGGAGGCGGCGCGCCGCATGAGGTGCTCGGTGAGCTCCTCCTGGTTGACGTTGAGCTGCTCCTTCTTGACCAGCTCGTCCAGGACGAACTGGGTCTTGATGCCCTTGACCGCGGCCTCGCGGGTCTCGGCCTCGAACTCCTCGGCGGTCTTGCCCTGGATCTCCAGGTACTTGTCGAGGGTGAGACCCATCTGGCCGAGCTGGTGGTGCTCCAGGTTGTGCTTGCGGGTGTTGATCTCGTCCTCGAGGAGCTTCTCGGGGACGGGGACCTCCACCAGCTCCAGCAGCTTCTCCAGGACGCGCTCCTGGGCCTGCGTGGCCTGGTCGAACTGCTTCATGTTGGCGAGGCGCTTGCGGCTGTCGGCCTTCAGCTCCTCCAGGGTGTCGAACTCGGAGGCGAGCTGCGCGAACTCGTCGTCCAGCTCGGGGAGTTCCCGGGCGGCGACCTGGGTGACCTTGACGGTGACCTCGGCCTCGCGGCCCGCGGCGGAGCCGCCCTTCAGCTCGGAGGAGAAGGTGGCCTCCTCGCCGGCCGACTTGCCCTTGACGGCGTCGTCGATGCCGTCCAGCAGCTCACCGGAGCCGATGGTGTAGGAGACGCCGTTGGCGATGCCGTCCTCCAGCACCTCGCCGTCGACCTTGGCCTCCAGGTCGATGGTGACGACGTCGCCGTCCTCGGCGGCACGCTCCACCGGGGTGGTGGAGGCGAAGCGCTCGCGGAGCTGCTCCACCGACTTCTCGAGGTCCTCGTCGGTGACCTCGACGGCGTCGACCTCGACCTCGATACCGGAGTAGTCCGGGATCTCCAGGGCCGGGCGGACGTCGACCTCGGCGGTGAAGTTCAGCGTCTCGCCGTCCTTCAGCTCCGTGATGTCGACCTCGGGCTGGCCCAGCGGGCTCAGCTCGGCCTCGTTGACGGCGTCGGTGTAGAACTTGGGCAGCGCGTCGTTGACGGCCTCCTCCAGCACCGCACCCCGGCCGAACCGCTGGTCGATCACGCGGGCGGGGATCTTGCCCTTGCGGAAGCCCTTCACCGTGACCTGCTGGTTGATCTTCTTGTACGCCGCGTCGAGGCTGTCCTTGAGCTCCTCGAAGGGCACCTCGACAGTGAGCCGAACCCGGGTCGGGTTCAGGGTCTCCACGGCGCTCTTCACGGTTCGGTCTCCTTGTGGCTGACTTCTGGGGTTCCGCCGGGGCCAGACCGGCCCGGCGGATTTCGCTGCCCGGAGGAGTACGTAGGCCGAGTGGGCCGGGACACACGGGCGCGCAGTCTGCATAGTAACCGCAGGCGGTCAGCGCCCCAAAAGGCGATCATCGGGACGTCGTGTGCCGGTGGTCGGGGTGGCGGGATTTGAACCCACGGCCTTCCGCTCCCAAAGCGGACGCGCTACCAAGCTGCGCCACACCCCGTCTGGTGCGACACGTAGGGTACATGCCCCGGCCGACCGCGCCGGCCGTATTCTCCGGCGCGACACGCAGGACCGCCCGCGCCGCGCGCCCCGGCGCCGTCCTCGGCGACTCGTTGGCCTCGACGGCGGGCGACCCGCTACGATGCCTCCAGTGCCGCGGTCACCGACCTGCGGCGCGCCGTTGCGGGCGTAGCTCAATGGTAGAGCCCTAGTCTTCCAAACTAGCTACGCGGGTTCGATTCCCGTCGCCCGCTCTGTCCGGTCCAGGGGCCCGGTTCCGCTTCGGCGGGGCCGGGCCCCTGGCACGTTCCCGGGGGCCCGCGCCGACGCCATCCGCCGCCCGCCGTCCGCCGCGGACCGGACGTGTCCACGCGTTGGGCCGAACGGGTGCCCACCGGGATGCGCGGGGGCATCGCACACTGGAGTCGTCCCGGCACGGCGCGCGACGGCCGCCTCGCGGCGGGAGCGGGTGCGGGACCCGTCGCCGGGGGCGTACGGGCCGTGAGCGGCCTCGGCGGTCGGTGACGGCGCGTGGACGGCCGGTGACGGGACCGACAGCCGGGGACGGGCCGGCGACCGGCGGCGGGGGCCGCGGCGGCTTCACCGCACCTTCCCGCCGGCTCGGCCTTCCCGTCGACGCGGCCGTCCGGCTCGCCGGAGTCCGCCGGCTCCGCCGCCGGGTCAGAACTTGATCGAGCTGATGGAGTCCGCTATCGAGTTCAGGAAGCGGGTGATCGACGGCGCCATGCCGCTGGAGGCCAGGAAGAAGCCGAAGAGGATCGCCACGATGGCGGGGCCGGCCTTGATGTTCCCCCCTCGGATCAACACCACCAGGATGACCGCCAACAGCACCACCACGGACAGTGAAATGGCCACACTGATCACACCTTAGGTCGGTCCGCTTCCCCGGCCCGGGAGCACGCCGCGCACCCCCGCCAGAACCATCGTGCCACCAACGCGGCCGACATATGCGGCCCGTGACGGATCGTCGGGAGCCGGTGCCGGCCGGGGCGGTCCTCCGCACAGCAATTCGACCGGTACGCACGCCCGACTCGCCACGGAATTACGCGACTTCGTTTCCGTGTCCACACATCCTGTGCGCAGGTAATTCGAATTGATGACACAGAGGCGATGCATGCCCCAATTAGTCAGGATGAATCGGGACATCAAGGATGAACTGATGACCCGGTGTGCGCACCATCACGTGAACAGGGGCGGCAAGTCAGGTAAATGAGCGGGTACCCGGACGGGATAACCAGGAATGACTCCGGGAGTTTTACGAAATCCCGCAGACGACGCTAGGGTGCCTGAGATGTTTGACGCCGCCTCGTCCCACGGCCAGACCCGCAGGCCACTCCCCCCGGCACAGCCGCCGGCGGACGGAGTGCCCACCCCGCGCACCCCGGTGAGCGCGCGGGGAGACCGGAAGGGGCGGACGGCACCGGACAGACCCGGCCGGCAGCGCGACGCGTTCTTCGACAACGCCAAGTACCTGGCCATCGTCCTCGTCGCGATGGGTCACTCGTGGGAGCCGCTGAAGGGTGACAGCCGCATCCTGGAGGCCGCGTACACCGTCGTGTACTCCTTCCACATGCCGGCGTTCATCCTCATCTCCGGCTTCTTCTCGCGCAATTTCGACATGCGGCCGGACCGGCTGAAGCGGCTGATCACCGGCGTCGTCGTGCCGTACGTGCTGTTCGAGACGGCGTACCCGCTCTTCAAGAACCTCGTCACCGGCTCGCACGAGGAGATCAGCCTCCTCGATCCCTGGTACCTGACCTGGTTCCTGGTCGCGCTGTTCGTCTGGCGGCTGACCACGCCGATCTGGCGGCTGGTGCGCTGGCCGCTGCCGCTGGCCCTCGGCATCGCCATGCTGGCCACCGTCAGCCCGAACATCGGCGACGACCTCGACCTCCAGCGGGTCCTCCAGTTCCTGCCCTACTTCGTGCTCGGCCTGTGCATGAAGCCCGAGCACTTCCAGCTGGTGCGCCGGCGCTGGGTGCGCGTCGCCGCGGTGCCGGTGTTCGCGGTGGCGCTGGCGGTCGGCTGGTGGGCGGTGCCGCGGATGAACACCGCGTGGTTCTACCACCGCGACTCGGCGCAGGAGCTGGGCGCACCGTGGTGGTGCGGTCCGGTGATGACGCTGGCGATGATGGGCTGCTCGCTGCTGCTGACGGCCTGTTTCTTCGCGTGGGTGCCGCGTCGGCACATGTGGTTCACGACGCTCGGCGCGGGCACGCTCTACGGCTATCTGCTGCACGGGTTCCTGGTGAAGTTCGGCGACTACCGCGGCTGGTTCGAGCACCCCTGGCTGCACCGCCCGCTCGGCGAGATCCTGGTGACCGTGCTCGCCGCGGGCGCCGTCACGGTGCTGTGCACCGGTCCGGTGCGGCGCGTCTTCCGCTTCGCCATGGAGCCGCGGATGGAGTGGGCGTTCCGGCGGGACGCGGCCCAGTCGGCCCGCGAACGCCAGCAGCCCCGGCAGGAGCGGCGGGAGAAGGTCGGCGTCTGACCGGTTGGCCGTGCCGGCCGCGTCTCACGGGCCCGGTTCCGGCTCCGTGTCCCCCTGAAGACCGAGAAGTGCGCGCATGCGGGCGTACTTCTCGGTCAGTCGTTTCCGGGTCTCCTCGTCGAGGGCCGCGAGGCGCCGCGGATCGGCGTTGTGCCCGAGGTCGGCCCGCTTCACCAGCAGCGCGCCCGGCGTGGCGAGGACACGGCCGGCGTAGACCTCCGGCGGTTCCCCCGGCCGCTTGGTGAGGGCGCGCACGATCGCCTTGGTCCGCGCGGTGAGCGCGGCGGCGTCCAGCCACTCCTCGCTGAGGGCCGCGTCCTCCACGGAGTCGTGCAGCCAGGCCGCCGCGATCTGCTCCGGGTCGCCGCCGCGGGCGCGCACGCCGTCGGCGACGGCCGCGAGGTGCTCCGCGTACGGGCGTCCCGCCTTGTCGGTCTGACCGGCGTGGGCGGCGCGCGCGAGGGCCTCGACCTCGGCGAGGGTGAGCTGGTTCATGGTCCCAGTCTCCCCGGTCCCGGCCGGCCGGTGACGTCGCCCGGGAAGCCCTCGCGCCCTCCGGCGGCCGGACGGGGCTCCGGAACGGGGCGCGTTCAGTGGAGGGTCGTCGGTTCGCGGCAGATCAGCAGCAGGGCCCGGTCGTCGTTGACGTCCTTGGCGACCGCCTCGATGAGGTGCCAGGCGGCGCCTAGGAAGCCGCCCGCCACATAGCGGTCGGCCTCGCCGGTGAGGCGGTCGATGCCCTCCACGATGTCCCGGTCGGAGGTCTCCACCAGCCCGTCCGTGAACAGCATCAGCACGTCCCCGGGGCGCAGGGAGCCCTTCACGGAGTCGAACTGCGCGCCGTCGTACACGCCCAGCAGCGGTCCCTCTGCGGCCTTCTCCTCCCAGCGTCCGCTGCCGGCGCTCAGCTGGAGCCCCAGCGGATGGCCCGCGGAGTACAGCTCGTAGTCCCCGGAGTCCAGGTCCAGGACGAGGTGGATGGAGGTGGCGAAGCCCTCGTCCCAGTCCTGGCGGAGCAGGTAGCCGTTGGCTGCCGGGAGGAAGGCGTGCGGGGGCAGGGAGCCGAGCAGGCCGCCGAACGCGCCGGACAGCAGCAGGGCGCGCGAACCGGCGTCCATGCCCTTGCCGGAGACGTCGGTGAGCACGACCTCCAGGGTCCGGCCGCCGTTGGTGCGGGACGCGACGACGAAGTCACCGGAGAAGGACTGGCCGCCCGCCGGCCGCAGCGCCATCTCGTGGTGCCAGCCCTTCGGCAGCTTCGGCAGCTTGCTCTGCACCCGGATCCGCTCGCGCAGGTCGAACAGCATCGTGCCGCCGCGCCGCCAGGGCACGCCGACCCGGCTGCGGAACTGCGCGGTCAGCAGTCCGAAGAAGCCGCACGCGGCGACCACCAGGACCACGCCCGGGGTGACCCGGGAGGGGCCCTCGGTGTACGGGCCGAGCCGTACCGACTCCACGATCAGCGCGGTGGCCGCCGTCGCGTACAGGCCCAGCAGGCTCGCCGGGCGCAGCAGCAGGCCGCCCGCGACGATCGGCAGCACCAGGGTGGCCGGTGAGCACCACACCGGGTTGAGCAGGGTCATGGCCGCGAGGACCGGGACGGTCAGCAGCAGCCCGGCGAAGGCGATCCAGTCGGAGCCGTCGCCGCGGAAGTAGTCCACGGCGCTTCTGCGCACGCCGACCCGGGCCCGGTGCCACTGCATTCTGCACCGGGCCGCGAACGTCTCGGCCTTCGCGCGCCGCTGTCGTCCTGCTGCCATCAGTTCGGGACCCTATCCAGCGGACCGGCTCCTTGGCACGGGAGGTCCCACTTGTCCCCCGTGCGGGACGCCACTTCGCCGTCCGCCCGCGCGGTCTCCCGGCGGTCTCGCGGCATGCTCCGGCCGGGAAATCGCCTGGATCGCCCCCCGTGCGCCCTGGTAATCATGGCGCATGGGGACTGATCACGGGACCGAGCTGAAGCTGCTCCGTCCGGAAGAGTTCGACCAGTGGTGGAACCATCTGTACCGTGCCTTCGGAGGCGGTCCGGCCTCCGACGAGGAGCGTGAACTGGACGAGTCTCTCACGGAGTTCGACCGGACGCTCGCCGTGTGGGACGGTGACGCGGTGGTCGGCACGTCCGGGGCGTACAGCCTGCGGATGTCCGTGCCGGGCGGGGCCCTGGTGCCCACCGCCGGGGTGACCATGGTCAGTGTGTCCGCGACGCACCGGCGGCGCGGGGTGCTGACCTCGATGATGCGCCGGCTGCTGGACGACGCGCGCGCCGCGGGCGAGCCGCTGGCGGCGCTGTTCGCGTCCGAGCCCGCCATCTACGGCCGTTTCGGGTTCGGGGCGGCGACCTTCCAGGTGAACGCCGAGATCGACACCAGCCGGGTCGCCCTGGAGCCGCCCGCGGGCGCGGACGGGGTACGGGTGCGTTACGCGGCGCCCGCCGACGTGCTGGCGGAGTGCGAGGCGGTGTACGCGGCCCAGGTGCCCGCCCGCCCCGGCATGCTGGCCCGGCAGCCCGGCTGGGAGCGGAGTGTGCTGCTCGACCCGGAGAGCCGGCGGGGAGGGGCGTCGCCCCTCCAGTGCGTGACCGCCGAACGGGACGGCCGGGTCACCGGGTACGCCCGCTTCCGCACCAAGTCCGGCTGGGGGCCGGGCGGGCCCGAGGGCACGGTGAGCCTGGCGGACCTGGCCGCGCTCGATCCGGTCACCGCGGGGGCGCTGTGGCGGTTCCTGTTCGGCATGGACCTGATGACGACGCTGAGCCTGCGGGGGCGGCCGGTGGACGAGGCATGGCAGCACCAGGTCTCCGACATCCGCCGCTGTCTGCTCCAGCCGCGGGACGCGGGGCACATCCGGCTCGTGGACGTGGGCGCGGCCCTGTCGGCGCGCACCTATGTGACGCCGGTGGACGTCGTGTTCGAGGTGGAGGACGCCTTCTGCCCCTGGAACGCGGGGCGTTGGCGGCTGACGGGGGACGCGAAGGGGGCGTCCTGCGAGCGGACGGACCACGCGGCGGACCTGGCCCTGTCGGTGCGGGAGCTGGGCGCGGTCTACCTCGGCGGGGTGAGCCTGCTGTCGCTGGCGGCGGCCGGGCGGGGGCGGGAGCTGAGGCCGGGGGTGCTGACGGAGGCGTCGGTGGCGTTCGGCTCACCGGTGGCCCCGTGGGTCTCCCACGGTTTCTAGATCCTGTGGCCGGACTCCGGCCGGCCGGCCGGTCGCCCGTGCGCCGGCCCTGACGACGGGCCCCGGCTCACCGGTTCTGGCAGCCGGGGCACCAGAAGAGGTTGCGGGCGGCGAGGCCGGCCGTGCGGACCCCGTCGCCGCAGATGTGGCAGGGCTGGTTCGCGCGGCGGTAGACGTACACCTCGCCGCCGTGGTCGTCCACGCGGGGCGGGCGGCCCATCGCCTCCGGGGTGTGCTCGGGGCGGACGGTGTCGATCCGGTTGTTCCGCACGCCCTCCCGCATCAGCTCGGCCAGGTCGGTCCAGATGGCGTCCCACTCGGCCGGGGTGATGTCCCGGCCCGGGCGGTAGGGGTCGATGCCGTGCCGGAAGAGGACCTCGGCGCGGTAGACGTTGCCGACGCCGGCCACGACCTTCTGGTCCATGAGGAGCGCGGCGATCGAGGTGCGGCTGCGGGAGATCCTGCCGTACGCGGCGGCCGGGTCGGCGTCCGCGCGGAGCGGGTCGGGGCCGAGCCGGTCGTGGACCGCCCGCTTCTCCTCGTCGGTGATCAGGGCGCAGGTGGTGGGGCCGCGCAGGTCGACGTACGAGGTGTCGTTCGCGAGCCGGAGCCGGACGGTGTCCGTCGGCGGGGGCGCGGGGGTGTCGCCGAAGTCGACCTTGCCGAAGAGGCCGAGGTGGATGTGGACCCAGTCGGCGTCCCGGAAGCCCAGGAAGAGGTGCTTGCCGTGGGCGTCGGTGGCGGTCAGTCCGGTGCGGTCCAGGAGGGCGGCGGCGTCGGAGAACTTGCCCTGGGGACTGGTGACGCGGGGGGCCGTGCCCTGGAAGCGCTCGGCGTAGTCCCGGGCCAGCCGGTGGATGGTGTGCCCTTCCGGCAAGGCGGGGGTGTCCTTTCCTCGTCTCCCGCCCGCCCCGGTCGGCCGCGAGGCGGGCGGGGCGGGCGGGCGGCGGGCGGAACCGGTGGCCGGGACGGCTACGGCTACGGCTGCGGGTGGTGCGCCGGGATCGGCGGGAGCTCGCCCGTGGTCTCGTACTCCGACAGCATGTCGATGCGGCGGATGTGGCGCTCGCCACCGGAGAACGGGGTGTCCAGGAAGACCTCGACGAACTTGGTCGCCTCCTGCGTGCTGTGCATGCGCGCGCCCACGGCCACCACGTTGGCGTTGTTGTGCTGCCGGCCCAGCGACGCCGTCTCCTCGCTCCAGGCGAGCGCCGCGCGCACGCCCTTCACCTTGTTCGCGGCGATCTGCTCGCCGTTGCCGGAGCCGCCGATCACGATGCCGAGGGCGTCCGGGTCCGCGGCGGTCCGCTCCGCGGCCCGCAGGCAGAAGGGCGGGTAGTCGTCCTGGGCGTCGTAGACGTGCGGCCCGCAGTCGACGGGCTCGTGTCCGGCGGCCTTCAGCCACTCGACGAGGTGGTTCTTCAGTTCGTAGCCCGCATGGTCCGAGCCGAGATACACGCGCATGCAACGAGTGTGACACGCCCGTTTCCGGGCAGCAGCCCCAGGGTGTCGGGGTCCGGCAGAGCGCGGCAAACGTGAGACACACCATAGATCCTCAAGGGAACCTCAAGTAACGATCCGGATTCGGAGGTTCCCGAATCTGTTCGCCTCGGATTCACTGGACCGACTCGTACACCGCTCGTACGGGACGCATCACCTGGCGCAAAGGAAATCCGTCCATGACCCCTGGTTCGGGCCTCCAAGCAGGACTCAAGAACCGCCACCTGACGATGATCGCGATCGGTGGCGTCATCGGAGCCGGCCTCTTCGTCGGTTCCAGTTCCGGTATCGCCACCGCGGGACCCGGCATCCTCCTGTCGTACGCACTCGTCGGCACGCTCGTCGTCCTCGTGATGCGGATGCTGGGCGAGATGTCCGCGGCCAACCCGACGTCCGGCTCCTTCTCCGCGCACGCCGACCGTGCGCTCGGCCGCTGGGCCGGTTTCTCCATCGGCTGGCTCTACTGGTTCTTCTGGGTCGTCGTGCTCGCGGTCGAGGCGACCGCCGGCGCGAAGATCCTCGAGGGCTGGGTCCCGGCCGTCCCGCAGTGGGGCTGGGCACTGATCGTGATGACCGTGCTGACCGCGACCAACCTGGTCTCCGTCGGCTCCTACGGCGAGTTCGAGTTCTGGTTCGCCGGGATCAAGGTCGTGGCGATCGGCGCGTTCATCGTCATCGGTCTGCTCGCCGTGTTCGGCGTGCTGCCGGGCGTCGACGCCGAGAAGGCCTCCTTCGGCAACCTCACCTCGCACGGCGGCTTCCTGCCGCACGGTCCGGGCGCGATCCTCACCGGTGTGCTGCTGGTCGTCTTCTCCTTCATGGGCAGCGAGATCGCCACCCTGGCGGCCGGTGAGTCCGAGGACCCGCAGCGGGCCGTCACCAAGTCCACCAACAGCATCATCTGGCGGATCGGCGTCTTCTACCTGGGCTCGATCCTGATCGTGGTCTCGCTGCTGCCGTGGGACGACCCGGCCATCGGGAAGGAAGGCTCCTACGTCGCCGCCCTGGACTCGCTGGGCATCGCGCACGCCGGTCAGATCATGAACGTCATCGTGCTGACCTCGGTGCTGTCCTGTCTGAACTCCGGTCTGTACACGGCCTCCCGGATGGCCTTCTCGCTCGGCGAGCGGGGCGACGCGCCGAAGGCGTTCGCCCGGGTCAACAGCCGGGGCGTGCCGATGGCCGCGATCCTCTCCTCGGTCGTGTTCGGCTTCGTCGCCGTCTTCTTCAACTACCTGTCGCCGGACAAGATCTTCCTCTTCCTGGTGAACTCCTCCGGCGCGGTGGCCCTGTTCGTGTGGCTGGTCATCTGCTTCTCGCAGCTGCGGATGCGGAAGATCATCCAGCGCGAGGCGCCGGAGAAGCTCGTCGTGAAGATGTGGCTGTACCCGTACCTGACCTGGGCGACGGCCCTAATGATCATGGCGGTCCTGGTCTACATGCTGTTCGACACCGAGCACGACGGCCGCACGACCGTGCTGCTGTCGCTGCTGGTCGCCGCCTTCGTGCTGGTGATCGCCGTGGTCCGGGAGCGGCTCCGGGCGAACCGCCCGGCCCCCGCCGCCGAGGCCCCGGCCGACCGGGTGTCCGTCGGCTGATCCCGGGGCCGGGCCGGCCCGGCACCGCATGACACGGAAGAGGTCCGCCGGACCGGGGTTCCCCCCGGTCCGGCGGACCTCTTCCGTGCGGAGTGCGTCGTGGGTTCCTAGCGCTTGCCGGCGAACTTCCACGCGGCGGGCAGCAGGCCCATCGCCAGGGCGGCCTTGAGGGCGTCCCCGATCAGGAACGGGGTGAGGCCGGCGGCGATCGCCTCGGACGCGGACAGATGCGCGGCCAGGGCCAGGTAGGGGACGCCGACGGCGTAGATGACGGCCTCGCCGAGGACCATCGTGCCGGCCGTGCGCAGCGGGGAGCGGTCGGCGCCGCGCCGGGCCAGCGCGCCGACGAGGGCGGAGGCCAGGAGCATGCCGAGGACGTAACCGAAGGAGACCGTGCCTGCGCCGGCCCCGCCGTCCGCGAACCACGGCACGCCCGCCACGCCGGCGACCGCGTACAGGGCGAGGGAGAGGAAGCCGCGGCGGGCGCCGAGGGCGGTGCCGACGAGCAGCGCGGCGAAGGTCTGGCCGGTCACCGGCACCGGGGAGCCGGGCACCGGCACCGCGAGCTGGGCCGCGACGCCGGTGAGCACGGCGCCGCCGACGACGAGGGCGGCGTCGCGGACGCGGGAGGCCGGCAGGAGGTCGGCGAGGACGGCGCCCGGGCGGGCGACGGCGGTGGCGGTGCTCATGGTGACTCCGCGGGTGACGGGGACATGCTGGGACACGGTGACGCTATCCCAGGCCGTTCGGGCCGATCACCGTCCGCGCTCGACAAAGCGCCGAACGGGAGCTTGGTGGGCTCCGGACAAAGAGCGCGGCTTACACCGGCCCGGGCGTGACACTGATCACGGGGCGGAGGACGTTTCGCTCACGCGACGGTTCACGGACGCACTGTTGACTCCCGCCAAACGGACCCCACTAGACTCCGGTCGGGTAACCGGATGTTCACCGTCCGCTCGTCGACCGTCCGGATGGTGGGCCGCCCCTTCGCCCGGGCGGACGGGCCGCCCACACTGGCGGAGTTTTTGCCCGCTCATCAGGGGAGAGCCGCGCCCATGCCCAGTCGCACCACCGAGGAGACGCCGCCGCAGCAGCGGGCGGACGGCTCCCTCTCCCACGGACTCAAACAGCGCCATCTGTCGATGATCGCCCTCGGCGGGGTGATCGGCGCCGGACTGTTCGTCGGCTCCGGCGCGGGCATCGCCGCCGCCGGCCCGTCCATCGTGATCGCCTACACCCTCTCCGGCCTGCTGGTGATGCTGGTGATGCGGATGCTCGGCGAGATGTCGGCGGCCTACCCGTCGTCGGGCTCCTTCTCCGCCCACGCCGAACGGGCGATCGGCCCCTGGGCGGGCTTCGCCGCCGGCTGGTCGTTCTGGGTGCTGCTGTGCACGGCGGTCGGTCTGGAGGGCATCGGCGCCGCGAAGATCGTCCAGGGCTGGCTGCCGGGCACCCCGCAGTGGATGTGGGTGGCCCTGTTCATGCTGGTGTTCTGCGGCGCGAACCTGGCCGCCGTGAAGAACTTCGGCGAGTTCGAGTTCTGGTTCGCCGCGCTGAAGATCGGCGCGATCAGCCTCTTCCTGATCCTGGGCGTGCTGGCCATCGCGGGCGTGCTGCCCGGCACGGACGCCCCCGGCACCTCCCACCTCGGCGACTTCCTGCCCAACGGCAGCGAGGGCCTGCTGGTCGGGCTGCTCGCGTCGGTCTTCGCGTACGGCGGTCTGGAGACGGTCACCATCGCGGCGGCCGAGTCCGAGGACCCGGTGCGCGGGGTCGCCTCCGCCGTCCGGACGGCGATGTGGCGCATCGCGCTGTTCTACATCGGCTCCATGGCGGTCGTCGTCACCCTCGTCCCCTGGGACTCCGCGGAGGTCGTGGAGAAGGGCCCGTACGTCGCCACCCTCGACCACCTCGGCATCCCGGGCGCGGGGAAGCTGATGAACGTGGTCGTGCTGGTCGCCCTGCTGTCCGCGATGAACGCCAACATCTACGGCTCCTCGCGCATCGCCTTCTCGCTGGTCGAGCGCGGCCAGGGCCCGAAGGCGCTGGCGCGGCTGTCCGGCGGGGTGCCCCGGATCGCGGTCCTCACCTCGTGCGTGCTGGGCTTCCTCTGCGTGCTGCTCAGCTACTGGCGGCCGGACGACGTCTTCAAGTGGCTGCTGAACATGATCGGCGCGGTGATCCTGGTCGTCTGGATCTTCATCGCCGTCTCCCAGCTGCTGCTGCGCCGCCGCATCGAGCGCGAGGCCCCCGAGCGGCTCGTCGTGCGCATGTGGGCGTTCCCGTGGCTGACCTGGATCGCGCTGGCCGGGATGGCCGCGATCTTCGTCCTGATGGCCCGTGAGCCGGACACCCGGCTCCAGCTGTACTCGACGGGCGGCATGACCCTGTGCCTGGCCGCGGTCGGCTACGCCCGCCAGCGGGCACGCGCCCGAGGCTGAACCCCCCGGTCACCGTCGAAGGCCCCCACGCACGACGCGTGGGGGCCTTCGTGTCGCCCGCCGCCCGCCCCGGGTGCCCGTGTCCCGGAGGCGGCCGTTCGCGCGGGGTCAGAGGTTGCCGAAGTCCGGGCCCTTGGTGCGGGTCCGCTTGATCTCGTAGAAGCCCGGCACCGAGGCCACGGCGACCGTGCCGTCCCACAGCCGGGCCGCCTCCTCGCCCTTCGGGGCGGGGGTGACGACGGGGCCGAAGAAGGCGATCTGCTCGCCGTCCGGACCGGGCAGGGCGATGATCGGCGTGCCGACGTCCTGGCCGACCTTCTCGATGCCCTCCTTGTGGGAGGCGCGCAGCTGGGCCTCGAACTCGAAGTCCTCCTGGCCGGCGTAGTCGATCAGCTCGGCGGGCAGGCCGACATCGGCGAGCGCGCCGGCGATGGCCTCCCGGGTCGCGCCCTCGCCATTGTTGTGAATGCGGGTGCCGAGGGCGGTGTAGAGCGGGCCGACGACCTCGTCGCCGTGCTTCTGCCAGGCCGCGGTGACCACGCGGACCGACGGCCACGCCTTGGTCGCCAGCAGCTCGCGGTAGTCCTCGGGCAGCTCCTCCAGCCTGTCCTCGTTGAGCACCGCCAGGCTCATCACGTGCCAGCGGACCTCGATGTCGCGGACCTTCTCCACCTCCAGCACCCAGCGGGAGGTCATCCAGGCCCACGGACACAGCGGGTCGAACCAGAAGTCGACGGGGGTCTTGCCGGACGAGCTGGCGGTCTCGGACATGGGGCTCCTCAGCGAGAACGTGCTTTACCGGCGTCAACGAGGCCGCCGCCACGCGCATTCCCCGCTGTCCGCCCTCAGGAGCACATGGCAGGATCGGTCCTGTTCAGCCGCCATTCGCGTGATCACGAAGGAGTTCCGTCCGTGCCCGGTGAGAATCTGTCCCGCGACGAGGCCAGGGAGCGGGCCGCCCTGCTCTCCGTAGACGGGTACGAGGTGTTCCTGGACCTGAGGTCCGCCGTCGGCGACGGGAACGGCGGGGCGCGCACCTTCCGGTCGGTGACCACGGTCCGCTTCCGCTGCAACGAGCCGGGAGCGTCGAGCTTCGCCGACCTGATCGCCCCGCGGGTCACCTCCGTCTCGCTGAACGGCCGGGACCTGGACCCGGGCGAGGTCTTCGACGGCTCCCGGATCGCGCTGGAGGACCTGGCCGCGGAGAACGAGCTGGTGGTGGACGCCGAGTGCGCCTACTCGCGCACCGGCGAGGGCCTGCACCGCTTCGTCGACCCGGAGGACGGCGAGGTCTACCTGTACACCCAGTACGAGCCGGCCGACGCCCGCCGGGTGTTCGCCAACTTCGAGCAGCCCGACCTGAAGGCGCCGTACCGGTTCGAGGTGCGGGCGCCCGAGGGGTGGACGGTGTGGAGCAACAGCGCCGGTGAACTCGCCGACGGCACCTGGCGGTTCGCGGAGACGAAGCCGATCTCGACGTACATCACCTGTGTGGTGGCGGGCCCGTACCACTACGTGACGGACTCCTACCGGCGCGCCTTCGCGGACGGCACGGAGCTGGAGATCCCGCTCGGCGCGATGTGCCGCAAGGCGCTCGCCCCGCACTTCGACGCCGAGGACGTCTTCCTGGTCACCAAGCAGGGCCTGGACTTCTTCCACGACCACTTCGACTTCCCGTACCCGTTCGGGAAGTACGACCAGGCGTTCGTGCCGGAGTACAACCTGGGCGCGATGGAGAACCCGGGGATGGTGACCTTCCGGGAGGAGTACATCTTCCGCGGGAAGGTGACGCAGGCGTCGTACGAGGCGCGGGCCAACGTCATCCTGCACGAGATGGCGCACATGTGGTTCGGCGACCTGGTCACCATGGAGTGGTGGGACGACCTGTGGCTGAAGGAGTCCTTCGCCGACTTCATGGGCACGTTCGCCAACGTCGGCGCGACCCGCTTCAAGGACGCCTGGATCACCTTCGCCAACCGGCGCAAGTCCTGGGCGTACCGGGCGGACCAGCTGCCGTCCACGCATCCGGTCACGGCGGACATCCGCGACCTCCAGGACGCCAAGCTGAACTTCGACGGCATCACCTACGCCAAGGGCGCCTCGGTGCTGAAGCAGCTGGTGGCGTACGTCGGCCAGGACGCGTTCCTGGAGGGCGCCCGGCGTTACTTCAAGCGCCACGCGTACGGCAACACCCGGCTGGGCGACCTGCTGTCGGTGCTGGCCGAGACGAGCGGCCGGGACATGACGGAATGGGCGCGCTCCTGGCTCCAGACGGCCGGGGTGAACTCGCTGACCCCGCAGGTGCTGCTGGACACCACGGGCGGCCGGATCGCCGAGCTGGCGGTGGTCCAGGAGGCCCCGGAGTCGCACCCGCGGCTGCGCCCGCACCGGGTCGCGGTGGGCCTGTACCGGCGGACGCCCGAGGGCGCGCTGGAGCGGTACGCCCGCGTGGAGACGGACCTGCACGAGCCGCGCACGGTGGTGGCGGAGCTGGCCGGCGCCGAGGCGCCGGAGCTGGTGCTGGTCAACGACGACGACCTCACCTACTGCAAGATCCGGTTCGACGAGAACTCGCTGGAGACGCTGCGCACGGACCTGGGCGCGCTGACCGATCCGCTGGCGCGTGCCCTGTGCTGGTCGGCGCTGTGGAACATGACCCGGGACGGGCTGCTGCCGGCGCGGGACTTCATCGGCCTGGTGCTGCGGTTCGCGGGCCGGGAGTCGGACATCGGCGTGCTCCAGATGCTGCACGCCTGGGCGAACACGGCGCTGGTGCACTACGCGGCGCCCGCCTGGCGGGAGCGGGGCGGGGAGCTGCTGGCCGAGGGGGCGCTCGGGGAGCTGCGGTCGGCCGAGCCGGGCAGTGAGCACCAGCTGGCCTGGGCACGGTTCTTCGCCGCCGTGGCCGCCGCCGAGCCGGACCTGAAGCTGCTGCGGGAGCTGCTGGACGGCACGACCGAGGTCGAGGGCCTGGTGGTGGACCAGGAGCTGCGCTGGGCGTTCCTGGGGCCGCTGGCGGCGCACGGCGCGGCCGACGAGTCGGTGCTGGCGGCGGAACTGGCCCGGGACGACACGGCGTCCGGCAAGCGGCACCAGGTGCGCTGCCTGGCCGCGCGGCCGTCGGCGGCGGTGAAGGCGCAGGCGTGGGCGCAGGTCGTGGAGTCCGACGCGCTGTCGAACGCGCTGGTGGAGGCGACGATCGCGGGCTTCCAGCAGCCGTCGCAGCGGGAGCTGACCGCGCCGTACGCGCAGCTGTACTTCGCCGCGATCGAGCGGGTGTGGCGGGAGCGGTCGATCCAGATCGGCATGGACGTGGTGCGGGGCCTGTTCCCGGCGTTCCAGGACCGGCAGGGGACGCTGGACGCGACGGACGCGTGGCTCTCGGCCCACGCGGACGCGGCTCCGGCGCTGCGCCGGCTGGTGCTGGAGGCGCGGGACGACCTGGCGCGGGGCCTGCGCGCACAGGCGTCCGACGCGACGGCCGCCGACCGCTGAGCCTTGGCCTGGGCCTGCCCGGGCGGTGACCGTTACGAGATCCGGGCAGTCCTGGCCGTAACCCCTGGTCCGCACCTGATCGGACCAGGGGTTTTCGCGTCCTCCTCGGCATCCGAACACCTGACCTTTAGTCCCGCCTTGTCCGTATTTCTCGACGGGCGTGTAACAGCGGTTACGGGCGGGACGGAGGGCGGGAATGCCGACGCCATGACCCACAACACCCCGCTCTCCCCCCGCCCGTAACCGCTGTTACA
>NZ_JOCB01000076.1 GCF_000718775.1 Streptomyces sp. NRRL S-31
ACGGGTGCCCCGCCTCGGACCGGGGCGGCCCCGCGTCCGGCCCGACCACGTCATCGGCGACAAGGGCTACAGCTCCCAAGCGATCCGGGTCTGGCTCAGACGGCGGGGCATCGGTCACACCATCCCGGAACGGTCCGACCAGATCCGCAACCGGCTCCGGCGCGGCCATCGCGGCGGGCGCCCGCCGGCCTTCGACAAGCACCTCTGCAAGCGGCGCAACGTGGTCGAACGCTGCTTCAACCGCTTGAACGCCACCCGTCACGACAAGACCGCCGAGTCCTACCAAGCAGCCGTCACCCTCGCATCGCTCCTGATGTGGGCCTGACATATGAAGACAACTCCTAGTGCCTCGCGGGTCTCGGCGGCCCGGCCGGCGCCACTGGCCGGTCCGGCTGGAGGCGGCACCGCGCGCCCTGCCGGAGCAGCGGCGCCGGTACTCGGTCCTGCCGCTGCCGCACGGCTACCGCGAGCCCGAGCCGGCCGTACCCGGCTCGGTCGTCCCCTCGGACCGCTTCCGGGCGGCCGTCCGGCGCACCGGTGTCGGCGCAGCCCGGGGCATCCCGCTCCTGTCGGCGGAGCTCGTCCTGAAGTACGCCTCGGACCTGCGGCGCCTGATGACCGGCTGACACCGGCACGGCGAAGGGCCCTCACCCGGCGTGGCGAGGGCCCCGGTGTGCGCGGGCGTGAGACACCGGCGGGGAGGCCGGAGTGGGTCAGACGCCCGCGATGGACTGGATCCAGGAGCGGTACGCGGTCACGTTGGTGTACGCCGTGTTCGTCTGGCGGTCGCTGGTGGAGGCGACGCCGACCTGGACGCCGTTGGCCATCATCGGGCCGCCGGAGTCACCGCCGGCGGTGATGCCGTCGCCCCGGTAGGCGCAGATCGCCGAGCCGCCGTAGGCGTCGGTGCAGCCGCTGCTGACCGTGACGTTGGCGACCTTCAGGTAGCGGGACTGGCAGTTGATCTCCGAGCCGCACTGGGAGGTGGCGCCCCAGCCGTACACCTGCACGCTCTGGCCGACCCGTACCGTGCCGGGCTGCCCGAGGGAGGCGTAGGTCGTCGAGACGGAGCGGTCGAGACGGACGAGCGCCAGGTCGGCGCTGTGGGTGTACGTCTGGACGCCGTTGGCCACGGTGCCGCCGCTGTACTGGTCCAGGCTGCCGACGCGGAACGACAGCGCGCCGCCGGCCACGCAGTGTTTGGCGGTGAGGACCCAGGTGGGGGCGATGATCGTCGCCGTACAGGTCTCCTGGCCGCCGGAGTACAGCCGGGCGGCCCAGGGGCCGCTGCCGGCGTACCCGCCTCCGATGATGGGCTGCGGTGTCGTGGTGGCCGGGGCCGGTGCCGCCGAGGCGGTGGGGGCGAGCAGCGCGAGGACGGAGACCGCTGCCGCGGCGAGAGCGGGCGCAAGCCTTGATATACGCAAGGTTCCTCGATCCGGAAGGCACGTACGGGGACGCGCACGTGTGGGGTTGACGGCCTCGCGGCCGTGCCCACGGGAACGCCGCCGACGGACGGCATTCGCGTCATGGACATGACCTATAGTCGGGAAGGAACCGTGACCGGGGTACTAGCACCTCGCCATAACACCCGCGTTATGGCCGCTCCAAGGCCGCCGGCACACCTCCAGGGCGAAGGAGCCGAAGTCGTCGACGAGCCACCGCGTGTCCGCGCAGGGGCCGTTCCCCGGCGCCGGGCGCGGACCGCGTCCTCGCCGTCCGCGTCGCGCCGCGTGGCGTCCGGCACCGCCCGGCCGCCCGCCTCGCCGGCCATGACCACGATCAGTCCGGCGGGCATGCCGCGGGCGCGCTCGGCCAGGGTGTCCGTGACGCAGTCGGGGTGAGTCCGAGGGGCCCTGTCCGTCGCCGGAGTAGACGACCGGGTTGCCCCGGGAGAGGAACATCAGCTCGTGGGCGAAGCGGTCCCGGCGCAGCAGTTCGACGTCGTGGGCGCCGGGATGGTCCTGGGCGACGAAGGTGCCGATGGTGGACCATGTCGTGGCTGCCGAGGAAGGTGACCTGGCTGTAGGCGTCGGTCCGGCCGGTGGTGTAGCGGTAGTCCTGGGCGAAGACGTGGGCGAGGTCGTCCGCGGGGCCCGGCACCGGTGGGCCGGGCCGGGCGGTCGTCGTCGGTGCTCGCCGTCGGATGCCGGTGAGCACCGTCCGTCGTCGGTGATCGGGGTGCGTCGTCGGAGAGGGCGGTCAGCCGCGCCAGGTGTCGTTCAGCGTGACCGTGCCGGTGGACGGGACGGTGGCCGTACGGTTGGCACCGCTCTCCCAGGTGACGTTGCCGCCGGCGTCCTTGCGGATGTACTTGTACTCGAACGAGGTGCCCGCGGGCAGGGACACGTCGAGCTTCCAGACGGGGTAAGCCGCCGGGTCCAGCTTGAGCGCGCCCGCGGTGTTCCAGCCGCCGAGGGCCGCGTTGCCGCCGACGACGTAGACGTTCTGGCCCCACCGGGTGGTGGCGTTGACGTGGAAGGAGGCCCCGGCGGTGAGGTCGGGGCCGGGGTCGGTATCGGCGCCGCAGTTCTTCGCCCCCACGTGCAGGGCGAGGGCCGAGCCCGCGCCCAGGCTGGCGGTGAACTGCCCGGACGAGTTGACGGTCACCCCCTTGCCGCTCTGCACGTCGCAATAGCCGCCGGCGGGCAGGGAGGTCTGGAAGGTGCGGCTGAGCGTGGAGCCCTCGTGGTTGATGACGACGTACGCCTTGTCGCCGCGGCCGAAGGCGATCTGGTTGCCGCCGTTGTCCCACCAGTCGGTCACTGCGGTGCCGGCGGCCGTGTTGCGGAACTTGACCATGCTCGCTATCTCGCGCCAGGCGTGCTGGCACTTCCAGCCGTCGGTGTAGCAGGCGTTGACCTGGCCGTTGTCGGGTCCGCCGGCGCCCGTGTCGGTGAACTCGTAGCCGGAGTGGACGTCGGGTGAGCCATAGGGCCAGGCCAGCATGAAGACATGGGCGAGGGTGTAGTCGGCGCCGTCCTTGTAGGTGAGGCTGCCTCCGTTGCGCTCGGTGTCGTGGTTGTCGACGAAGACGGACGCCTTGCCGCTGGAGACGTAGCCCCAGGGCTCGCCGAAGTTCTTCAGCTCGGCGAGCTTCTCGCCTGTGAAGACCCGCTTGAGGTCGTAGGCGTAGTGGAACTCCTGGACGTCGCCCGTGTCGTAGAACTCGGGCGGCTGGACGGCCTCGCCCGCGGCTCCGATCGTCTCCTGCTTCCAGTACACGCCCGGGTTGGTGAGGCGGGACTTGATGTCGGCGAGGTCGTCCTCGGGGATGTGCTTGGCCGCGTCGACGCGGAAGCCGTCGACGCCGAGGGAGAGCAGGTCGTTCAGGTAGCCGGCGATGGTCTTGCGGACGTACTCCTCGCCGGTGTCGAGGTCGGGCAGGCCGCCCATCTCGCAGTGCTGGACGTTCCAGCGGTCCGCGTAGTTGCTGATGGACGTCGTGCAGTCGTCCATGTCGGCGGCGGAGTACGTGCCGGGGTAGTCGTACTTGCTGAAGGACGACCCGGCGGTGCCCGTCCCGGAGGCGTTCGCCATGTGGTTGATCACGGTGTCGGCGACGACCTTGACGCCCGCCGCATGACAGGTGTCCACCATGCTCCCGAAGGCCGCGCGGTCGCCCAGTTTGGTGCCGATCCTGTAGCTGACGGGCTGGTAGGAGGTCCACCAGGAGGTGCCCTGGATGTGTTCGTTCGGCGGGGAGACCTGGACGTATCCGTACCCGTCGGGGCCCAGTTCGTCCGTGCACGCCTTCGCCACGGACGAGAAGTTCCATTCGAACATCACCGCGGTGACGTCCTTGGCGCCGGGCGCGACGGCCTGCGCCGGCGTCGGACCCGTGACGGCCACAGCGGCTCCCGCCAGGGCGGCGAGTGCAGCGGCCACGGTCTTTCTGGCCATGATTGCTCCAGTGGGGAGGTGGGGTGGTACCGGAGGTCAGCCGTCAGCCTCGTGTGACAACGCGCCATGCCGGAGAAGGCCGTTCGACGGTTCTTGCTGCAAGAAATTGCGGTCGAGACCGTACGGCGCGGCCTACCCCAGGTCAACCCTTCCCACCGAAAAAGCGGTTCGGCACGGAACATCGGGAAGGCGCTGCATGCAAAGCCTTTCGCAACGGTTTTCAGGGTGTTACCTTCAACCGACTCCGGCCCCCGGTCGCGGGGTGCGCAGTTCGCGCCTCCCCGACGCGCCCGGCCGAGCGGCCGGAGTGTCCGTGCGGCCCCGGCGGGTCAGCCTCGTCCACGCCGCGAACCAGCCGACGCCGGCACCCTGGCGGTGGTCAGCGGGGGGCGCACAGGGACGCGTCCACCGCCTTCTGGAGGTGCCGCAGGCTCGCGCCCTCGGCCGCCCGGGTGGTGGTGTAGACGGTGACGGTGCCGCGGTGGGCGGAGGCCCGGCCGCCGCCCACCGAGTCGCCGGGCAGATCACCGCCATGGCCCCAGTAGACGCCGCCGCAGCTGAGCGGGATCGAGGCGACGCCGTATCCGTAGCGGCTGCCCGCCGGGTAGACGTCGTGGCCGCCGACGTCGGTGGTGTCCCGGGTCATCAGGCGCAGCGCCCGGCCGGGCAGCAGCCGGCCGCCGAACAGGCCGTCCCAGAAGGCGTTGAGGTCCTCCGGCGTGGAGACCAGACCGCCGGACGCGCCGAACTCGTACCCGGGCAGCTCGGTCACGTCCACCCGGCCCGCTTCCGGATGTGCCGGGTGGACACCGTAGTTGCGGGCGTGCGGTCCGCGCAGGGACAGCTCGCCGGGCGCGGGCCAGTAGGTGTCGTCCAGGTGCAGCGGGCGCAGGATCGTACGCTCGACGTAGGTCCGGAAGTCCGTCCCCGAGACCTTGTCGATCACCATGCCGAGCACCAGGTAGTTGGTGTTGGAGTAGCCCCAGTCGGTGCCCGGCTCGAAGACGGGCTCCGCGCCGAGCGCGAGGGCCAGGTAGTCCTCGGGTGTGCCGGGCCGCCCGTTCCAGTCGACCAGCGCGGAGTACTCGGGCAGTCCGCTGGTCTGCTTGAGCAGCTGCCGTACGGTGACGGCGCGTTGCGCGAGCTGTGGCACGTAGGTGCCCGCGCGGGCGTCCAGCCGTATCCGCCCGTCCGCCACCAGGCGCATCACGGCTGCCGCGGTGAACGCCTTGGTGTCGCTGGCCAGTCGCAGCCGGCCGGTCTCGTCGGCCATCGGGCGGCCGGACTCCAGGTCCGCGACACCGGCGGTACGGGTCACCCGGCCGTCGAACGCGAGCGCCCCCGGCACTCCGTCACGGTCGACGAGCAGGTCCAGCTGCCGCTGCACGGGGTCGGCCGGGCGGGCCGCCGCGACGGGGGCGAGGGCCCCGGTGAGGGTCACGGCCAGCGCTGCTGCTGCGGCCAGGCGTCGACGGTACATACGTGTCTCCCTGGGGGTGGTCCGGCGGGCGCGGCGCGGTCCGCGCCCACCGGCAACCCTGTCAGGAACCCGGCGCGAGAGCGTTCCGACCTGCCCCCGCATCCGTGGTGTGTGAACCCCCTTGACAGAACGGCGGGGCGGGGCCACGCACGGACGCGGGGCAGCCGGGGAAGGTCCCCTGCGTCCCCTACATCTCCTACGTCCCCTACGCCTTGCCGAAGGCGATCAGGGTGCCTTCGTCGGCCGGCACGAACAGCCGGCCCCCGGCCGTGGCGATGCCCGGGACGACGAAGCCGCGCCAGTCCTCCTCGGCGAGGACGGTCGACATGGACGGCGGCGCGGGGTAGCGCCGGTACGACCACACGGCCTCGCCCGTCTCCGCGTCCAGCACGACGAGGCGGCCGTCGGCGTCCTGTACGTACACGTAGCCGCCCGCCACCAGGCGCACGGTGGCCGCGCCCACGGAACTGGTGTACGTCCAGGCGGCCTTGTACGTACCGGTGCCGAGCGCGCTGACCGTACCGTGGTGGGCGACGTACACGCGGCCCGGGCCGAAGACCGGGGTGGCGTCCGCGGGCAGCTCGCGCACGGCCGCGCCGGTCTTCCGGTCGTAGGCGGTGACCGTCTCGTCGTCGCTGTCGCTGCTGCGCATCCAGGCCGCGCCGGCACCGAGCGCGACCGGGTTGCCGTAGGCGCCGGAGACGTCGGGCACCTCGAAGCGGTGCAGTTCGGCGCCGGTCTTGAGGGCGAGGTGGTGCCAGGCGATGCCGTCGAAGCCGATCCACACGCCGGAGCCGTCGACGACGGTCGGCCCCTCCGAGTAGTCCGCGAGGGGGGCCGTCCACACCCGGGCGCCGGTGTCGGCGCGCAGCGCCAGCGCGGTGCCGCGGCCGTCCTGGAGGTAGAGCAGGCCGTCGTACCAGACGGGCGGGTAGTGCATGGAGGCCGAGTCGAGGGTGACCGACCACTGCCGCTTCCCGGTGGCCGGGTCCCACGCGGCGATCGTGCCGCGCGCCGTCTGCGTGTAGAGCAGGCCGCCCCCGTACGACACCCCGGCCTGCGGCTCGTTCTGCTCCAGCCGGACGGCCGGCCACAGGTCCTCGCCGGTGGCGGCCCGGACCCCGACGAGCATCATGCGCGGGCCGCCCGCGGTGCCGTCGTCCGCGTTGACGACGGCGTACACGCGGTCGCCGACCGCGACCGGCGCGGAGACGACGGTGCCGAAGTCCCGGGACCACAGCTTCTCGTACGGCGGGGCCGCCGTGGCCCCCACGACGAGACCGTCCGCCCGGCTGTCGGCACGGTAGCCGAGCGTGGCGTCCGCCAGCTCGGCCGCTGTCGCGGTCCGCCCCGGCACCTCAGCGGCGGCCCGCGGCGAACCGGTGAAGGTCAGCAGCGAGACGGCGGCCAGGCAGACCGCGCCAAGTCTGGTACGGGAACGGTGTGTTGTCGCTTTCATCGAGGTACCCCCTGGTCACAGAGCCACCCGGTCCGGATGGCCTCACCCCACTACCCCCACAAGAACTCCACATGCACCCCGTGCCGGGGGCCGCGCGGGCGGGCGCGGTGACGGCCGCACGGCAGGGGCGTCCGGGGCGGTCCCGCACGGTCGGCTTCCCTGACCCGGCCGACCACCGGGGCTGAGCCGTTCGGGTGATGACGGCGGGGCTCGTCCTGGGCCCGTACCCCGCTGCCCGCGGGGCCGGCGGCGCGAACCGCGTGCCGGGCGCCCCTGTGGCCGGGCGTGCGGACGCCGGGTGGTGGCGGTTCACTCGGAAGGGACCGCATCGGGCGCGGACAGGAAGGCCACGGCGTGACGGGACACGTGGGTCGGGTGGGTCGGGGTGCGACGGTCGCCGTGCTGGCGGCGGTGTTCGCCGCGGGCGCGAACGGGTGCTCGGACGACGGCGGCTCCGCGTCGGGTGCCGCGAGCAAGGCGGCCTCCGCGGCGGCGTCCGTGGGCTCGCGGGCGGCCGAATCGCTGGCGTCGGCGACCGCCGAGGCCCGTCGCAGGCTCGACTCCGTCAGACACGGCGTCGCCGCCAAGGGGGACGTCGCGCTCGGTACCGCGGGCACGGACGGCAGCGGACACGGCACCGTCGGTGTGACGGCCGACAACACGACGGACAAGAAGAAGTCGTTCGCCGTCCAGGTGAACTTCCGCGACGCCGGAGGCGATCTGCTGGACGTGGTCGTGGTGACCGTACCGGACGTGGCGGCTGGCCGGACCGGCACCGCGACCGCGCGCAGCAACCGCAAGCTCTCCGGCCCGGTCAAGGCCGAGGTCGGCAACGCCGTCCGGTACTGACGCGGGGGGCGCGGCCGGTGGTCCGGCCGCGCCGTCAGACGGCTCCCCGGGGCTGCGCGGCGTCAGACGGCCGCCCGGGCCGGGGTCCGCTGTCCGGGTGGCGGGGCGGCGGCCAGGAACTCCACCACCGCCAGCAGGAACAGCAGGCACAGCGCGATGCCGACCACCACCCAGCCGGTGGGGTACGGCCACACCAGGTAGACCAGCAGCGACCCGGCCACCAGCAGCCAGGTGATCCAGGCGCGGTGGCGGTGCGCGAAGGGGCCGACGGGACCGGTGCGCAGACCGGCGCGGTCGGCCGTGGCGCGCACCGCCCCGATGCCCGAGGTCCACAGGCGCCGTACGAGCCCGGCGTACCGGCCCGGCCCGGTGAGCCAGGCGCCGAGGGCGACGACGACGCCGAGGGCGATGACCATGCGCACGGTGGTCCGCAGGAAGTGGGTGAGCGCGTCGTAGACGGCGCCGGCCGCGTCCGGGGAGACGTCGGCGGGCAGCCGGTCGAGGTAGATGACGCGGAACACGCGCAGCCCGATGCCGAGGACGCCGGTGGCGACGACGACGCCGAGGCCGGCCGCGACCAGGGCCCGGCGCCGCCGGGCGGACAGCAGCACCCCGGCGGCGAGCAGCAGCACGGCCAGCACCGGCAGCCAGTTCCCCGCGATCTGCAACAGCCTGACGTAGGTCTTGGCCTCGCCGATCTGCGGGGACCGGACGAGTGTGAAGTCGGTGTGCACCGCGGGAATGTGCCCGGCGACGCTCAGTCCGGCGTCCACGAGGCGCTGCTTGACCCGGTCCACGAGCGGGCCGAGATCGAGGGTCACGGTGTCGTCCGTGAGCTGGACCGCGCCGCCGCCGCTGCCGGTGAGGGCCTTGTCGAGGGAGCCGTGGATCCGGCGGTTGGCGTCGGTCCAGACGGACCGGAACGCGTCCGAGGCGGCGACCTCCCGGGCCTTGTCGTGGACGAAACTGCGTACCGCTCCCTCCAGGGAGTCGCCGAGTCTGCCCCCGAGCGCCTTCTCCAGCAGGGGGCGGTCCCCGGGCGCCGCGTCCGCGAGCAGGGCGGGCAGGTCGATGTGGCTCATCAGCGCGTCGGTGACCCGGTCGGCGACGGCGTTCTGCACGGCGGGGTCGGACGCGAGCGGGGCGACCGTGTCCACGTACCGGTCGGTGTCGCCCACCTCGTCGGCCGCCCACGCGGCGACCGCGGAGAGCGGGGCGAGGACGCACCCGATGACGATGAGCACCGCGGCGACGAGTGACCTCGCGTGGTGCCGGGGCCGCCGGGCCCGTTCGCCCTCGAGAGCCGCCACCCGCCCCCGCAGCACCTCCAGTTCCGACCGTTCCGCGCGGTCGTCCGCCCGGCCGCCCGGCCGGTCGTCCCCCTGGCCGGGCGCGGGACCGTCGGCCTGGCCCCCCGTGTGGTCGCTGCCTTCCGCCACCGTTCCTCCCGGTCGATCCGGCGCCTGTGTCTGCCAGCCGACCCGCAACGGAGCGGCCACGCGAGCAGTGGTACGCCGTCCGGGTCGCGGGAGGCGTCGCGGTGGCCCCGCAGATGCGCGGGTGCCTCCGGCGGCGGCCCGAGCGCCGGTGGCCACCCGGTACCCGCCCGGCACGGCTCGGCTTCGCCGGGGGCGTGGCGGGGGGCGTGGCCGTGCGCGAGGCCGGGACCGTGCCCGTCCCGCCGTCCCGCCGTCCCGCCGTCCCGCCGTCAGAGCGTGTGGTCGCGGATGCGCGCGAGCAGGGCCCGTAGCTGTTCGCGGTCGTCCGCGTCCAGGGCCGCGGTCGCCTCGGCGAGGGAGAGGCGGTCGATCTCCTCCGCCTCACGGTGACGGCGCAGACCCTCCTCGGTGAGCCGGAGCAGGAACGCCCGCCGGTCCCGGGGGTGGCGCACCCGCTCCACCAGGCCGTCTCGTTCCAGGCTGTCCACGATGGTGGTCGCGGTGCGGGCCGCGATGCCCGCCATCTCGCTCAGGTCCCGCATCCGCAGCGGCTCCCGGGCCCGGGCCAGCATGCGCAGGGCGCGCAGCCGCGCCACCGACGCTCCCTTCTCCCGCAACCGGGCCTCCACGAACTGCCGTAGCCGGTGCGTCGTCTCGTACAGCTCGTCGATGAGGATGTCACTGCTGCCCTGCACTGCCATGGCGCCCAGTCTCCCCCGTCCCGCGTGGTGAAGGCCATATGCTGAGCAAACTCATACTGAGTATGCTCAGCATATGCGCCGACGTCACTCCGTGCTGTCCGCCCTGCCGTCCCGTCTCAGCCAGCGCCTGGTCGTTCCCGTCGTCTGCGTCAGCGTGACGTTCATCGCGATCGTCGACGGAGCCATCACCACCGTGGCACTGCCCTCGATCGCCCGTCAGTTCGGGCTCACCACCCCCGCGCTGGACGGGGTGGTCGTCGTCTACCCGGTCTGCCTCGCCATGGCCATCCCGGCCTCGGCCTGGCTGGTCGAGCGGTTCGGCGCCAAACGCGTCCTGCTGACCGCCCTGTCCGGGTTCCTCGGCTCGTCGCTGCTGTGCGGGGCGGCGGCCGGGCTCGGCCCGCTCGTCGCCTACCGCGCGGCGCAGGGCGTGTCGGCCGGTGTCCTCTTCCCGGCCTCCGCCGCGCTGCTGTTCGGCACCTTCACCACCGCGGAGCAGATACGCGTCTCCCGCTACATGATCATTCCGCAGCAGATCGCCCCGGCCGCGGCCCCCGTCCTCGGCGGGCTGCTGGTCGACCACCTGTCCTGGCGGTGGGTCTTCTACGTCAATCTGCCGGTGGGCCTGCCGGCCGTGCTGTTCGGCGTCCTGTTCCTGGCCGGGGACCGCGGCGGCCGGCCGGGCCGCTTCGACCTGCCCGGTCTGCTGCTGAGCGCGGGAGGTCTGGGCACCGTGATGTTCGGCCTCTGCGAGGGGCCCAACCGCGGCTGGTCCTCCCCCGCCGTCGTCACCACCCTCGTGCTCGGTACGGCCCTGCTGGCCGCCACCGTCGCCGTCGAACTGCGCACGTCCCGTCCCCTGCTGCGGCTGCGCCTGTTCGCCGACCGGCTGTTCCGGGACACCAACCTGATCAATCTGGTCGGCCTCGTCCCCATCATGGGCGCCCTGTACCTGGGTCCGCTCTTCCTCCAGCAGGCCCAGGGCCGTACGGCACTGGAGTCGGGCCTGACCACCTTCCCCGAGGCGTTCGGCGTCCTGCTGACCGTCCAGCTCGCCGGCCTCCTGTACACCAGGGTCGGTCCGCGCCTGATCGTCGGCTGCGGTCTGACCGGTGTCACCGTGGTGCTGCTGCTGCTCGCCCGGTGCGACGCGGACACCGGCCTGTGGGCCTTCCGTGGCTGCATGTTCCTGTTCGGAGCCGCCATCGGCTGCTTCTTCATGCCGACGACGGTCGCCTCGCTGGCCACGGTCGACCGGACGGACACGGCCCAGGCCACGATGCTGAACACCGTCGTACGGCAGACCGGTGGCGCGCTCGCGCCGGCGGCGGTGACCACCGTCCTCGTCCTCGGCGCCCCGCCGGAGGCCGCCGCGGCCCCGCCGCTCGCGGCGTACCAGCACGCGTACCTCGCCCTGGCCGCGATCGCGGCGGTGACGGCGGTCTTCGCCTTCACCCTGCCCGACGGTCCCGCCCGTTCCGCCACCCGCGGTGACACGGGCACGGCCGGGCGGTCCGCGCCGCTGCGGCGACGCCGCCGCCGGGACCGGGTCGCCCCCTGAACACCGCCCGCGTCCCGGGGTCGTGGCCGCACCGGTGTCCGGGCGCGCGGTCCGGTGGGGGGAGGGTTCCGGCTCACCGGTAACCTGCGGGATCGTGATGCGCGCGTGGTCTCTGCCGATGGTGCTGGTGGTCTGCGGTTCGGTCATGGCGACCGGGCTGGTCCGCGGGGGCGACCCCGCCGGGGCCGCAGCACTGCTGCCGGTGTTCCTGCTGCTCGCGGGCGCGTGCTCGCCGCTGGTCTTCCCGAGGTCGCTCGGCGCGCTGGAGGCACGGCGCCGGAGCGCGGTCGACGGCCGGCCGGTCGTCTTCTGGCGGCCGGGCTGCACGTACTGTCTGCGTCTGCGCGTCCGGTTGGGGCGCGATGCCCGCCGGCTGTACTGGGTCGACATCTGGCGCGACCCGGCCGGGGCGGCGGCGGTACGCGAGGTCAACTCCGGCGACGAGACCGTACCGACCGTCTTCGTGGCGGGCCGGCCCCATGTCAACCCCGATCCCGCGTGGGTGCGCCGACAGCTCGCCGAGGCCACCGAGGCGTGAGCACGGGGACCGGCTCAGGCACGGGCAGAGCCCTCGCCGACGCCGGTCACTTCGCGGCCGGCGGCATCGCGAACACACCACCGGTCATCCGTCCCACCGTGACCGGCCGTCCCGCTGCCGCCGCCGGGCGGGCACCGAAGCGTTCACGCACGGGTACGCCAGGGCTAAAACAGGTAATGTTCTTCTTGTCGGAACGGGGTGCTCAGGTACACACTCGGTCCGGTGGGCAAAGGGCCCGGCTCCTGCCAGAGCCAGACCCTCCACGCAGATCACGAGCCCGGTCGCCTAGCAGCGGACCGGGCTCCGTGCGTACGGAGTTCCGGCGCGACCGTCCCATGTGTGGGCGCCCTAGTGGACGAACTGCCCCACCGTGGCGATGATCGCCACGAGCACACCGGCCGCGGCCAGCCCGACCGACCACCTCTCGGGGCCGGTCCACCGCCTGCGCGGCTTGCCCATGTCAGACCTCACCACTGTTTCCTCCTTCTCCTCCTGCCGCCCTGTCCGTCAGGGCGTCCGCCACCCTCCGCACAGAGAGCCACGGAGTCCGAGAGGAGGATCCGGTGAAACGAACACAAGCATCGACACCCAAGTGGGCCCAGGTCAAGCCCAGTTGATGCATTGGGGAAGATGACCGGAAAGGCTCTTCACTTGTTCAGCACAGCGACGACGGCCGGTGACTGTGCGCAACCAACGCGGACAACACCATCCCCTCACACCCCCGTACACCCCCGTCGTCAGCCGCGTGCGCCGCCGGCACTCGCGACACCGGCCTGCTCCCGGGGACCACCGGCCTCTTCCACCCACGGAGTGCGTCGGCGGGCGTGGAACCCCTCGGCGGCCGTGGCGCCCGGGACCGCGTCGGACCGCGTTCTCCCCGCGCCGGCCGGCGGACGCCGCGCGTCCCGCGCCAGGCGGCCGCCGTGGCCGACCGTACCCGCCGGGACTCCGGTGGCAGGCCCCTCGCGGCGGCACTAGAGTGGAAGACAAACTCTCGGTCACCACTCCCCACTCCGGTCAGGGGGCGGCCGTGGGCGCGCGTTCCTCGCGCCGTGACGCCATGGGACTGTCGAGAGAAGGCGAGCCGTCATGGTCGCTCCGTCCAACGTCCGGTTCGGCAAGACCAACGAGGACGTACGCACCGTACAGAAAGCCCTGATCGCCCGGGGCCACGAGATCCCCGACGGCGCCACCGGCCGAGGTCACCTACGCCGACCCCCACGACGACGTGGGGGAGGACGCGATGCGCCGGTACGCCGGCACCGCGTGCCGGCTGACCGGCATGGACCCGAGGTTCGGCGTACCGGCACTGGTCACCATCGCCAAGCGGGAGTCCGCCTACAACAGTCCGCGGTTCCGGGTGAACGTCACCGACGTCAACGCCCGAGGTCCGGTCGCCCCCGACGGACACCGGCAGAACTGCTCCCGGGGCGCCACCCAGTGCATCCCGACCACCTTCGCCGCCTACCACCAGGCGGGCACGGCCACCACGCCCTACGACGTGGTGGCGGACATGTGCGCGACCGTCAACTACGTGCGCGCCCGGTATCACGTCAACCGGTCGGGCTCGAACTTCGCCGCCCGCGTCCAGCAGGCGGACCCGCACCGGCCTCCCCACCCGTACTAGGACTCCCGTCATGGTCGCTCTGTCCAACGTCCGGTTCGGCAAGACCAACGAGGACGTACGCACCGTACAGAAAGCCCTGATCGCCCGGGGCCACGAGATCCCCGACGGCGCCACCGGCCGTGCCGGGTCACCGGGTGACCTTCGGCTTCTTCAGACGCGGTCCGTACGCCTGGAAGCCGGACGGTGTCGGCCGGCACACCGGCCAGGACTTCGCCGCCTCGACCGGGACCCCGGTGGTCGCCGTGCGCAACGGCACCATCGCCTGGTCGAACGGCAAGGGGGGCGCCTACGGCCAGTGGATCGGCCTGCACGCGGACAACGGCCATGTGTACACCTACTGCCACCTCTCGCAGCGGCAGGTGCGGACCGGGCAGAAGGTCGCCGCCGGACAGCAGCTCGGCAAGGTCGGCATCACGGGCAACGTCACGGGTCCGCACCTGCACTTCGAGATGTCGAAGGGCCCCAGCTGGTCGTACGGCAACGTCGAGAAGCCCAACTGGTGACGTGCCCGCGCGCCCGGCCACGCCCAGCCGTCCGGCACGGTTGAGACGCGGTCGAGGAGGCAGTCGCCTGCCACCGTGCCGAACTCACCGTCCAGGAACGGGAGTCGGGGCAGCGTGCCGCCCGGGTCGACGGCGGCGCCGGTGGGAGAGCGGCGCACCGGGCCTGGTCCCCCGGGACGCGGTATACCTCCCGCGCACTCCTGTTGATCATATGACCAATTTCGTTTCACGCTTCGGACCGTGTGGACCGGACATCACAGGGATGGTTTTCCCTTCCCTGTGAGGAGGCCGCATGGTGCGGGTCGAGCGTTTGCTGGCCGACTGTCTGGACGACGCACGCGCCGAGGCGCTGGGGACCGTTCCCCTCGCGGCGGAGGACGCCGGTTACCCGGCGGCCCGCCGGACGTTCCTGACGGCCGGTCTCCAGGCCCTGCGCGACCACCGGCCCGACGCCGGGTGGGTGCAGCTCAACGTGCGGCTCGACACACGGCTCGACACGCGGCACGACGTACGGCACGGCACGCGGCACGACGTACGGCTCGACCCGGCCGGTGCGCCGTCCGGCCCGGTCCGGTCGCCGTACCGTCGGCTCGCCACGGCCGCCGACGAGCTGCTCGGCTCCGGGCAGGCCCGCGACTTCTTCTTCATGCACAAACCCCCGGGGCTGCGCGTGCGGTTCCGCGCGGCGGAGCCGGGCCGGGCGCCGGAACTGCGCGCCGCGCTGCTGCGGCGGCTGGCGCCGGGACAGGAGGAGGACGCCCGGACGCGTCCGGTGGCCGGGGTGTACGAGCCGGAGACGTACCTCTTCGGCGGTCCCCGCTCCATGCCCTTCGCGCACGCGCTGTTCACCGCCGACTCCCGGGCCTGGCTGGACGTCCACACCGCGGTGGCCGGGGCTCCGGCGCCGGTCGGCTGGCGGGTGTCCCTGGCGCTGCTGCGCGCCGTGTTCGACGGCCTGGACATCGTCGGCTGGGAGCATCGCGGGGTCTGGCAGACCGTGCGGGAGGAGACCGGTCGCCGGCTGCCGGGAGGTCTGGGCGACCCGGATCTGCGCCGGGCCGCCGCCGGCATCCGCGGCTACTGGAACCAGAGCCTCGACGCCCGGCTCGCGGCACTGCCCGAACCCTGGCGGGACGTGGTGGGCGGGCACATGACGGCGGTGGGGCGGGCCGCGGAGCGATGGCGCGCCCACTACTTCGCCTCCGGCGAGGCCACGGTCGGCCCGCGCCGGGCCGCCGCCCATCACGTGATCTTCCACTGGAACCGGGGTGCGCTCCCCACGGCCCGCCAGTGCCTGCTCACCGAGGCGCTCGCCGCCGACGGCCACGAGGGGGAGCGGTGAGCACGGACCGGGTACCGGCACAGGCGTCCGGGGCGGCGGACGGTCCCGACGCGCCGCTCGGGGCGCTGGCGCTGCTGCGGCTGGGCGGGATGCCCGGCGCGGCATGGACGGCGGGCGGCGCCCCGCAGCTGTTCGACGGCGCGGCCCGGCACGCCGACACCGCCGAGCGACTCGCCGTGGCGGCCAGGGCGTTGGCCGACAGGCTGGGCGCCGAGGTCGTGCCGCACCCGCTGCTGGCCCCGGCCGACCGGGGTGCTGTGCTCGCCCTCAGGCGCCGGCTGCACTCCGGTACGGCCCCCCGGGCGGCGGACTGCCTGCTGCTGGAGCGCTCCCCCGCCGTGTCCGCCGGTCTCGGTGCGGCGGCCCGCGCGCTGTGGCGCGAGGCCGAGGCAGCTCAGGCGGCGCTGACCGGGCTGCGGCAGGCGGTCGCGGACGAACAGCAGCGGGTCGCCGAGCAGGTCTGGCGTACGGCGTGTTCCAGTCCGGTGCTGCGCGCGTTCCTGGACGACGCCGCTCCCGGACTCACCGACGACGTCGAACAGCGGCTCGCCGCGGGCCAGTCCTGGTCGGGCCGGCGGTTGCGCAAGCGCGCCGCCTATCTGTGGCGCGTCCTGGGCCGGGCCGCGGTGAAGACCACACCGCGCGGCTGGGCGGGCCAGATCGCCGTGCTCCCGGTGACCCGGGGGCCCGAAGGGAACCTGCCCCTGCTCGCGCCCGGCACCTCCCTCGGGGCCCTCGCCGCCGTCGCCGTGGAGAACGTGCACCTCGTCAGGGCCCGCACCGCACCGCCCGACCTGTGCACCGCCGGCCCGGAGACCCTGCTGGTGCCGACGCCCCTGCACTTCGCCGAACCACCCGCCACCGCGCCCGGGAACCTCCCCGGCCAGGTCCGCTGCTACGTCGTCGACCCGCACGAACCCGGCCGGCTCCGGCAGGTCGTACTGCGCCGCACCCGCGTGCTGGAAGACGTGCTGGCCCTGCTCGCCGACGGGCCCCGGCCGCTCGGCGAACTGGACCGGGCCCTGCCGTCCGTGACCGAACCGCCGCTGACCGCGTACGTGCTGCGCGGCTTCCTCCAGCACCTGCACACCCTGGGTGTCCTCCAGGTCTGCCGGGCGCCCCGGTACCACCGCACCGGCTGGGTCCCGGCCGACGCGGTCACCGGCACCGGCGTCCTGCCGCAGGCGCCGGCGGGCGGCGGGCCCGGCGCCTGGTTCCTCGACTCCCACCGCCGTCTCGGAGCCGGCGCCGCCGTGCCCGCGGCGGCCGTCGCCCGTGTGCAGCACGGGCTGCGGATCGCGGCCCGGGTCGCCGCCCTCCGGGAAGCCGACACCCCGGCGGACCCTCCCGAGCAACGGTCCTGGTTCCCCGAACTCACCGAACAGGCGCGCCCCATCGGTGACGTCCTCGCCGACCGGCTGAGCGCCGACGACCCGCCGCCCGCCCCCCGGCGCTACGCGGGATGGGCCCCCGCCCGCGACCCGGCCGGCGGTTACGCCCGGCTGCTCGCCCACCTGGACGCCGCCGCCCGCTCCGGCGCGACGTGCGTCGACCTCGACGACGCGCTGCTGGACACACTGGGCGCGCCGCAGGGCGCCGACGCGCTGCCGCCCTGGCCGGTCGACTGCCTGCTGCGCCCGCTCGCCCCGTCCGACGGCGGGGGCCCGGTGGCCGTCCTGGAGACCGCCTCGGCCGCCGGGGTGCTCGACGCCCGGTTCTCCGACGGGCTGCGCGCCCTGCACGGCGGCCACGGCAACGGCGACGCCTACCGCGCCTTCCTCGCCGCCGTCGAGGAGCGCACCGGTGTCCGCTTCGTCGACCTGCTGGTGCCGCCGCTCACCGAGCGGTCCGCCAACGCCGTGCGCCGTCCCGTCACCACCCGCTGGTGGACCGGCGACCCGGACCCCACGCCGTACTACGGACGGTCCGACGGCACCGCGCGCTACCTCCCGCTGGACCGCATCAGCCTGCGCCTCGGCGACGGCCGGATCATCGCCGAGGCGAACGGCCGACGCGTCATCCCCGTCTACCACGCCACCCGGTCCCCCGCGCCGCCGTACGACACCCTCGTCCGCCTGCTGCTCGCCGCGAGCCATCCGGCCGCCGCCTATCTGGTGCGCCTGGACGCGCTGGACGGGGCCCTGCCCGGCCGGGCCGTGCTGCCGCGGCTGACCGCGGGCGGCGATCTGGTCCTCGCCCCCGCCACCTGGCGGATCGACCGCGGCCTGCCGTGGCTGCCGGACGACGACCTGCTCGCCAAGGTCCGCGCCCTGGCCCTGCTGCGCCGGAGCACCGGCCTGCCCCGGCACGCCTTCGTCCGCACCGCCCCCGGCGCGAAACCGGTGCCCGTGGACTTCGCCTCGCTGACGGCCGTCCACCTCCTCGAGCGGCTGTGCGCCCGGCAGGCGGGCACCGCGCTGCTGGCGGAGGAGATGCTGCCGGCACCCGAGGACCTGCTGCTGCGCGACCCGCTGCACGGCGGCGCGGCCGTCGCCGCCCAACTGCTGCTCCGGCTCCCCCACGACCGATGCGCCGGCCGGCTCGCCGCGGCCGCCGCCGACGCCCTGGTCGGAAGTGGCCGGCACGACGTCCCCGGCCCGCCGGCCAGGCGGTCCGCCGGGGCGGCCAACACCCGATGAGTGAAAGGGGAAGTCCCATGCCCGGCAACGAACTCACCGAACTCGACACCTTGATCGGCGACCTCGAGGAGCGGATCACCGCCGAGGACCTGCCGACGGTCTCCGCGTACACGCAGGGATGCAGCGGCCTGTGCACGATCCTCGTGTGCGGCACGGTGGTCGTCTGTTGATCCACCCACAGGAGCCGCCCGCCCGGGCGGGCGGCTCCGCCGCGCGGGACGGGAGGAGGACGATGGCGCACGACACGGCGGCACCGGCCGCCCGGGCGGACGACGTCCTCGGCGTCGCCGTCCGGTACCTGCGGGAGTGGACCGCCGCGCCCGGCGCGGGAGGACACCCCTGCGATCCCGGTATCCCCGTCCTGGCGTCCCTGGTCGCGGACGAGCGGGCGGCGCCCGCCGCCGTGGCCGCGTGGTCGCGCACGGCCGGTCGCGGACCGTCCCACCCCGCCCTGTACGACGGGGGCCTGGCCGGTACGTTCGTCGGCCTGCGGCTGGGTGCCCGCTGCCAACCGGGGCTGCGGCGGGCGGCGGACCGGCTCGGCGCGCACCTCGCCTCGCGCCCGGCCCGGTACCGCACCCGCGAAGTGGCCTTCCCGGACTATGACTTGATCTCCGGCCCGGCCGGCACACTGCTCGCCCTGTGCACGACCGAACCGGCGGAACCGACGGAACCGACGGAACCGACGGAACCAGCCGAACCGGCCGCCCCGGACCAGCCGCCGCCTCCGCTCGTCGCGCACCTGGTGCTCCTGTGCGACGAGGCGGACCTCGGGCGGCTGCGCACGGGACAGTACGCGCACCACCCGCAGCTGGGCTGGGTGCACGGCCTCGTCAACACCGGTATGGGGCACGGCGTCGCCGGACTCGTCACCGCGCTCACCGCGGCACTGCGCCGCGCCGGACCGGACGCGGACCTCACCGGCGACCTCGCCGCGGCGCTCGACCGGGCCACCCGCTGGCTGGTCCGCCAGGCGTACGACGACGAGCGGTCCATCCGCACCTGGCCCGGCGCCGGGCCCGCGGGCCCGCCCTCCCGCACGGCCCACCCCCGCCAGGCGTGGTGCTACGGCACCCCGGGCGTCGCCTGGGCGCTGTGGGACGCCGCCGACGCCCTCGGGGACACCGCCGCCGCCGACTGGGCCGCCGCCGCGTTCACCACGCTCGCCGGGCACTACGACGAGACCTTCCACCTCTACGGCGACACCCCCGGCGACCGCCTCGGACTGTGCCACGGCGCGGCGGGCGTACTGGCCGTCGCCGACGCCTTCGACCGCCACGCGCGACTGCCCGCCGCCGGCGCACTCAAGAACCGGCTCGTCCGCCACCTGACGGCCCGGCTCGCCGCTCCCCCGCCCGCCGACGGACCCGCCGACCTGCTGAACGGACTGCCGGGGACCCTGGCCGCGCTGCTCACCGCCGCCCACGGAGCGCCCCGCGGCTGGCTGCCCTGCCTGGGGTTGCGCTGACCGCCGGCCGGACGGCGCCGCGCTCCCGTCCTCCCCGTCGACGAATTTCGACTTCATGCGTCCTGTGGCCCTACACCACAGCGGTCCTGGCCCGGCCGTACCGCGTACGCGGATGCATCCCGGACGCGGACGAGCCCTCCGTCAGCGTCGCTTTGTGGACCGGACCGATTCGACGGCAAACGGATCATGAACGGCAGCGCCCTCGTCGAAGGCGAACCGAACAGATGCTTGTGCGAGGGCTCCCACACTCGCACACGCGCGGGGTTCTACTTCGACCGGCCGGGCCAGGTGCGACAGGTGGACGGTTGACTCGCGTCGGCCCGGCCGGGAGCTGACGGGCAGCGGTCTCTGCATCCCTCGCACGATCGTTGGCCGCGGGTCACCGGCAGCGGCTTGCTTCGCGCGGCGCTGCGCCCGGGCCCCGGGCCGGCCCTCAGTAGCGCTGGGCCTGTGCCAGGACCGGTGTCAGCCTGGGTTCCGGCGGCCGGTGGCTGAACGCGATGGGCTGTTCCTTCTTGCCGGGCTTGAGGCGTTCCGCGCCGACGTACCGCGTCTCGACCACCTTGCCGGCGGAGTCCTTGAAGTCGATCCGCACGGCGTAGGAGGCTTCGCGGTCGGTCTTGTTGGTGATGGTGACGAGGACGGCGAGCACTCCGCCGGTCTCCGCCCTCGGCAGGCCCGTCATGGCGACCTCGGAGAGGGCGTTGCCCCGCCCTTGGACGTTCTTCAGCTCCTTCTCCGCCGCCCCGCTCCGGCGCTGCGTCTCGGCCTCCACCGACGCTTCGAACTCGGAGGCGCGGGCCGACGCGGACGACGCCGCGGCGGAGGCGGACGACCGGGCGGAGCTGATCGCGGCGGAGGCGGAGGACGCCAGGGCCGACGGCGGCGTGCCGGAGAAGGAGGAGGCGTTCGGCGGGCTGGTGGTGCCGGCCGGGGCCGGGGAGGCGCCCTGGCCGCTGCCGCCGCCACAGGCCACGAGAGTGCCGGTCAGGAGGAGAGCGCCGAGTGCGCTTCCCCCGACGGTCCGGCGGCGGCCCCGTCCGGAGCCTCCGAGTCGGGTCACGGACATGTTGCCTTCCCTGGGGTTCGCAGGTCCCGTCCCTCCATGGTCAGTGCCGGATTCGGCACCCGCGAGTCGGGGGCGTCCGCGCACGCCTCCGCACGGGCGCACGCGTACGACAAGATGTGGGCGTGAGCGGCTCGTCCAGCACCCCCGTGCGCGGCACCCTCACCCCCGTGCGCGGCACCCTCACCCCCGGCGGGCGCGACCGGACCGCCCGCGCCGCCGCCGACGCGCTCCTCGCCGTCCGGCCGGACATCGAACGCGACGCCACGTTCGCGCAGACCTTGCGCTCCCCCACGACGGCGCTCACCGTCTGTGCCGAAGACGCCCTGTACCGGCCGAGCGCTCTACGGCGTGCTCCACCGGGCCGGGACGAGTTTCGGCGAGAGCGGCCGGGGCGCCACCGCGCTCGGCCACTTCCGGCGGCTCGTCGAGGCCACCACCGCCCGGCTCGGCCCCGACCAGCCGGACACCCTCGCCGCCCCCTGCCACCACGCCTCGCGGTGGCAGGGGGAGGCGGGGGACACCGCGGGTGCCGCGTCCGCGGTGACCGAGTTGCTCGCCGACTACCACCGGGTGCTGGCCGCGGACCACCCCGACATCCTCAGTGCACGGCCCTGCCTCGCCTACTGGCTCGGCGCGCTGGGAGACTCCGTCGGGGCGGCCGCCGCCTTCGCCGGCCTGCGCCACGACTGCGCGCGAGCACTGGGCGAGGACCACCCCCACGCCCTCAACACCCGGCACTGCCTCGCCTACTGGCTCGGGGAGGCGGGGGACGCGGCCGGGGCCGCCGCCGGCTTCGGCGACCTGCGCCGGGACGAACTGCGCGTGCTGGACGAGGACCATCCGGAGACCCCGCACACCCGCTCCTACCCGGCCCGGCTCCAGGGCCTCGGCGGGGATGCGGCCGGGGCGGCCGACGCCTTCGCCGGCCTGCTCGTCGACTACCTGCGGGTGCTGGGCGCCGACCACGTCCACACCCTCACCATCCGGTTCCCCCTGGCATCCTGGACGGAGAGGGCGGGGGACCCCGCCTCGGCCGCGACCGCGTTCGCCGGGCTGCTCGAGGACTGGGTGCGCTTGCTGGGGCCGACCACCCCGGCGCCCGCACCGTCCTCGCCGGCCTCGCCCTCGCGTGCGGGACGGCGGTCGGTGACGAGCGCACCGCCGGTTGGCGTGCGTCCCCGGCACGGCCCGGTCCCCGCCGCCCGCTCCCCCGAGACGTCCGTCCGCACCCGACCGGGGCCGTGTGATCCGGCCCGGGGACGGGAACCCGGCGCCGGGCAGCAGCACACGGCCCGCGACAGCCACGCACCGGTGGCGGCCGGATCCCCGCCGGTCCGCGGGTGAGGTCCCGCCATCCGGCGGGGGTGGTCCGGCCACCTGCCGGATGGTCGCGGCGGCACCGCTGCTGAAGTGTGGTGACCAATGGGAAACCTCTCCGTTCCAGCCAGCCCGTCCACGACAGCGGCGGCCCTCCACGGCCGCCGCTGAACACGGACAGCACGCGGGAACGGGGCGCTCCGCCGCCATACCCGGCCCGGCCCAGATGGCCATGGCACGGGGGCGGCGCGGACCGGGTCCCTCCGGCGGCATCCGCCCGAGGCACCTGTCCCGGCTCCGGAGCGCCACTGAGAAGGAGGTCGGATGGTGACCGTGCGACTGACGATGCTCTGTGCGACCGCCGCGCCAGGCAGCCAGGACGGGCTCTTCGGGAACGGTTCCCCGGGCGAGCGCGGCCGGCGCGAGCTGGCGGCGGCCAAGGCGGCCCTGCCGCCGTACTCACGGGCCCTGCGGGCGCCCTCGGCCCACTGCGCGCGGATCGCGGAGGCTCTCGCGGTCGACGCCACGCCCGAGAACGTCCTGCGCGACCTGGACTACGGCGTGTGGGACGGCCGCCCGCCCGAGGACATCGCGGCCGAGGACCCGCACGGCTTCTCCACCTGGCTGACCGATCCCGACGCCGTACCCCACGGCGGCGAATCCGTCGGACGGCTGTGCCGGCGTACGGAGTCCTGGCTGAAGGAACTGCCCGCCGACGCGGGGAGCGTGCTCACGATCACCGAGGCCGCCGTCATCCGGGCCGCGCTGGTGCACGTGTTGTCCGTACCCGTCCGTTCCTTCTGGCACCTCCGGGTGCCCGCCCTGTCCACGGTGACGCTGACGCTGCGCGACGGTCTCTGGAACGCCCGGCTGGGACAGCCGGTGGCCGAGCGGCGACCGGCACGGGCCGACGACAGCCCGCCCGTCGCGGTCCTCGCCATGCCGGCCACCCGGCAGCCCCTGTGCCTCGCCGGCCGGCCCTGACCTCGGCGCCCCCTCCGCACCGGTTCCACCGCGCCGGCGACCGGACCGGACCCCGCGACCACCGGAGCACCCCTCCCCCGCCGCCGGTCTCGAACCCGTCGCCCCGAGACCGGCGCCCGCCCCGGAACGGTCCTGCTCACACTCTCCGCCCCGCACCATCCGCCTCGATCCGGCCGCACGGCCGCGCGCGGTGACCGCGCCGCTGGGCGCCCAGCGGCGCGGACGCGCCCGACGTGGTACGAATCGGACAGTACTCCCGTACTCCCGTAGAGGCTGGAGCGCAGGTGATCCGGGTACTGGTGGTCGACGACGAAGCCCTGATCCGCACGGGCTTCCAGCGCATCCTGGACGCCGCCGACGGGATCGAGGTCGTGGGCGCGGTCTCCGGCGGTCAGGCCGTCCGCACGGTACGCGAGACCCGGCCCGACGTCGTTCTGCTGGACATCCGCATGCCGGACGTGGACGGCCTGACCGTGCTGAGCGAGATCCGCCGCCTGCCGGAGCCCCCGGTGGTGGCGATGCTGACCACGTTCGACATGGACGAGTACGTCGAGACGGCACTGCGCTCGGGCGCGGCCGGTTTCCTCCTCAAGGACACCGATCCGGAGGCGCTGCCCCCCGCGGTGGAGAGCCTGGCCCGGGGCGGCACGGTCCTGTCGCCGAAGGTCACCCGCACACTGGTGGACGGCTATCTGAGCGCGGGGCCGCAGGAGCGCCCGCCGAAGGCGCTCGAGCGGCTGACCGAGCGTGAGCGTGAGGTGCTCGTCCTGGTCGCCGAGGGCCTGTCGAACACCGAGATCGCGACCCGGATGCACCTGGGCACCGGCACGGTCAAGGACCACGTCAGCGCGATCCTGACCAAGCTGGAGGTCGGCGGCCGGGTCCAGGCCGCCCTCCTCGCCCAGCGGGCCGGGCTGCTCACCCGGGACACGGGATGACCCGCCGCCCGTCCCCCCTGCTCCTGGACGGCGGTGCGGTGGCACTGGCCCTCCTCGACGTGGGGGCGCACTGGGACATCGCCGAACCGCTGCGGATGGCCTGCGGGCTGGGCGCGGCCCTCGCCCTGCTGCTGCGCCGGCGGCTGCCGCTGCTCACCTTCCTCGTCACCCTCCCCGCCGTCCTGCTCTCCGACGCGGTCTTCGCCTGCCTGGTCGCGCTGTACACGCTCGCCTCGCTCAGCCGCCCCCGGACCGTGCTGGCGCTGTGCTCGCTGGCGTTCGCGATCAGCGACACCACGTCCCTGCCGACGCCGCGGATCGACCTGACCCGCAGCACGACCCTGATCGCGCTCGGGTACAGCGCCGCCACGGCGGCCGCCGCCGTCTTCCTCGGGCAGCTCGTGGAGACCCGCCGGGACCTGTCGCTGCGGCTGGACGAGATCTCGGAGGCCCGCGACCACCAGCAACTGCTGACCGCCCAGGCCGCGCTCGCCAAGGAACGCGCCCAGCTCGCACGGGAGATGCACGACGTCGTCTCCCACCAGGTCAGTCTGATCGCCGTTCGGGCCGGCGCGCTCCAGGTCGGCACGCGCGACGCGGAGGCCAAGGAGGCCGCGGCGACGATCCGGCGGCTGAGCGTGCAGACTCTGGACGAACTGCGTCACATGGTCGGTGTCCTGCGTGCCTCCGGCGGCCAGCTGACGGAGCTGACCCCGCAGCCCGCCCTCACCGACATCCGGAGGCTGGCCGAAGGCTGCGGCATCGAGACCGAGTTGAGGACGGACCTGCCCGAAGGGCTGCCGCCCGCCGTCCAGAGGGCGGTCTACCGCACGGTCCAGGAGGCGCTGACCAACACGCGCAAGCACGCCCCGGGCGCGACCGCGCACATCGATCTGAGCCACACCGACGGCTCGGTGCGCGTCAGGGTCACCAACACGGCACCGACCCAGCCGCCCCTGCCCCTGCCCGGCGCGCACCACGGTCTGATCGGCCTGCGCCAACGCGCCGAACTCCTCGGCGGCACGCTGACCGCGGGTCCGACCGGGGACGGCGGCTACGAGGTCTGCGTGGTGCTTCCGGCGGCGGACCGGAGATGACCGGCCGCCGCGGGGCCGGGGTCGCTGCCCCAGGGGCCGAAGGGCCCGGCGGGCGGGACGAGTGGCCCGTGGTGCCGTATCCGGGCAAGGCACAGGCTGGGAGCAGACGCCTCGAAGGGAGCCGGTGCGATGACCTCCGCCACCACCATGAACGCGGCACTCCCCGTCGAACACCGTGAACGGCTGATGCGGGTCGCCCGTGAGGTGTCCTTCGACTCCGGGACCCGCCTGTTCGAGGAAGGCCGGCGCGCCGACCGCTTCTGGATCATCCGCACGGGCACGGTCGCCCTCGACCTGCACGTGCCCGGCCGGCGTCCCGCCGTCGTCCAGTCGCTCGGGCATGCCGAACTGGTCGGCTGGTCCTGGCACTACCCGCCCTACCTCTGGCACCTGGGCGCCGAGGCGATGACCCCGGTGCGGGCCTGGGAGCTGGACGCCGCGGCGGTCAGGGCCATGTGCGCCGAGGACCCGGTGTTCGGCCGCGCGATCGCGGTCTGGGTCGGCCGGGTGGTCGCCCAGCGGCTGCACGCCTCCCGCATCAGACTGCTCGACCTCTACGCCCCGTACGGCAGCGGCAGCCTGGCCTGATCGGACGGACGCACGGGGCCGGCACACCGGACCGGCACCCGGGACGGACACGCAAGGAGGACGGCATGGACGGCACCCCCCACCGGGTGAGCGACGTGATGACCCGCGCGGTCGTCGCGGTGGACCGCAGGACCCTGTTCAAGGACATCGTCGAGCGCATGGACCGGTGGAAGGTCAGCGCGCTCCCCGTACTGGAGGGCGACGGCCGGGTGGTCGGGGTGGTGTCCGAGGCCGACCTGCTGCCCAAGGAGGAGTTCCGGGACGACGATCCGGACCGGCTCACCCAGCTGCGGCGGCTGCCCGACCTGGCGAAGGCGGGGGCCGTGTGCGCGGAGGAGCTGATGAGCACCCCGGCCGTCACCGTGCACGCCGACGCCACGCTCGCCGAGGCGGCACGCGCCATGGCGCTGCGCCACGTCAAACGGCTTCCCGTGGTGAACGCCGAGGGCCTGCTCGAAGGTGTCGTCAGCCGTGGCGACCTGCTCAAGGTGTTCCTGCGCCCGGACAACGACCTCGCGGACGAGATCCGCCGCGTCGTGATCGACCCCCTGTTCCCGGACCCCGTCGAGCCCGTGCACATCATGGTCACCGACGGCGTCGCGACGCTGACCGGCCGCGTCCGGGCCGGGGACGCCGACCGCATTCCGCTCGCTCTCCGGCTCGCGGGGGGCGTCGAAGGCGTGGTGGGCGTGGACTGCCGCGTCACCACGGCCGACGTCGACTAGCCGGAGCGGTCGCGGGACCAGCGGGAGGACCAGCCGCGGGAGGACCAGCCGGGGGTGCCGGCGACGGCGGCCCGGAAGTCCGCCCCGCCGTACCGAGCCGCACCGGGTCGCGACGGGCCGTGCCGGGTCGCACCGACCGGCTCACACGGCGATCCGGCGCCCGGTGATGGTGAACGGGTCGATGCGCACCCACGCGGTCCGGGAGCCCCCCGCCCAGGGCGTGCTGTACGCCCGTTCGGTGAGCCGGCGGCGTTCCTGCCGGTCGACGACGGCGTGCGCGGGGCCGCGGACCAGCACGCTCCAGCCCTGGCTGAACGCCTCGTCGATGCGGTCGACCTCGAAGGCCACCTGGTGGCCGGCCGCCAGGGACGGAAGGGCACCGTGCGCGGTCCGGAAGACGATCGCGCCGTCCAGGACCGTGTAGTTGACGGGCAGGATCACCGGCCCGGAGGCCGTCGGCACCGCGAGCCGCCCCACCCCGTGCGTCCCCAGCAGAGCGCGGCACTCGTCGGGGCGCAGCCGGGTGAACTCCGGTGCGCGCCCGGCCCGTCCGATGCCGGGTGGCAGGTCGAGGGTGCCGCCGGTGAGTTCGGCGACGCTGGTCTCCAGCGCGTCGGCCAGCCGCGTCAGCGCGCCGGTGCCCGGCATGGGATGGGGCTGCTCCTCCAGGTACCTGACGTAGGTGGCCGCCATCCCGGCGCGGGAGGCCGTCTCCTGCCAGGTCAGGCCGAGTTCCGTCCGCCGGGCCGCGAGCCGGCGGCCCAGATCGCCCGCCGGCGCCCTGGCCACCGTGTCGGCCCTCGTCTGTTCTCTCATGTCCGGCATGGTCACTCACGCCTCTCTCGTCAGGTCAGGCCGCCGGAACGGCCACTTCCGCGTGCTGCCCGCCACCGAGCACCACCTTGAGCGCGCCGGTCTCGGCGGCCTTGGCGAACACCTCGTACGCCTCCTCCATGCGTTCCAACGGGAAGGTGTGCGTGACGAGTTGACCGGACGGCAGCCGGCCGGCGGCCGCCATGCGCAGCAGGGCCGGGGTGGAGCAGGTGTCCACCAGCCCCGTGGTGATGGTGACGTCCTTGCTCCACAGTTCCTCGAGGTGCAGTACGGCGGGCCCGCCGTGCACGCCGATGTTGGCCACGTGCCCGCCGGGGCGGACGATCCTGGTGCACAGTTCGAAGCTCTCGGGAGCGCCGACCGCCTCCACGACGACGTCCGCGCCGAGTCCGTCGGTCAGGTCGGCGACCAGTGCGTCCGGGGTCTCGCGCCCGTCGGCCACCGCGTCGGCGCCGAGCCGGCGGGCCGCCTCCAGCCGGGCCGGGGCCAGATCGACGGCGATGATCCGCTCGGGCGAGAGCAGGCGGGCCGTGGCCACCACGGCCAGGCCGACGGGGCCGGCGCCGACGACGGCGACGGTGTCCCCGGGCCGTACCCGCCCGTTCAGCACGCCCACCTCGTAGGCGGTCGGGAAGATGTCCGCGAACAGGACGGCGTCCTCGCCGCTCAGCGCGGCGGGCAGCGGATGCGCGGACAGGTCGGCGTGCGGCACGCGGACGTACTCGGCCTGGGTGCCGTCGATCAGCCGGCCGAGGATCCAGCCCCCGCCGCCCCGGCACTGGCCGTACCGGCGCTCCCGGCAGAAGCGGCACCGGCCGCAGGAGGTGATGCAGGAGATCAGCACCCGGTCACCGGGGCGTACGGTGCGGACGTCGCTGCCGGCTTCGACGACCTCCCCGACGGCTTCATGGCCGAGGACGGTGCCGGGGCCGACCTCGGGCACGTCTCCGCTGAGGATGTGCAGGTCGGTCCCGCAGACGGTCACGGTGCCGACCCGCACGATCACGTCGTCGGGGTCCTTGACGGCCGGGTCGGGGACGTCCTGCCAGGACGCCCGCCCGGGACCGTGGAAGACAAGGCCCTTCATGGCGGTGCGCACCCCCTTCGGTGTCACGGGACGCGGTTCCGGCGTTCACGACGGGGGCGTGGCCGGAGTCCGGCGGGGTGCCGGAGGTGCCCCGCATGTTCAGCCTGCACGGCCGGACGCCATCGCGCTTGGGCCGTCCGGTCCTGCCTGCGAGCCGCTCGGCGCCCACCGGCGGCGCGGTCGCGTCCCCGGGTCCGTGCGGCCTCGTCCGGTGGGCCGATCGGCCCTACCGTCCGTGCGCGGCATCCGCTTCGCTCGTTCCATGTCCGAGAACCAGACGCGGGCGCCCCTGGTCCCCGCCGACCGCATGTCGCGGGCGACCCTGGTGCCCGCCGACCGCTCGGGGGACGGCGCGACCGTCGTGGCCCTGCGCGGGGAGATCGATCTGCTGGCCGCGATGGCGCTGGCGGAACGGCTGGACACGCTCACCGCCGCCCCGAGGCCCGATCTGGTGCTCGACCTGCGGCCGGTCACGTTCATCGACTGCGCCGGGCTCGGCATCCTGTGCCGGGTGCGCAACCGGGCCCTCGCCCGGCAGGGCCGGCTGCGGCTGGTCACCGAGAGCACCCGGTTCCGGCGGCTGCTGCGCGTCACCGGGCTCTCGGAGGTCTTCGAGGTGCAGCCCCGGCTCCCCTAGTCGTCACGGAGGCACCATGTACGGCAGCACCTACATCGTCGGCGATGCCATGACCCAGACGGTCGCCGCCGTGGGCCGGCGGGCCCCGTTCAAGGAGATCGTGCGGCTGATGCAGGAGTGGCAGGTCAGTGCGCTGCCCGTCACGGAGGGCGAGGACCGGGTGGTCGGCGTGGTCTCCGAGGCCGACCTGCTGCCCACGGAGGCGCTCCGGGACGATCAGCCGGACGGCCGCGCCCGCCGCGAGCCCGCCGCCCCGGCCACGGCGGGCGCTCTCACCGCGGAGGACCTGATGTCCGCTCCCGCGATCACCGTGCCCGCCGACGCCACCCTGGCCCAGGCCGCGCGCATCATGGCCCGGGCCGGCGTCAAGCGGCTGCCCGTGGTCGACGGGCACGGGCGGCTGGCGGGCATCGTCAGCCGCTCGGACCTGCTCAAGGTGTTCCTCCGCGCCGACGAGGACATCGCCGAGGAGGTCCGGCGCGATGTCGTCTCGACCCTCCTGCCGCCACCGGCCTCGATCCTCCGGGTGGAGGTGAGTGACGGGGTCGTGACGCTCACCGGCCGGCTCCGCGACACCGCGCTGGTCCCCGTGGCCGCGCGACTGGTGCGGGCCGTGGAGGGCGTGGTCGACGTGGCGTTCGATCTCGCACCCGTCCGACCGCGCGCCTGACGCGCCGCACTCCTGACCCGCCGTACACACGAGCCGCCGTACGCACGAGCCGCCGTACGCACTTACCGCCATACGCCGATGGCTCCCCGGCTGGCACAGTGGCGTCGGCCCGGGCAGCGTGGACAGTACGGCAACGAGTGGCGGTGAGGTGGTCCATGCAATCCCCTGAACCGAAGACCCGCGTGGTCGTGGGTGTCGACGGCTCCCCGTCGTCGCACGCGGCGCTGCGCTGGGCGACGCGGTACGCGGATCTCGTCGGCGCGTTCGTGGAGGCCGTGTACGCCTGGGACACGCCGTCGGCGACCGGCTGGGCCGGGCCCGCGATCGATCCCGAGTTCGACCTGGAGCAGGCGAGGGAGCGGTTCTCGACGGAACTGCGCGCCGTCTTCCCGGACGAGCGGCCCGTCGGGTTCCGGGAGTACCTGGTGGAGGGCGACCCGTCGGAGGTGTTGATCGCCGCCTCGGAGGGGGCGGAACTCCTCGTCGTGGGCCGCCGTGGGCGGGGCGGCTTCGCCCGGGTGATCCTGGGGTCCGTGAGCCAGCGTTGCGCCCAGCACGCGGCCTGCCCGGTCGTCGTGGTCCGGCACGACAGCCAGGTGCGCTGATCCCGGTTCGCCGGTCCCCTTCCCTTCGGGGAGGGTCACCGTCGCGGGACGACGGCCACCGGGCAGTGGGCGTGGTGCAGCAGCGTGTGGGCCACCCGGCCGAGCTGGAGCCCGAAGGGGCCGTTCCGGCGGCGGGGGGATCCGACGACGACGAGGTCGGCGGCGGCCGTGAGGTGCAGGAGGACCTTGCGGGCCGGGCCCTCCGGTGTCGTGGGACGCACCCGTACCCCCGGATGGGCGGCGGTCGCGTCGCGCAACAGCGTGTCGAGCAGGGCGGCCGCCTCCTCCTCGGGGTGGTGCGTGGCGTCCCCGGCGAGCAGGGCCCGGCCGGCGTACACGTGGGCGGGGCGATGCCAGGCCCGGGCGACGTCCAGGACGCAGCCGCGTGCCCGCGCCTCCTCGAAGGCGAACCGCACGGCGTCGGTGCCGGTGGCGGGTTCTCCGGCACCGAGCAGGACGCGCCCGTGGGTGCCGGCCACACCGGCCGGGTCCCCGCGGACGACGACGACCGGGCAGCGGGCCCGGGCGGCCACGGTCAGCCCGACCGAACCGAGCAGCATCCCCTTGATCCCGCCCCGGCCGCGTACGCCGGTCACCACCGCGAAGGCTTCGTCGCCCTCATGGAGGAGGGCGTCCACCGCCTCCCGCGGAAGGACGTCGGTGGTCGTCCTGACGTCCGGACCGCGCAGGTGGGCCCGTCGCGCCGCCGAGGCGACGATGTCCTCGGCCATCGTCTGCTCGGCGGGGATCTCGGGACTGCCCGCCGGAAAGGCCCCTTCGTAACGCTCCCAGAGGGAGGCGTACACCAGCCGGAGCGGCAGACCGCGGCGGGCCGCCTCGTCCACCGCCCAGTCGACGGCCGTGAGGCTGGGCTCCGACCCGTCCACGCCCACGACCAGGGGTAGTGCCGTCATCGGTGCACCGCCTTTCACGGGGCCGCCCGCGGGCGGCGCTGGGCTTCCCTGCCACCGTGACACGCCCGGACGGCGGACACGAACGGACCCGTGCCCCCTGTCCTGCGTCCTGCGTCTTCTGTGTCCTCTGTTCCGTTCAGTCGTGCGGGACGACGGCGACGGGCGCCGTGGCGTGATGCAGGACGGCATGCGCCACCGGCCCGATGCGCGCCCCGAACGGTGCGGGGCGCCGCCGGCGGCCGACGACGACCAGGGACGCCTCGCGTGCGGCGTCGATCAGCCGCTCCGCCGCGCTGCCCGCCCCGCACTCCTCGACGACCTCGACGCCGGGGTACGTCCGCCGCCAGGGGAGCAGCGACTCGGCCAGCGCGGCCTGCTCCTGCTTCGCGAACCGGTCGCCGATGGACGGGTCGTAGGCGAGCCCGTAGACGTAGTACGGCGGCAGGGCGTAGGCGTGCACGGCCCGTACGGCGGTCCCGCGGTGGGCGGCCTCCTCGAAGGCGAAGGCGAACAGCGTGTCGTCCGGGGCGGTGACGTCCACCCCGAGGACGACGGGACGGTAGGCCGTCGCGGCGGACGGGATGCCGGTGGCATCCGTCTCGTGCTCGTCGGCGGCCTGTTCCCCGGCCCGGACGAGCACCACGGGCCGCTCGGCGTGGGCGGCGACCGCCAGCCCGACGGAGCCGACCAGGAAACCGGCGACACCGCTCAGCCCGCGGGAGCCCAGTACCGTCAGCGCGCTCTCGCCGGCCGCCGCGGTGAGCACCTCGCCGGGGTCGCCCTCAGGCTGCTCCACGGCGACCTCCAGCCCGGGGTGGCGCAGCCGCAGGCCCTCGGCCATCTCGCCGGGGACGCCCCCGGCCGGGTCCGGGCGCGGTTCCACGACCGGCAGCGGGGCCTGGGCGAGGGGGACCGGCACCGGCTCCCACACGTGCACCAGCCGCAGGGCCAGCCCGCGGGACCGCGCCTCACGGGCCGCCCACTCGGCGGCGGCCCTGCTCTCCGGGGAGCCGTCGAGACCCACGGTGACGCTGCGGGACATGGTGTCCACCTCCTGGTGTCGGGATCACCACCAGCTTCCCGGCCGGCCCCGGCGGGCGGCAGGGCCCCGAGGTCCCCGCGCGGGGCCGACCGGCCCTGGTGGGACCGGGCGGGCCGACAAGAGCCGCGAAGGACACCGGGCGCCAAGCCGGCATGGCCCCGTTCGACACCGGGCGGCTACTCCTCCGGGTGCGTCGGCGTCTCCCTCAGGGGCGCGTGCCAGACCAGTCTGGTGCCTCCGTCGCGCGGGCGGCCGAGTTCCAGGTCGCCGCCGAGGTCGCGGGCGCGTTCCGCCATGTTGCGCAGACCGCTGCGGCGGCCCTCGGGCGGGATGCCGACGCCGTTGTCGGTGACCGTGAGCCGCACTTCCTTCCCGTCGGTCTCCAGCACCACGTCGGCGCGGTCGGCGTGCGCGTGCCGGGCGACGTTGGCGAGGGACTCGGACAGGACGGCCACGACGTGGTCGGCGGTCTCCCGGGGCACATGGGTGTCGAGCAGGCCCTCCATCCGGAGGCTGGGGGCGAAGCCCAGTACGGGTGCCGCCTCGCCGGCCACCCGTACCGCACGGGCCCGCAGCCCGGGTGCCTCGTCGTCGTCACGGCTGCGCAGGCCGAAGATGGTCGATCGGATGATCTTGATGGTCTCGTCGAGGTCGTCCACGGCCCGCCGCACCCGCTCGGACGCCTGCTCGTGCTGGATGAACCGGCCGGCGCTCTGGAGCGTCATGCCGGTGGCGAAGAGCCGCTGGATGGCCAGGTCGTGCAGGTCCCGGGCGATGCGGTCGCGGTCCTCCAGGAGCGCGATCTGCTCGGCGTCCCGCCGGCGCTCGGCCAGCTCCATGGCGACGGCGGCCTGCGCGGCGAACCCCTTCAGCAGTTCGGTCTCCGGCTCGGAGAAGTCACCGGCGTCCGTCTCGCGGGCCAGCAGGACCACGCCCCGGACCCGGTCCTCCCGGCCGATCGGGACGGCGACGGCCGGACCGAGGCCGGCGAACCGTGGCGGGCCCGCCGTGACCCGGTCGTCGTGCGAGACGTCGGTGCTGGTCACAGGGGCGCCGAGGGCGAACGCCCGGCCGGTGAGGGTGCCCTCGACGGGCAGCACCAGACCCCGGTGCGCGTCGGCCTGCCGGCCGATGGCCAGCTCCACCGCGAGGGTGCCGGTGTCCTTGACGGGAGTGGCCACGGCGGCGAGCGCGGAGCCGCTGATGTCCCGGGCCCGCTCCGCGATCAGCGCCAGCACCTCGTGCTGGTCGGCGCCGGACATCAGGCAGCGGCTGATCTCCGCGTTCGCCAGCAGCCAGCGCTCGCGCAGCCTGGACTCCTCGTACAGGCGGGCGTTGTCGATCGCCACGCCCGCCGCGACGGCCAGCGTGGCGAGCACCGACTCGTCGTCCTCGTCGAACCGGAGCCCGCCCCGCTTCTCGGTCAGGTAGAGGTTGCCGAAGACCTGGTCGCGCACCCGGATGGGTACGCCGAGGAAGGTGTTCATCGGCGGGTGGTTCGGCGGGAAGCCGTACGACGCCGGGTGCTCGGAGAGCTTTGCCAGCCGCAGCGGCTCGGGGTGGCGGATCAGCTCGCCGAGGATGCCGTGGCCCTCGGGGAAGGGGCCGATGCGGGCGATCTCCGGCTCGCCGATGCCGTGCGTGATGAACGCCGAGAGCCGTCTGCCGCCGGAGCCGATCACACCGAGGGCCGCGTACTCGGCGTCGACCAGGGCCGCGGCGGCCTCCACGATGCCGCGCAGCACCTGCTCCAGGTCCAGTTCGCGGCCGACGGAGAGCACCGCCTCCAACAGGCTGTGCACCTTGTTCTGGGTGCCGCGGGCGGCGTCCAGGCGAGCCTGTAGCTCCTCCAGCAGCTCGTCCAGCCTCAGCTGCGGCAACCGTACGAGGCGTGCCTCCCCGGCGCCCTCGGAGCCTCCCACTGCCGTTCCTCCCAGCCCCCGGTCCTGCGTACGGCCGCCCCGCCCGGGATTCACGGTGGCGGACCGGGCAAGGGGGACGATACGCCACGGCGGGCCGGCGTACATCCGGCACCCGGCGCCTGCCCCGCCCGGCGCGGCGCGGCGGCGGCGACCGGCGTACGGACGCGGGCGACGACCGGCGTCCCGACGCGGTCGGCGACCGGCCTACGAACGCGGGCGGCGACCGGCGTACGGAGGGCACGGACGCGGCGGCGACCGGCGTGGGCCCCGGGTAGGGCCGATCGGCCCTACCCCTTCCGGCCACCCGCGCGGACGATTGCCTGGTGCTTCAGAACGGGCTTCAGAACGGGCGTCGCAACGGGCTTCACGACGGGCTTCACGATGGCGGCTTCCACGCGCTGGACAGGCCGGCGTGCCTGCGGCTGCTGGGCGGGGTCCCGGTCGGTCGCGTCGTGTACACCGAGCGGGCGCTCCCGGCCGTGCTGCCGGTCAACTTCCGTCTGGACGCGGACTCCTCCGTGGTGCTGCGGACCTCGGCCGGCTCGGACCTGGTGCGCGCGGTCGACGGTGCCGTCGTCGCCTTCGAGGCGGACGAGTTCGACGCGGTGACCCGCTCGGGCTGGAGCGTCGTCGTCACCGGCCGGGCCGCGCTCGTGACGGATCCGGCCGAGCGGGAACGCCTCGCGGGCAGCGGTCTCGACTCCTGGATGCCCGTGCGGGACGGGGTGTTCGTGCGGATCGCGTCGGACATGGTCAGCGGCCGCCGGCTGACGGGGACGTGACCGGCCGGGACCGCCCCGGCCGGACCGCTCCCCCGGTGCTCAGCGGCCGTCGGCGCGCAGCCGGTCCCGGGCCTGGGTGGCGATGACGGCGGCCTGGATGCGGCGTTCGACGCCGAGCTTGGCGAGCAGCCGGGAGATGTGGTTCTTCACCGTCTTCTCGGCCAGGTACAGCCGCTGACCGATCTGCCGGTTGGTGAGGCCCTCGCCGATGAGGGCCAGGATCTCGCGCTCCCGCTCGGTCAGTCCGGGCAGGACGTCCGGCTCGGCCTCCTCCCGCCGCGGCCCGCCGCGCAGCCTGGCCATGAGCCTGGTGGTGGCGCTGGGGTCCAGCAGCGACTGCCCGCCGGCCACCGTGCGCACGGCCGAGACCAGGTCCGAACCCTGGATCTGCTTGAGGACGTACCCGGAGGCGCCCGCCATGATCGAGTCGAGCAGCGCCTCCTCGTCGTCGAACGAGGTCAGCATCAGACAGGCCAGCTCGGGCAGGTGTGAGCGCAGCTCCCGGCAGACGGTCACCCCGTCGCCGTCCGGGAGCCGGACGTCGAGGACGGCGACGTCGGGGCGGAGGGCGGGGACCCGGACGAGGGCCTGGGCGACGGTGGCCGCCTCGCCGACCACCGTGATGTCCGGTTCGTCGTCCAGCAGGTCGTGCACCCCGCGCCGTACCACCTCGTGGTCGTCGAGGAGGAAGACCCGGATCGGGTCGTCCGGGCCGGCCTGCTCGCGCTCCGCCATGGTCGCTCCTTGTCGCGTGTTCGGTTCTCCCCGACGATCCTCCCGTCCTCCGGCCGCGCCGACCAGGGCCGATCGGCCCTGGTTGGGACGATCGGCCCGGTCCGGGGCGCCTGTCCGCGCGGTCAGCCGTTCCAGGACCAGTCCGCCACCTCGGGGAGGTCCGTGCCGTGCTCGCGGATCCACTCGTGGTGGCGCTGCCGGGTGTCCGCCATGCGCTGGCGTACGGCCGCGGCGCGCACCGCGAGGCCGGGGACGCGGTCGATGACGTCCATGACCAGGCGGTAGCGGTCCAGGTCGTTGCGGACCACCATGTCGAACGGCGTGGTCGTGGTGCCGATCTCCTTGTAGCCGCGCACGTGCAGGTGGCGGTGGCCGGCCCGCCGGTAGGCGAGGCGGTGGATCAGCCAGGGATAGCCGTGGTACGCGAAGATCACCGGCTTGTCCGCGGTGAACAGGCCGTCGTACTCGAAGTCGCTCATGCCGTGCGGGTGTTCCTCGCCGGGCAGCAGCCGGGCGATGTCGACGACGTTGACCACCCGTACCGCCAGTCCGGGCAGGTGGCGGCGGAGCAGCTGGGCGGCGGCCAGCACCTCCTGGGTCGGGACGTCCCCGGCGCAGGCCAGTACCGCGTCGGGTTCGCGGGTGCCGTCCTCGGTGCCGGCCCAGTCCCAGATGCCGGCACCTCGGGCGCAGTGGACCTTGGCCTCCTCCATCGACAGCCAGTCGAAGCAGGGCTGTTTGCCGGCGACGACGACGTTGACGTAGTCGCGGCTGCGCAGCGCGTGGTCGGCCACCGACAGCAGGGTGTTGGCGTCCGGCGGCAGGTAGACGCGGACGACTTCCGGGCTCTTGTTCAGCACGTGGTCGACGAAGCCGGGGTCCTGGTGGGAGAAGCCGTTGTGGTCCTGCCGCCACACGTGTGAGGTGAGCAGGTAGTTGAGGGAGGCGATGGGGGCGCGCCAGGGCAGGCGGCGGGTGGTGCGCAGCCACTTGATGTGCTGGTTGACCATCGAGTCGACGATGTGCACGAACGCCTCGTAGCAGGAGAACAGCCCGTGCCGGCCGGTGAGGAGGTAGCCCTCCAGCCAGCCTTGGCAGGTGTGTTCGGAGAGGATCTCCAGCACGCGGCCGTGCGGGTCGAGGTGTTCGTCGACCGGGAGGGTGGCGGCCTGCCACGCCTTGCCGCTGGCCTCGTAGACCGCCTGGAGCCGGTTGGAGGCGGTCTCGTCGGGGCCGACGAGGCGGAAGTCGCGCCGGTCGGCGGTGGCGGCCATCACGTCGCGGAGCATGTCGCCGAGGACACGGGTCGGTTCGTGGAGGGTGGCGCCGGGCTTGTCGACGGGCACGGCGTAGCGTTCCAGCGGGGGCAGGGGCAGTTCGCGCAGCAGGAGTCCGCCGTTGGCGTGCGGCGTGGAGCCGAGCCGGCGGGTGCCTTCGGGGATACAGGCCAGGACGTCCGCGCGCGGGGCGCCGTGCTCGTCGAAGAGTTCCCCGGGCCGGTAGGAGCGCATCCACTGCTCCAGTTGCCGCAGGTGCTCGGGGTTGTCGCGGACGGCGGCGAGCGGTACCTGGTGGGCGCGCCAGGTTCCCTCGACCGGCAGCCCGTCGACCTCGGCGGGACCGGTCCAGCCCTTGGGGGTGCGCAGCACGATCACCGGCCAGCGGGGCCGGTCGGTGGCGCCGTCCTCGCGGGCGGCGCGCTGGAAGGCGGCGATGCGGTCGAGGGCGGTGTCCATCGCCGCGGCCATCGCGCGGTGGACGGTGGCCGGGTCGTCGCCGCTGACGTGGACGGGTTCGTGGCCGTAGCCCCGCAGGAGCGCGTCCAGTTCCTCTTCGGGCAGGCGGGAGAGGACCGTCGGGTTGGCGATCTTGTAACCGTTCAGGTGCAGGACCGGCAGTACGGCACCGTCGCGGACCGGGTCGAGGAACTTGTTGGAGTGCCAGGAGGCGGCCAGCGGACCGGTCTCCGCCTCGCCGTCGCCGATCACGCAGGCGACCAGCAGGCCGGGGTTGTCGAAGGCGGCGCCGTAGGCGTGGGACAGGGCGTAGCCGAGTTCGCCGCCCTCGTGGATCGACCCCGGGGTCTCGGGGGCGACGTGGCTGGGCACCCCGCCGGGGAACGAGAACTGCCGGAAGAGCCGGGCCATGCCGGTCGCGTCCCGGGTGACGTCCGGATAGGTCTCGGTGTACGAGCCCTCCAGCCAGGAGTTCGCCAGCACGGCCGGGCCGCCGTGGCCGGGCCCCCAGACGCACACGGCGTCCAGCCGGCGGGCCTTGACGACGCGGTTCAGATGGGTGTGGACCAGGTTGAGGCCCGGGGAGGTGCCCCAGTGGCCGAGCAGGCGCGGTTTGACGTGCTCGGGCCGCAGCGGCTCGGTCAGCAGGGGGTTGGCCATGAGGTAGATCTGACCCACGGCGAGGTAGTTCGCGGCGCGCCAGTGGGCGTCGAGGCCGGCGAGCTCGCGTTCGGAGAGTCCGGCGGGCGCCTGCTGCGTGTCCAGGGACATCGGTGGTCCTTCCCGGTTCGGGCGGCGATCGAGGTGACGCGTGCTGGGGGCACGACACCCCCCACCTTCCGGCGGACCGGCCGGTGTCCGACAGGGACCGTTCGGCCCAAACCGCCGGGCCGAACCGTCCGTGACCGGATCGCTCTCAGGGCGTGAGGTCCACCCCGTACAGCGTCCGCCCGCCCACCAGCTCCCGCCCGGTGACCAGCTCCGGATGGATGCGTACGAACACCTCCTGGGGGGACGGCACCCAGGAGCGCGGGCCGGTCCGGGCCAGCCGCCGCCGCTCGCCGGGGTCGGTGACGACCGCCGCCCGGCCGGTGACGACGACGCTCCACCCCGCGTTCCTGGCCGTGTCCACGTCGTCCACCTCGAAGGCGACCACCGACCCGTCGACCGCGCGGACCAGTTCGGAGGCGGCCGAGGTGCGCAGCAGCACCGCGCCGTCCGCGTCCAGGCGGAAGTTGACCGGAAGCACCGCGGGCAGGGCGTCCCGCGTGTGGACGATACGGCCGACCGGCACGGTCGCCAGCAGACGGAGGCACTCGTCGCGGCCGAGTTCGCGGAAACCGTCGTTGGGATACATGGCCAGTCCGTCTTTCGCCTGGGGCAGCGGTACGGCTCCATCGTGGGCCGGACCCCGGCACGGAACGAGGGCCACGGGTCCCTGACCGACCGGAAAGCGACCCTGCCGGGTCCCCGGTCGCCCGGACGCCGACGGCGGCTGGGCGACCGGGCGGTCACGCGACCGCTCGTACGCCACCGGGACGGAGCGCCGAGCCCTGGTCGCGGCCGACCGGCACCACGGCTCCCGGGGCGGCCCTGCTCAGCCCTGGTCGGAGGCCGGGGGCCGGTTGACGTGCAAGGTGAGCCCCGTGATGCGGCCCGCCTGGATGACGGGGCCGTGCTGGACACCGCCGTGGATGTCGTTGTGCACGGTGTCACGGCTCGTCACCGGTGCAGCCGCCAGCCGCTGGAAGGACGCCACCAGTGCGCGCAATTCGCCGTCCGTGGCCGACCCCGCTTCGACGTGTCGCCGTAGGCGGACCTGCCAGTGCGTTCTGACGTCGGTGATCACCTGCTCGTCCGCCCCGGTGTCGTCGTCGAGCAGCCGGCTCCTCGCGTCGTCCAGGTCGGCGATCGCGGTGGTGTCCGAACCGGTGCGTGCCAAGAACCGTCCGACGAGTTCCCGGGCGTGTGTCCAGGAGTCGGTGGCCATGAGGGACACCAGTGTGGTTGCTCCCGACGCCGCGAGAGCGGCCAGCTCACTGTCCATCGTCTCCTCCTAGACGAGCGGGGATCCGGCCGGCGCGTCGTGCGTGGCGGTCCGGACATACGGATCCTCACCGTCGTCGGGCGTCGGGGTCACCGGAGGGTCGAAGTGCCGCAGCAGATCCTCGGCCGTCTCATGTCGGTTCTGCTTCATGAGGAGGTCGGAGATCTGTCTGGCCAGCATTGCCCGCCGGTCGTCTCCCTCCGTGAAGCCCATGGCGTCGAACAGGGCCGAGAGGTGGTCCACTGCCGTCCGTTCCCGCGGAACGGCGTCCGGGGCGTCCTCCGGGCCGTCCGCAGCGATCGGCTCGCCGGGCCGCTGTGACACGAGGTCCAGCAGTCGCTCGGGGATGTCGGTGTCATTGGCGGCGGACGTGAGCTGTGCGAGCAGGGCCAGGTCCGCCACCGTCTTCTCCACGTGCTCGTCGTTCTTGGCGAGCCACCAGACCACGGCGCTGCCGGTGTCCTTCAGCACGTCCTCGCCCAGGTACTCGCGCTTGCTCTGCTCGTACTTGCGCTGGTGCTCCCAGACCGCTTTGTCCTTGCGTACGTCGGCGAGCCGGTCCAGGCGTTCCTGATCCTGGTCCAGCAAGGTGAGGCTGATGTTCTCCGCCATGGCCTGGAGGCTCCCGGTGGGGTCCGGGCACATACGGCTGAGGACGCCACCGAGTTCGTGCTGGACGTACGAGGCGCGGTCCGGCTCCCGCTTCTCGGTGATGGCCCGGGCGCGCCTCAGGACTGCCTCGACGGCGAGTCCCGCCGGGTTGAGGACGGGATCGTTCCCGGGTGATTCGATGAGGTACCACCGTACGGTCGCCGAGAAGACGAAACTGTAGTCGTCCCGGTTGCTGGGCAGCGCCACTCGGCTGACATGGTGCTCCGTGCGTTCCACGGGAGTCGCCGTCCATTGCTCCTCGAAGCTGACGGGTACGGAACCGCGGCGGCGTGCGGCGATGTGGCAGGCCGCCGCCGGGACGACGAGCAGCAGCGCGGCCAGCACCAGCCAGGTCCATGTGGGCCACCGCTGTGTCAGGCCGAGGATGGTCAGCAGCAGGCCGCTGAGGACGGTGAGGAAGAGGGTTGTCGTCTTTCGCCCGGTCGTCACGCTCGAGTCCCCCTGGCTGATGCCGGCGGCGGGGCGGCAGGGCCGGGGCCCTGAGCCACGCTGATCTTGTGGAGTAGCAGTTCGGTGGTCGCGGCGGAACGCGCGGGATCTCCCGGCGCGGTGCGCTCGGCTTCGCGGGCGCTCGCGTACAGCGCGGCGAATGCCTCGCCCCGCCTTCCCTCGCACCGCCCGGCCGCGCTGACGAGGAGGTCGAGCAGCAGCTCACCGCGGTGTCCGGCGCCGTCCGCCGCCCGGTGGAGCCAGCGCTGCGCGTACGGCCGCCACGTCGCTCGCGGTCGTTCGGCCAGCACCGCGTGCCAGCAGGTGATCAACGACTGCCGTACCTCGTTCTCCTCCACCAGTGCGCGTGCGGTGCCGGAGGAGTCCGTCAGCGGCTCCGGATCGCAGACTCTCAGGAAGATGTCGAGGTCGGCCGGGGAGAGGTCGGATCGTGCCAGGCGGTCGAGCAGCCTCCGGCGCAGCCGGCGGCTGTCGGCCACCAGACCCTGCAACGCCTCCAGGGCGCGTGTCGTGCCACGTTCACGGCGGGCCAGGTAGTACAGCCTCAGCAGGGCCTGGTCCGGGTGGCTGGCCGCGAGAACGTCGGCGCAGATCCGGACGAGTACCTGTGCGAACTCCCCTCTGAGCTGACGATAGGCACACCACTGGTAGACACGTGCGCGGAACTCGCTGCCGTGCGCCGGATCATCGAGGCCACAGGCGAGCGCCTGGACAGCGGCTTCCAGCCGCGCTCTGCTCGCGGCCGCGGCGCTCCACCCTTCGGCGAGGGACGCCAGACCGTCCCCGCGCCCGGTGCGCAGGTACTGACGGGCCAGACGCGCCACCAGACCGTCACGCACGGCAGGGGTGACGTGCGGGTCGTTCAGGTCCACGACGCTCGCGACCCACGCGCCGAGGTGGGGCCGCAGGTCGGGCAGGTGGTCCCAGAAGTGGGCGCAGACGGCGGAGTCGAAGTCCAGTTGTCTGAAGCGCACGTGTCCGTCCGGCCCGGCATCGGCTGAGATCTCCTCGAGCCGCTCGGCGAGGTCCTTGTGCTCGAGCGGCGGAACCCCGTCCGACGGCGAGCGGAAGGTGCGCAGCAGCAACTGGGCCGCGCGGTGGATGACGTCGGCGTGCGCCCCGTGGAGCAGGGAGGCGGTGAGCAGCAACGCCCGTTGGGGAGCCTCGCGCCTTCCGGCGACGAACAGGGCGACCTCCCTCCGCCGGTCGTTCCGTGCCTCCCTGGCTGTCGCGCACCACTGCGCGAACCCTTCGTCCGGCCGAGCGGTCTCGCGAGCGCGGCGCACCAGATCGGCGAAGTCCGCGATCTCCCGCATCGGCCTGTCCTCGCGCATGAACTCGTCGACGGTGGCGTCGGGCCGCACGTACTGCTCGTACGGCAGGCCGTGCACGCGGAGGTGTCGTCTGAAGACCTCCAGGGCGTCCGGTCGCCGGATCTCGACCCGGTAGTACTGGAGGCCGGGGTCCAGGGTCGCACCGCGCGGCATGATGACGACAAGGTGGGCGCGTTTGTCGTGTACCGCCGTGCGGAGCGCGGGGAGGTCGGTGCGGATCACGGACCACTGGTGGTCGTCGGCGGCGGACAGGTCCAGCAGCAACTGGTCGTCGGGCCCGACCAGAGCAGGGTCGTGGAGGGCCGGTTCGTCCTCCTCTCCGGGCAGCAGCTCGTGGAAGACGCCGCTGTCCCGGCGGCTTTCGCGCAGGAGTACGCGGGCCGCGGAGGTACGACCGCTGCCCGGGGCGCCGTCCAGGATGACGGTGCCGGTGCCGGCGAGCGTGGCCCGGGCCTTGCCCATGCCTCCGGGGGCGACCAGTACCTGCCGCAGCCAAATGAGTTGGTCCTCGGCGAAGCGCCGGAAGGTCGGCTTGTCGGATTCCTGCGCCTGGGTGTCGTTGACAAAGATGTGACCGGGACCGGTGTGGATGACGTTCTGGGAACTCTCGATTCGTGTACTGCCCGGCTGGTTCACCGGCTGTCGTCCTCGCGTCGGTCCGACCCACCGAACCGGTGCCGTACACCGCCGTGGTTGTCGCCCTCGAAGTAGGTCATCCCGTCACCGGAGAAGTGCCGGTCGCCCGACACATGGCGGGAGTTCTGGTAGATGCTGCCGCTTCCCGTGTGGACGGGGCCCTGGGAGTCCTTCACGACGGTCCCGCCGACGTCACCGGTGAAGTCACGGCTCTGCACCGCCGTTCCGCTCACGTCTCGGACGGTGTTGGTCACCGTGCCGGGAGCGGGCGGTGTCTCGTCGGTCCGGGTCCCGTCGCAGAGTCCGGGAACCATCTCGGCCACCAGATCGCCGATGCGCCTGAGCCCGGTGTCGTTGTCATGGACGTCGAACGGGACGGACTGGAGGTCGGCGAGCCGCGCCAGTGCCGGCGGCAGATCAGCCCCGCTCAGCCGGTTCGTCTTCCGTCCGTCCAGGATGGGGACGACCGGAACCCCGCATGTGAACGCCTCCTCGATCTCCTTGCGCACCCAGTCCTCCGGGTCGTTGAGCTTCGCTCGGAAGTTGGTCCAGTCCGGCCCCACGACGGCCAGGAGAAGGGAACTGCGGCGCACCCCGGTCAGCAGGCGGTCGCGGTAGGTCTCGCCCGGGGCGATGGACTTCGACGCGCGGAAGACGTGCTCCGGGCCGAAGCGGCGCGACAGCTCGCGGTCGATCAGGGCGGCGGTCTTCTCCCCATCGCCCGTGCGGTAGTTGATGAAGACTTCGGTCATGGTGAGATCCCCTCAGGAAGTGGGCAAGCGAGATAAGGTGCCGAGTCGCGGCGCGAGCCGGCGTACGGAAGGGCTGTCCGCGTGCCGGGCCAAGGCCCGGGCGAGACGCCGCAGATCGGTCGTGACGGTCGCTGAGCGCACGGCCGCCACGCCGTCGAGCAGGGGTGCCGTCAGCGCGCACGCGTGGTCGATCTCGCCGGCCGACGCGTAGGCCAGGGCCCGGCGTACCCCGTACCGCACCTGGGTACGGACCGCGTCCGGGCCGACCAGGGCGAGTTGCCGATCGAGTTCCTCGCTCGCTTCGCGAGGCCGGCCGAGGTCGACCAGGCACCAGCCGGTGACCATGCCGACCGGGTCGGGAAGGTGCATGGTGCCGATCACCGGTTCGTCGGGGCCGTCGTCCTGCCGGGCGAGGAGCGTACGAGCGCGCTCCAGGGCATGGAGACAGGCGTGGAGGTCGCCCGCGAGTGCGTGCCCTTGTGCTTCCCGTTGTGCGGCCAGCCCGCGGATCCGTGGTGGCAGCGTGCTGCTCTGCGCGCGCCGGGCGAGGGCGACGGTCTGCTGGGCGTCATCACGGTACAAGGTGACCAGGGCCCTGCGGACCAGCGCATAGCCGGCCAGTGCCTGGTCGCCACCGGCCGCCGCCAGGTCGACCGCGCGCTGCGTCCACCAGAGTGCCGCACGATCGTCACCGGTCTCCTGCACCAGCCACCCCACGTACTCCGCGTACCGGGAGCCGAGCGCCAGCAACTGGCGTCGGGTGTCGGCGTCGGTCTGGGCGGACAGTTCCCGCAGGGTGTGCGTCTGCGCGATCAGGACGGGCAGGAGCAGACCGGGTTCCACGGTCTGGCCGAGTCTCCGGTAGTGCGTGAACAGCGAGCGGGAGGCTTCCACCATGCCCGCACCCGACGCCGGGGAGGCCGGTCCGGTGCGGCCCGGTCGCCAGGTCATCAGCGAGGCGACGCCGGCGCCCATCACCTCCCGCCGGCCCATGGAATGGAACCGATTCGGACCGTCCGGCGACAACTGCATGATCCAGTCCTCCTCGTCGATGTGGTCTGGTGCTGATGCTGGTGCTGGTGCTGGTGCTGCGGGAACTTCGGGAGCGGCCTGGTCGGCCAGCGTGATCAGTGCTCCGTCGGCACCGAGGGCGGCGTCGCACAGTCGGACGAGGTCACGGCCGGGTGCCTTGATCCCTCGCTCGACCTTGCTCAACTGGGCCTTGCTGTAGTGCACGGCGCCGGACAAGGCCGTCAGGCTCAGTCCGGCCTCCAGACGCCGTTTCCTCAGCTCCTCGCCGAACGTGGTGGACGGCTGTGGCACGGGAACCTCCAAAGCCCCTCCGTCCAGGCCGGGGTGGTGCTGCACGAAAGAGTGCGGCAATCCGTCCCGGACGGACAAGGCGATCGATGCTGTTTCCCGTTTCCATCTCCGACGGCGGGAAGCGGCATGCGCGAAAGCCCCCTTGCGCCGGTCAGGGAACCCGGGGCTCGACGCGTGGCGGGGACCTGGTCGTGGTCGGGGACGTTCGTGTGCCATGCACCGGAAACCCATGCCCCACCAGGGGTTTCCCGGTGATTCATGGGCGGGTGATGGGCTGTGGCCCGTTGACCGTCCGTCCCGTCGGGGACGCCTCAAGGAGTCGTTCACATGCACAGACCGTCCCGCCGTCACCTCACCGTCGCCACCGCTCTGCTGGCCTCCACCACCGCCGTCGTCGCCTTCACCAGCGGCGCCGGTGCGACCGACACCAGGCAGCAGGCCGAGAACGCCATCCAGGGCGGCAAGGCGAAGAACGTCATCCTGCTCATCGGTGACGGCATGGGCGACTCGGAGATCACGCTCGCCCGCGACTACACCGTCGGGGCGAACGGCCGCCTGAACATGGACAGGTTCCCGCTGACCGGCGCGTACACCACGTACTCCGTGCACGCGGACGGCACGCCCGACTACGTCACCGACTCCGCCGCCAGCGGCTCCGGCTGGGCGACCGGTGTGAAGACGGTCAACGGCCGCATCTCCAAGACGCCGGGCTCCGACAAGGCCGTCCGTACGATCCTGGAGCTGGCCCAGAGGAACGGTTACGCCACCGGCAGCGTCACCACCGCCGAGCTGACCGACGCCACCCCGGCCGTGCTCGCCTCGCACGTCACCGACCGCTCCTGCCAGGGGCCGGCCGACATGGCCAAGTGTTCCAAGGACGCGATCGCGGCGGGCGGTCCGGGGTCGATCGCCGAGCAGTCCGTCAACCACAAGGTCGACGTCCTCTTCGGTGGCGGCAAGCAGCGCTTCGACCAGAAGGTCACCGACGGCCGGTACAAGGGTCTCACCGTCACGGAGCAGGCGAAGAAGCTCGGCTACCAGGTCGTCACCGACAGCGCCTCGATGAAGGGCGCGAAGGCGGGCAAGCCCGTGCTGGGCCTGTTCGCCCCCGGCAACGTGCCGGTGGAGTGGACCGGCAAGCCGGCCGCCGTGGGCGGCACGGACGCGCAGCGCTGCGTCACCTCCAACCCGGCCCGTCCGTCCGGGACGCCGAGCCTGGCGGACTCCGCCACCAAGGCGATCCAGCTGCTGGAGGCCAAGCAGAAGCACTCGAAGAAGGGCTTCTTCCTCCAGATCGAGGGCGCCTCCATCGACAAGCAGGACCACGCCGCCGACCCCTGCGGTCAGATCGGTGAGACCGCCGCCTTCGACCGCGCCGTGAAGGTCGCCCGCGACTACGCGGCCAAGCACCCGGACACGCTCGTCGTCACCACCGCGGACCACGGCCACAGCAGCCAGATCGTCCCGCTGGAGGCCACCCCGCCCGGCCTGTCCTCCACCCTGGTGACCAACGAGGGCCAGCGGCTGAAGGTCAACTACTCGACCAACACTCCGGGCCAGTCCCAGGAGCACACCGGCACCGAGGTCCGCATCGCCGCGCAGGGCCCGCTGGCCTACCGCGTGCTCGGTGTCACCAACCAGACCGACCTGTTCACCACCGTCCGGGAGGCGCTGCGCCTGAAGTGAGCGCGGTGACCGAGGGGGGAGGCCGGGCCGCCGGTCTCCTCCCTTCCCCTCCCGCCCGTGTGCCGCTCAGGCCGGGCCGAAGCCGCCACCGGCCTGCTGCACCAGGCGGGCCAGTTCCATCCGGGAGCGGACACCGAGGGCGGCGAAGACGTTGCGCAGGTGGTAGTCGACGGTGCGGGTGCTGACCGACAGGCTCAGGGCCACCTCCCGGTTGGTGAGTCCCTGGGCGACGCGGCGGGCGATGCGCAACTGCTGCGGGGTCAGCCGGCCGAGTCCGTCCGGCGGCACCCCGCCACCGCCCACGGCACCGCCCGGTCCGCTCGGTCCGCGCCGCCCGTCCGGACCGTCCGGTCCCGGTACGGCGCCCGTTCCGGTCACCCCGTTCGCCCGGAGTTCCGCCGCCGCCTGCTGGGCCCACGGGCCGGCGCCGCAGCGCTCGAACCCCAGCAGCGCGGCCCGCAGATGCGTGCGCGCCTCGCGCAGCCGTCGGCGCCGGCGCAGCCACTTGCCGTAGAGCAGTTCGGTGCGGGCCCGTTCGAAGTCACCGGTGGCTGCCGCGTGCCGCCACAGCGCCTGCCGGTACAGCGGGTCGGCGGCCTCCGGCGGTGCCAGCAGGGCGCGGCAGCGCAGCAGTTGGGCCGGGGCCTGGGGGTCGGCGCCGCACGCCGTCCAGCGCGCGAAGTCCTCGACGGCGGCCCCGGCCCCCTCCGGCTGCCGGGCGAGCGCGCACGCCTCCACGTAACACGGTACGGCGAGCAGCCAGACGGCGAAGTGGCCGCGCCCCGGGCCGGGCCGTACCAGCGGTCCCAGCCGTTCGGCGGCCTCGCGGGGACGGCCGTGTCCCAGTTCGGCGCGGGCCGTCGCCCACTGGGCCAGCGCGGCGGCCTGGGCCAGCCCGTGTCGCCGGGCGGTGGCCATCGCCGCCGTCACGTGCTCGGCGACGGTGTGCGCCTCACCGGCGATCGACGCCGCCAGGGCCAGTACGGCGTGGTGGTGGGCGGCCGTGTTGCGCTGCCCGGTGCGGTACGCGCTGCGCAGTCCCTCCTCGGCGTGTGCGCGGGCCAGCGCGTGCCGGCCGGCCCGCAGTTCGCCGTAGGCCAGGTACTCCAGGGCCCGCGCCTCGTACCCGGCGGACCCGTCCGTGCGGGCCACCGCGAGCGCCCGTGCGCCGGCCCGGCGGGCAGCGGCGGTGTCGCCGAGCAGCAGGGCCGCCGAGGCCGCCCGCAGCAGTTCTTCGGGGTCGTCCGCCGTCCAGGCCCGGTCCACGACCCGCCGCAGGGGTGCCCCGGCCCGGTCGAAGCGGCCCTGGAGGACCGCTTGCATGCCCGTGCGGTGGTCGCGCAGGGCCGCGTCGACGCCGGTCCCCCAGGCGAGCGTGCGCCGTCTGGCGGACTGCGCGGGAATCCTGGGCGGCTGGCCCGCGAAGTTCGCGCCGGGGGCGGTGCCCACCCGGTGCGCGCCCGCGCACCGGCGCCCCGGTGCCAGGGCTCGGTGGCACGCCGCCAGGTCGCCCGCCGACCAGGCGGCGTCCGCGGCGGCGAGGGCCGCCCGGGCGGACAGTTCGGGGTCGTGCGGGGCGGACAACGCGGCGGCGAGCAGCAGGGTCTCGCGGGCGTCGTCGACCGGGCCGTCCCGGCGCAGCACGGTCCCGCGCAGCAGTTCGGCACGCGCGCGTACCGCCGCGGGTGCCGATCGGCAGCGGCCCGTGTCGAGCAGCCGCAGTGCCCGGGCGGACTGGCCGGCCAGCAGCGCCTGTTCGGCGGCGGCCGTGTACGACCGGGCGCGCTCGGCACCGTCCGGGACGAGTTCGGCGGCGCGGGTGTGGGCCGTACAGCGCAGCTCGGGCGGGTACGCCGTGGCCGGGTCCGCGGCGGCGGCCGTGAGGTCGGCCGCGAGCGACGGGGCGGGGGCGGCCCAGGAGCGGTGCAGCAGCGCCGGGAGGCCGGGGCCGTCGGGCAGCGCGCGGGCCAGTGCGGCGTGGGCGGCGCGGCGTCGCTCGGCCGGCGCAGCGGCATACACCGTGCGGCGCAGCAGCGTGCTGCGGAAGCCGACCCGGCCCTCGGAGGCGTGGAGCGGGTCCGGCAGCCCGGCGTCCCCCGCAGGGGGCCGGCCGTCGCCGCTGCCGTACGGACCGGGGTCGCGGCGGCACACGGTCCGGCCGTCGCCGGTGGGCGGTTCCGGGAGCGCGGTGGGATGCGCCACGTCCCGGGCGAGCCGTGCGGTCGCCGTCGAGCCGCCGCCCGGTCCGTACGTCATGTCCCGGGCCGGCCGTGCCACGGTCGGCGCGTCGGGACACGCCGCGCCGCCCTCGGCGTCCCTCGCCGGCTCCGTCGGTCCGGGGTGCGCCACGTCCCCGGCCAGCTCCGCCGCCGCGCGTCGTACGACGTCGGCCGCGACGGTCGGCTCCCCCGCGGCACGCACGGCCGCGGCGGTCACGAGCAGCGTGTCGCGATCCCGCGCGGGCAACTCGGTCAGGTGCCGGCCCGCCAGCGCGGTGAGGGTCTCCGCGTCGGCCAGCGGTCGCGGCAGGGGGGCGACACCGGCGAGCTGGGCCGGAGTCAGGCGCTGCGACAGCCTGAGCAGCAGTCCGGGGTTGCCTTCCGCGGCGGCGGCGAGGTCGTCGCGTACCCGCGGGTCGAGCGTCCCCGGCGCGGCGGCGTCCAGCAGGGCGGTGGCGTCCGGCGTGGACAGCGGGTCCAGGCGCAGCAGCGGCAGGCCGGCGAACTCCGGGGCCACGGGCCGGTGTCCGGCGACGGTGAGCACGAGGGCGACCCCGCCGCCGGCCGGGAGCCGCGCGGCCAGCCGGCCGAGGGCGGCCCGGGAGGCGGTGTCCCAGAGGTCGGCGTCGTCGGCGCAGAGCAGGACGGTGCCGGGCGCGGCGGTCGCCCTCAGCGCGCCGACGAGTTCGCGCACCGGGCCGTCGGCGCGGTCGGCGGCGACCCCGGCCGCCCGGCACAGCGCCCGCAGCCCGGTGGGCGGCTGCCCCGGACGCTCGGGAGGCGCGGGTACGGCCACGACGGGTCCGGCGTCGAAGGCGTCGGCGACCTGGGCGAGGACGGTGGAGCGACCGCCGCCCGGTTCCCCGGTGACGACGTGTGCCCCGCCCTCGCGCAGCCGCTCCACCAGCGACGCGACCAGGCCCGGCCGGCCCCGCGGTACGGCGGGTCCCGGAGTCGTCCGTCCGCTCATTCCCGAAACCTTAACGACGCGTCAGGAAGTGCGGAAGCCGTGTGCCCGCACGCCCGTGTGTACGCGGGGCGAGCGCGCGGGCACGGACGGACCGTCAGGACGTGTGCGGGCAGTTGCCCCGGTACTCCTCGATGGTCAGGCTCGGTCGCGGCAGCGGGCACAGGAACTGCTCGTAGCGGGTGTCGTCGTCGACGAAGCGCTTCAGCCACGAGATGCTGTACTTCGCGATCGTGGTGTTCGAGGTGTTCGGCGTGAAGTGGGTGGCGCCGTTCAGCTCCAGGTACGCCCGGTCGAGGGAGGCCGGGAGCGTGGCGTAGAACGGCTCGGCGTGGGTGGCGACGGGGGCGATCGTGTCGCCGTCGGCTCCGAAGATCAGGGTGGGCGTCTTGACCTCGGGCCAGGTCTTGTCGAGGTTCCAGGGGGTCAGCGGGATCGCCGCCTGGAGCGAGGGCCGGGACTTGGCGGCCTCCAGGGAGCCGCCGCCGCCCATCGAGTGGCCCATGACGCCGAGGCGGCCGGCGTCCACGCGACCACGGACGGAACTGGTCCGGGTGAGGTAGTCGAGCGCGGCGAGCAGCTGGTTCCCCCGGGAGTCGGGCTGGTCCAGCGTGGTGAGCGTGTCGATGGTGAAGACCACGAAGCCCTGGGACGCCAGGCGCGGGCCGAGCCAGGAGATGGAGGACTGGGTGCCGGTGTAGCCGGGAGAGACTGCCACGGCGCCGAAGGTGCCGTCGGCGGTGCTGGTCGGGTAGTAGATGGTGCCCCCGCCGAAGCCGGTCACGGAGAGCCGGGAGACGGTCGTCTCCGAGACGGCGTACGGGCCGCGGAGCGCCTCGATGCTGGACTCGGTCGGCGCCGGACCGCGTTCGTAGGGGTTGTCGGCGCCGTGGGCCGCCGGTCCGCCGAGCGTGGTCAGGCCGACGACGGCGGTGACCGCCGCGGCGAGGGCCGCGAGCCTTCCGGCCGGGCGGGTCGGGCGCGGACGGTGGGCCGGTGCCGTGGTGCTGGTACGGGTGCTGGTACTGCTGCTGACGCTGGTGCCGGCGCTGGTACGCGGGTGCTGCACGACGAGTCGTCCTCTCGGTCGCGGCGGGCCGTGCGTTCGGAGCCGTCGGCACGCGCGAGCGTACGACGGCCCCGTGGCACCGCCAGGGGGGGTTGGCAGTGCCACTGTCGGTGCCGGGCCGCGCCACCGGACCGGCAATATCACCGGTCTCGTGACACACCAGCGCCCTGATGCCGCCTCTCGTGCGCGAAGTGGCCGGACGGGCGGCTACGGACGCCACACCTCGGGTCCGCCGCCCCGCCACCGCACCCAGTCCGCGCCCGCCACCTCGTCGGGCTCCATCCCGGACAGGCCGGCCCCGCGCAGGAATTCCGCGACGTCGAGCAGCGTGTAGGCCATGCCGAGGAAGCGGTCACCGAGGCGGACACGCCGGCCGCCGTCCTCGGCGGGCTCGTACACGACGACACTCGGGGTCATGGGACCAGCGTCGCTGAGCGGCCCCGTGAGCGCACGGCGGGTCACCGCTCGGCGCCCGCGGAGCGCACCCTCGGGTTCAGGTGGTCCGGCCGGCGGAGCAGACCGCGTGTTTCAGGCCGTCCGGCCGACGCAGCACACCCGCGTGCTCAGGCCGTCCGCCCCGCGGGTCCGAACGTCACGGGCAGCCGCAGTGGGCCGCGCAGGCCGCCGGGCCGCCAGCGCAGCTCGCCCGGCGGCACCGCCAGGGCCAGGTCCGGGAGGCGGCGCAGCACCGTGCCGATGGCGATCCGGCCCTCCAGCCGGGCGAGCGGCGCGCCCAGGCAGTAGTGGATGCCGTGCCCGAAGGCCAGGTGGCCGTTGTCCCGGCGGGTGATGTCCAGCCGGTCGGGGTCGGTGAACCGCGCCGGGTCCCGGCCCGCGATCGCGGACGCCACCACCACGGTCGCCCCGCGCGGGATGGTCACACCGGCGATCTCGATGTCCTCGCGGGCGAAGCGGGCGATGCCCGGGCTCACCGGGCCGTCGTAGCGGAGGAACTCCTCGACCGCGTCGGGCAGTGCCTCGGGGTGGTCCCGCAGCAGGGCCAGCTGGTCGGGGTGGGTGAGGAGCGCGGCGATGCCGCTGCCGATCAGGTTGACCGTCGTGATGTAGCCGGCCACCAGGAGCAGGAAGGTCATCGCGATCAGCTCGTCCCCGGTCAGCCGCTGCTCCTCGTCGTGGGCGCTGATCAGCGCGCTGAGGAGGTCGTCGCCCGGCCGGGCCCGCTTGGCCTCGAGGTGTTCCGTGACATAGCCGTGCATCCGCCGCCACGCCTCGTCGACCACGGCCGGGTCCGGCATCGTCTCGCCGCGTACCAGCATGGCGTCGGTCCAGCGCTGGAAGTCGTTTCGGTCGTCCGCCGGGACGCCGAGGAGTTCGCCGATGACGGTGACGGGCAACGGCAGCGCGAAGTCCGCCACGAGTTCGGCGCGGCCGGCCGGTACCACCGCGTCGAGCAGCCGGTCGGCGATGTCCTGGACGCGGGGGCCCAGCGCGGCGACCCGGCGCGCGGTGAACGCCTTCGACACCAGGCGGCGCAGCCGGGTGTGGTCGGGCGGGTCGCAGCGCAGCATGGTGCTCGTCATCGAGGCGCGCTCGAACGCGGGCAGCTGCGCGATGAGGCGGGGGTCCGAGGCGTCGCGGACGTCGCTGCCGAGTCTGGGGTCGGACAGGGCGGCGAGTCCGTCCTCGTGGCGTGTGATCAGCCAGGCGTCCAGCCCGCCGGCGAGTACCGCGCGCCTGACCGGGCCGTCCTCGCGCAGCCGCCGGTAGAGCGGGAAGGGGTCCGCCAGGAAGGCCGGATCGGAGTATGGGAGAAGGACCGGTTGCTGACTCATCGCGCCTCCCGGGCCGACTTGGGCCACCGATGCCCCGTTGGTCAGGTCTCTCGACTTGTACCCGGAATGCCCGTCCCGGCAACGCCAGGCGCTCCTCCGCCCCGCCCCCGCCCCTCGCACCGGCCACTCCCGCCGGTCGCCGGCCGCCGCGCGCCGCGCCCCGGTCGCCGCGTGGCCTGCGCGTTCGGTCAGCGGCTGCCCGTCCAGGTGTGGGCCACGTCGACCACCACTTGGCCGGACAGTCGGAACACCCGGAACGGCAGGCGGGCGCGGACGCCGAGACCGATCTGGGTCTCCCCCTCGAAGCTCCCGGCGAAGCGGGTGTCCCGGAAGGTGCGGTACCCGCTGACGTCCACACCCGGAAGGGTGCGGCCGACCTGCCCGGGGTACGTGGGCGAGCCGGTCTCCGGGTCGTACCCGGGCGCCCCGACGCGGATGTCGAGGACGGCGCCGCCGCCCACCGGGATGTGGTCGCCGGTCGCGATCTGCTCGAGCCGGTCGACGTACCGGACGGAGTAGCCGACGGTGTCGCCGCCGGGCACGTCGAAGACCATGCGGTCGAAGCAGTCGTGCCGGCCGGTCCTGACGTTCGCCAGCGGCACGGCTCCCGATGTGGCTCCGCCCTTGTCCCCGCTGCCCCAGCCGGTCGGACAGGCCGTGGTGCCCGGCGTGGCCGCCGGCGCGGCGTTCGCGGCGGTCGCCGCCGTCCCCAGCCCGGCTCCCGCCAGCACGAGCGCCGCCAGTGCCGCCCCTGTTCGTCGCATGATGTCCCCCTTGGTCAGGTGTCGTACTGCTGTGATATAGGACACACGGGTTCGACGGATGGTTGTACGCCGGTCACGGCCGGGCGCTCGGCCGACGCGTCCAGGGCGTCCGGAGCGCCCCGGCCGGTCGGGCGGTCCTCCGGGTGCCGCCCGTCATCGCGAGAACGCCCAGCCGTGCCCCGGCCTTCACCCTGGCCCTGGCGGTGTCCGCTCGGCAACGCCCGCGGGTCGACAGCGAGCGGATGGCGCCGCCGGGCGGGGAGTGCGCCGGCGTCACCTTCGACCGGGCGGGGCGTACTCGTGCCTCGACGACGAGGACCGCCTGGTGCTCGCGGACTCCCGTCAGCACATCGTCCGTCTCGCCCACCGGCAGGAGCCGGACGGCGCCCGGAAGTTCACCGTCACCGACGACCGGGACCCGGGCGAGCAGGTCCCCCACGACTGCGCCACCCGGACCAGCCTCCACCCCAGCGGCACCTGCGATCCGGTCACCTCGGGGTGTCCGTCGTCGCCGACCACGCGCTGCACGAGTTCACCGCGGCGCCCGACGGCACCCCGCCGTGATGTGGCGGCAGACCTACGACCGCAGCACCGGCATGGGCTACGACGACGACCGGGCGCCGATCACGCCGGGCCCGGACGGCACCGCCTGCGTCGGCGTGCTCGACGGCCTGGCCGCTGTACGGGACGGCGCGGGCCGGTGACGCCGCCGCGGCCGTGGCGTGTCAGCGCGTGACGCGCAGCAGGCGTGGCGGCCGGGCGGCGGGGTCGGGCAGGCGCAGCGGCGACCTGCCGGGGGTGATGCTGCCGAGCAGCGCGGCCCGACGGGCACCGGTGCCCGAGGGCAGTGCCCCGGGCAGGCCGTGGGCGGTGAGGAAGCCGAGGACGGCGAAGGCGAGGGCCTCCTTGGCGGCCGACGGCAGTCCCAGGTCGTCGCTGGGGCGCAGCGGCACACCGGGCAGTTCCTCCGCGAGCACGCGCATCAGTACCGGGTTGCGGACGCCGCCGCCGGAGACGACGAGCTGGGTCACGCCGTGGGCGCGGCAGGCGTCCGCCACGGTGACGGCGGTCAGCCGGGTCAGGGTGGCCAGGACGTCGGCGGTGTCCGGCACCGGCCCGGCGCCGAGGGCTTCGAGCAGGTAGGGCAGGTGGAAGTGTTCCTTGCCCGTGGTCTTCGGGGCGGGCCTGCGGTAGTAGGCGTCGGCCAGGAGGACCCGCAGCAGTTCGGGGCTGACCCGGCCGGCGGCGGCCCCGCGCCCGTCCTCGTCGTGGTCGGCGACGCCCTCGGTGAAGTGCCGTACGGCCGCGTCCAGCAGCGCGTTGGCGGGGCCGGTGTCGAAGGCCAGCGGCTCGGCGCCGGGCGCGAGGACCGTGACGTTGGCGATGCCGCCGAGGTTCAGGGCGCCGGGGGTGCCGGGCAGGCCGGACAGCAGCAGGGCGTCGGTCATGGCGGCCAGGGGCGCGCCCTGGCCGCCCGCGGCGACGTCCCGGCTGCGCAGGTCGGAGACGACCGGGAGCCCGGTCGCCTCGGCGATCCAGGCGGGCTGGCCGAGTTGGAGGGTGCCGCGGACCGTGCCGTCCTCGACCCAGTGGTGCATGGTCTGGCCGTGCGAGACCACCAGCTCGGCGGTGCCGTCGCACAGTTCGCGCAGGGCGCGCACGGCGGTGCCGGCGAAGGCCTGGCCGACGCCGGTGTCGAGGGCGCAGATGGTCCGGGTGGTCGTGGCGGCCGGCGGCAGGGCGGCGGCGATCAGGTCCCGCACCTCGTCCGGATAGGGGACGGAGAGGTGCCCGAGGGGCCGCAGGAGCAGGCTGTCGCCCTCCAGCGCGAGGTCCGCCGCCGCGGCCTCGACGGCGTCGAACGACGTGCCCGACATCAGGCCGATCACCCGCACGGCGCCCCCTGGCAGGGGTTCCGCCGGGCGGGCGGGGTCGACGGCGCCTGCGATTGCTGCTGCGGCTGCGGCTGGTGCATGGCTCCTCCCGAGGGGCCGGGCGCGGTAGACGGGGCTTGGCGGTAGGGGCGTAGCACGGTACGGGGCGTCGTTCTCAGGGGCGCGGGGCCGTGCGGGGTCCGCCGGGTGGCCGGACGGCCGGTCACTTCGGGGCGACCGTCGCCGTCGCGCGGTCCGGTTCGGGTCCCTCGTCGGCCACCGGCATCCGGGCATCCCCGGGCGCGCGGTGGAAGAGGCTGGTCACACCGCCCACGGCGAGGGTGATCAGCACACCGAGGGGGACGAGCCACTGCGCGGCGATCGCGGTGGGCACGGTGGTGCCGGCCACGTCCACGTCGATCCGGACGCCGCGCACGACGTACGTCATGACGCCGACCGTCACCAGGAACGCGATGACCGCGTCGGTCTCGTTCGCGCGCCGGACGATCCGCCCGAGCAGGAAGGCGCCGAGGAGCGCGCCGTAGGTGTAACCCGCGATGGTCAGTCCCGTGAGGTAGACGTTCCCGGTGCTGGTGCTGAAGGCGCAGGCGAAGAGGGCCATCAGCACGGCCCACACCAGGGTCATCAGCCGGGCGAGCCTGAGCAGGAACTCCTCCGTGGGCGCGGCGCGGAAGAAGCTGTGGATGATGTCGGCGACCGTGGAGTTCGACATGGAGTTCAGCGCCGAGGACAGCGAGCCCATCGCCGCGCCGAGGATGCCGGCCACGAGCAGGCCGGAGATCACCACGGGCAGTCCGTGCAGGATGAAGTCGGGGTAGAGGTTGTCGGAGCTGGTCAGACCGAGTTCCTTGAAGCTCTTGCCCCGGTTGTAGGACCACAGCAGCGCGCCGACGAGGGAGAACGCGGCGAACTGGAGGGTGACGAAGACACCCGAGGCGATCATGGCTTTCTGGCCGTCGCGCAGCGAGCGGGTGGCCAGCACACGCTGGACGATCAGCTGGTCGGAGCCGTGGCTGGCCATCGCGAAGATGGCGCCGCCGATGATCGCGGTGGGGAGGGCGAACGGGCTGGTGAGGATGTGCGTGAGGCCGAAGTCGGTGTCGAAGAGCCGGAACTGGCCCGCGTGCAGGGCGCGCTGGAAGCCCGTGCCGCCGACGCGGCCGGCGAGCACGGCGATGGCGAGGAGGGCGCCGCCGAGGTACAGGCCCATCTGGATGGCGTCGGTCCAGATGACCGCCTTGATGCCGCCGAGGTAGGTGTAGACGACGGTGATCACGGTGAGCGCGATGATGATGACGCGGTAGCTCGCGTGCACTCCGAACTCGTCGAGCAGCAGTTTGATCGGGATGGCGGAGGCGAACAGCCGGACGCCCTCGGCGAGCAGCCGGGTGAAGACGAAGGTCACCGAGGCGAGCCCCTGCGTCTTCGGTCCGAACCTGCTGCCCAGGTACTGGTAGGCGCTCACGAAGCCGCCGCGTTTGTACAGCGGGATGAGGACGGTGGCGACGACGACGCGTCCGATGACGTAGCCGAGGGCCAGTTCGACGTTGCCGAAGCCCTGCCCGCTGTAGGCGCCGCGCAGTCCGATCACGGCGATCGCCACGAGATAGACGACGACCACCACCAGGTCGAGTTGGCGCACGCTCACTCCTGACGGCTCGCCTCGCTGCTGAAAGTTTCCTTCGCACTCCCACGCATTGACTGAAAAGTAGTTTCAGATGCTCCGGGCGTCAACAACCCGGCTCGGCGAGGTCCCACGGCGGGTGGGACGAGGGCGAGTTGGCGACCGGCGCGGGGGGCGCCGCACCGGTGCGGGCGTGGCTCGGGTTGCGTTTGCCAGCCCTGGCGGCCTGCGGGAAACTGTGGGTATCAGCGTGGCCTGCCACGGAGAACGGGGCCGGCAGGCGCCGACGCTTCTCGCTCCGCCGTCCTCGTGGCGGACCCTTCGCTCTTCCCCCCGCACCGCCCTGCCCTGACGGGCGTCGCCGCCGACCCCTGGGGGCGGGACGCGGGAGAGGGTACGCCCGTGACTGCGACGGGTCCCGGAGAACCGTGACCCGCCCGGGCGCGCGCACGAGCCCGCGATCGCGCGAACACGCGATCAACCGACCGCCGAATCCACCCTCACTCCTCTGACAGCGGAGGTGTCCCATGAGCCGGACCGGTCGTCTCAACTGCATCATCCCCCCGCACCTGCTCGACAAGCTCTTGACGAACGACGACAGCGAGGTGCGCAAGGCCGCCCTCCACACCCTGCTGACCACGACACGGTTGCGGGGTGAACGAACGGTCCGCTCGTCCTTCATCGGCGCCGCGGCCGCCGGCGGCGGCAGGCGGACGGTCTTCGACTGCCGGCAGAGCAGGTCCCTGGCCTCCGCCGAGCTGGCCCGCTCGGAGGAGGGGGCGGTGTCCGGGAACGTGTCCGTCAACCGGGCGTTCGACGGACTCGGGACGACGCGCGACTTCTACACGAAGGTGTTCCAGCGCGACTCGCTCGACGACCGGGGGATGCGCCTGGACGGGTACGTCCACTACGACATGGACTACAACAACGCGTTCTGGGACGGACGGCGGATGGTCTTCGGTGACGGCGACGGAAGGATGTTCACCGACTTCACCGCGGCGCTCGACGTGATCGGGCACGAGCTGACCCATGCCGTCACCGAGTTCACCGCGGGGCTCGCCTACCACGACCAGCCCGGCGCCCTGAACGAGTCGATCTCCGACGTGTTCGGGTCGCTGGTCAAGCAGTGGTCGCTGAACCAGACGGCCGAGACGGCGGACTGGCTGATCGGGGCGGACGTCTTCACGCCGGGGATCGAAGCCGACGCCCTGCGCTCGCTGAAGGCTCCGGGCGAGGCCTACGACAACTCCCAGTTCGGCAAGGACCCGCAGCCCGACCACATGAGCAGGTACGTCAACCTGCCCAACACCGAACTGGGGGACTCCGGCGGGGTGCACATCAACTCCGGCATCCCGAACAAGGCGTTCTACCTGACGGCCAAGCGCATCGGCGGGTTCGCCTGGGAGGCCGCCGGACTCATCTGGTACGAGTCGCTCAAGGCGTCCAGCGCCGAGACCAACTTCCAGGAGTTCGCCGACACCACGTACCAGAAGGCCGACGAGCTCTACGGCGCCGAGAGTGCCGAGCAACTGGCCGTGCTGGCCGCGTGGCAGGAGGTGGGCATCCAGATCAGCGGGGTCCCGGCCGGTGTCGCCCGGGCGCGCAGCCTCTCGGCGGGCCGGGGCAACGGCGCGGGCCGGGAGGACGGCCTCGCGGCGCTGACCCGGCAGATCGGGACACTGGCCGCCCAGCTCAAGGAGTTGTCCGCGGACGTGACCGGGCTGAAGGCGGGCAAGTGATCGCGGCCGAGCGATGAAGGTGACCCTGGCGCGGCACGGAGGGCAGGCGGCCGCGCTCCGCCTGCGCCTCCCGCCCGAGGTGCTGGACACCGACGCGCTGCCCGAGGGCGCCGCGGCGGAGCTGGCCCGACTGGTGGCGGCGGCCGTGCCGGCGGCCGGGGCGGAAGGGACCGGCCGCGCCAGGGACGCCATGAGTTACACGATCACGGTGGAGGACGACGGCCGCTCGACCGTGCTCACCCAGTCGGACACCACCATGTCCCGGGAGTTCAGGGCCCTGCTCGGCTGGCTGGAGAGGCACTTCGCCCGGCGGTGACGCCACCCGGGTCCGGCCCGGCCGTCACGGCCGGGTGTCGTCCGCGTGAAGGGGGCGATGCCGCCGCGGTCGTTCGCTAGGGTCGTCGTAGCGGTCGCCGTCGTGCCCTGCGCGGAGAGTCCTGTCCCGCGCGGAAAGGGGACGGGGGGCCGTCGGCCCTGAGGAGCCCGTATGCGCTACTTCGACCTGGGCAGTCACGGCCGGCCCGTGACGACGGCGTCCACCGAGGCCCAGGAGTGGTTCGACCGCGGACTGAACTGGACGTACGCGTTCAACCACGAGGAGGCCGTCCGCTGTTTCGAGGCCGCCGCGGCGGCGGACCCCGGCTGCGCCATGGCCGACTGGGGCGTGGCCTACGCGCTGGGTCCCAACTACAACAAGCCCTGGGAGGCGTTCGACGAGCGGGAACTGGGGCGGTCGGCGGAGCGGGCACACGCCGCCGTGCGGCGGGCGCACGCCAAGGCGGCAGGCGCCACCCCGGTCGAGCGGGCCCTCATCGACGCCTTGCGGGCCCGCTACCCACGCGCCGGGGCACCGGACGCCGAGGACCGTCCGGTGTGGAACGCCGCCTACGCCGACAGCATGCGGGCCGTGCACGAGTCGGCGCCCGACGACCTCGACGTGGCCGCCCTGTACGCCGACGCCCTGATGAACCTCACGCCCTGGCGGCTGTGGGACATCCGTACGGGCAGCCCGGCCCCGGGCTCGCGGACCACCGAGGCCAGGGCGGTGCTGGAGCGGGCGGTCGGCACGGAGGAGGGCGCGCGCCACCCGGGTCTGCTGCACCTGTACATCCACCTGATGGAGATGTCCCCGACGCCCGAGACCGCCCTGCCGGCGGCCGACCGGCTGCGCGGTCTGGTACCGGACGCCGGCCACCTCCAGCACATGCCGTCGCACCTGGAGGCGGTCTGCGGCGACTACCGCCGGGTGGTCTCCGACAACACCGCCGCGATCACCGCCGACGAGAAGTTCCGCGCCACGGCCGGGGCGATGAACTTCTACACGCTGTACCGGTGCCACAACTACCACTTCAAGATCTACGGAGCGATGTTCCTCGGCCGCTTCCGGGACGCGCTCGAGACGGCGGAGCGGCTCGAAGCGGCCGTGCCCGAGGAGCTGCTGCGCGTGACCAGCCCGCCCATGGCGGACTGGCTGGAGGGCTTCCTCGCGATGCGGGTGCACGTCCTCGTCCGCTTCGGCCGCTGGGACGACATCCTGGAGCTGCCGATGCCCGCCGACACACGGCTGTACTGCGTCACCACGGCCATGCTCCGCTACGCGCGCGGGGTCGCGCTCTCCGCCACGGGCCGGACCGGCGAGGCCGAGACGGAGCGTGAACTCTTCCGCGCCGCGGCCGCCCGGGTCCCGGAGAGCCGGACGCTGTTCAACAACACCTGTACGGACATCCTGGCGATCGCGGCCCGGATGCTGGACGGGGAGCTGGCCTACCGCAAGGGCGAGTACGAGACGGCGTTCGCGGCACTGCGCCGGTCGATCGCGCTGGACGACGGCCTGCCGTACGACGAGCCGTGGGGCTGGATGCAGCCGACCCGGCACGCGTACGGCGCGCTGCTCCTGGAACAGGGCCTGGTCGCCGAGGCCGAGGCCGTCTACCGGGCCGACCTCGGGCTGGACGACACGCTGCCGCGCCCGTTGCAGCACCCGGGCAACGTCTGGGCCCTGCACGGCCTCCACGAGTGTCTGTCGCGGCTCGGCAAGGACGGGGAGGCGCGGCTGGTGGCCCGGCAGCTGAAGGTCGCCGCGGCGCTGGCGGACGTACCCGTCGAGGCGTCCTGCTGCTGCCGTCTGGAGACCGCCGGGGACGACTGCTGCGGCCCGGGCGCCACGCCCTGACGCGGGGCCGCGGCGCCGGACGGCGTGGGCCGGGACCGGACCACGGCCGTCCGGGTACGAGGCACCCGGACCACGGCCGTCCCGGTGCGAAGTACCCGGACCACGGCCGTCCCGGTACGCGGCACCCGGACCACGGCCCTCGCGGCACGAGGCACCCGGACCGCGGCCCTCCCGGTGCGAAGTACCCGGACCACGGCCGTCCCGGCACGAGGCACCCGGACCACGGCCGTCCCGGCACGAGGCACCCGGACCGCGGCCCTCCCGGTGCGAAGTACCCGGACCACGGCCGTCCCGGTACGCGGCACCCGGACCACGGCCGTCCCGGCACGAGGCACCCGGACCACGGCCCTCCCGGCACGAGGCACCCGGACCACGGCCCTCCCGGCACGAGGCACCCGGCCCGGACCACGGCCGTCCCGGCACGAGGCACCCGGACCACGGCCCTCCCGGTGCGAAGTACCCGGACCACGGCCGTTCCGGCGCCAGGTGTGCCCGGAGGCGGCACGGCGCCGTGCCTCCCGAGCGCCGGCGGGCCGGCACGGCGCGGTCAGGCCGGGGCGGCGGGGCCCGGCGGGAGGTGGACCGTCATGATCAGGTGGCAGGTGCCGTCGCCGGCGCCGCGGTAGGTGTGGGGCACGTCGCCGTCGAAGGCGGCGGTCTGGCCCGCCTCGACGGGGTGTTCGGCGCCGTCGACGACCAGGGTCATCCGGCCGGCCGTGACGCTGACGGTTTCGACGACCCCGGCCTGGTGGGGATGGCTCGGGTACTCCTCGCCCGGTTCCAGGCGCCAGCGCCAGACCTCGACCGGTGCGGGACCCGTGGTGGTCAGCATCAGCCGGGCCTCGCTGCCCCGCTCCCCCGCCCACAGCGGCATGACGGCGTCGGCGGCCACCACACGGACGCGGCCTTCGGACGGCCCCTCCAGCAAGGCGGACACCGAGACGCCGAGGGTGTCGGCCAGCCGGACCAGCGTGGCGAAGTTCGGGTTGCCCTGGGCCTTCTCCAAGGCGACCAGGGCGCCCTTGCTGACCTTGGCGCGCCGCCCGAGTTCGTCCAGCGACAGACCCGCGCGGGTGCGCGCCGCCCGGACGTTGTACGCGAGCGTCCGCAGGGCCGCCTCTGCGTCGGCCATCCGATCACCATCCCCTTGAGAGACCACTTGAACGACCGCGCGGTCGGTCGGTTGACATCGAGCGGTCGGTTCATTGTACGGTTTGGTCGTTCTGCTCAATCGTAAGGGATGTACCTTGATCGCTCTGCTGCTGGCCCTGGGCAGCTCGCTCGCCTACGGATGTGCCGACTTCCTCGGCGGCCTCGGTGCCCGGAAGGCCCACGTCCTGCGCACCGTGATGGTCGCGGCCCCGGCCAGCCTCGCGGTCGAACTGCTGCTCTGGCCGCTGCTCGGCGCCTCGTTCGACCCCGCCGCGCTCGGCTGGGGTGCCGCGTCCGGGGTGGCGTCGGCCGCCGCGTTCGCCCTGCTCTACAAAACGCTGGCGATCGGTCCGATGAACGTGCTCTCGCCGATGACCGCGCTGGTTTCCGCCGCCCTGCCCGTCGCCGTGGGCCTGTTCCAGGGCGAGCACTTGGGCGTGGCCGGCCTGCTGGGCCTGCCGCTCGCCCTGGTCGCCGTGGTGCTGGTCAGCGCCGGGCACGGGGCCGGGACCGCCCGGCCCTCGCGGACGGCGCTGCTGCTGGCCTGCGGGGCGGGCGCCGCCATCGCCCTCCAACTGGTCTGTCTGCACCAGGCGCCCGCCGACAGCGGCGTGGCCCCGCTCGTCGTCGGCAGGGCGGTCTCCTCGGTGGTCACCCTGACCGCCGCCGGCCTCCTGCGCCGGCGCCTAGACCCGGAGAGGCCCGCCTACGCGGTGTCGGCCGCCGCGGGCGTGCTGGACTCGCTGGCGAACGTGCTGTTCCTGCTCGCCGCCCGCGGCGGGGACCTCACCGTCGTCGCCGTGGTCACCGCCCTTTACCCGGCCGGCACGCTCCTGCTCGCCCGCGGCGTGCTCGCCGAGCGCATCCACCGCGGCCAGTTCGTCGGCCTGGGCACCGCCGTGCTCGCCGTCGGCCTCCTCGCCCTCACCTGACCCGCCGCACCGCCCCCCACAAGGAGAACCGCATGTTCGTCCAGCCCTGGGACGCCGCCTTGGACGACGCCGGATGGCGGGCGCGGATCGCCGACGGCCATGACTTCGGTCAGCTCTGCGTCAACGGCCTGCCCGGCCGCCCGCCCGCCGTCGTCCCCACCCACTTCACCACCGACGGCGACCGGCTGCTGATCCACCTCGCCCGGCCCCATCCGGTCTGGCAGGCCATCGAGCACGATGCGAACGTCACCTTCACCGTCATCGGCGACTACGCCTTCATCCCCGGCCCCTGGCGGGCCAAGCCCGGCACCCCGCCCACCGACGGCGTGCCGACCAGCTACTACGCGGCGGTGCGGTTCACCTGCCGCGCCGCCATCGTGGACGACCCGGAAGCCAAGGCCGAACTGCTGCGCCGCCGGCTCGCCCACTTCCAGCCCGACGGCGACCACGCGCCCGTCGCCGTCGGCCGGCCGCCCTACGGGCGCATGCTGTCCGGCATCCGCGGTCTGGAACTGACCGTCTCCGAGGTGCCGGCCAAGTTCAAGTACGACGACCACAAGCCCGTCGCCCACCGCACGGACGTCGCCGGCCGTCTCACCAGCCGCGGTCAGGCCCTGGACGTCCCCACCGCGCGCGGGCGACTGCGCCGCCTGGACCGCGTGGGCTCCTGGCAGCCCTGACCCCTGCCCCAACCGGACCGCACCGCACCGCACAGGAACGGAACACCGCCCATGACCGTCTTCCGCCTCGGCCCCGCCGTCGCCGACGCCTTCCCCGACACCCTCATCGCCCTGGTCACCGCCACCGGGCTGCGCGCCCGCGAGCCCTGGCCCGGCACCGCCTCCGCCCTGGCGGACCTGGAGGAGCGGCTCGCCGCCGGCACCTGGCGGCCGGCCGACGAGACCGACCCGCGCATCGAGACCTGGCACACCGCCTACCGCTCCTTCGGGACCAACCCCCGCCGCGTGCGCCCCAGCGTCGACGCGCTCGGCCGCCGCATGGCGAAGAGGGGCACCCTGCCGCGCGTCAACCCGGCCGTCGACTCCTACAACGCCGTCTCCGTCCGGCACGGGCTGCCCGCCGGCGCCTTCGACCTCGACCGCGTCAGCGGGGACGTCGACATCCGGCACGCCGACGGCAGCGAGGAGTTCACCCCGCTCGGCGAACCCGGCACCGTCGAGCGCCCCAAGGCCGGCGAGGTCGTCTACACCGACACCGAAGGCGTGCTGACCCGCCATTGGAACCACCGCGACGCCCACCGCACCCGCGTCACCGAGGACTCCACCCGCGTCGTGTTCGTCCTGGAGACCCTGCGCGGCGACCGGGACGGCCACCTCCTCAAGACGGCGGCGGAGGACCTGCACGGCCTGCTCGTCCCGCACACCGACCGGACGACCCTGCACTATCTCGGCCCGGAGCAGCCCGAGATCCCGGTCTGAACGAAGCCGGGGCCGATCCCGTGCCCGTAAAATCGCCGCCGGCGGGCCGGCCGCGTGCGCGAGCACCGCGGCCGGGGCGGGCCGCATCCGCGCCGCGGCCCGGTCGGGACCGGCGCGCGCCGGTGGGCGGTCCGGCTCCGCGAGTACCGGGGCTACGGCCGGCCGGCGGCGGGCGGGCGGCGCTTCCCGGTGGTGCGGCGCTGTGCCTCGGTCCGGCCGCCCCACACGCCGTACCGCTGCCCGGACGCCGCCGCGAAGGCGCCGCACAGGGCGCTCACCGGGCAGTTCCGGCAGATTTCCTGCGCCTTCTCCTCGCGGCTCCGGCGCGCGTTGCCCCGCTCCCCGGGCGGTGAGAAGAACACCGCGCTGTCCATGCCCCTACAGGCGGCCTCGGCCTGCCATTCCCATGTGCTCAGCAGCGGTTCGAGGTGCGTCGTCATCGGTCCTTCCTCCCGGTTTCGGCGGTGGTGCGGTGGCGGTCAGCTCACCGCGTGGACGGCGTCGCGGATGAACCGCGCGACGGCCGTGGGCTGTGACAGGGTGACGGCGTGCGAGGCGCCGTCGATCTCGGTGACGGTCGCTCCGGCCCGCGTCGCGCCGAAACGCGCCGCTTCCGGGGCGAACGCCCGGTCCGCGCCGGCCACCAGGGCCCAGCTGGGCTTGGTCCGCCAGGCGGCGGCGGTGGCCTTCTCGTCGATCGCGGCGAGTGCGAGCGGGCGCTGACAGGAGGCGAGCACCTTGCCGATCAGGGCGGAGACGTCGGCGGCGAACACCGACGGGAACGCCTCCTCGGCGATGGTGACCTCGACGGCCTCGCCGCCGTCGGGGACCGGGTAGGTCCACCGGGTGAGGTGGCTCGCCAGCTCGGTGGCCGGGAAGCGGTCCTGGAACTCGCCCAGGCTCTCGCCCTCGTCCAGCATGTGCGCGGCCACGTAGACCAGGCCGACGACGTTGTCGGCGGTGCCGGCCACGCTGATCAGCGCCCCACCGTAGGAATGCCCCACCAGCACGACGGGACCCTCGATCTGGGCGGCCACCGAGGCGAGGTGCGCCGCGTCCGAGGCGAGTCCGCGCAGCGGGTTCGGCGGCGCCACGACCGGGATGCCGTGGGTGTGCAGCTCGGCGACGACACCGAACCAGCTCGCCGCGTCGGAGAACGCTCCGTGGACCAGGACGACGGTGGGCAGGGGCATGAGGGGGCTTCCTTCTCGGTTCACGGAGGGCCGGCGGCGCTGTGGCGTGACGAACGGCCCGGCGTGGACGGCCGGACGGCCCGGTCGGGGCGGGGGGAGCGAACCGGCCCTGGCATCGGGCCGCGAGGCGGCGAGATGTTGCTGCGACGCTATCCCGGCGGGCTTTCGGCGGATGCCGCGTCCGCGCACCGGTGGTGGTCTCGCAGCGCACGAAACCAGCCGCCACTGTGTCTGGAAATATACGTCCGGCGGTGGCGGGACGCGCTCAGGAGCCGGAGGACGCCGCCGCGGTCTGCCACTGCGTGGGCGTGAGTCCGTAGGTCTGCCGGAAGACCCGGCTGAAGTGCGAGGGACTGGCGAAGCCCCAGCTGTGGGCGACGGCGGCCACGGTACGGCGCTGTCCCCGGAGTTCGGCGCGGCAGGCGTCGAGCCTGCGCCGGCGTATCCAGGCGCTGACGGTGGTGCCGCCGGACTGGAAGAGCTTGTGCAGGTAGCGCACCGAGATGTGGTGTGCCCGTGCGATCGATTCCGGTGACAGGTCCGGGTTCATGAGGTTGTCCTCGATGTGCCGCTGGATGCGTGCGCGCATGTCGCGGCGCGCGCGGGTGGACTCCGTCTCCGGTCCGCGCGCCTGGAGGACCTCGCCGACGAGCAGCGCCACCAGGTCGGCGGTGTTCAGGGCGAGCCGCCGGCCGCCGGTGAGCCGCTCCTTGCGGGGCATTCCGGCGAGGGCGGTCAGGAACTGCGACACCAGCGAGGGAAGGCCGTTCCGACCGCTGAGGTGGGTGCGGGGCAGCTCGCGCAGGTCGGCGGCCGACGCGTCGAGCAGGGCGAAGGGGATGCGGAAGAGGGCGACTTCCCGGGTGTGCGGCAGGAACCGGAGCTGGCGGACGGCCGCGACGACGAGGTCACCGGGTTCCATTCTCAGGGCGGGGTCGCGGTCGAAGAGGACCGCGCCCTGGGAGGTGTTGACGGCCAGGCAGAGGTGGTCGTCGTCTTCACCGGCCGGCCAGGGCAGGAGGACGAAGGGGCCTGCGTCATTTCCCGGCGTCGCGTCGAAGGGCTCGTTTTCCAGGGTTTCAGGCATGACTGAAGTAATCGACCGGGTCACATCGGGCTCCCGTCGTTTCCTTTGCGGTTGTTCGGTTGATCGGTGGGTAGGTCGGTCCCGCGTCGGACGAGGAGGTGCGGGGCCGGAGCGGGTCAGGTCCGTGCGTCGGCGCGGTCCGCCGCGTCCGGTGTCTCGGAGAGGAATGCGTCGACCACCGCGTTGAAGGCCGGCGGGTTCTCCAGGAAGGGGAAGTGCGAGCTGGCGACCGTGGTCGGGAAGACGTGGAGCCGCGCACCGGGGATCCGGTCCGCGATGAACGCTTGCGAACGCGGGTGCACATGGCTGCCGTCGCAGCCGATGACCAGTGTGGGAACGTCGATGCGCGGGAGCACGTCCCGCCAGTCCTGGGCGCAGTGGTCGAAGAGCAGGGGCACCCCCGCGTACGCCGGGGTGGACCTGATCTGCTCGGCCACGAAGGAGAGCAGCGCGGGATCGGTGTTCCCGGAGAACATGCCGCGGACGAACTCGTCCCGTGCCTGTTCGCCCTCGGGGCCCGCGAGCCGGGCCCCCAGCTCGACCAGGCCCGGCACGTCGAAGATGGCACCGGACTGCTGTTGCTGCTCGGTGGACATCCACGGCACGGCGGCGACGGCCGCGGGCTGGTCGACGGCGACGAGACGGCGGATGCGGCCGGTGGAGTACTGGTCGATGAAGCTCCACCAGACCGAGGCCCCCATCGACCAGCCGAGCGCGTCGAACCGGTCGAGTCCCAGGTGGTCGACGAGGGTCAGCACGTCGGCGGCGAGGCGCGCGATCCGGTAACCGTGGTGCGGTTTGCCGGACAGCCCGTGCCCGCGGAAGTCCACGGTGACGACACGGCGGGCCGACGAGAGACCCTCCACCTGGTGCCGGAACATCTCCTGTGTCTGCCCCCAGCCGTGCAGCATGACCAGGGGGAACCCCTCGCCACCGCTGTCCTGGTACACCAGGTCCACACCGTCACTGGTCGTCAGCCGGCCCACGATCCGCACTCCGCTTCCTCCTCGTACCCCGCCACCGCGGCGGTGTCCGCCCCGGCCCCTCGGTCGAGCCGGCCTCGCGGACGCCTCGTGGATATCTCGATTGTGTGCCACCCGGTCTTCCCCGCACTACCGCGCTCCGTAGGGATTGACCAGGGAAAACTTCGTCACTCTGTAGCGCCTGGTACGACGGCACCGCACTTCGTAGGGATCGGTCGGCGCGGTTTCGTCACTCTGTAGGAGACGGTCACCCGGCGAGCTGGTCCGTCTGCGCCTGGAGCAGCTCGTGCAGGCGCAGGCCCAGGTGCAGCACCAGGCGGTCGCCGCCGCTGTCGAGGTCGAGACCGGTGATCTCCTGGATCTGGCGCAGCCGGTAGTAGAGCGAGGTGCGGTGGATCTGGAGGGCTTCCGCCGTGCGCGGGACGGAGCCCGCGTGTTCGAGGAAGGTCCGCAGGGTCTCCTCCAGCCGCTGGCCGCCGGCGCTTTCCAGCAGCAGGCGCAGCGGCTTGGGCAGCAGCGACGGGGACAGGACGTGGTCCGGCACCTGGAGCAGTACGGCCAGCTCACCCAGGGACTCCCATGCGCCCACCCCCTTCAACTGGGGCAGACGGCGTGCCGCGCGGGCGCCGACGAGTGCCTGGGCGTGCGAGGCCCAGGCGTCGGTCAGCCCTTCCTGGGCACCGCCGATGCCGAGCACGGGGGCGGCCGAGGAGTCCAGGTAGGCGGCGAGCGCCTGCCGGATGGCCGTGGCCTGGTCCGCGAGTTCCCGCGCCGTCAACGGCCGGTCCGATACCTGGAGGAGTACGGCGTTGTCCGGTGTGACGGCCATGACGCCGTCCGCCGAGCGGGTGTGGCGGAACCGTTCCAGCGCTCCGCGCAGCGCGATCTCCACCTGGCCGGGCGGCTCCGAGGTGCGGAACACCTGGACGACGCTCACCACGACGTGCGGGGCGTCCGGCAGCGCGCCGGTGTCGAGTATCTGCTGTCGTGCGGAGGTGCGTGCCGCCTCACTCGTGGCGAAGAGGGAGTACAGCGTCTCCCGCATGTCGACGTCGTCCTCCGCGGCGGCCAGCTGGTCCGCACGGAGCTGGGCGGTGATCGCCGGTACCGCCTCGGCGACCGCCGCGGTCTCCTCGCGCGTCAGCGTGCCCTCCGGCGCGACGACCATCAGCAGGCCTAGCAGTTCCCCGCGCTCCCGCAGCGGGACGCAGTACCGGCTGAGCAGTCCCAGGTCGTCGCGGCCCTTGACGAAGTCGGGTTTGGGCCACCGGGCCACGCCCTGGTCGAGGACGTACCGGATGATCTCGTCGTCCGCCCGGCCCTGGAGCAGGCTGCGGATGCGGACCGGGTCCTCGTCCCCGAAGTGCTGGCTGGAACAGATCAGACGTACCAACGGGTCGTCGATGACCACGGACCGCTGGAGTCCGATCGCCAGTTCTTCCACCAGTCCCTGCAAGGCGTCACTGCCCACTCGGACCCGTTGCCGTCGCTCACCCATGCCGACTCCCTCCGCGAACACGCTCTTTCTACAAGCCGTGAAAGGGAGAGTTCAAATTTTCAACAAATCGTGGAGAGGGTGAGAACACGCTGGATGTACGGCCGGACGGAGGTGAGAAGACCGGTTTCGCGGGTACAAGCAGTCGGTATCGCCGGTCAGCAGTCCCAGCGTGCACCGGCTCTTGCCCGACAGCGCCCACATGAGCCCGCGCCCTTGCGGCGGCGCCGGGAAAGGCCCCGGGAAATCAGTTCTCTCTGAGCGCCATTCCGGTGCACTCTCAGAACATCGAGGGCGGCTTTGCCTCGGAGGCATGTCTCGGGCGCGGGTCTGCCTCGTCGGGCGGGGTTCCGGGACCGGCGGGGGTCAGACCGTGTCGGATGCGAGGTCCCCGTCCCCGGTGCGCGCCCGCAGCCGGCGGCGGGCGCGGGCACGGGTCCGGGCGATGAACATGAGGACCCGGGCGGCGGCCGGGGTCGGCCCGGTGAGGGCGTCGGCCACGGCTATCTCGACACCGCCGCTGTACTGCGCCGACAGGTTGTAGAGGAAGGCGCCCAGGGTCATCAGCCAGGTGCCCAGGATGATTTCCACGGTGATGACGCCGAGCGCGACGACGAGGGCGGTGGTCGTCGCGGGCAGGGCGTCCGGGGTGATCGCCTCCAGCATGAGCCACAGGACGCCCGCCGTGACGAGGGAGACCGCCCCGAGACCGGTCAGGAAGAAGAAGCTCATGACCATCACCGACCAAGGGTCGGCCTCGGACAGCCGTAGCCGGGTCGTCCGCCGCCCGGACGAGCGGGGCACGCCGGCCGGCACCGGGCGCCCGGTGTCACCCGCCGCCGGTCCGTCGTCGGCGGTGGGCCCGGTCGTACGCGCGGGGCCTGGGGCCCCCACCGTCGGGGCGGGGTGCCGTGGCGGGGGGCTCGCGGGGACGGGGCGACCGGACGGTTCCGAGGGTTTTGAGGGTATGGACTCCGTCTCGGGGCTCGCTCCGGGTGCGGTCCGCGCCTCGGTCTCGTCGGGGGGCACCGCGTCCCGGCATCCGGCCGGTCCGGTCGTCGCAGAAGGGCTGGAGCCGCCGTCCTGCCTTGGTGTCGCCGCTCCACGGAGGATGCCGCGAGGACTGCGCTTGGCTCGGCTCATGCCTGTCTCCCTGACTGGCCTGGCAGCCTGGCCGTGCCCCTCCACCGACGAACGGGCCTCCGCGACCGCCAGGCGGCCACTGGGGCCTGCTGGTCCGTGAATCCGACGGTATCGACACTTCTGTCCGCACGCACACGCGAGTACTGCGCCGGAGGGACCGCACCGGCACGGCCGTGCCCCGCACCCCGCCGGTCAGGTCTGGCTCCCGCTCCCGGACGCGTGAGGGACACCGCCGCCGTCGGGTACTCCCGTGCGCGTGTCACCGCGCCGTCGGCACCCGGCCCCCGCCCGTAACGGCTCGCAACTCCCCTCGCCCTTCCCGTCGTTGTCCGACACCCCGCTGGTCGCGCCCGGTTGTGTCACGGGCCGCCGCCACCCGTTCCGGCGGCACGCCGTGGCCCACGGCTCTGCGTGCGATCACCGGGGGGCCTTCCTATGCTCGATTCCTGAGCACGTCCCGCGCACGATGTGCCCGGGCTCGATGCGCCCGTCCGGGCCGCTCGCGCGAGCCGCCCGTGCGAGACGGCCGTCCGGGCCGCTTGTCCCCTCACGCGAGGATGGATCATGCCCAGAACCGTGCGGAAGCGCGTTGCCCCCGTCGTCGGCGCGTCGTGTCTGGTGGCGGCGTGCGCCCTGACGGCGGGCGGCGCCTCGGCCGCCGCGCGGACGTCGGGGTGTCCGTCGGCGTCGGCGCGGGAGACCGGTCCGGCCGCGTCCGCCGAGGCGGCGCGGAACACCGGGATCGTGATGCCCGCCCTCGGCGGGACCGCCGAGGAGGGAACCGTGCTCTGGCACGCGAAACTCGGTGCCAAGGTGTCCGAGGGGGACTGGCTGGCCGAAGTCACCACCGACGAGGCCGAGACGCGGGTCGACGCGCCCGCCGACGGCGTCCTGATCGACATCTGCGTGGGCGAGAACGACCGGGCCCGCGCCGGAGACCCGCTCGGTGTGATCGGACCGCCGGGCAGTGCTCCGGCCGGCGCCGGATGACGCCGCCGGGGCGTCGAGGGGGCGCGGGACTCCGCTCAGCTCCGCCGGAGCCAGTCCTCGTAACGGGTGGCCGCGAGGTGGGCGGTGTCGTCGCCGACGAGGACCCCGTCCGGCATGCCCGCGAACAGACCGGCGCTCTCGTCGGTGACGACGGTGCGGCCGTCCGGCTTCGCCGCCAGGGTGATCTCCCCGAGCCGGTCGAGCCGGTGGACCTCGGGGCCCGCGATGTCGCGCACGCCGTACGACGGTTCACCCTGGGCCGCCTCGGCCACCGCGGAGGCGACGTCGGCGGAGGCGATCGGCCGCAGCCTGGTGGACGGCAGGCGCACCCGGCCCTCCTCCGTCGACATGTCCATCACCGGAGCGATGAACTCGAAGAACTGCGTGGCGCGCACGATGCTGAACGGGACGCCGCCGTCGCGCACGGCCTCCTCCTGGGCGACCTTGGCCCGATAGTAGCCGTAGTCGGGGACCCGGTCGACACCGACGATGGAGAGGGTGACGTGGTGCCGGACGCCCGCCGCCCGCTCCGCCTCGATCAGGTGCCGGGCCGAGCGAGTGAAGAAGTCCAGCGCCGCATCGGTCTCGAAGGACGGCGAGTTGGACACGTCGACCACCGCGTCCGCGCCCTGGACGGCCGCTGCCAGGCCCTCGCCGGTGACGGTGTCGACGCCCTTGGAGGGAGAGGCCGCCACTGCCTCGTGACCACGGTCGCGCAGCAGCGCGACCACCTGTGAGCCGATGAGCCCCGTACCGCCGATGACCACGATCTTCATCACTGTCTCCGTTCGCTGATCCACTGGCCGGCGGGGCCGGCGGACGCCCCGCCGGCCCCGGTGCGTCGAGCCGCACCACCAACAAGACAGGACAGCGCCCGGCTCTGTGACAGCCATGGCCGAGCACCCGCCGGGACGGGTCGCGCCGTGACCCGGTCGGCCCTGTGCGGACGGGCCGGGACGGGTCACGACGCGGTCCGGCGCGCGGGTGCGAGTGCGGGTGCGAGTGCCGGTGCCGGTGTCAGCGGACCACGTCGAAGACGTTCTTCTGGAGGCCGTTGGGGTATGCCTCGTGCTCGACCAGCTCCAGCTTCTGCGCGTCCTTGTCCGTGGCGCTGAACAGCCGCTGGCCGGCGCCCAGCAGGAGCGGGAAGACGAGCAGGTGGTAGCGGTCGATCAGACCGGCGTCCGAGAGGCCGTGGTTCAGGGTGGCGCTGCCGTGGACGATGATCGGTCCGCCTTCGGTGGCCTTCAGCGCGGCGACCTCGTCGAGCGAGCGCAGGAGGGTGGTCTCGCCCCAGTTCGGCACCAGGTCGTCCTCGGTGAGGGTGGTGGAGACGACGTACTTCGGCATCGCCTTGTAGTCGGCGAAGTCCTCCATGTCCGGCCAGACCGGGCTGAACGCCTGGTAGCTGACCCGGCCGAGCAGCACGGCGGTGGCTTCCTTCTGCTCCCGGCCCTTGATCTCGAAGGCCTCCGGCAGGAACTCGGTGTGCTTGAAGGTCCAGCCGGAGTTCCGGTAGCCGGGTTCGCCACCGGGTGCCTCCACGACACCGTCCAGGGAGACGAAGGCGGTGCTGATCAGGGTGCGCATCTGAAGTCCTTGGTATCTCTCGTCCGGTGGTGGCCGGGTCGGTTCGGGTCGCTGTCGGTCGTACGCGCGGTCGCGGGCACGTCCTTCGCCGGTTCTGACCGCGGCTCCGGTCAAAACTAATCGGCCATCGCCCGTCTCGGTACCACGGCACCGGCGGTCGCCCGCGCGCGGGGCGCGCGCCGGCACGCGGACGGTCGACGCGGCGGCGGGCCGCGGCCGGTCACCGCGTCAACCGTCCGCGTGCCCGGGTGCGCTGCCGGGGGGAATCCTCCGGCGTCCCGTGTCCGTCGGTGCCGTCGTGTGCCAGGCTGCCGTCGAACGCCCCGCTTCCCCGTCCGGGCCCGGTCCAGTGCAGGAGGCACCGCCCTTGACCACCGACGACGCCCCACTCGGCTGGGACACCGCCGCCGCGGCCGACGCCTACCGCGACCGCGACATGCGGCTGGCCGAGCAACTGATCTTCCCCGCCGTGCTGCGACGGCTCGCGGGCCGAGCGGGGCCCGGCCGGCTCGCCCTCGACGTCGGGTGCGGCACCGGCGCGGTCGCGGCACAGCTCGCGCACGTCGGGGAGTGGTCGGTGCAGGCCCTCGACCCGTCGGCCGGCATGCTGGCCGTCGCGCGCACGGACCGCCCCCACCCCCGGGTCTCCTACCGGCGGTTCGACGGCCGCAGTCTGGACTGGCTCGCCGACGACAGCGTCGACGCGGCGGTGTGCTCCCTGGTGTACTGCACCGACCCCGACGACGGACGGCTGGCCGGCCTCACCGCCGAGATCCACCGGGTGCTGCGTCCCGGTGCCCCGTATCTGCTGGCCGACCTCAACCCGGCGGCGACCGGCGTGGCCTTCTCCACCGTGCGCCACGGTGAGCCGGGGGCGGTCTACGCGGACGGCGACAGCGTGCCCACGCGCCTACGGCTGCGCGACGGGAGCACGATGACCAGCGCCACGTACCACCGCTCCCTCGACCGGTACCGGCGTTTCCTGGCCGAGGCCGGTTTCCCCTCCCCCGTCGTCGACCTGCCCACGCTGCCCGGCGGCGGCCCGGACTCGGCGGAGACCGGGATCGCGCCGTACATGATCCTGTCGACGCACGCCTGACCCGACCGCGGGGAGCGGCACGTCCGGCCGCGAGGCGCCCCACGTCTGACCGTGCCGGGTCACCGGAGGTGCGGAGGACCACGTGGCGGCCCCGTGCGGGGGCCGGCCACGTGGTCGCCGCGGGTTCAGTAGCGGTAGTGGTCCGGCTTGAACGGGCCGTCGACGTCGACGCCGATGTACGCGGCCTGCTCCGGGCGGAGCGTGGTGAGCTTGACGCCGAGGGC
>NZ_JOCB01000077.1 GCF_000718775.1 Streptomyces sp. NRRL S-31
ACCGGGGGCGGCGGGGCGGGCCGGCCGGCCCGCCGACCCGACGGTCCCGCTGTCTCCGGCCCCGCCCCCGCCGACCCTGTTCCTCCGCCCCGGGCCGGCCGCCTACTCCCCGGTGTCCGCCAGCCGGGCCTCCGCCGCGGCCAGGATCTCGGTCACCCGGAGGCCGAAGGCCGCGTCGCAGGGGTGCGGGCGGCCCGCGCGGGCCGCCCGCACCAGCGCGTCGGCGGCCCGGGAGAGCGCGGGGACCGCGCCCTCCGAGCTGCCGGGCATGGCCGACACGCCCGCCTCGCCCCGCAGCTCCACTTCGGCCCCGGCCGCCGCCGGCGGAGCCGTCAGGCTGAGCGTGAGCGTGCTCGACGCGCCGGTGGCGTGGTCGAGCACCAGGTGGACGGTGTCGCCCGGGCCGTGCGCCGCCGCCGCGACGTGCCGTACGTCGCCGAGGACCGGCAGCAGGACCGACAGGGCGTGCGGGCCGACGTCCCACAGCGCGCCCTTCTCCCGCCGCCACGGCGAGTCCGTGAACGGGCCGTCACCGGTGAACAAGGTGCCGAGCCACTGCGCCCGCGCCGTGAACCAGCCCGCCACCCCGGCCTGTTCCTCGATCCAGGACTCCGGCTCCTTCTGGAAGCGCGTGGTGAAGAAGACCACCGACGCCACCCCGGCCCGCTCCACCGCCTCCACCACGGCCCGGCCCTCGGCGACCGAGACCGCCAGCGGCTTGTCCAGCAGCAGGTGACGGCCCGCGTCGGCCGCCCGCACCGCCATCTCGGCCTGCACGGACGGCGGCAGCGCCACCGCCACCGCGTCCACGTCGGCCAGCAGCGCGTCCACACCGGTGTACGCGGGGACGCCGTACCGCTCCGCCAGCCCGGTGGCCGCCTCCGGCCGGCGCCCCCACACCCCGGCGAACTCCAGGCCGGTGTGTCCGGCGAGGGCGGGAGCGTACGCCGCCCGCGCCCACGGGCCCGTCCCCAGCAGTCCGATGCGCATGTCGCGTTCCTTTCTCCGATCCGTTCCCCGTTGTGCTCACCATGCCGTGCCCCGGTCGGCCGGCGTGCACCCGGTACCCGGATCCGGTCCCGCGGCGAGCCAGCCGGCGATGGCGGCGGCGATCGGCTGGCCGGTGTCCATCTCGACGAAGCCGAACTGACCGGACTGGTTGCACTCCAGGAACCACCAGACGCCGTCGGCGTCCTCCGCGAAGTCGAAGGCGCCGTAGGCCAGTTCCGCCCCCGCCATGTAGCGCAGCACGCCCTTGGCGACAGGGGGCGGCACGTCCGCGGGCAGCCAGGGGGAGACCGAGGGGGCGTAACGGACGTCCACGTCGTCCGGGTGGGCGTCGGGGTCCGCCGGTTTGCGGGCGGCCAGCAGCGTGCCGCCGACGACCGTGAGCCGGATGTCGGCCCGCTTGGCGATGCGCCGTTGCAACAGGGTCGGGCCGTAGGCCACCGCGGTGAAGTCGGTGTCCGGCGCGACCCGGCTGGTCGGCACGGCCCGCGGCGGCTCCTGCGGATGCGCCCCGGACACCGGCTTGACCACCAGGTCCGGGTACCGCTGCGCGAACTCCCGCGCCGCCTGCGGGAACGTCGTGATGAGGGTGGCCGGCACGGCGAGGCCGCTGCGCTGGGCGAGGCCCAGCTGCCAGGGCTTGTACCGGGCACGGCGGGCGGCGTCCGGATGGTTCATCCAGCGGGCGGTGCCGCACAGCAGCAGGCCGTACAACGCCTGCGCGGACTCCTCCGTCAGCCAGGCGGACGGCTGCGCGGCCCGGGCGGCCGGGGCCCCCGGTCTTCGCACCCAGACGGAGCGCAGTCCGTCCAGGCCCACCAGACGCCCGCCGACGGACAGCCGCCCCCGGCGGACGCCCCGCACGTACTCGCCCGACAGCGCCACCCCGTTGGTCAGATCGGCGGGGTCCAGCCGGACCACGGGCACGCCGGCCTCGCGCAGCCGGAGCACCACCATGTCCGCCGTCACGTCCTCTTCACTGGTCAGGATGAGCACGGTCATCTGTGGAAGCCCGTGTTCAGTCGTCGAAGTGCGTCTTGGAACCGGCGGTCGAGGCCGTGGTCCCGAGTGCCCTCAGCGTCGCGTGGTCGGTGGCGGCGATCCGCCCGTCCGGGAGGACGTTCAGCTGGAGTCCGGAGTCGTACGCGTACGGAGGGGTGACGTCCAACTGCACAGCGGGTCGCGCGTAGTCGAGCGTGAACGGTTGCATGGCCTCTCCCTGATTAGGCTTTCACGTCCTTATACGAGTCGAACGGGTGATTGGTTTCCTCACGCTGGGTGATCGCGGCCCGGAGGAGGTGCCGCGCGGATCACCCCGCGAGCGCCGCCCGCGCCGCCGTCAGCGCCTGTTCCGCGTACCCGCGGCCGAACAGCACCGCGTGCACCAGCAGCGGGAAGAGCTGGTGCAGACCGACCCGGCCCCGCCAGCCGTCGGCCAGGGGTGCCGCCTCCTGGTAGGCGGTCAGGACGTCGTCCAGACGGGGACAGCCGAAGAGCCGGAGCATCGCCAGATCGGTCTCCCGGTGCCCGCCGTGCGCGGCCGGGTCGATGAGCCGGACCTCGCCGTCGGCGCCCCACAGCACATTGCCGTTCCACAGGTCGCCGTGCAGCCGGGCGGGCGGCCCGGCCGGGCCCGCCAGCTCCGGCAGCCGCGCGCAGACCCGCTCGAACACGGCCGCCTCATCGCCGCCGAGCGTGCCGCGGTCGACCGCGCCGCGCACGTACGGCAGGACCCGGTGCTCGGCGTACCAGCGGGGCCAGTCGGTGCCCGGCGCGTTGCGCAGCGGAGCGCGGCCGATCCAGGCGTCCTCGGGCCCGCCGGGCGGCGGCGCCCCGAAGTGCGGGGCGCCCGCCCCGTGCAGCGCGGCCAGCGCACGGCCGAAACGCAGCGCCGCCCCGGGGGAGGGGGACCCGGTGGGCACCCGCTCGGTCACCATCCAGTCCTCGTCATGGCCCAGCACCCGCGGCACCCGGACCGCGTCCGCGGCGGCCAGCCAGCGCAGTCCCGCCACCTCGGCGCGCACCGCGCGCGGGCCGTCGCCCCGCTTGACCATCACCGGCGTCCCGCCGTCGAGCAGGACTTCCACGGGCGACCCGGACGCCCGCCCGGTCCGCACGACCGGGCGCCCGGTCAGCCGGGCCACCACCTGTCCCGGTTCCTCTTCACGGTTGCCCACGGCCCCAGAGTACGGCCGGTGACGGGCTTGCCTCACCGGGCGGTTCACTCCTCGGTACGACGGATTTCCGCCGAACCGGCCCGGGGGCCGCCCGCGGTGGTGCGGTACGGCCGGTGCGTGTCCGTCGGCCGGTCACCGCGCCGCCGGTGAGCCGGCGGAGGGCAGCCCCGCCGGCGCCGTACGGCCGCCGCGTCCGGCCCCGCACCCGGGCGGGGCACCGGCGTCCTCAGCGGCCGGCGGGGCCCGGCCCCCGGGTCAGCCCCACCGGGTTGCCGGGCGGCAGCAGACCCGACTCCCCGACCGTTTGGGCGAGCGGCTCCAGCAGCGCGGCCAGCCGCCCGGTCCGCTCGGCGCCCAGCGTGGACCACGGCCGTCCGGCCGCCGCGTCGGTGAGCGCCTCGGTCCGCCGACGCAGGGCCGCCCCCGGGGGCGTGAGCGAACCGTCCGCCGTGAGCCTGCCGTCCGCGCGCAGCCGCGCCACGGCAGCCGCCCAGTCCTCCTCGCTCCACTTCCGTGTCTCGCGCAGGAACGCCGCGTCGGATTCGCCGGCCGCCGCCTTGAGCACCATGGCCTCGACGGGGCCGAGCCCCAGGCCGACCAGCACCGCCACGTGGGAGTCGCCCCGGTGTTCGCGCAGGGTCGTCAGGGCCTGCCAGAGACGGGCGGCCGGTCTCTCGGGGCGCGGCAGCGCCTGGTTGGCGGCGGCCAGCACCCTGCCCGTGGTGTCCGCCGCGGCGGCGGCCTCCCAGGCGAGGTCCGCGGCCCGCGCGAAGGAGGCGGAACCGACGGTGTCCGCGCCGAACAGGCGTGTCATCGCCGTGTCCATCGCCTCCAGGCGGGCCGCGAGCACGTCCGCCGGAGCGGCGTACGACCAGGCGTCCGGCAGCGCCCGGGCCACCCGGGACGGGTGGAAGACGTAGAAGCAGCTCGTCACCACGGACGGGGGCGCCGCCCCGAGCGGGGCGGCGCGCAGCGCGAAGTAGCCCATCCAGTAACCGCGCAGTCCGAGGTCCTCCGCCGCCCGGTGCGCCTCCGGTGCGAAGTACACCAGATCGTGCACCGGCTCGTACCGCTCCCACAGCTCCCGCGCCCGTGTGTCCGCCCCCGTGTCCGTCCTCGTGTCGGGCTCCGTGTGCGCCGCCGTGTCCGTCACCGCTGTCCTCCCCGCCGCCGGTCCGTCGTGCCGCCGGCACCAGCGTGCGTTATGACGGACGTCATAACAAGGGGCCCGGTCCCATCCGGCGTCAGGACCGGAGGCCGGGAAGCCGGTGACCGTGCCGCGGGCCGCCATCCGTCCGATCCGGCGGTCCCCCGGCCGCGTCGCCGACTGGGCCGGACGAGGGGCCGCGGAGCGGGCGCACTGGGACAGACGGGTGGCGTGATGCCCCGGCTGGGCGGCCCGGATGGTGGGAGTCCGGGGCCTCGCTGACGGTGGTTCATGTCGAGGCCGGGTCCATCCAGCTGATGAGGTATCCGCTGCCCGGTCACGGTGGAAGGACATCACTATGCGCTCTGCCCGCATGCTCCTGGCGACGGCGGCCGCCACGGCCGCCCTCGCCTTCGCGACGCCCGGAGCCGCGTTCGCCGTTCCGGCCGACGGCGGTGGTGACGACTCCTCGTACAGCAGGGAGAACGACAGCGACTCCGACCGTGACAACGGATCCGACAGCGGCCGGGACGGCCAGGAAGAGCAGAACAACCGGAACAACCAGAACAACCAGGATGAGGGGAACGGTCAGGACGAGGGGAACGGTCAGGACGAGGGGAACGGCCAGGACAAGGAGTACGGCAACAAGCGCGGGGACCGAGGAGAACACAACGGACCGCGCGGCGGAATGCACACGGGTGGCGGAGCGCTCGCCGCGGTGCGCGGCGGCAACTGGGGTTCAGAGGACGACAGCAGGTTCGACTCCGAGGGCTCCCGCGACAAGGGCGGGGACGACGGCGGCGAGGAGAGGGGCGAGAAGGGCGGCGGCAAGGGCGGCAAGGGCGGCAAGAGCGAGTGGGGCGAGGAGGAGGGCCGTGACAAGCCGCGCGGCGGCATGCACACCGGTGGCGGCGCGCTCGCCACGCCCGGTGTCACCGCGGGCGGTATCGCCGTGCTGGCCGTAGCCGGCACCGGCGCGTACGCGCTGCGCCGCAGGAAGGTCGCCGGGCCGGCGTCCTGACGGGTTGCCGTCCCAGGGGCCGCGGACGCCGCCGGCACGCCGACCGTGCCGGCGGCCCGCGCTCCCCGAGCCGCCCCTTGGCCGTCCCCTCCGGCCCGCCCGCCTCTTCCCCCGTGCTCTTCCGTCCGTCCCCTCCCCGCTCCGATCCGCGTGCTCTCCCTGCCCTGATCCCCGTGCTGCCGTGTCCGAGTGAGGTGGTGTCCGATGGCAGCAGATCCCTCCGCGACCTCCTCAGCACCGGCACCGGACGACCGGCGCTCCGGCTTCGGCGGGCGGTTGCCGCTGTGGGGCGTGGCGGTCGTCTTCCTCGCCGTCAGCGTGTTCGGCGGCCATCACCAGCCGGACGACAAGCCGCGCACCCCCCGGGCCTCGGGCGCCGGCGCGTCCGCGAATCCGCGCGGCGACGGCGGGGAGCTGCCCCGGTCCGCGCCGACCCGTCTGCGCATCCCGAAGATCTCCGTGGACGCCCCCTTCACCACCCTGGCCGTCGGCGCCTCGGGTCAGCTCCAGCCGCCACCCGCCGGCGACACCAATCTCGTCGGCTGGTACGCCGAGGGGGTCTCGCCCGGCGAGAAGGGCACCGCGATCATCGCCGGGCACGTCGACACGGTGACCTCCGCGGCCGTCTTCGCGAACCTGGACGACCTGGAGCCCGGCGACCGGTTCTCCGTGGAACGGGCCGACGGGCACACGGCGGACTTCGTGGTGGACGACGCCGAGACCTTCGCCAAGGACGACTTCCCCAGCGACCGGGTGTACGCGGACGCCGCACGTCCCGAGGTCCGGCTCATCACCTGTGCCGGGGACTACGACCGGACGGTGCGGGACTACACCGACAACCTGGTCGTCTTCGCCCACCTGGAGTGAGCGGGGCCTCAGCCGGCGGTGCCCGCGAAGGGGCCGCCGGCGCCGAACGCCAGCGCCGCGAACCGTTCGCCGATCCGGCGGTGGCCGGCCGGGTCCGGGTGCAGGCCGTCGGGCAGCGGCAGCTCGGCGAAGTCGGCCTCGCCGTACAGCTCCCGGCCGTCCAGGTAGTGCAGCGCCGGGTCACCGGCCGCCCGCTCGCGCACGATCCGGGCCAGCTCCTCGCGGATGACCGCGAGGGTGAGCTTCCCGGCCGCCCGCTCGGCGGGATCCCCGGTGGCCCGGTACCGCAGGCGTCCCTCGCCCAGGGCGGCCAGGTCCATGGCGGTGGGCCCGGGCGTGCCCTCGTGTATCGGGCACAGCACCGGGGAGACCACGAGCAGCGGTGTGTCGGGGTGGCCCTCGCGGATGGTGTCGAGGAAGCCGTGCACGGCGGGACCGAAGGCGCGCAGCCGCATCAGGTCGGCGTTGACGAGGTTGATGCCGAGCTTGACGCTGACCAGGTCGGCGGGCGTGTCGCGCAGTGCGCGGGCGGTGAACGGGTCGAGCAGCGCGCTGCCGCCCAGCCCGAGGTTGATCAGCTCGACCGCCCCCAGGGAGGCGGCGAGCGCAGGCCAGGTGGTGGTCGGGCCGGCCGCGTCGGAGCCGTGACTGAGCGAACTGCCGTGGTGCAGCCACACCCTGCGGCCCCGGTCCGGCACGGGCTCGACGGGGGCGTCGGCGCGCAGCGCGACGAGTTCCGTGGTCTCGTTGTGCGGCAGCCAGATCTCCACGTCCTTGACGGTGTCCGGCAGCCCGGTGAAGCGGACGGTGCCGACCGGCCCGGGGCGGTGCTCGGCGGAGCCGGTGGCCAGGTCGATGGTGAGCGTGTCGCCCGCGGCCAGGGTGGCGCTGCCGGCCGGGCGGCCGTCGACGAGCAGGTCGTAGACGCCGTCCGGGCGGGGCGGCGCTCCGGTGTAGACCCGTTTGGTCGGCAGGGTGTCCAGCTCGACGGTGGTGGCGCGGGTGCGGAAGGCCAGCCGTACGCCGGAGGGCTGGGACTCCGCCAGGGCGAGCTGCGGGTCGGCGCACTGGGCGCGGGCCCGGGCGGGCAGCCGGTGCGGCAGCAACCCCTGTGCGGTGCGCTCCAGTTCGAGGGCGCCGCGGATCAGGGCGGCGGTGAGGGGGATGGCGTGCATCGTGTGTCCGTCTGCCTCTCGGGAAGGTCTCAGGGGCGGTCGGGCCAGGTGCGCAGCAGGGAGTCCAGGGCCTCCAGGATGCGCGTCCACGACTCCTGCGAGTCGGGCGCGCTGTGGCTGAAGCCGCCGGCCGTCTCCAGGCTGACGTAGCCGTGGAAGACGCTGCCCAGGAGACGGACCGCGTGTGTCTGGTCCGGCTCGGACAGGTCGTAGCCGCGCAGGATCGCCCGGGTCAGCTGGGCGATCCGGACGCCCGCGCTGCCCGCCGCGGTCTCGCAGTCCAGCGGGTGGCGGGCCGCCGCGTAGCGGCCGGGGTGGGCCCGGGCGTAGTCCCGGTAGACGTTCGCGAACGCGGCCAGGGCGTCCGCCCCGGACCGGCCGGCCAGCGCCTCGGCGGCCCGGTCGGCCAGTTCCTCCAGCGCGAGCAGCGCGATCCGCGTCTTCAGGTCCTGGGAATTCCGCAGGTGCGAGTACAGGCTCGCGACCTTGACGTCGAACCGCCGGGCCAGCGCGGAGGCCGTCACCTGGTCGAAGCCCACCTCGTCGGCCAGTTCCGCCCCGGCTCGGACCAGTCGTTCGGTGGTCAGGCCCACCCGTCCCATGGTTCTTCCTCCCGTCTGCCGTAAGCGATTATGCAGCTTCCTAAAAGCTTTAGGCAAACGGCTTGGATTGCCAGGTCGGGGGTGACCGCCGACACCGCGCGGTGGGCGGCGGCTACCCGGAGGCCGCCTTCCCGTACCCCACCACCTCGGCCGCCGCCACGACGGCCCATGTCGTCGCCGTGTCCGAGTCCCGAAGGTGCCCGGGGTGCGACGACCGAGCCCGAAGCCCCCGCACCCCGGCGGACCCGACGCCTCCGTACCCGACGCCTCCGTACCCCGGCGGACCTGCGACTTGTGTCGGCGGCGGTGCCGTGGAACGCTTCGGTCCGCCGGTCGCGGCCACGTCCGGCGCGGGCGGCGGGCACCGGCTCCGGACGGGGCGCGGACCAGGTGCCGGGCCGGCCGTGGGAGCGAACGGGGAGTGGACCGATGGAGCTGGAGCTGCGGCACCTGCGGGTGCTGTGCGCGATCGCCGACGCGGGCTCCGTGGGCCGAGCCGCCGCCCAGCTGGGCTACTCGCAGCCGGCCGTGAGCACCCAGCTCCGGCGCATCGAGCGCCATCTGGGCGAGCCGCTCTTCGCTCGCGGGCCGAGCGGCGTCCGGCCGACCCGGTACGGCGCCGAGGTCGTCGAGCAGGCCCGCGACGTCCTCGCGCGGGCCGCCGCGATCGGGCACCGCCCGGCCGCCGGCCGCCCCCGCGGCACGCTGCGGGTCGCCGCCACCAACTCGCCCGTGCTGTCCGGCACGGTCTCCCGGATCCGCGCCCGGCTGCCGGAACTGACCCTCGCGGTCACCAGCGTCTACGCCTCCTCGCGGATCGTGGAGCTGCTGGAGGAGGGCGCGGTGGACGCCGCCATCGCCGCCGACTACCCGGGCCTGGAACTGCGGCACTCCACCGCCGTACGGCACCGCGGGATCGTCACCGAGCCCACGTTCGTCGCGCTCCCGGCCCGGCACCGGCTGCGGCAGAGCCCGCAGGTGCACCTCGCCGATCTGGCCGAGGACGCCTGGTTCGTGACCCCGGACGACGGGGCCGGGTGGCCGGGGGTGTTCTACGACGCGTGCGCGGCGGCCGGGTTCACGCCGCGCACCGTGCACGAGTGGCTCGGCGACCAGACCCAGCTCCAGAGCATGATCGCCGACGGTCTCGGGGTGTCCCTGGTGCAGCCGACGCTGCGGCCGATCCCGCACGTCCAGGTCAAGCCGCTGGTGGGCTCCCCGCTGTGGTGCCGCTACGTGCTGGCGTGGCGGCCGGACACCGTCACCGACGACCTCGTGGACACGGTGGTCCGGTCGGCCATGGACGCCTACCGCGACCTCGTCGCCCAGGCCCCGCACCTGCGCACCTGGGCCTCGCGGACCTGGAGCGTCACCGGGGCGTAGGGACCCCGCCGGCCGGCGCGCGCCGCCGGGGAGTGACACGTGCGTCGCGCGTGGTTCCGGCGACGCGCACCAGGTGATAGACACGGCGGGTCACAGTCCTGTCCGCCAGCAGGAAGGTCACCGCATGTCTGCAACACGCCGTCAGATCCTGTCCGCGGCGAGTGCCCTGGGAGCGGGCATCGCCTTCACCGGGGCCCTGACCGAGGTCTTCGCGGGCACCGCGGCCGCGCAGGACCACCTGGGCCGCGCGGGTTACGGCCCGCTCGTCCCCGACCCGAACGGCCTGCTCGACCTGCCGAAAGGTTTCCGCTACACCGTGCTCTCCCGCGAGGGCGACCGGCTCCGCTCGGGGGAGGGCCGGGTGCCCTCCCATCACGACGGCATGGCCGCCTTCGCCGGCGCGGGGGGCCGTACCCACCTCGTCCGCAACCATGAGAACCGTGTGACCGCGGACATCCCGGTCCCGGCCGTCAGCGGCCTCACATACGACCCGGAGGGCAAGGGCGGCTGTACGGCGCTGACGGTCGACGCGCACCACCGCGTGCTCTCCGAGCGGGTCGCCATCGCCGGTACCGCCGTCAACTGCGCGGGCGGCCGGACCCCTTGGGGCACCTGGCTGACCTGCGAGGAGACCGAGGACAGAGCGGGCACCAACGGCTACACCAAGGACCACGGCTTCATCTTCGAGGTCCACCCCACCGACCCCCACCGCACCGGCGCGGTCCCGCTCACCGCGATGGGCCGCTTCCAGCACGAGGCGATCGCGGTCGACCCGCGGAACGGTGTCGTCTACGAGACGGAGGACGCCTTCGAGAAGCCGTTCGGCCTCTTCTACCGCTTCCTGCCGGACAAGCCGCTGGGCGGCGTCGGTTCGCTGCGCGCGGGCGGGCGGCTCCAGGCCATGCGGGTGCCCGGCGTCGCGGACCTGTCGACGATCCGGACGACCGGCGCGCACTTCGACGGCATCGAGTGGGTCGACGTCCCCGACCCGTCGGCCGCCGCCACGCCGACCCGGTTCCAGGACTACGGACGCGGCGGCATCACCCACGCGCAGAAGCTGGAAGGCTGCTACTGGGGCGGCGACCGCGTGTACTTCGTGTCGTCCTTCGCGCGCAGCGCCGACGGTTCCGCCGCCGACCACTACGGCCAGGTCTGGCGCTACGACCCGGCGCGCCGCCGGCTGACCCTGGTGGTCGTGTTCGGCCCGGACACCGACGTCCGACTGCCCGGCGAGTCCCCGGACAACATCTGCCTCGCCCCCAGCGGCGGCCTGATGGTCTGCGAGGACGGCAACGGCGCGCAGCACGTCTTCGGCCTGACCCGCGAGGGCGAGGTGCACGCGATGGCCCGCGGCCGCCAGAACATCGGGACGGCGACGGAACCCGAGTGGGGGGAGTTCGCCGGGGTCACCTTCTCTCCCGACGGGAAGACCATGTTCGTCAACTGCTACACACCCGGTACCACGTTCGCGGTGACGGGCCCGTGGCGCCGGTAGGCGGCGGGCGGCGGTGACCGTGCCGGGGCGCGGGTGCGCGCCCCGGCGGAGCCGCCGGCACGACGGCGGGGGTGACGAGCAGCCGCGCCCGGGTGGAACGGCCGCCGACCGGGACCCGGTCGGCGGCCGTACGCGTCCGCGCGGCGATCAGACCGCCGGCGCCGGGTACGTCGGGTACTCCACGCCCGACACGTGCTGGACGACACGGACCACCTGGCAGGAGTAGCCGAACTCGTTGTCGTACCAGAGGTAGAGGATGGCGTTGTCGCCGTCGACCTTGAGGGCGCCGGCGTCCACGATCGAGGCGTGGCGGGAGCCGATGAAGTCGCTGGAGACCGCGTCGGGCGCCGTGGTGAAGTCGATCTGGCGCTTCAGCGGCGAGGTCAGCGACACCTCGCGCAGGTAGTCGTGCACCTCCTCGCGGGTGGTCTCGCGGGCCAGCTGGAGGTTGAGGATCGCGATCGAGACGTCCGGCACCGGGACGCGGATCGAGCTGCCGCTGATCTTCGCCTTGAGGTCGGGCAGCGCCTTGGCGACGGCGGAGGCGGCGCCCGTCTCGGTGATGACCATGTTCAGCGGCGCGGAGCGGCCACGGCGCTCGGACTTGTGGTAATTGTCCAGCAGGTTCTGGTCGTTGGTGAAGGAGTGCACCGTCTCCACGTGGCCGCGCAGCACGCCGTACTCGTCGTCCATCGCCTTCAGCGGCGGGACGATCGCGTTGGTCGTGCAGGAGGCGCAGGACAGGATCTGCTCGTCCGGCTTGATGGTGTCGTGGTTGACGCCGTGCACGATGTTGGGGACGTCGCCCTTGCCCGGCGCGGTCAGGACGACCTTCTCGATGCCGGGGCGCAGGTGCTTCGACAGGCCCTCGCGGTCGCGCCACTTGCCGGTGTTGTCGATGAGGATGGCGTCCCGGATGCCGTACTCGGTGTAGTCCACGGACGTCGGGTCGTCGGCGTAGATCACCTTGATCGCGTTGCCGTTGGCGACGATCGTGCTGCTGTCCTCGTCCACGGTGATCGTGCCCTGGAACTGGCCGTGGATGGAGTCGCGGCGCAGCAGCGAGGCGCGCTTGACGAGATCCTCGGCGGCCCGGCCGCCGCCGCCGCGCACGACGATGGCGCGCAGCCGGAGGCCGTTGCCGGAACCGGCCTTCTCGATCAGCAGACGGGCGACGAGCCGGCCGATGCGGCCGAAGCCGTAGAGGACGACGTCGCGGGGCTCGCGGCGCTCGATCTTGTCGGCACCGGTGGCACCGGCGACCGCCTCGGCGGTGAACTCCGCCACGCCCAGGCCCCGGCCGTCGGCCTTGTACAGGGTGGCCAGCATGCCGAGGTCGATCTGCGACGGCCCGAGGTCGAGGGTGGTCAGGGCTTGGAGGAACGGCATGGTCTCGGTGACCGACAGCTCGGCACCGGCGATCTGCCGGGCGAAGCGGTGGGTCTTCAGGATGCTGACCACCGACTTGTTCACCAGGGAGCGGCTGTGCAGCAGGACGGTCACGTCCCGCTCGCGGTGCAGCTTCCCGATGAGCGGGATCATCGACTCCGCGATCTCTTCGCGGATCTTCCAGTTGGTGAACGAGTCGTCGTTGACAGTCACGGATCCATCTTTCGAGCTAGGCAGCGCTCATATGATAACCACACCCTTCTGGCCGGTTCGCGGCCCCCTCGAGGGCTCGGACACGGCCCCGCGTTCCTGAATCAGGGTGGAAGTCCGGGGGAAACCCGGGTCGCCGATTGCGCGGTCGGCACGGGCGTGCCCAAGGTCGGGAGCGTGCGCACCTCCTCCGCCGCCCGGCCCCCGCGGGCGGCCCCCTCCGGACCCCCGCGCCGCCCCCGGCCGCCCCGGCCGGACTGGTCCGGCGCGGCACGGGGGCCGCTGCCGGCGCTCGCCCTGTTCGCGGCCGTCCGGCTCGCCGGCATCCTCGCGGTGATCCTCACCAACGCCCTCGCGGGGCGGCCGCTGGTGCGGAACCTCGCCCACTCCTGGGACTCGCGCTGGTACCTGCACATCGCCACGCACGGCTACGGCCACCTCATCTGGATCACCCCGCAGGGCACCGTGCAGACCGACTGGGCGTTCTTCCCCCTCTATCCGCTGCTCGTCAGGGCGCTGGTCACCGCCTCGCCGCTGACCCCCGGCCGGGCCGCCCTGCTCATCGCCTGGACGGCCGCGGGCGTGGCCGCGTACGGCATCCACCTCATCGGCCGCCACCTGTACGGGCGGGCCGTCGCCACCGCGCTGGTCGCCCTGTGGGCCGCCCTGCCGCAGGCGGTCGAACTGACCATCGCCTACACCGAGTCGCTGTTCGCCGCGCTCGCCGCCTGGTCGCTGTACTGCGTGCTCAAGGGCCGCTGGCTGTGGGCCGGCTCCCTGGCCGCGGCGGCGGGCCTGGCCCGGCCCAGCGGATTCGCGGTGGCGTTCGCCGTCTGTCTCACCGCCGGGCACCAGGTGCTGCGGCGGCGCGGCCGGGTCCCGGCGCGGCTGTGGGCCGGCGCGGCCGTGGCCCCCCTCGGCTGGCTCGGCTACGTGCTGTGGGTGGGCGGACGGACGGGGGACGTCCTCGGCGGCTACTTCGCGGTCCAGAGCGCCTGGGAGTCGCGCTTCGACTTCGGCGCCGGCTCGCTGCGCTTCCTCAGGGTCCTGCTGCTGTACGGCGGCGGCGTCGTCTATCCGGCGGCCCTGCTGATCGTCGCGGCGGCCCTGCTGCTGTTCGCGCTGCTGTGCCTGGACCGCGCCCCGCTGCCGCTGGTGCTCTTCGCCGGCGTCCTGGTCCTGCTCGTGATCGGCGGCTCCGGGTCCTTCTCCTCCAAGCCGCGGTTCCTGCTGCCGGCCTTCCCGCTGCTCATCCCGATGGCCCACGCGCTGACCCGGACCTGGTGGCGGGGGCGGAGCCGGGCGGTGGTCGTCTACGGTGCCCTCGCCCTCACCTCGCTGCTGTTCGGCACCTATGTGACCGCGGTGGCCCACTCCCCGCTGTGAGCGTCCGCGCATCCGCCCGGTGCGGCGCGGGAGCGCCGGCGTCCGCCGTCCGGCGGGGGAGGGGGCGCACCGGCCCGTCCGTCGTCCGGCGAGGGAGGGGGCGCGCCGGCCGCCGTGGGCGGTCCGCTGTGCGAAGCCCCGGATTCGGGGTAGACGAGGGGACGCCCGAGGAAAGGACCCGTCTCATGACGACCTATGTGATCAGCGTCCCCGGCACCTTCACCACCGGGATCGAGGCCGACACCCGTACCCGGCTGGCCCGGGCGCTGCGGCCCGCCGATCCGCACGGCACCCGCATGGGCAGCGCGGAGGACCTGGACGTGCTCAGCGTCAACGAGGACAACACCTTCACCCTCCGTCTGACCGTCGACGCGGACACCGGCCCGCACGCCGAGGAGGAGGCCCGCAGGCTCGCGGACTCCGCGCTGCGGGGCGCGGGACTGGACGAGCGGAGCGCACCGATCGGACCCGCGGTGATCACGGGCATCGACTCCGAGATCCGCTGACGGCGACCGAGCGCCCCTGGGGCACGATCATCCGATTTAGGTAAAATCAAGGCGTTTGCACGATTTCATAGGCGGCCGGCCCACCGGAGCCGCCGCCCCGCCGGAAGTGATCGATGCCCCGCAAGCGCTCCACCGACCGAGGCGACGAGCTGCTCGCCCGGCTCGGCTCGCTCACCGCCCAGGCGCGCCAGCGGGCGGAGGTCCAGCGCAGCCAGGTCGAGCTGGCCATCGCCCTCCAGCGCGGCATGCTCCCGCGGGACCTGCCCTCCGCCCCCGGACTGCACGTCGCGGTGCGCTACACACCCGCCAACCTCGGTCTGAACGTCGGCGGCGACTGGTATGACGCCTTCACCATGCCGGACGGCCGGATCGGGCTGACCATCGGTGACGTACAGGGCCACAACATCGAGGCCGCGGCCTTCATGGGCCAGGTCCGGGCCGGCCTGCGGGCGCTCGCCTCGGTCACTGGCGAGCCCGGCGAACTCCTGGCCCGCACCAACGACCTGCTGCTGGCCCTGGGCAGCGAGCTGTTCGCCACCTGCACCTTCATGCGGCTCGACCCGGCCACCGGGGTCCTGGAGAGCGCCCGCGCCGGCCACATACCGTTCGTGTGGGCCACGGCGGACGGGAAATCCGGCGTGGTCGACGACGAGGGCGGACCACCTCTCGGCATCGAACCGGGCATCGAGTTCCCGGTCACCCGGCACCGGCTCACCACCGGCGGGGTCTTCGTCCTGCTCACCGACGGAGTGGTGGAAGGACCGTCGCTGAACATCGAGGACGGCCTGGACCAGGTGGTACGGCTCGCGGGCATCGCCGCCGTCGCCGGTCTGGAGGCGCACGCGCTCGCGGCGGCCGTGATCAAGGGGGCGGAGAGCGTCGGCCACGACGACGACGCCGCCGTCCTGGTCGTGGGCCTGGACGACCCCGGCGACTTGGTCCGGGCCACCCGGGCGCGGTCGTCCGCGGCGGCCCGGGGCCCGGCCGGCGGGCCGGACGACGGCGTGCCCCGCCTCGCCGAGCCGCGGCCACCGGTGTGAGATGGCTGCTGTGGTGGCTGTCGAGGAGCTGCGCCGGTCCGGCGCCCGTGCCGTGCGGGTACTGGCCGTCGCCGCCTGCTACTACGCGGCGGCCCGGCTCGGCCTGCTGCGCGAGCTGACGGTCGAGGGAGCCGTCGTCACCCCCATCTGGCCGCCCACCGGCGTCGCCGTCGCCGCGCTGCTCGTCCTCGGCCCGTGGTGCTGGCCCGGCATCACACTCGGCGCCTTCTTCTCCGTCCTCTCCCTCACCGCGCCCGGCATCGAGACGCTCGGCATCCTCTGCGGCAACACCGCGGCACCCCTGTGCGCGGCACTCCTGCTGCGCCGGGCCGGGTTCCGCACCGACCTCGGCCGGCTGCGCGACGGCCTCGCCCTGGTGTTCCTGGCCGCGCTGGGCGCGATGCTGATCAGCGCCACCGCCGGCGTCGGGCTCCTCGTCCTCACGGACGGCCTGCCCGCCCACGGTTTCTGGCCCGTCTGGCTCGCCTGGTGGGTGGGGGACGCGATGGGCGTGCTGATCGTCACGCCGCTGCTGCTGTCGCTGCACCGGGCGAGCCGGCCGCTGCCACTGGGTCGCTGGAAGGAGGCGACCGCGCTGGCCGTCGCCGTCTGCCTGCTGGTACCGCTGGCCGCCTACAGCACCCTCAGCCTGAACTTCCTCGTCTACCCGCTCATCATCTGGGCGGCGCTGCGCTTCCAGCTCGTGGGGAGCGTGCTGTGCGCGCTGGTGACCTCCGTGGTGGCCACCGTCGCCGCCACGGCCGGCGCCGGCGGGTTCGCCGGGCTGAGCCGGATCGAGGTGATGCTGAAACTCCAGGCGTTCAACGGCGCCATGGCCCTGACCGCGCTGCTGCTGTCCGCCGTGATCATCGAGCAGCGCGACACCCGGCGTTCGGTGGAGCGGGCCTGCCGGGAACTGGCCGAGGTCCTGGAACACCTCACCGCCGGCGAACCCCCGCCGTCCCCGCCACCCCGGCCGCACGCGACCACCGACGGCGCGGACGACCGCCCCCGGCCGACCGGCGCCCCGTGACCGGCCCGAGCCGGTGGACGGTCGCGGCGGTCCCGCGCGGCGGCGTCAGGGGGCCGGCCGGCTTCCCGGGCCCTCGTCGTCGCCGTCCGGCGCGTCTGCCGAGCGGGGGCGGTGCCCCGGGTACGGCGGGTGGACGGCACCGGGGTCACCGGCGCCGGGCCGACCGCCGCCGGTCGTGCCGTAGCCGCCGGGGACGACGCCCGGCGGGGTGTCCGCGGCGGCCTGCGCCCCGCCGGGGCGGTGCCGGGCCCGGCCCCCGTGGCCGCGCTCCGGGTACGGGGACGGGTGGTCGAACGGCGGGTGGTCGAACGGCCCCCCGGCGGCGCACTCCCGCCGCGCCGCCCGCCCACCGGACTGCTCGCGCTCGTGCTCCTGGTGCTGATCCTCCATGTGACGGCGGGTACCCGGGCGGTGGCCCCCGGCAACACGGGTTCCGGCGTGTCGGACGGCGCGCCGGGGGCACTGGGAGACGATGGGCCGGACCCGCACGGGAACAAGGCCGGACCGGAGGGACGGGGCGCGATGGAGCAGCGGCCGGCACCAGGCCGGACAGGCGGGGACGGCACCGGGAGCGCGGCGGACCACGCGGAGCCGCCCCGGCGGCCGGACGGGGACGCCCGCCGCCGCATCCCGCGCACCGACGCGCTGCTGCGCGACCCCCGGCTGGCCGCCGCCGTGGACCGGCTCGGCCCGCACCGGGTGAAGGCCGCCGTACGGCAGGCACAGGAGCGGGCCCGCGCGGGCGGCATCCCGCCGGAACAGGTCCCGCAGACCGCGCTGCGCCTGCTGCCCGGCACCGCGAGCGGTCTGCGCCCGGTGATCAACGCCACCGGGGTGCTGCTGCACACCAACCTCGGCCGGGCCCCGCTGTCCGCCGCCGCCCGGCAGGCGGTCCAGGAGGCGGCCGGCCCCACCGACGTCGAACTCGACCTGACCGCCGGGGTACGGGCCCGCCGGGGCCGCTCCGCCCTCGCCGCGCTGCACGAACGCGTCCCGGCGGCCGGCGCCGCGCACGTCGTGAACAACGGCGCCGCCGCGCTCGTCCTGGCCGCCACCGCCCTCGCGGCCGGCAGGGAGATCGTGGTCAGCCGGGGCGAGATGGTGGAGATCGGCGACGGCTTCCGGCTGCCCGACCTGCTCGTCTCGACCGGCGCCCGGCTCCGCGAGGTCGGCACCACCAACCGCACGTCCGCCGCCGACTACGCGGCCGTGATCGGGCCGGACACCGGGTTCGTCCTGAAGGTCCACCCGTCCAACTTCCGCATCACCGGCTTCACCCGGTCCGCCGGGGCGGGCGAACTGTCCGGTCTCGGCGTCCCCGTCGTCGTCGACATCGGCTCCGGGCTGCTCGCCCCGCACCCCGCCCTGCCCGGGGAACCCGACGCCGACAGCCAGCTGCGGGCCGGTGCCGCGCTTGTCACCGCCAGCGGCGACAAACTGCTCGGCGGCCCCCAGTGCGGCCTCCTGCTCGGCCGGGAGGACCTGGTCCGCGCCCTGGCCCGGCACCCGCTCGCCCGCGCCCTGCGCGTCGACAAGCTGACCCTCGCCGCGCTGGAGGCCACCCTCACCGGCCCGCCCACCCCCACCACCCTGGCCCTCACCGCCGACCCGGACCGGCTCCCCCCCCCCCCCCGCCCGCCCCCCCCCCCCCCCCCCCCCCCCCCGTCGCGAGCGGCGCCACGGTCGGCGGCGGGGGAGCACCCGGGGTGACCCTGCCCAGCACGGCCCTGTCCCTGCCCGAGCCGTACGCCGCCGCCCTGCGCACCGGCCGCGTCCCGGTCGTCGGCCGCCTGGAGGCGGGACGCTGCCTGCTGGACCTGAGGTCGGTGCCGCCCGAGGACGACGAGCGGCTGGCCGAGGCCGTACGCGCCGCCCGCCCGGCCACGGGGAGGTGACGGCGTGCGGGTCCTCGCCACCGCCGGCCATGTCGACCACGGCAAGTCCGCGCTGGTCCGGGCGCTCACCGGCATGGAGCCCGACCGGTACGAGGAGGAACGCCGCCGGGGCCTCACCCTCGACCTCGGCTTCGTATGGACCGCGACCGCGCCGGACGCCGAACCCCTCGCCTTCGTGGACGTACCCGGGCACGAACGGTTCGTCGCCACCATGCTGGCCGGTGTCGGCCCCGTCCCCGCCGTGCTCTTCGTGGTCGCCGCCGACCAGGGCTGGCAGCCCCAGTCGGAGGAACACCTCGCGATCCTCGACGCGCTCGGCGTACGGCACGCCGTCCTCGCGGTGACCCGCAGCGACCTCGCCGACCCCGGACCGGTGCGCGCCGACGCCGTGCGGCGCCTGGCGGCCACCTCGCTCGGCACGGTGCCCTCCGTCGCGGTGAGCGCGGTCACCGGCGCCGGACTGGACGAGCTGCGCGCCGCACTGACCCGGCTCGCGCGCCGGCTGCCCGCCCCCGACACCGACGCCGACGTACGTCTCTGGCTCGACCGGGCGTTCACCGTGCGCGGCCACGGCACCGTGGTCACCGGCACCCTCGGCACGGGCACCCTGCGCGTCGGCGACCGGCTGGTCACCGGGGACGGGGCGGCGCTGCGGGTGCGCGGCCTCCAGTGCCTGCACGAGGACCGGACGGAGGTCGGCGCGGTGGCCCGGGTGGCCGTCAACGCGCACGGCGCGGCGGACGGACTGCGGCGCGGGACGGTCCTGCTGACCCCGGACCGCTGGCTGCTCACCGACGTGGCCGACGTCCGGGTCGCCGGCGAACCGGTCACCGGCCTGCCCCGCTCGCTCACCCTGCACCTCGGCACGGCTGCCGTCCCGGTGACCGTCCGCCCGCTGGGCGAGGACACCGCGCGGCTCACCCTGCACCGGGCGCTGCCCCTGCGCATCGGCGACCGCGCGGTACTGCGCGAACCCGGCGGCGGCCGGACGCCCCGCGGGATCACCGTGCTCGACGTGGCGCCGCCCCGGCTCGCCCGGCGCGGCGCCGGCCGGGCCCGCGCCGCCGAACTGGCCGGGATGACCGGCCGCCCCGACGGCGCCGCCGAACTGCGCCGCCGGAAGCTGATCCGCCGTACCGACCTGCTCGCGATGGGCGCCCCGCCCCCGGCCGAGCCCGTCGCCGGGGACTGGCTCGCCGACCCGGCGCACTGGACGGCCCTGCGCGACCGGCTGGCCGCGGAGGTCACCCGGCACGCCCGCGCCCACCCGCTGGAGCCCGGCCTGCCCGACGAGGCGGCCCGCCGTCTGCTGGGCCTGCCCGACCGCACCCTGGTGACCGCGCTCGCCCGCACCGCGCCCCGGCTGCACGGCCGCGAGGGCCGGCTGTACGACGCGACCGCCCAGCGGCCCGCCCTGCCCCCGCCCCTCCGGAGCGCCGTGGACACCGTGCGCCGCGACCTCGCCCGTACGCCGTTCCGCGCACCGGAGGCCGACCGGCTCACCGGACTCGGCCTCACCCGCAAGGCGCTGGCCGCCGCCGTGGCCGCGGGCGCCCTGCTGCGCATCGCCGACGGGATCGTCCTGCTGCCCGGCGCGGACGCCGACGCCGCCGCAGTCCTGCGCGCCCTGCCCCAGCCGTTCACGCTCAGCGAGGCCCGGCGGGCGCTCGACACCACCCGCCGGGTGGCCGTGCCCCTGCTGGAACACCTCGACGCCCAGGGGTACACGGAGCGCGTCGACGCCCAGCACCGCCGCTGCCGCACCCAAGGGGGGAACGGAGAAGGGGAAGGGGAGATCGGAGGCGGACGGGAATCGAACCCGCCGGCCCGAGATCCTCGGGCCCCTCGGTTTTGAAGACCGGGAGGGCCACCAGGCACCCACACGCCTCCACCGCTCGCCAGGCTACTGCCCCGGGAGACCACCGACATGACAACGACACCGACCCGGCCGGCGTCCGTACGGCTCACGCAGTTCGCCCACGGTGGCGGCTGCGCCTGCAAGATCCCGCCCGGTGAGCTGGAGGAGGTGGTCGCGGGGCTGACCGCGCAGCCGCTCGCCGGCGGTGACACCCCGCTGATCGTCGGCCTCGCCACCGGGGACGACGCGGCCGTGGTCGGGTACCGGGGCACCGCCGTGGTGTGCACCGCCGACTTCTTCACCCCGGTCGTGGACGACCCCTACGACTGGGGCCGGATCGCCGCCGCCAACGCCCTGTCCGACGTGTACGCGATGGGCGGCCGGCCGGTGCTCGCCGTCAACCTGCTCGCCTGGCCGCGCGACCGGCTCCCGTTCGACCTCGCCCGCGAGGTGCTGCGCGGCGGACTCGACATCGCCACGCAGGCGGGCTGCCACGTCGGCGGCGGGCACAGCGTGGACGACCCGGAGCCCAAGTACGGCATGGCCGTCACCGGCATCGCCGATCCCGGACGGCTGCTGCGCAACGACGCCGGCCGGCCCGGACTGCCGCTCTCCCTGACCAAACCGCTGGGAACCGGTGTGCTGAACAACCGGCACAAGGCCACCGGCGAGCGGTTCGAGCAGGCCGTCGCGACCATGGCGGCCCTCAACCGGGAGGCGGCGCAGGCGGCGCTGGACGCCGGGGCCGAGTGCGCCACCGACGTCACCGGGTTCGGCTTCCTCGGCCACCTGCACAAACTGGCGCGCGCCTCCGGGGTGACCGCCGTCGTCGACACCGCCGCCGTCCCCTGTCTGGAGGGCGCCCGGGAAGCAGTGCGCGACGGGTACGTCAGCGGCGGCACCCGGCGCAATCTGGAGTGGGTCGCGCCGCACACCGACTTCGGCGGCACGGACGAGGACACCCGGCTGCTGCTCGCCGACGCGCAGACCTCCGGCGGGCTGCTCGTCGCCGGGGAGGTGCCCGGCGCGCCGGTGGTCGGCGAGCTGGTGCCGCGCGGCACCAGCTCGGTCGTGCTCCGGTAGCGGCGCGCTCGCGCCCGGCCGTGCTCCGTGCCGCGACCGGTCACGGCTCCGTCCCGGTCCGTTCGTCGATGCCCGCCCGGATCCGGTACGCCCGCACCATCGCCAGGGCGGCCGGACCGCGCGGGCGCCGGCCCGGACGGATGTCGACGGCGAACGCCTTCGTCTCCTGGATGTGCGTGTTCGGGTCCAGGGACAGGTGCAGCAGCTCGTTGGCGGCGTCCCCGGTGCTGTAGCCGTTCGGACCCCAGTGGTACGGCAGGCCCACCTGGTGGAGCCGGCGCCCGTGCACGGTCAGCGGCGCCATCCGGTCGGTGACCAGCACCCGCGCCTCGATCACGCCCCGGGCGCTGACGATCGTCGCCCACCCGGTGTGCGCCAGGCTCCGCTCGGCGGCCAGCTCCGGCGACACCTCGCAGAAGAACTCCGGCTGGAGCTCCGCCAGGTACGGCTGCCAGCGGGACATCCCGCCCGCCGTGTGGTGCTCGGTGAGCCGGTAGGTCGTCGCCACGTACGGGAAGACCCGCGCGCCGGGTTCGTCGCCGCTCGGCTGGTAGCGGTTGTCCGGGTGCGGGCGCAGCAACTGCCGCACCGGGTTGCGCTGCTGGTCGTACAGCAGGTTCGGGAAGGGCGAGTCCTGCGGCTCGTAGTGCGCCGGCAGCGGCCCGTCGGTGAGCCCGGACGGCACGTACAGCCAGGCCTTGCCGTCGGCCTGCATGATGAACGCGTCCGTGCCGGACAGGGCCTTGTCGGCCGTCGCGCCCGGCGGCGGCCGGTGGGACGGCGACTTGTCCTCGGGGAAGTCGGGGATGTCATGGCCGACCCACTTGGCCTGCTCCTCGTCCCACCAGACCAGCGCCTTGCGCTCGCTCCACGGCTTGCCGTCGGGGTCCGCCGACGCCCGGTTGTACAGGATGCGGCGGTTGGCCGGCCACGCCCACGCCCACTCGTTCGCCACCCAGTTCTGCTCCCGGCCCGGCTTGCGGCGGGCGGCCTGGTTGACGCCGTCGGCGTAGACACCGCAGTAGATCCAGCAGCCGCAGGCCGTGGAGCCGTCGGCGTTGAGCTGCTCGTAGGACGCGAGCGGGCGGCCCTCGGCGTCGTAGCCGTTGATCTCCGCCAGGACGGCCTCCGCCTCGGGTTCCGCCAGCGGGCCCCTGGTCGGGTAGTCCCAGGTGAGGTCGAGCACCGGGCGGTCCGCCTCGTCGGTGGAGCCCGCCAGCTTCCGCCGGATGATCCGCCCCAGGTGGAAGGCGAACCACAGGTCGCTGCGCGTCTCGCCGGGCGGCTCCACCGCCTGGTGGTGCCACTGGAGCAGCCGCTGGGTGTTGGTGAAGCTGCCGTCCTTCTCGGTGTGCGCGGCGGCGGGCAGGAAGAACACCTCGGTGCCGATGTCCTCGGTGCGCAGCTCCCCGGTCTCGATCTCGGGGCCGTCCTTCCACCAGGTCGCCGACTCGATCAGGGAGAAGTCCCGTACCACCAGCCAGTCCAGGTGGGACATGCCGAGCCGCATCAGCTTGGCGTTGGCGTTGCCGACGGCAGGGTTCTCACCGATCAGGAAGTACCCCTTGCAGACGCCCTCCAGCTGGGCCATGGTCGTCTCGTACGTCGAGTGCGAGCCCGTCAGCCGCGGCAGGTAGTCGAAGCAGAAGTCGTTCTCCGGGGTGGCCGCCTCGCCCCAGTACGCCTTCAGCAGGCTCACCATGTACGCCCGCATGTTGCCCCAGTAGCCCTTCCGCGCCCCCTCGCCCCGGATGTAGGAGTCCAGGTCCTCCCGCTGGTGCGCGTGCGGCATGGGCAGATAGCCGGGCAGCAGGTTGAACAGGGTCGGGATGTCGGTCGACCCCTGGATGGAGGCGTGTCCGCGCAGGGCGAGGATGCCGCCGCCGGGCCGGCCGATGTTGCCGAGCAGGGTCTGGAGCACGGCGGCCGCGCGGATGTACTGCACACCGACCGTGTGCTGCGTCCAGCCGACCGCGTAGGCGAAGGCCGTCGTCCGCTCGCGGCCCGAGTTCTCCGTCACCAGCTCGCAGACCTGGCGGAACAGGTCCCGCGGCACGCCGCAGACCTGCTCGACCATCTCCGGGGTGTAGCGGGCGTAGTGCCGCTTGAGCACCTGGAAGACGCAGCGCGGATGGGTGAGGGACTCGTCCCGCTCCGGCTCGCCCGCGCCGATCGCGGCACCGCCGGAGCCGTGCGCCTCACCGCGCGCGGCCTCGGAGACCGTGCTGCCGCCCCTGGTGCGCTCCTCGTAATCCTGGTCGCGCTCGCCCGAGGCGGCCTGCACCTCCGTCCCCTCGTACTGCCAGCTGACGTTGTCGTAGGAGCGGCTGTCGGTGTCGAGTCCGGAGAAGACGCCCGCCAGGTCCTCGGTGTCCCGGAAGTCCTCCCGCACGATCATCGGCGCGTTGCTGTACGCCACGATGTAGTCGCGGAAGTACTTCTCCTCCGCCAGCACGTAGTTGATGATCCCGCCGAGGAAGGCGATGTCCGTGCCCGCGCGCAGGGGCACGTGCACGTCGGCGAGCGCGCTGGTCCGGGTGAACCGCGGGTCGACGTGGACCACCTTCGCGCCCCGCGCCTTGGCCTCCATCACCCACTGGAACCCGACCGGATGGCACTCGGCCATGTTCGAGCCCTCGATGACGATGCAGTCCGCGTTCTGGAGGTCCTGCTGGAAGGTGGTCGCGCCGCCGCGGCCGAACGAGGTTCCCAGACTGGGAACGGTGGAGGAGTGTCAAACGCGCGCCTGGTTCTCGATCTGGATCGCCCCGAGCGCGGTGAACAGCTTCTTGAGGAGGTAGTTCTCCTCGTTGTCGAGGGTGGCTCCGCCGAGGCTCGCGATGCCCAGCGTGCGCCGGGTGCGGGTCTCGTCGACCTCCCACTGCCAGCCCGCGCGCCGGGCCGCGATCACCCGGTCGGCGATCATGTCCATCGCCGTGCCGAGGTCGAGGCGCTCCCACTCGGTGCCGTGCGGGCGCCGGTAGAGGACGTGGTGCTCGCGGGCGTCACCGGTCGTCAGCTGGAGGCTGGCCGCGCCCTTGGGGCAGAGCCGGCCGCGGGAGACGGGGGAGTCCGGGTCGCCCTCGATCTGGACGACCTTCTCGTCCTGGACGTACACGTTCTGGCCGCAGCCGACCGCGCAGTACGGGCAGACCGACTTCACCACCCGGTCGGCGGTGGCCACCCGGGGTCCGAGCCGCTCGCTCGGCCCGCTCCTGGCGGCGGCGCCCCTGCCCAGCGGGTCCGTGCCGGTGAGCTGCCGGTAGACCGGCCAGGAGGCGATCCAGGTGCGTACGCCCATGGTGTTCACTCCTCCCGTTCGGTTCCCCGGCGGTCCGCGGGGCGTGCGCCCCTCGCGTCCGGCGCACGGTCCGGCGCGGTCGTCCAGGCCCGGGCCACCTTCGCGCCGAGCCGTTCCCGTTCCTCCTCGGACAGAGTCTTCCGCAACCGGGCGAAGACGGCATCTTCGAACGCGACGTGCCGACGCAGCTCCTCCGTGAGCCGCTGGGCCAGGTGGTCGGACTCCTCGGTGTCCGGGGCCGTGCGCTCCAGCCGGGCCAGCGTGCGGGCGGCCCCGCTCTCCTGCTCAAGGGCCTGGTCCGCGAGCCGGTCGCCGTCTTCCAGAGCGTTTCGCACGGCCGGCCACAGATGCTGCCGCTCGGCCGGTTCATGGCTCGCCAGCGCCTCGGCGATCAGGCCTACCAGCGTCTCCCGGCGGGCCGCCCGGGCCGCGGAACCGCCCTTCGTCCCGCCCGGGACCGCGTTCAGCTGTTTGACCAGGGAGGTGACCCGGTCGTGGTCGCGGGTCAGCAGGCCGGTCAGCTCGCGGACGTCCTCCGGCGCGCGGTCGCCCTCGGGGCGGACGTCCCGCGCTTCGGCGGCCCGGCGCAGCGGCCCGTCCCGGCCGGCCCGTTCGCGCAGCCACACGCGGACGTGCTCCCGGCCCGCGGGGCTCCGGGCCGGCGGGTTCGACAGGTGCTGGGTGGAGCCCTCGCGCATCCCCGGGCGGCGCCGCTCCTCGGCGGTCAGCGCGCCCCCGCCGTCGGCCGGCAGACCGGTCGCGATCAGGAACGCCTGTCCCGCGGGCACGCCCAGCCGCCGCCCGGCCTCCGCGTAGTCGAGCCCCGCGTCGAGCAGCCGCAGCACCTCGCTCCTGCTGGGCATCCGGCCCCGCCTCCTTCGCGCCGCCGCAGGCCGACCGGAGTACCCCCGCCTCCGCCGGTCAAACCGCCGCCGCGCCGCTGCGGTGTGTCTGCGGGCGGAGCGGACGAGGTCCCGGCGGTCGTCCGGCTGCTGCGGCGCGGAGATCAATCGGTCCGGCGGCGCGTCAGACGCTCCCGCTGCGGCAGGATCGTGTACTTGGGGTCCTCCGCGGAGGCCACACCGGCGTGGAAGACCCCGAACCGCAGGGCCGCCGAGCCGGCCAGGAGGGCCGCCCCCGCCGCCACGGCCGGACGCCGGTCCCGGAACCGGCCGGAGAGCGCCGCCAGCGCCGCCCCGCCCGCCGTCAGCGCCTCCGAGGCGCGCAGCAGCCGATGGGCCCGGCCCTGTTCGAAGGGCTCGGCGACCAGGCCCATGCGCCGCTTCATGACCTGGAAGGCGCCCAGTTCGAGCGCCGTCCCGAGCACCGCCAGCCGGCGGGCGGGCCCGGCCTGCGCGGTGGGCGCCGCGACCAGCGCGAGCCCGGAGGCGGCGGTGGCCGCGGACCCCGCGAAGACGTACGGCAGCTGCCGGTAGCCGTCGTGCCAGGACGGCACCGCCGTGTCCGAGAGCAGCACGGCCGTGTACGTGGCGACGGCCGGGCCGAGGACGGCGGCGCCCGCCGTGGCGGCCGAGCCCGCCCTCCGTAGACGGCCCGTCACGTCGGTGGCCGCCGCGGTCAGGGCCAGCGGCGCGTAACCGCTCAGCAGCCACGAGCCCACGCTCATCGGCGAGGTCGGCTTGAACACCCGCAGCATGTGGAGGAAACGCCCGGGCCGCCCCAGGTCGTGCACGAGCGCCGCCAGCGACAGCGAGACGGCCCCGGCCGCCCCCAGCTTCGCCGGCCGGCCCAGCCCCGGCCGCCCGGTCGCCCCGGCCCCGGCCGCCAGCAGCGAGGACGCGCCGGCCAGACCGCCCAGGTACAGGTACCCGGCGATGTCCAGGGGCTTCCACGTCGGCTTGTTCAGGACGGGTCTGCCGTAGTACGAGGAGAACGTGGCCTCGGGCACCATCGGCTGCTCGCCCCGTCCGCGGCGGCGCCGGCGGCGCCCGGCGTGCGCACCCGTCACCGCGTCCCGGTCGGAGCGCGCGCGGCGGACGCCGTCCCGGGTGACGTCGGACCCGCTCATCGCGTCCTCCTGGCGAAACTCCCGAGGGCGAGGGCTGCCAGCGAGACGGCGGCCAGCGCGGCGTGCCGCCACATGTCGGGCAGGTCCCGGGTGGTGACCACCGGGTCCGGCGGCAGGCCGTAGACCTCCGGCTCGTCCAGCAGCAGGAAGAACGCGCCGTCGCCGCCGACCCCGTCGTCCGGGCTCTCGCCGTACAGGCGCGCGTCGTCCACGCCGGCCGCGTGCAGCTGGGCGACCCTCGTCCGGGCCCGCTCCCGCAGCTCGTCCAGCGGGCCGAACTGGATGGAGTCCGTCGGGCAGGACTTGGCGCACGCGGGCTCCATGCCCACGCCCAGCCGGTCGTAGCAGAGCGTGCACTTCCACACCCGGCCGTCGTCCCGGCGCTGGTCGATCACGCCGTACGGGCAGGCCGGCACGCAGTAGCCGCAGCCGTTGCAGATGTCCTCCTGGACCACGACCGTGCCGAACTCCGTGCGGAACAGCGAACCGGTGGGGCACACGTCCAGGCACGCCGCGTGCGTGCAGTGCTTGCACACGTCGGAGGCCATGAGCCAGCGCAGCTCGGTGCGGCCGTCGGGCGAGACGGGGGAGATCTCCCCGGCGGGGGCGCCCGGGGGAGCCCCGCCCGGCGGGGGAGCGGTGGCACCCGGGCCGGGGGACGCGGCGTCCGTGCCGAGCCGCGAGGCGGCGGCGAACACGTCGACGTCGTCGTGCGCGACCCCGGGCTCCTGCCCGCCGAACGGCTTGCGCTGCTCGATGAAGGCCACGTGCCGCCAGGTGTCGGCGCCGAGGCCCTGGGTGTTGTCGTAGGACATGCCGGTCAGCACGAGGCCGTCCTCGGGGATCGCGTTCCACTCCTTGCAGGCCACCTCGCACGCCTTGCAGCCGATGCACACGGAGGTGTCGGTGAAGAAACCCATCCGCGGCGGCGCGTCCGGATAGCCGGCCGCGCCGGCGACGTCCGGCTGCGGCCCGTACAGCAGGTTCCCGTGGCGCTCAGCACCCTCGCTCATGCCGTACCTCCTCGCTCATGACTCGTCCGTCCCCTCGGGTACCTCGCCGGGCGCGGCCCGCACGGCCTCCACCCGCCGTTTCTCCCGGTCCGTGGCCGGCATCTCCACGCGATCGCCCAAGTACCGGCGGCTGAGGGCGTTGCGCGGCCGGTGCCGGCGGAACCAGCGCCATGCCTCCGTGCCCTCGGCGCGCGGCCGGGGCGTGTCGCGGACGAGGACGCGGTACGCCCGCTCGCGGGAGAGCAGCGTGTGCGCCTCCTCGTACCCCCCCGTTCGCCGTGCGCTATACCACCCCGGTGGTCTCCCCGTCCAGCAGCCGGCGGCGATCGGCCGCCTGGAGGCCGAGGCACCCCCGTCTGGTGGCGTGGTACGTCAGGAACGGCACCACGAACAGCGCCGTGCGCAGTGTCCGCGTCAGCAGGTTCACGTCCAGGCTGAACCGGTGGGCGAGCACGTCCTGGCCGCCCGCCAGCAGCAGCACGCCGTACGCCGAGACCGCCGCCGCCCCCAGCGCGGTGCGGGTGGGCCGGTCGCGCGGCCGGTCGCACAGGTGCCGTTCGGGCCGCGGCCCGGTGAGCCACCGCTCCAGGAACGGACAGCCGTACAGGACGGCGAAGAGCGCGGCGGGCAGCACGGCGCCCGGCAGCGGCACGTCCCAGGCGATCGTGTGGCCGGCGACGTCGGTCTCCCAGCCCGGCATCAGCCGCAGGGCGCCCTCCGGATAGCCCACGTACCAGTCGGGCTGGGCGTCCAGGGAGACGTGGTCCGTCCGGTACGGCCCGAAGGTCCTCACCGGGCCGCCGGAACGCCCCGGTGAGGAGGATCCGCAGCAGGTGCGCTCCGATCGCGGCGACGAACACCAGCGCCGCCCAGTGGTGGACCTGCCGCATCAAGAGCCCGCCGCGTACGTCGAAGCCGATGTGCAGCACCGACGCGTACGCCGCGGTGGTGATCGTGCCCCGCGGCGGCAGGTACGGGCCGGTGTACGGCCGTTCGGTCATGCCGGGGTGGAAGAGGAAGGTCAGGAAGACGCCGGTCAGCACCAGCAGGCTGTACAGCGCCACGCCCGGCAGGAACGACCAGTGGTCCGGGAACGCCTTGCGCAGGAACTCCTTGCCGGCCGAGGCCACCGGCGACCGCTGGTCCAGCGCCGTGCCCCACCGCTCGCCGCGCCCCTTGCCCCGGGCCGGCCGCCGCTCCCGTGAGACCGCCACTGCGCGCTCGCCTTCCACCCGGTGCCGGGTCCGTCACTCTCGGTGCTCCCTCGAGCCTGGCACGACTCCCCGCACTCCGCCCGCCAGGAACGGCCCGGCGGACGGCACGCCGGAACTGATCACCGTCCGCCGCCGTCCGGACCGGCTGGCCGGGCCGCACCTGCTGGTCTTCTGCGTCTTCGGCAACGGCGATCCGAACCGGCTCACCTGGCAGCGTCCGGGTCGCCGCCGGCGACCCGCTGATCCCGCCCTCCGCCGAGGTCCCCGCCCTGCCGTACGCCGAGTGGGCGGGCCTGGCCGGGCTGCCCGCCGTCCGCTGCGACCGGCCCCGGCACGTCGCCTCCGTCTGGGCCGACGTGCCGGCCGGGCGCGGACCGGTGCTGCCGGAATTCGTGGTGGACGGCGAAATCCCGCCGGACTGGGCGGTCGGCGTGGGCGCGGCCGACGGCGCCGGGACCTCCCGCCCGGCCGCCCTTCCGCGCCCTTGGCCAAACTCGTGCGGGTACCCGGCTGACGCGCCCTCACACCTGCCGGAACGCGGGAATTCCAAGGTCCGCGGAGAGCGACCGGTCGCTTTGTCCGGGCCCGCGAAAGTGGGTTAACCTGCGGCGTATTTTTCTCATCATGCAAATCCGTGAACTGCGGAAATGCACACACCAACGGCCGGGTGGCAGTCCGCTCCCGGACGCGGTTCCGAGCCCGGCGAAGGGCTCTTGGGGAGTGGATCGAGGGTGCGCATGGCCGGCAAGGCTACCGGGGCGACCGAGGCTGTCCCGGGTGACCACGAACTGAGAAGACTGCTCGCGGGACTCACCGCGGTGCGGGACGGGGATTTCGGCACCCGGCTGCCGGACGACTCCACCGGACTCATGGGCGACATCGCCACCGTCTTCAACGGCATGGTCGACCAGTTGTCCGTGTTCACCTCCGAGGTCACCCGGGTGGCCCGCGAGGTGGGCACGGAGGGCACCCTCGGCGGACAGGCGCAGGTGCCGGGGGTCTCCGGCACCTGGGCCGACCTGACCGACTCGGTCAACGCGATGGCGGGCAACCTCACCACCCAGGTCCGCGACATCGCGCAGGTCGCCACCGCCGTGGCCAAGGGCGACCTGTCGCAGAAGATCGACGTGCCCGCGCGCGGCGAGATCCTCCAGCTGAAGGAAACCGTCAACACGATGGTGGACCAGCTGTCCGCGTTCGCCGACGAGGTCACCCGGGTCGCGCGGGAGGTCGGTACCGAGGGCCGGCTGGGGGGTCAGGCGCAGGTGCCCGGGGTCGCCGGTGTCTGGCGGGACCTGACGGACTCGGTGAACTTCATGGCCGGGAACCTGACGGCCCAGGTGCGCAACGTCGCCCAGGTGACGACCGCGGTGGCGCAGGGTGATCTGTCGCAGAAGATCACGGTGGACGCGCGCGGCGAGATCCTGGAGCTGAAGAGCACCATCAACACGATGGTCGATCAGCTGTCCGCGTTCGCCGACGAGGTCACCCGGGTGGCCCGCGAGGTGGGCACCGAGGGCCGGCTCGGCGGGCAGGCGGACGTCAAGGGTGTCAAGGGCACCTGGCGGGACCTGACGGACTCGGTGAACTTCATGGCCGGGAACCTGACGGCCCAGGTGCGCAACGTCGCCCAGGTGGCCACCGCGGTGGCGCAGGGTGATCTGTCGCAGAAGATCACGGTGGACGCGCGCGGCGAGATCCTGGAGCTGAAGAACACCATCAACACGATGGTGGACCAGCTCTCCGCGTTCGCCGACGAGGTCACCCGGGTGGCCCGCGAGGTGGGCACCGAGGGCCGGCTCGGCGGGCAGGCGCAGGTCCGCGGGGTCGCAGGCACCTGGAAGGACCTCACCGACAACGTCAACGTGATGGCCTCCAACCTCACCGGCCAGGTCCGCTCCATCGCCCAGGTGGCCACCGCCGTCGCCAAGGGCGACCTCTCGCAGAAGATCACCGTCGAGGCCAAGGGCGAGGTCGCCGCCCTCGCCGACGTCATCAACACCATGGTCGACACCCTGTCCGCGTTCGCCGACGAGGTCACCCGGGTGGCCCGCGAGGTGGGCACCGAGGGCCGGCTCGGCGGCCAGGCGCACGTACCCAACGTGGCCGGCACCTGGAAGGACCTCACCGACAACGTCAACTCCATGGCCAACAACCTCACCGGCCAGGTCCGCAACATCGCGCTGGTGACGACGGCCGTGGCCAAGGGCGACCTGTCGAAGAAGATCGACGTCGACGCCCGCGGCGAGATCCTTGAACTGAAGACGACCATCAACACGATGGTCGACCAGCTCTCCGCCTTCGCCGACGAGGTCACCCGGGTCGCCCGCGAGGTCGGCACCGAGGGACGGCTCGGCGGCCAGGCCGAGGTCGAGGGCGTCTCCGGCACCTGGAAGCGGCTCACCGAGAACGTCAACGAACTCGCCGGGAACCTCACCCGGCAGGTCCGCGCCATCGCCGACGTCGCCAGCGCCGTCGCCGAGGGCGACCTGACCCGGTCCATCACCGTCGACGCCTCCGGCGAGGTCGCCGACCTCAAGGACAACATCAACTCCATGGTGGAGTCCCTGCGCGAGACCACGCTGGCCAACCAGGAACAGGACTGGCTCAAGACCAACCTGGCCCGGATCTCCGGCCTGATGCAGGGCCACCGCGACCTGCCCGTCGTCGCCGAGCTCATCATGGACGAGCTGGTGCCGCAGGTGTCCGCCCAGTACGGCGCCTTCTACCTCGCCGACGAGGCCGACAAGGGGCCCGAACTGCGGCTCGTCGGCTCCTACGGCCGGCCCGAGGAGGACACCCGGCCCGTCCGCATCCCGTTCGGCCGCTCCCTGGTCGGACAGGCCGCGCGCAGCCGCCGCACCATCGCCGTGGAGCAGCTTCCGGCCGGATACGTCACCATCTCCTCCGGGCTCGGACGGATCGAACCGACCGCGCTGCTGCTGCTCCCCATCGTCTTCGAGGAGCAGGTCCTCGGCGTCATCGAGCTGGCCTCCGTCACCCCGTTCACCCCCGTCCAGCGGGACTTCCTCCAGCAGCTGGTGGACACCATCGGGGTCAACGTCAACACCATCGTCGCCAACGCGCGCACCGACGAACTGCTTCAGGAGTCGCAGCGGCTGACCAGCGAACTCCAGTCCCGCTCCGCCGAGTTGCAGGCCCGCCAGGAGGAACTCCAGCAGTCCAACGCGGAACTGGAGGAGAAGGCGTCGCTGCTGGCCGACCAGAACCGGGACATCGAGGCGAAGAACCTCCAGATCGAACAGGCCCGGCAGGAACTGGAGGCGCGGGCCCAGCAGCTCTCGCTCGCCTCCAAGTACAAGTCCGAGTTCCTCGCCAACATGAGCCACGAGCTGCGCACGCCGCTCAACAGCCTGCTCATCCTCGCCCAGTTGCTCGCGCAGAACCCCTCCCGCAACCTCACCCCGAAGCAGGTCGAGTACGCGGGCATCATCCACTCGGCCGGCTCCGACCTGCTCCAGCTGATCAACGACATCCTGGACCTGTCCAAGGTCGAGGCCGGCAAGATGGACGTGACGCCGGAACGGGTGCCGCTGCGGCAGCTGATCGAGTACGTCGAGGCCACCTTCCGGCCCATGACCTCGCAGAAGAGCCTGGAGTTCACCGTCGCCACGGCGCCCGGCGCCCCCGCCGACCTGCTCACCGACGACTCCCGGCTCCGCCAGATCCTGCGCAACCTGCTCTCCAACGCGGTGAAGTTCACCGAGCAGGGCGGCGTCGAGCTGCGGGTGGAGCCCGCCGCCGACGACGACGTGCCCGCGGGTGTCGTGCGCGGCGGAGCGATCGTCGCGTTCCGGGTGAAGGACACCGGCATCGGCATCCCCGAGCAGCAACTGGAGACCATCTTCGGCGCGTTCCAGCAGGCGGACGGCACCACGAGCCGCAAGTACGGCGGTACCGGGCTCGGCCTGTCCATCACCCGGGAGATCGCCCACCTGCTCGGCGGCGCCGTCACCGTGGACAGCACTCCCGGCAAGGGCAGCACCTTCACCCTCTACCTGCCCGTCGCCCGGCCGGACTTCGAGGACCACGTGCGCGGGGGCCGCCCCGCCCCGAAGGCCGAACAGGACCGGACGCAGGGCCTGCCCGGGCACGGCCTGCCACAGGAACTGCCCCCGGCCACCGCCCGGCGGGAGCGCCCGCGCCGCCTGCTCGTCGTGGAGGAACGCCCGCGCGGGCTGCTGACCCTGGTCGCCGAGAGCGTGGTCCGGGACCTGGACCACGCGCGCGCCGACGGCGGCGGCACCCCCGTCGACATCATCACCGCGGTCGGCGCCCAGGAGGCGGCCGGCGCCCTGGCCGCCGAACCCTGCCACTGCGTGGTCGTGGAACTCGGCATGCCCGACGGGGAGTCGGCGCGCTTCCTCCAGGCCCTGCGCGGCGACTCGGCGCTGACCAGCGTCCCGGTCCTGGTGCACGCCTCGCAGCGCACCGAGCCGCTCACCGAGGACACCGCGGGCGGTTCACTGGAGTACCTGTACAGCCTGGACGAGCTGCGCGAGCGGATCGCGCTGCACCTGTCGGCCGAGGAGCCCGGCGAGGTGCTCACCCTGGTCCGCGGGGACGAACTCCCGCGCACCGCGCCCCATCCGATCGACGAGGAGACCCGCGGCCGTACCGTCCTCGTCGTCGACGACGACGCCCGGAACCTGTTCGCGCTCAGCGGCATCCTCGAACTGCACGGCTTCCGCGTCCTGCACGCCGAGAACGGCCGCAAGGGCATCGAGACGCTGATGAACAACCCGGACGTCGAACTCGTCCTGATGGACGTGATGATGCCCGAGATGGACGGCTACACGGCCACGGCAGAGATCCGCAAGATGCCCCGGTACGCCGGCCTGCCGGTCATCGCCGTGACCGCCAAGGCCATGCAGGGCGACCGGGAGAAGAGCATCGCGTCCGGGGCCAGCGACTACGTCACGAAACCGGTGGACACCCATGACCTCATCTCCTGTGTCCGACGCTGGCTCCCCGCGTGAGCTCGGCACGGCCCGTCCGACCGTCCTCGGCCCCAGGAGCGCGGACCCGGTGAACACCCATGAAGCGGACGCGCCGGCCGGCGCGTCCGCCCCACCGCCCGCCGCGGACGCGGTGGTGCCGCAGGCGTCCCCCACCTCCTCGGTGGGCCGGCTCGCGGCCACCGTGGAGCGGCTGCGCCGGGAGGTGCGGGCCGCGCAGGCCGAGGCGGAGGGCCGGGCACTGGTCGAGCTGGCCAAGGGCATCCTGGTCGAACGCCTCGGCTGCGGCCCCGCCCAGGCCGCCCGCCAGCTCGCCGAGCTGACCGAGCAGGCCCAGCTGACACCGCTGGAGTTCGCGGTGGACGTCATCAACCAGGCGGCCCGGGACCGGGTTGCGGAGGTCACCGAGGCGTTCCTGTCCGTGGCCGCGGACCCGGCCGGGCCGGTCGCGGAGTCCGCCGCCGTGCGGCTGCGCGCCGCCGAGAGCGGCGTCCTCGCCGCGCACGACGCCCAGGCGATGGCCGACTCGCTGCTCGACCACGCGCTGCGCCCGCTGGGCGCGGTCGCCGTGGCCATCTGGTCGGCCGGCCCGGACGGCTCGCTGACCCTCGCGGGCAGCGCCGGTTTCCCGCCGGGCGAGGCGGCCCGCTGGCGCTACGTCCCGCCCGACGTGGTGACGGTGGCCCGGCGCGGCCTGACCGAACCCGACGGGCAGTGGCTGCCCTCGCTCGCCGAGTCCGGGCTGCCCACCATCGGCCGGCGCGAGTACGCCGACGGCGCCCGGATCGCCGTACCGTCCGGGACGGGCGGCCGCATCCACGGCGTGCTGGAGATCGCCTGGCCCAAACCGGAGGGCCCGCTGCCGCGCCCGGTCGTCCGGCAGGTGGAGGCCCTCGCCGAGCTGTGCGCGCACACCCTGGAGACCTCCGCGCCGCCCTCCGGCGCCGACCCGGAACCCGCGCTCCTGCCCGACGTGGTCGAACTGATGGACCTGGCCGACGGACTGCACGACCCGGCCCTGGTGCTCGTGCCGCACCTGGACGACGCCGGACGGCTGGTCGACTTCCGCATCCAGCACGTCAACAGCCGCTTCCTCGACCCCGCGGGCCGGCCGCGGGCCGTCGTGGGCGGCGCCCTGCTGCTGGAGGCGTACCCGATGGCAGCGGGCGGCAGCGAGCTGTTCCAGCGCGTGGAACGGGTGTACGCCACCGGCGAGCCGTTCCGGGCCAGCCGGATGCGGCTGACCGCCCTGGTCGACCAGGTGCCGCTGTCCGCCGTCGCCGACATCAGCATCAGCCGGCACGGCACGAGCGTGCTGCTGATCTGGCGCATCGAGGACGAGGCGGCCCGGCTGGCCAGTCTGCTCCAGCACGCCCAGCGGCTCGGCCGGATCGGCGGCTTCGAGGAGAACCTGCTCACCGGCGAGATCACCTGGAACGGCCAGCTGTTCGGCCTCTACGGCCGCCCCGCCACCAGCCCCCCGGTCGCCCTCCAGGACCTGCCGGCGCACGCCCACCCCGACGACGCCGTCGTCCTCGGCCGCTTCCTGCGCACCCTGGTGCACCACCGCAGGCCCGCCTCCGCCGCGTTCCGGCTGCTGCGCCCGGACGGGGTGACCCGGCACATCCGAGTGGTCGCCGAGCCCGTCCTCGACACCGACGACCAGCTGTTCGGCGTGCGCGGCGCCTACCAGGACATCTCCGCCCAGCACTGGACCGAGGTCGCGCTCGCCGCCACCCGCGACCAACTGGCGCACACCGAGCAGCAGGCACTGGAGCGCAACCGGCTGGCCCTCCAGCTCCAGCACGCCATCATGCCCCCGGCGCAGGCCCCGCTGCGGGTGCCCGGCCTCCAGGTGGCGGTGCGCTACCGGCCGGCCGAGACCGAGAACCTGGTCGGCGGCGACTGGTACGACGCCGTCGTACTCCCCTCCGGGCTGGTGCTGCTGTGCGTCGGGGACGTCGCCGGACACGGCATCGAGGCCGCGACCAGCATGGTCGTCCTGCGCAACGCGCTGCGCGGACTCGCGGTGACCGGAGCCGGCCCGGCCCAGCTGCTGTCCTGGCTGAACATCGTCGCCCACCACCTGACCGGCGCCGTCACCGCGACCGCCGTGTGCGGCCTGTACGACGGCGAGCGGCGCATCCTGCGCTGGGCGCGGGCGGGCCACCTGCCGCCGGTGCTGGTGCGGGAGTCGGACGCCGACGCGCTGCCCCCGGTGAAGGGGCTGCTGCTGGGCGCCGTGCCGGAGGCGCGATACGAGGAGACGGAGGTGCAACTGGCCGCGGGCGACACCCTGCTGATGTACACCGACGGTCTGATCGAGCGCCGCGACCGGTCGGTGGAGGAGTCGCTCACCCATCTGCTGGACACGGCACGGGCGGCGTCCGGCACCCTGGACAAGCAACTGGACCGGCTGCTCACCTACAGCAGGTCGGACACCGACGACGACACCTGCATCGTGGGCATCAGGGTCGGCTGAGCGCCCCGGCCCGACGGCCCGGCCGGCGGCTTCGCCGCCGTCCGCCGGGCCGGCCGCCCGCCCGCCTCACGAGGCGAGCGGCACGGTCGCGGTGACCCGTTTGCCGTGGGACAGCCGGGTCACCTCCAGTTCGCCGGCGAGCACCGCCACGAGGTGCAGGCCGTGACCGCCGACCCGCCGGGGGTCGGCGGGCCGCCGCCGCGGCGGGTCCGCCGAGGTGTCGGTGACGGTGATGCGCAGCGCGTCCGCGCCGGGCGGCAGCTCCAGGCGCAGCGCGCACGGGCCGGGCGCGTGCTTGGCCGTGTTGGTGACGAGTTCGCTCACGACGAGCTGGGCATCCTGCACCGGGCGCCGCCCGGGGGCCGGCCGCACCCGGGCGAGCAGGGCGGCGACGGCGTCTCTCGCCTCGGCGATGCCGGATACGCCGGTGTCCCAGGTGCGGCTGTAGCGCAGGGGTCCCGGATGGTGGTCCTGCGTCGTCGCGTGGGTCCTGAGCGGGATGTCCATACCTCGTTGCCCTTTTCCTCCGGGGTCAGGGTCCCTTCCTGTGCACAGGGGGGTCATGCCGTCCCTGCCCGGCTACCCGCTGGACCGCCGGTCAAGGGGACGTCCGGGCGGAATCCTCCGGATGCGCACGACCTCCTGCCGGGGGAGGGGGCCGGACGCCGGTGCCGGCCGGGCGGACACCGGGACGCGGCGCACACGGAACGGGCCCGGGAAATCCACGCAAGCGGATTTCCCGGGCCCGTGCACGCAGCCGAATCGGCACCGGCCTCAGTGCTTGAAGGTGTCCTTGGCCTTCTCCTTGGCCTCCCGGGCGTCGCCGCGCGCACCCTCCATCCGGCCCTCCGCCTCCATGCGCTCGTTGCCGACGGTGCGGCCGGCGGCCTCCTTGGCCTTGCCCTTGACCTGCTCCTTCTTGGCCTTCGCCTTCTGGTTGCCGGCCATCGCGTGTCACATCCCAACGTAGACGCGTTCAGTGGTCGACCTTCGGATAGCCATTCCGGCGCCGCCCAAACCAGAATTCCGTATCGGACCGCGTCGAAGAACGAGCCGGAACTGATCACGGAATTCCCGGAAAGCCGCCGCAGCCGGTGCGGATGCGAATATGCCGACCTTGCCTCCGCCCGCCAACCCGCCGATGCCGCTGCTTGCGTTCCGCCGGTGCCGGGGAACAAGGTGGGAGCGTGGAACGAGGTGCCAGGGTGACCGTGCAGCCCGTGGCCGAGCAGGCGGTGGTGCTCCGGCTGTCGGGCAGCATCGACGTGCGCGGCGCCGGCGAACTCGGGCGCGAGCTGGGGCCGCGGCTGCGGCGGGCCGACGAACGCGGCCAGCGGCTGGTCCTGGACATGTCCGGGGTGCGCCGGCTGAGCAGTACGGCGGTCGACACGCTGGACGCCCACACCCGGCACCGCACCGCCGGCCCCGTCCTGGTCACGGGCGCCACGCCGCAGGTCCGCGGTGTGCTGACCACGACGCACCTGCCGGGCATCCGGCTCTACCCCACCCTGGAGGGCGCGCTGGCCACGGTGTGTGCGGGCGGCCCCGCACCGGCACCGGCCGCACCGGAGCGTCCGCGGACCCCCGAGAGCCCGGAGCCACCGGTGGCAGGGGAGGCGCGGGACACGGTCGGGGAGACGTCCGGGGAGGTCCTCGGACTGCGGGCCAAGGCCCGTACCAGCGGGATCATCGGCATCGCCCAGGGCATCCTGATGGCCCGGTACGGCCTGCCGGACCCCGCCGCCGCCTTCGCGCTGCTGCGCGCGGGCTCGCAGCACCACAACGTGCCGCTGCGGGTCCTGGCCTCGGCGGTGGTGACCGCTCCGCCGCCGCGCACCGCACGGGAGTGGTTCCCGGGACGCCTGCACACCCCGCCGCCCCCCGTCGGCCCGCAGGACGTCGAGGCGGTGAACCCGCGCGACCGGCGGCAGATGCTGACGGCCGCCGTGTACGCCGCGGTGACGCTCGCGGACGCCGACGCGGCCGAGATCCACCTGACCGACGCCGGCCAGGACGAGGCGCTCGTCCTGGAGGCCCACCACGGCCTGGACGCGGCCTACCGCGACTGTCTCGCCCTGGTCGCCGGACCGCCCGCGGTCTGCGCGCGGGCGCAGGCGGCTGGACGGCCGGTGACGGTGCCCGACGTGGCGGCCGATCCGGCCCTGGCCGGCCACCCCGTCGGCCGGGCGGTCCTCGCGGCGGGCAGCCGCGCCCTGTACGCCACCCCGATGGTCACGGCGGCCGGGGGGTGCGGCGGAGTGGTGTGCGTGCACCGGGCGGACCCGGGCGTCTGGCTCACCGAGGGCCAGACGGCCGCCCTCGACGCCCTGGCCCGGGATCTGGCCGCGTGGCGCTCGTGGTACCGGCGCACCGTGGTGCAGGACGCGCTGGAGTACCTGCACGCCCACGGGTCGTCGGGCGGCTGAGCCGGGGGCCGGGGGCCTCAGCGCTCGCGGCGCCGCCGCACCAGGTGCCGTACGGCGAACCCCGCGACCACCAGGGCGGCGGCGGTCAGGACGTACGGTTCGTAGCGCCGGATCTCGTCGTAGACCGCGGTGATGTGGCTGCCCGTCAGATAGGCCAGGGTGGTCCAGAGGCCGACCCACAGGGCCGCGCCCAGGGCGTTGAAGGCGAGGAAGCGGCGCCAGCGCATACCGGTCGTGCCCGCGATGATCCCGTTGGCCTGGCGCAGGCCCTCCACGAACCGGGCCACCGTCACGATTTTGCCGCCGTGCCGGGTGAAGAACGCCTCGGCGGCCTCGAACCGCTTCGGCGTCAGCAGGACGTACCGGCCCCAGCGGTGCACGAAGGCCCGCCCGCCGGACCGTCCGATCAGATAGCCGATGTTGTCCCCGGCCACGGCCGCGGCGAACGCGATGACGGCCACGGCGACGATGTTCAGCCGCCCCGCGCCCGCGTACACCCCGGCCGCGAGCAGGATCGTCTCGCCGGGCGCGGGGACACCGAAGTCCTCCACGAGGACGACGGCTCCCACCGCCAGGTAGCCGTAGTGGTCGAGTAGCGGCGCCAGGTGGTCCAGCGGTCCCGGGAGGGGAGGGGGCATGCCTCCACCGTACGTCCGTGCGGTCGGCCCCCGGGCCCCCGCCCCCGCGTCACGAGCGGGTGGCCGGCGCCTGTTCCTCCGCGGGGACCGCCTCCGGTCCGGGCCCGGCCGGTGCGGCGGGCCGGCGGCGGCCGGTCAGCCGGCGGGCGAGCGGCTCGGTGTAGCGGGCGGTCAGCGGTCCGAGGACGACCAGGATCAGCACGTAGGCGGTGGCCAGCGGGCCGAGGTCGGAGTCGATGCCGGAGGTGACGGCGAGCCCGGCGATGACGATGGAGAACTCGCCGCGGGCCACCAGGGTGCCGCCGGCCCGCCACCGGCCCTTGGCCGATATCCCGGCCCGGCGCGCCGCCCAGTATCCGGTGGCGATCTTCGTGAGGGTGGTGACGACGGCCAGGGCGAGCGCGGGCAGCAGCACGGGCGGGATGCTCGCCGGGTCGGTGTGCAGGCCGAAGAAGACGAAGAACACCGCCGCGAACAGGTCCCGCAGCGGCGCCAGGAGGTTGTGCGCGCCCTCGGCGACCTCCCCGGACAGGGCGATGCCCACCAGGAACGCGCCGACCGCCGCCGAGACCTGCAACTGTTGGGCGACCCCGGCCACCAGCAGGGTCAGTCCGAGCACCACCAGCAGCAGCTTCTCCGGGTCGTCGGTGGAGACGAACCGGGAGATGTGCCGGCCGTAGCGCACCGCCACCACCAGCACCAGGCCGGCCACCCCGAGCGCGATGGCCAGCGTCAGGCTGCCCGCCGCGAACCCGGTCCCGGCCAGCAGGGCCGTCACGACGGGCAGGTAGACCGCCATGGACAGGTCCTCCAGCACCAGGATGCTGAGGATGACCGGCGTCTCCCGGTTGCCGATCCGGCCCAGGTCGCCGAGGACCTTGGCGATGACGCCGGAGGAGGAGATCCAGGTGATACCGGCCAGGACGAAGGCGGCGATCGGGCCCCAGCCGAGCAGCAGGGCCATCGCCGCGCCGGGCAGCGCGTTGAGGGCCGCGTCCACCAGACCGGCCGGGTACTGGGTCTTCAGGTTGGAGACGAGGTCGCCGGCCGTGTACTCCAGGCCCAGCAGGAGCAGCAGCAGGACCACGCCGATCTCGGCGCCGATGGCCACGAACTCCTCGCTCGCGCCGAGCGGCAGCAGCCCGCCCTCGCCGAAGGCCAGGCCGGCCAGCAGATAGAGCGGGATGGGCGAGAACCGCAGGCGGGCGGCGAGCCGGCCCAGCAGTCCCAGGCCCAGGATGATCGCGCCGAACTCGATCAGGAAGACCGCGGAGGAGTGCACGCGGATCACTCCCGACCGAGTATCGCGGCGGCGGCGTCGACGCCCTCGCGGGTGCCGATGACGATCAGCGTGTCCCCGCCGGCCAGCCGGAAGCCGGGGCCGGGGGAGGGGATCGCCTCGGCGCGGCGCAGCACGGCCACGATCGACACGCCGGTCTCGGTGCGCATCCGGGTGTCGCCGAGCAGCCGCCCGTTCCAGTGCGAGGTGCCGGACAGCTCGATCCGCTCGGCCACCAGGCCCAGCTCCGTGGTGGACAGCAGGGTGGGGCTGTGGTGGGTCGGCTTCAGGGCGTCCACCAGGGCCTCCGCCTCCTGTCCGGTGAGGCGGACCGACAGTCCGCAGTCATCGGGATCGTCGCGCCGGTAGGCGCTGAGAGTGCGTGTGCCGTCCCGGTGGGCCACCACCGAGAGGTGGCCGCTCTCGCGGGTCGTCAGGTCGTACCGGACGCCGATGCCCGGCAACGGTGTCCTGCTGGTGCGTGCGGTGCTCATGGCTGCCCCCCTGCCGGGTTTGAAGGTTCCTTGATGAAACCATTACCTGAAGCTTAACCGTGCCATGATCGGTCCTGGCAGGGGGCCTCGCGGTGGGGCAGGGGGGCGCTAGGGGCGGGGGGTGGCGGAGCCCTCGCCGTCGCCGGGGCCGGGCTGGCACGCGTGGCACAGTTCGTGCTCCCCGTCGCGGGTCACGACGGTTCCCCAGCCGAGGCACGACTCGCAGCCGCGGGCGAGGCCGAGATCGGGGCGGGGCGGCAGAAGAGGGCTGCGGTGGGCTCCGTACGCCATACGGTGAGCGGCTCCTTCGACGTCGCGGGGGTGGGCGAGGGGAATCTGACAACGCTGTCCCGGTCGACCTCCATTATGTCCTACTTTTCCCTTGTGTCTGTGATGTGGGTCACATGCACCCCGGAGCGGATCGAGTGGCTCCGTTTCTGAATCCGCGGGAAGGGCAGGCGGTGATCAAGGCGACGAAGAGGGAGGAGGTACCCGTGAACGGCACGGTGTCCGGCGGGGACGCGAGGTCCGGCGGGGGAGCGGCATCGGGTGGTGAGCGCCGCGGCCACGGCGGGCCACGGGTCCCGGCGGCCGTGGCGCGGCTGCCGCGCCAGGTGCGCGAGGAACTGACCCGCAGGCTCCGCCGCAACCGGGGCGCCTTCCGCACGGACGACGTCCAGGTCGTCGAACCCCCGCTGCTCCGGCGCGCCGTCGGCGCCTCCGCGCTCGGCAACTGCATGGAGTGGTTCGACTTCGGGGTCTACAGCTACCTCGCCGCCACCATCGGCAAGGTGTTCTTCCCGGGCGCCTCCCCGGCCGCCCAGGTCATCTCCTCGTTCGCGACCTTCGCCGCCGCCTTCGTCGTCCGGCCCCTGGGCGGGCTGGTCTTCGGGCCGCTCGGCGACCGGATCGGACGGCAGAAGGTGCTCGCCACCACCATGATCATGATGGCGGTGGGCACCTTCGCCATCGGCGTCATCCCCGGGTACGCCACCATCGGCATCGCCGCGCCCGTGCTGCTCCTGCTGGCCCGCATGGTCCAGGGCTTCTCCACCGGCGGCGAGTACGGCGGCGCCACCACCTTCGTCGCGGAGTACTCGCCGGACCGCCGGCGCGGCTTCCTCTCCAGCTGGCTCGACTTCGGCACCTTCACCGGCTACGCCCTCGGTTCCGCCCTGGTCACCGCGCTGAACCTGGTCCTGTCCGACGGCCAGATGCTCTCCTGGGGCTGGCGTGTGCCGTTCCTGATCGCCGGACCGCTCGGCGTGATCGGCCTCTACATGCGGCTGAGGCTGGAGGAGTCCCCGGCCTTCCGGCAGCAGCTCGACGACCACGAGAAGGCCCTGGCGCAGGAGTCGGCGGGCAGCGAGTTCAGGGACATCGTCCGGAACCACTGGCGGCCCCTGCTGGTCTGCATGGGCCTGGTGCTTCTCTACAACGTCACCAACTACATGGTGACCGGCTACCTGCCCACCTACCAGACCGAGACGCTGCACCGCTCCAGCGGCTCCGCGGACCTCCTGGTCCTCGTCGGCATGGTGTGGATCGTCGTGCTGATCACCTTCCTCGGCCGGCTCAGCGACCGGATGGGCCGGCGCCCGCTCTACGCCGTCGGCGCCGCGGCGCTGATCGTGCTCGCCGTCCCGTCGTTCCTGCTGATCAAGGCGGACGGCACCTGGCCGCCGATCCTCGGTGTGCTGATCCTGTCCACCCTGCTGGCCTGCTTCGCCGCGCCCAGCGCGGCCACCCTGCCCGCGCTGTTCCCGACGGCGGTGCGCTACGCGGCCATGGGCATCGGCTTCAACGTCGCGGTCGCCGCGTTCGGCGGCACCACCCCGCTGGTCACCGCCGCACTGGTCGGCCTCGGCGGCGACGACCTGATGCCCGCCTACTACCTGATGCTGGCCGGCGCCGTCGGCCTGCTCACGGTGGCGTTCCTGCCGGAGAGCGCCCAGGTGCCGCTCAAGGGTTCGCAGCCGATGGTGGGTTCGCGGGAGGAGCGGCGCGCGCTCATCACCACGTCCAAGGAGCTGTACGCCTACACCGAGGAGCGGGAGCGCGCCGGGGCGCGGCACGGCTGAGCCGCCGGGGGCGGGGTCCGGGGGAGTCGCGGCACGGAGGCGGTGTCGTGCGAACGTACGAACTTCTCACGCACCGGGTTACCGGCCTTCCCAGTGTTTGATAGGAAACTTTCCTACCAGTACCGGTACGGGCCAACTCACCACCCCCACTCTCCCCTGGAGTTCCCGTGGTGCACGCAGAACGCTCAACGCCGCCCCTCGCCCGCCTCTCCCGCCGCACCGTCGTGGCCGCGCTGGGCGCCGTCGCCTCCGGCGCCCTGCTCGGCGTGGCGCGGCCCGGCACCGCCTCGGCCGCCGCGCCGGGCCTGGACGACCCCGCGAAGAAGGAGATCGCCATGAAGCTGGTGTCGAGCGCGGAGAACTCCTCGCTCGACTGGAAGGCCCAGTACAAGTACATCGAGGACATCCGCGACGGCCGCGGCTACACCGCCGGCATCATCGGCTTCTGCTCCGGCACGGGCGACATGCTCGACCTCGTCCAGCTCTACGCCGACCGCAAGCCCGGCAACGTCCTCGCGAAATACCTGCCCGCCCTGCGCAGGGTGAACGGCACCGCCTCGCACAGCGGACTCGACCCCGACTACCCCGCGGACTGGCGCCGGGCCGCCCAGGACACCGCGTTCCAGCAGGCCCAGAACGACGAACGCGACCGCGTCTACTTCAACCCCGCGGTCGCCCAGGGCAAGACCGACGGGCTGCGCGCCCTCGGCCAGTTCGTCTACTACGACGCCCTCGTCATGCACGGCGATGGCGACGACCCCACCAGCTTCCGCAACATCCGCAGGCGCGCCCTGGGCAGCGCCAAGCCCCCGGCCCAGGGCGGCAACGAGACGACGTACCTGAACGCCTTCCTGGACGCCCGGGTGTGGGCCATGCGGCAGGAGGAGGCGCACAGCGACACCAGCCGCGTCGACACCGAGCAGCGGGTCTTCCTGAGGAACGGCAACCTCGACCTGAACACCCCGCTCGACTGGAAGGTGTACGGGGACGGCTACCACCTCGGCTGACCCGCCGCCGCGCGGTGCGCCCCGGCACGGTGGGGCGCACTCGCATGGTGCCGCCCCGACGAGGAAAGATGAGCGGTGAGCGATCGACCCCATCACCGCGGAGGAACGGAACTCATGCCGCACGAGCGCGCCGGCCGGCCGGCCGGTCCCGAGGACCTCGTCGACGTCGCCCGGCTGGTCACGGCGTACTACACGCTGCACCCCGACCCGGCCGACCCGGCCCAGCGGGTGGCGTTCGGCACCTCGGGGCACCGGGGTTCGTCCCTGGCGACCGCCTTCAACGAGGACCACATCGCCGCCACCAGCCAGGCCATCTGCGAGTACCGCGCCGCCCGGGGCACGGACGGCCCGCTCTTCCTCGGCGCCGACACCCACGCCCTGTCCGAACCGGCGAAGGCCACCGCCCTGGAGGTCTTCGCCGCCAACGGGGTGACCGTGCTCGTCGACAGCGCGGACGGCTACACGCCCACGCCCGCCGTCTCGCACGCCATCCTGACGCACAACCGGGGCCGTGCCTCCGGCCTCGCCGACGGCGTGGTGGTCACCCCGTCGCACAACCCGCCCGCCGACGGCGGCTTCAAGTACAACCCGCCGAGCGGCGGCCCCGCCGCCTCCGACGCCACCTCGTGGATCCAGGACCGCGCCAACCAGATCATCACGGGCGGCCTGAAGGACGTGCGCCGGCTGCCCTACGCCCGCGCGCTGGCCGCGGACACCACCCGGCGGTACGACTTCCTCGGCACCTACGTCACCGACCTGCCCGGCGTGCTGGACCTGGACGCGATCCGCTCGGCCGGCCTGCGCATCGGCGCCGACCCGCTGGGCGGCGCCTCCGTCGCCTACTGGGGCCGGATCGCCGAACAGCACGGCATCGACCTGACGGTGGTCAACCCGCACACCGACCCCACCTGGCGGTTCATGACGCTGGACTGGGACGGCCAGATCCGCATGGACTGCTCCTCGCCGTACGCGATGGCCTCCCTCATCGAGCAGCGCGACCGCTTCCGCATCGCCACCGGCAACGACGCCGACGCCGACCGGCACGGCATCGTCACCCCGGACGCGGGCCTGATGAACCCCAACCACTACCTCGCCGTCGCCATCTCCTACCTCTACCGCCACCGCGAGCAGTGGCCGGACGCCGCGGGCATCGGCAAGACCCTCGTCTCCTCCACCATGATCGACCGGGTCGCCGCCGACCTCGGCCGCCGGCTGGTCGAGGTGCCGGTCGGGTTCAAGTGGTTCGTGGACGGACTGGCCGCCGGCGAGATCGGGTTCGGCGGCGAGGAGTCGGCCGGCGCCTCCTTCCTGCGCCGGGACGGCTCGGTGTGGACCACCGACAAGGACGGCATCCTGCTGGCCCTGCTCGCCTCCGAGATCACCGCCGTCACCGGCAAGACCCCCTCGAAGCACTACACCGACCTGACCGCCCGCTTCGGCGCCCCCGCCTACGCCCGCACCGACGCGCCCGCCACCCGCGAACAGAAGGCGCTGCTCGCCAAGTTGTCACCGGCCCAGGTGACCGCGGACACGCTGGCCGGGGAGGCGGTCACGGCGGTCCTCACCGAGGCGCCCGGCAACGGCGCCTCGATCGGCGGCATCAAGGTCACCACCGAGAACGCCTGGTTCGCCGCCCGGCCCTCCGGCACCGAGGACGTCTACAAGGTGTACGCCGAGTCCTTCCTCGGCGCCGACCACCTGGCCCGGGTGCAGGAGGAGGCCCAGGCCGTGGTGCTGGGCGCGCTCGGCGGCTGACCGGAGCGCGGGGCGGCCCGCGCCACGGGCCGCCCCGCCGGTTCGGCGCCGCCCGTGCCCCCGGTCCAGCCGGGCCGGCACGGCCCGCGCCATGGACTCCTCGCCCCGGGCGTTGGGATGGGCCGGGGCGGCGGGCGCCTCAGGCCGCAGCGGCTCGATCCAGCGGTCGGCGGGCGCCTCGCACATGTCGTGGCCGACGGTGGGGCCGTAGGTGTCGACGTACTCGGCCCCGTTCACGCCGGCCACCAGCCGCAGCATCAGGTTCAGCCGCTTCTCGGTGTCCCGCAGATAGGGGAAGTCCCGCCGGGCGAACGGCACCTGCGGGAAGCAGCCGCCGCCGTCGTCGGGCAGCAGGTCCGGGTAGCCGACCACGAGCACCCGGGCGTGCGGCGCCCGGGCGCGCACCGCGCGCAGCACCCGGTCGGCCTTCGGCGCGGTCCGTACGACGGCGAGGGCCAGCGCGTCGTGTCCGGCGGAGCGGTACGAGCGCTCGCAGGGGTTGCCCGCCGGGTCCTCGGCGGCGAGGCGGGCGCAGGTGGCGATGACGGAGCCGAACCCCACGTCGTTGCCGCCGATCTGGAGGGTCACCAGGTCCGTGTGCCGGTCCAGGGCGTCGAGCTGGGGCGGGTTGCCGCCCTGCGCCTGCCACATCTCGGCGGTCGTGGCCCCGCCGCAGCTCACGTCCGTGAAGGCGGCTGCCTGCCGCTCGGCGGCCAGCATTGACGGGTAGTTGTGGTCCGAACGCGCGCAGCCGGGGTCCACCTGCCGCGGTATGCCGGGGCCCGAGGTGTAGGAGTCGCCGAGCGCCACGTAGGCGGTCCCGCGGCCGTGCGCGGCGGGGTGTGCCGCGGCCGGTACCGGGCCGGCGGCGACGAGGGCGGTGCCGGCCAGCACCGCCCCGAGTACGGCGGCCCGCCGCCGGCCGCGCGCGCCGCCCGCGGGACGCGTGTCGTTCGCCATGGATCCTCCCCCTGAAGACCGCCGCGGCGCGCGGGGCGGCTCCGGACAGCGGCCCCCGTGCTCTCGAAGGGCCCTGTATACCGTCCGGCGGGTCGCGCCGACCAGAAGCGGGAGGCGACCGGTTCGGCAAGGTGACGAGTCCGGGGTGAGACGACGAGTTCAGGGGGCGACGACGAGTTCAGGGAGAGGGAGGGCGCGGGGAACGGGCCCGCCGGGGCGGGCGGTTCACACGCCGGACACCCGCTCCGCCGGGGCGGCCGCCTGGAGCAGGGAGTCGTCCTCCGGCCGGGCCCCGGAGAGGCGGTGGCGGGCGGCGATCAGGGCCATGTCGACGTCCCGGGTGCCGGTGGCGACGCACAGGGTGTAGGAGACGTCCACGAGCCGCTGCCGGGCCTGGGGGGTGCTCTCCTCCGCCCCGAGCAGGGTCGGGGCCTCGTACTGCGTGATGAGGTCCTGCAATACCGCGGGGTGTGCCATGAGCATGCGTTCCGCCTCCCTGGAGGGTCACCGACCGGTGAATTCGCAGCCCGCATACCCGCGCGGGTGACGTACATGCCCGGGCGGCCCGACACGCTGATCACCCGGGATTCACCCGGTCGGGTGTACTCCGGGCGCCGTCCGCCGGATCGGGGCCCGGCGCCGCGGTCCTTCCGTGATCATGCCCCTGTGACTCCGCAACGACGAAGTGCCAGGAGCCGCCGGGTCGTTCCGGCCGTGCTCGGCACCCTCAGTGTCCTCTCCCTGCTGTCCGCCCTGCCCGCCGCCGCCCAGCCGGCGCGCCCGGAGGCCCGGCCCGCGGCGCCGCCGCCCAGGCAGGTCACGGCGGCGGAGGCGCGCACGGACGCCCAACTGCGTTCCCTGCGCGACCGGCCCGCGGCCCTGCGCGACTTCTTCCGGGCGCTGCCCAAGGGCGGGGACCTGCACAACCACCTCTCCGGCGCGGTGTCCACGGAGTACCTGATCGAACTGGCCGCCCGGGACGGGCTGTGCGTCGACACCGCGACGCTGACCGCCGTCGTCCCGCCCTGCGGTGCCGGCACCCGCCCCGCCGCCGACGCGCGCACCGACCCCGCCTTCCGGCAGGCGCTGATCCGCGCCTGGTCCATGCAGGACTTCCCGCCCGGCCGGAACGGGCACGACCACTTCTTCGACACCTTCGGCAAGTTCGGCGAGGTCACCTGGCGGCACCGGGGCAAGCTGCTCGCCGATGTCGCCGACACCGCCGTCCGTGACAACCAGTTCTACCTGGAGACGATGGTCACCCCGGCCTCCGACGGCGCGAAGAAGCTCGCCGCCGAGGTGGGCTGGGACGACGACCTCGCCGCCCTGCACCGCAGGCTGGTCGCCGGCGGCGGGCTGGACCGGCTGGTCGCCGAGGCCCGCGCGGAGGCCGACGCGGGTGACGCCGAGTTCCGTGACGCCGAACGCTGCGGCACCCCGCGGGCCCGGCCCGCCTGCGGCCTCCTCGTCCGCTGGATCTCCCAGGCGTCCCGGGGGAGCGCCCCGGAGCGCGTCTTCACCCAGCTCGCCCTCGGCATGCGGCTGGCCGAGGCCGACCCGCGGTTCGTCGCGGTCAACCTCGTCCAGCCCGAGGACGCGGACATCGCCCTGCGCGACTACTCCCTCCAGATGCGCATGGTCGGCTATCTGCGCACGCAGTACCCGAAGGCCCATGTCACCCTGCACGCGGGCGAGCTGTGGCCCGGGCTGGTCAAGCCGGAGGACCTGAAGTCCCACATCCGGGAGGCCGTCGGCGTCGCCCGCGCCGAGCGCGTCGGACACGGCGTCGACCTCGTCCACGAGGACGACTGGCAGCGCACCGCCCGCACCATGGCCGAGCGCGAGGTGGCCGTCGAGGTGCCCTTCTCCAGCAACGCCCAGATCCTCGGCGTCAAGGGCGCGGACCATCCGTTCACCACCTACCGCCGCTACGGCGTCCCGGTCGTCCTCGCCACCGACGACCCGGGGGTGTCCCGGATCGACATCGCCCACGAGTACCAGTACGCCGCCGCCACCTACGGCCTGCGCTACCCCGAGCTGAAGGACCTGGCCCGCGCCTCGCTGGAGTACGGCTTCCTGCCCGGCGCGAGCCTGTGGCAGGGCAATCCGACCGCGGCCGGCTACCGCACGGTGCCGGCCTGCCGTGCCGAGCGCCCCGGCCTGCCGGCGCGCGGCGCCGCCTGCCGGCATCTGCTCGCGCAGAGCGCCAAGGCCCGACTCGAATGGCAGCAGGAGGCCGCCTTCGCCGTCTTCGAGCGAGCCCACGCCCGCTGACCCCGCCCGCCGCGGCATCGGCCGTCCATCTGCCCCCGCACCGCCGGGAACGTCCGCCCGGCGGGCGGGGGCCGGCCCCCGCCCGGTGACGGAGAGTCGGCCGGGCCCGGCGCCCGCGTCCCGCGCCCGGTGCTCCGCGCCCGGCGCCCGCGTTCTGCGCCCGGTGTCCCGCGTCCGCGCCCCGCGCCCGGCGCCCGCTGTCCCCTGGTTCGGGCGCTGCTCCGGCCGCCCCCTCCGAGGGATCGTCGCAAGGTCCCCGGGCGTCGCCCGCCCCGATGCCCCGTCGCCCGTCTCGACGGACCCGTCGCACCGCCCGATGACCCGCCGCACGGCTCCGTATGCGGCCGGAAAGCGCTCTTTGGCCGGGAATGGTCCCCGTCACAACCGGGGTTCCCCCTTCCGCGGCGGAACGGACGTCTCGTCCGCGCCAATACCGTCCCGGGCGCCACCGGTCCGCCCCGCCCCGCCACCCCCTCCTGTCAAGCACCCCCGGCGTGCGCGTACACGAGGTGTTGCTCATCGTCACGACATCCCCGCAGGTTCTTCACAAGGTGATCACTTTCAGCCGTTCCGGGTCCGGCCCCACGCACGGGTACAGACGCCGCGCCGGACGCCTGCCTAGCCTCCCGGGTCATGCGATCACCTCTGCCGAGACGCCTCGGTCTCACCGCCGTCCTCGCCTTCCTCCTGGCCGTCTTCGGCCTCGCCCCGAGCGCGAGCGCCGACCCCGCGCCGGCCGCCCTGACCTTCGCCACCGACTCCGCCACCACCACCCCCGGCGGCACGGTGAAGCTGTCGATGACGATCACCAACAACCGGACGTACGACATCTGGTTCGTCTACCAGACCATCGACCCGACCTGGCTGACCACCCAGCGCCCGGACCTGAAGTACAGCTTCACCGGGTGCAGCCTGGCCACGGCGAGCGGCAGCACCCCCTGCTCCGGAACCGGTCCGAACAACCTCGGCGGCAACTACGGTTCCACCATCCCGCCCGGTCAGAGCCGCACCGTCACGCTGACGCTCCAGATCGCCGCCGACTCCGGCTGCAACGGCAACATCGGCTTCTACTCGTACTACTACGCCGAGTTCAGCGACAGCACCAACACCAACGGCGGCCCCGTCTACACGCCCGACACCCGGGTGCTCTGCGCCTGACGCACCCCCGGTCCCGCGGCCCGGGCGGCCGGAATCGGCCTCGGGTCGCGGGCGCGCCCCGGCGGAACGGACCACGACACGTCGCCCGGTGGACCGCCTCGGTCCGCCGGTGCGTCGCGGGACGGCCGGTCCGGCCTGCCCGGAGCCGTCCCGCCGCCGCGACCCCCACGTGGCAACGACGGCAAAACGGCCTGTCGGGTTGCCTCGGGACGGCGATGGACAGCCGCACTTTTCCGTCAGGTTTCGTAACTCGACCACAAAAGCTACACAGACACATCACCATGTGATGCGTGACGACCGGCTTCTGAGGGGGACGCCGGCGTCGCGCAAGGGGGTGCGTCCGCTCCATGAGAGCCGTGCTCACCCCTGCCCGGGGAGGGGACTTCACCGCATGAAGCGGACCATACGCACCGCCGCGCTGACGGTGGGCGCGCTGATCGCCGCGCTCGGCCTGCCGGCCGGCCCGGCACAGGCGGACGCCACCGCGCCGCGCATCGATCTCAGAGTCCTGGTGGTGAGCGACGGTGGTCCGGCCACCGACGCCATCGCCGCCGAACTCGACACCGCCGGAACGCCGTACACGAAGGTCGACCTCACGCGCGCCGACCGGCCCACCATCGACGCCGGCTTCCTCGCCGACACCGTCGACGGCCGGCCGCGCGCCAGGTTCCAGGCCGTCGTCCTGCCCAACGACAACCCGTTCGCGGCCGGCAGCGCCGAGATGAGCGCGCTCGCCGCCTACGAGCAGACGTACGCGATCCCGCAGGTGGACGCCTACACCTACGCCCGGCCCCAGGTCGGCCTGCAAGTCCCCACCTCGGGCGGCTACTCGGGCAGCGTCGACGGCGTCCGGGCCCAGGTCACCGCGGCCGGCCGGGCCGGGCCCTTCGGCTACCTCGACGGCGCGGTGCCGTTCGAGGACAACTCGCCCACCGCCGACGAGAGTTACGCCTACCTGTCGGCGCCCGCCGCCGGGGCCGACTTCACCCCGTACGTGCAGGCGACCGTCCCGGGCACCACCCGGCAGGGCTCCCTGGTCGGCGAGTACCGGCACGACGGGCGGCGCGAACTGGTCGTCACCTTCGTCTACAACCAGTACCAGCAGCAGTTCCGGCTGCTGGCTCGCGGCATCGTGGAGTGGATGACCGGCGGGGTGCACCTCGGCGCCTCCCGCAACTACTTCGCCGTCCACGTGGACGACGTGTTCGCCGCCGACGACCGCTGGGACACCCAGCTCAACTGCACGCCCGGCGACGTCGACTGCGCGGGCGGCGCGGGCACGCCCCACCCGATCCGGATGACCCCGGCGGACGTCGACTACGCCACCGCCTGGCAGAACAGCCACGGCCTCACCCTCGACCTGGTCTACAACGGGGCCGGCAGCGTCGACCAGCGCGAGGACAACGACGGCGTCGACCAGCTCGCCGACAAGCTGATCGCCGACCGTGGCCGGTTCCGCTGGGTCAACCACACCTACACGCACGCCTTCCTCGGCTGCGAGCAGAACGTCACCGTCGTGCCGTGGACCTGCGCCACCAACCCGGGCGGCGGCACCAGGTGGGTCAGCCGCGCCACGATCGGCTACGAGATCGCCACCAACCGGGTCTGGGGCCAGGCCGCCGGACTCCCGCTGGAGACCGACGAACTGGTCACCGGCGAGCACTCCGGGCTGAAGATCCTGCCGCAGCAGCCGCAGGACAACCCCAACCTCGCCCTCGCCCTCGCCGACGACGGCGTCAAGTGGCTCGCCTCCGACAACTCCCGCGACCCCCAGCAGCGCCAGGTCGGCCCGGCCACCACGGTCTCCCGCTACCCGATGAACGTCTTCTACAACGCGGGCCGGGCGGCCGAGCAGGTCGACGAGTACAACTGGCTCTACACCAGCCGGGCCCAGGGCGGCAGCGGCATCTGCGAGGACAACCCGGCCACGACCACCTGCCTGCCGGCCCCGCTGGACACCGGCACCGGGTTCGGCGACTACATCGTGCCGCTGGAGACCCGCATCGCCCTCGGACACGTCCTGTCCAACGACCCCAAGCCGCACTTCATCCACCAGTCCAACCTGGCCGAGGACCGCATCGCCTACCCGGTCCTGAGCGGCGTACTGGACGGCTACGACGCCCTGTTCGCGGACAACACCCCGGTGGTCAACCTGCGGATGAAGGCCATCGGCGCCGAACTCCAGCGCCGCGCCGCCTGGAAGACCGCCGTCAACGCCGGCCAGGTCACCGCCTACCGCGTCGGCGGCACGGTCACCGTGCAGGGGCCGAACGGCACCGCCGTCCCGGCGACCCTGCCCACCGGCACCACCCTCGGCGGCGCCGCCTTCGGCACCGCGTACGCGGGCGCGGTCTCCGGCTGGACCGCCTCCTCGGGCAGCGCGCTCACCTTCACCCTGCCGTCCACCGCCACCGCGCACGCCGCGAGCGCGGACGGCACCGCCGCCGCACCCTCCCCGGCCCCGCGCACCAGGGTCCCGGCGGGCGTGACCGAACGGGTTCCGTACACCCCGGACAGCTGACCGGCGCACCGACCGGGGCCGGTCCGGCTGCTCCCGCGCACCCCGCGCACGGGAGCCGGCCGGACGGCCCCGGGTCCCCGCCGCCCGACCGGCGGCCCGGACCCGGACCCGCACGACCACCCCACACCTCGGCCGTGGAGCCCCATCGATGCACGTTCAGCACGGCGTGCGCCGCCCCGGCGCCGCGCACGTCACCCTGCTCACCGAAGGCACCTACCCGCACAGCCATGGCGGCGTGAGCGTCTGGTGCGACCAACTCGTCCAGGGCATGCCCGACCTCGACTTCGACGTCATCGCCGTCACCGGCACCGGACGCGAACCCGTCGTCTGGGACCTGCCCGGCCACGTCCGCGACGTGCTCTCCGTGCCCATGTGGGGAGCCCCGCCCGAGGGCCGCCCGCCCCGGGGCCGGGCCCTGGGCCGGCTCGCCGGCGCCTACGAACGCCTCCTGACCGCGACGCTCGACCCACGTGCCGAGGACGAGTTCCCGGCCGCGCTGTACACGCTGGCCCGGGCCGCCGCCGACGGCGCGCTGAGCCCGTTCCTGCGCGGCGACCGGGCCGTCACCATCCTCGCCGGGGTGTGGAACCGCCGCGGCCTGCCCGTCCGCGAGGCCCGGCCCACCCTGCACGACGCGGTCACCGCCACCGCCCTGCTGGAACACGCCCTGCGCCCGCTCGCCGCACCCCCGCCCCGGCACGGCGTGGCCCACGCGGTCAGCGGCGGGGTGGCCGTACTGCCCGGCCTCGCCGGACTGGAGCGCTACGAGGTCCCGCTGCTGCTCACCGAGCATGGCGTCTACCTGAGGGAACGTTACCTCGGCTATCGCACCGCCCCCTACCGCTGGCCGGTGAAGGCCGTCGTCCTCGGCTTCTTCCGGCTGCTGGCCGAGGAGAGCTACCGCCGGGCCGCCCTGATCACCCCCGGCAACCGCTACAACCGGCTGTGGGAGGAACAGGGCGGCGCCGACCCGCGGTCCATCCGCACCGTCTACAACGGCGTGGACCCGGCCGCCTTCCCGCCCGCCGGACCCGAACCGGACGCGCCCACGCTCAGCTGGGCCGGCCGCGTCGACCCCATCAAGGACCTGGAGACCCTGATCCGCGCCTTCGCCCTGGTCCGCGCGGACATACCCGAGGCCCGGCTGCGGCTCTTCGGCGGCACACCGCGCGGCGGGGAGGCCTACCGGGAACGCTGCGAGGCCCTCGCCGCCGACCTGGGCCACGCCGGCGCCGTCACCTTCGAGGGCCGGGTCGACGACATCAAGGACGCCTACGCCGCCGGGAACGTCGTGATGCTCTCCAGCATCAGCGAGGGGTTCCCGTTCACCCTCATCGAAGCCATGTCCTGCGGCCGGGCCACCGTCTCCACCGACGTGGGCGGCGTCCGGGAGGCCGTCGGCGACACCGGCCTGGTCGTCCCGCCGCGCGACCCGGCCCGGATGGCGGCGGCGGCCCTGGAACTGCTCGGCGACGCCGGGCGGCGCCGGGCCATGGGGGAGGCGGCCCGGCTGCGCGTCATCGAACGGTTCACCCTGCGCCAGACCATCGACACCTTCCGCGCCATCTACCTCGAACTCCCGTACCACGCTAGCCCGCTCACACCGGCGGCCACCCGGGAGCACCGGCCGCGGATCGCCGCCGGGAGCCTGGCCGGATGAGCGGGCCCATGGCGCTGGAACCGGGCGGCGCCGAACAGGACACCCTCGCACTGCGGCTCGCCGGGACGCCCGCCCGCGGGGACGACCGCACCCTCGCGCTCCGGCTGCCCGGCTCCCTGCCCGACCCCGAGGCGGTGAGCCGGCTGGCCGCCGCCCTCGCCGACCGGATCGGCCCCGCCGTCCACCCCTACGAGGTGGCCGCGCTGCTGGAGGCCGAAGGGCTGACCGCCGAGCAGATCAAGCAGCGCTACGGCCACCCCAACCTGTTCTCCCTCGCCACCGCGCTCTACGAACAGGTGCCCCGGACCTTCCCGGAGCCCGCACCGGCGGCCGACCCCTGGCGCCCGGACACCGTCCGCTGTCTGCTGCGCGGGGTGCTGTTCGCCCTGCCGGGCCTCGCCTACCTGCTCACCGCGCCCGTCTGGCACCCCGGCCGGCACGCCGCCGCGCCCATCGTCGCCGGACTGGTCTCCTGGGCGTGGGGCCAGGCGCTCGGCCACCGCGCCCACCTGCGAATGGCGACCGGCCGCCGGGAGGCCGCCCGCACCCTGCTGACCGGCGCCCCGCTGGGCGCGGCCCTGGCCACGGCCGCCGCGGCCCCGCTCGCCGGCGGCCGGGCGGTGCTCCTCGCGGCGGCGGCGCAGTCGCTGTACCTGGCGGCGGCCGGCGTCCTGCTGGTGCTGGCCCGGGAACGGCTGCTGCTCGCCGCGCTCACCCCGCTCGTCGCGGGCGCCGCCGTCCTGCCCTGGTGGGAACCCGGCACCCCGCTGCGCACCGGGCTGCCGCTGCTCGCCCTGCTGGCCACCCTCGCCGCCACCGGCCATGCGCTGCGCGGGGCCCTCGCCGTCCCGGCCGCGTCCGGCGGCAGCCGGCCCCGGCCGCTGTGGTCCCTGCCGTACGGGCTGTTCGGACTGGCCGCCGGGGTGCTGGTGCTGCTGGAAGGGCGGCGCGCACCGTACGCGGTGATCGCGCTGACGCTCAGCATGGGCCCCGCCGAATGGCTGCTGTACCGCTACCGGGGCCTGTCGGTGGCCGCGCTGCGCGCCACCGCCACGCCCGCCGGTTTCCTGCTCCGCTCCGCCGCGGTCCTCGGCGGCTGCCTGTGCGCCTACCTGCTGCCGCTGCTGCCCGCCGCCTGCCTCACCGGCGCCGCACCGGCCACCCTGCTGCTCCTCGCGGCCACCCTGTGGACCGCGCTGCTGCTCCAGGCGTTCGGCACCGCATGGCCGCCGGCCGTCATCTGTCTGGCCGCCGCCGCGGCGGCCGGCGCGGGAGCGCTCGGCCTGCCGCCCGGCCCGGCCGCCCTGCCGCTGTGTTGCGGCGTCGCCGTCCTGGGCCTCGTGGCGTACGCGCTGCTGCTGCTCGGCCGGCCCGCCCGGCACGTCTGACGCCGTCCCCGCACCACCCGAAACCACCGACCCACCGGAAGGACCGCCGAGTTGACCTCCGTACCGCTCGCCGCCGTCACCGGAGCCGACGGCTTCATCGGCTCCCACCTCACCGAGGCCCTGGTCGCCTCCGGACACCGGGTCAGAGCCATGGCCCAGTACAACTCCTTCTCCTCCTACGGCTGGCTGGAGACCCTCGCCCCCGACGTCCTGGAGCACGTGGAGATCGTCCTCGGCGACGTCCGCGACCCCGGCTCGGTCCGCGGCCTGCTCGACGGCGCCGACGTCGCCTACCACCTGGCCGCCCTGATCGCGATCCCGTACTCCTACCAGGCACCGCACAGTTACGTGGAGACCAACGTCACCGGCACCCTCAACGTCCTGGAGGCGGTCCGCGCGCTCGGCACGCCCCGGCTGGTGCACACCTCCACCAGCGAGACCTACGGCACCGCGCGGACCGTGCCCATCACCGAGGACCACCCGATCAACACCCAGTCCCCGTACGCCGCCTCGAAGGCCGGCGGCGACCGGCTCGCCGACAGCTACCACGCCAGCTTCGGCACCCCGGTGGTCACCCTGCGGCCGTTCAACACCTTCGGGCCGCGCCAGTCGATGCGCGCGGTCATCCCGACCGTGATCGGCCAGGTCGCGGCGGGGGAGCGCACCATCACCCTCGGCGACCTCAGGCCCACCCGGGACTTCACCTTCGTCAGGGACACCGCGCGGGCGTTCCTCGCCGTCGGCTCCGCCCCCGCCGAGCGGGTGGTCGGCCGCACCTTCAACGCCGGCACGGGCGGCGAGATCTCCGTTGGCGACCTCGTCGCGCTGATCGGCAAGGTGATGGACACCGCCCTCGACGTCCGGGAGGACGCCGCGCGCATCCGGCCCGCCGACTCCGAGGTGATGCGGCTCGTCGCCGACGCGGGCCGGCTCACCGCGGCCACCGGCTGGCGGCCCGCCCACACCCTCGAACAGGGCCTCGCCCACACCGCGGAGTTCTTCCGCGACCCGGCCAACCTGGCCCGCTACAAGACCGGCATCTACAACATCTGACCCGTCCGGCACGGCCCCCACCCAACGAAGGAGGAGCCCCATGCACGCAGTGATCCTGGCGGGAGGCAAGGGCGTCCGGCTGCGGCCCTACACCACCGCGCTGCCCAAGCCGCTCGTGCCGATCGGCGACCAGCACGCCATCCTGGAGATCGTGCTGCGCCAGCTGTCGACCGCGGGCTTCACCCGCTGCACCCTCGCGATAGGCCACCTCGGCGAGATCATCCGCGCCTACGTCGGCGACGGCTCCCAGTGGGGCATGAGCATCGACTACGCCACCGAGGACAGCCCGCTCGGCACCATGGGACCGCTGCTGGGCCTGCGGGACCGGCTGCCCGAGAGGTTCCTGGTGATGAACGGCGACATCCTCACCGACCTCGACTACGCCGACGTGCTGCGCCGGCACACCGCGTCGGGCGCCCCGCTCACCATCGCCACCTATGCCCGCAAGGTGCACATCGACTTCGGCGTGCTCACCACGGACGCCAGCAGGGTGGTCGCGTTCACCGAGAAGCCCAGCATGGACTACCGCGTCTCCATGGGGGTCTACGGCCTCAGCCGCGCCACCCTGGACGGGTACACGGCGGGTCTGCCGCTCGGCTTCGACGAACTCGTCCTCGACCTGCTGAAGGCCGACAACCCGCCGCACGCCTACGAGTTCGACGGCTACTGGCTGGACATCGGCCGCCCCGACGACTACGACCGGGCGAACGCCGAGTTCACCAGCCGCAAGTCCCTGCTGCTCAAGGGAGCCTGAGTACCGCATGCGCATCCTCGTCCTCGGCGGCACCGGATACCTGGGCCGCCATGTGGCCGAGCGGCTGCGCGCCCTGCCCGGCGCGCACGTCCTCGCCGCCGGCCGCCGCACCGCCGGCCTCGGCGCCGACCTCGCCCGGGACCGGCCGGAGCGGCTCGCCGAGACCCTGGCGGCGGGGGCCCCCGACGCCGTGGTCAACTGCGCGGGCGCCACCGGCGGCGACGCCGTGACCCTGGCCGAGGTCAACGCCCGCGGCCCCGCCGCGCTCTGCGCGGCGTTGCGCGAGGCGGCCCCCACGGCCCGGCTGGTGCACCTCGGCTCGGCCGCCGAGTACGGGCCGGGCAGTCCGGACACGCCGGTCACCGAGTCGGCGCCGGCCTGCCCGGTCACGCCGTACGGCGCGACCAAACTGGCGGGCACGGTCGCCGTGACCTCCGCCGCCCTGGACGCGGTGGTGCTGCGGGTCGGCAACCCGGTCGGCCCCGGGGCGCCCGTGGCGAGCCTGCCCGGCCGGCTGGCCGCCCTGCTCCGCACGGCCGGCCGGGACCCCGGGGCGGTGCTGCGCCTCGGGGACCTCTCCGCCCACCGCGACTTCGTCGACGTACGGGACGTGGCCCGGGCGGTGGAGTCGGCCGTCACCGCGCCCGGACCGCTGCCGCCCGTGCTGAACACCGGCGGCGGGAGGGCCGTACCGGTGCGGGAACTGGCGCACGGCCTGGCCCGGCAGGCCGGGTTCCCAGGCACGCTGGAGGAGGGCACGGGCGGCTCGGCGCGCTCGGGGCAGGTGTCGTGGCAGTGCTCGGACATCTCCGCCGCCGCCCGGGCGCTGGGCTGGCGGCCGGTGTACACCCTCGACGACGCCCTCGCCGCGCTGTGGGCGGCCACCCTGGAGCGGGTGCCGTGAACCTGCTGGTACCGCTGTACGTGCACCCCGCCGAGGACCCGGGTGCCTGGCACCGGCTCATCGGGGCGGCGGATCGCACCTGGGCGGTCGTCCTCAACCCGGCCAGCGGGCCCGGCACCGCGCCCGACCCCGCGTACACGGCGGCGGCCCGGGCCCTGCGCGCCGCCGGGGCCCGGCTGCTCGGCTACGTCGACACCGACTACGGCGTCCGGGACCGGGCCCGGATCACCGAGGAGGTGCGCCGGCACCGCCAGTGGTACGCGGCCGACGGCTGCTTCCTGGACCGGGTGACCGCCGGCCCGGAGGGCCTGCCCGCCTGCCGCCGACTGGTCCGGGACCTGCGCCGCTCGGGCGCCGGGACCGTCGTCCTCAATCCGGGCGTCCACCCGGCTCCCGGCTACGTCCGGCTCGCCGACCTGACCGTCACCTTCGAGGGGCACTGGGCCACGTACGTCTCCTCGTTCACCCGCCCGGCCTGGGCCGCCCGGCACCCGCCCGACCGGGTGTGCCACCTCGTCTACGGCGTGCCCGGGGTCCTCGTCCCGCTCGCCGTGCGCACCGCGGCCGAGCGGGGCGCGGCGGTGTGCGGACCGGTCACGGGCGGACCCCCCAATCCCTGGGCCGCGCTGACCCCGGCGCTGGCCGGCGCGGACGGTGTGGAAGGCTGAGCCCCCCGCACGCGCGCAACGGGAGGCAGCGACCGGCATGGCCGTCATCCACCGGACCACCCTCAAGCCCACCAAGCTCGAACTGCTCACCGGGTGGCTCCCCACCCGCCCCTGGTACCGCGGCGGTCCCGCGCCGGTGCTGGAGAAGTCCGGCGGCTTCCGGCTGGACGACCCCGCCGGCGCGGTCGGGATCGAGTTCCTCGTGGTCACCGACACCGCGGATCCCGGGCGGACCGCGTACCTGGTGCCGCTCACCTACCGCGGGGCGCCGCTGGAGGGGGCCGGGCACGCCCTGGTCGGCACCATGGAGCACGGGGTGCTGGGCAGGCGCTGGGTGTACGACGGCTGCCACGACCCGGTCCTGGTGACCGAGTCGCTGGCGCTGATCGAGGGCCGGGCGCGGGCGATGGACCAGAACGTCAGCGACACGCCCGACCACGAGGTGACCCGCTCCCGCACCGGCGCTCCGCTCGGCCCGGCGGAGTGCGCGCCGGAGCCGGCCGACGACCGGGACGGCACCCGCCTGCCCGCGCCGCACGGCACGGTCCTGGAGGTGCACCGGGTCCTCGGCCCCGTCGCCGAGGACCCGCCGCTGCCGCCCCGGGGCGCCCTCGGGCATGTCGCCACGGGCTGGACGGGACCGGACGGCAGCCGGCCGCGGGGCGTCCTCATGACGCTGCGGCCCGCCTGATCCGGACGCCGTGCGGACCGGGGGCCGTCCCGCGCACGGCGCCGTATGGCATGTCCAGGACAAATCTGTCACTCTTTTCCGGCAGTCCGCGCCCCGACCCGCGGGGGCGCGGCGGCTCACCCGCACAGCGCTCACGCGAGCACCGTCCAGGACCGCCCCGGCGCACCCCGGCCGGCCGCGCGGTCACCGAGCAGGCCGGACCCCGGCCGCCGCAAAGGAGTAGCGTGTGAGATCGACCCCCCACAAGGCCCTCGGCCTCGGTGCGCTCACCGTCGCCGCCGTCGCCGCCCTCGTCCTC
>NZ_JOCB01000078.1 GCF_000718775.1 Streptomyces sp. NRRL S-31
GAGGTCGCCGGCCCCGGCTGGTCGCGGACGGGCGCGGGCGCGGGGCCCGCGTCCCGGGCCGGGGGCTCGTCCGCGGCCGGCGCCCCGAGGGGTGCCTGGTCCGGCCGGGCCGGGTCCGCCGGCTTGTCCAGGGAGACCCGGGGTATCCCGGACCGGTGACCGGCGGTCCGCTCCCCCGGTGTGGACTGCGGCACCTCGTCGGACATGGTGAAAGGCCCCCTCTGCTGGACGTCCCGTCATGCTACGGGCACGCCGGGACCGCGCGGCGCGGGGCCTACGATGAAGCCGCGCCACCGATCAGCCGATCACCGGCGCCCCGGCCGCGGACCGCGGACCGCGGGCGCCCTTCCCGGGGAGGACCCCTTGACCGACACCGCCGTACCCGCCACCGGCACCGCCGACCGCGATCTGCGCGCCTTCATCGCCGGACTGCCCAAGGCCGAACTGCACGTCCACCACGTCGGCTCCGCCTCCCCCCGCATCGTCTCCGAGCTGGCCGCCCGGCACCGCGACTCCAAGGTGCCCACCGACCCCGAGGCCCTGGCCGACTACTTCACCTTCACCGACTTCGCGCACTTCATCGAGGTCTACCTGTCGGTCGTGGACCTCATCCGCACCCCGGAGGACGTCCGGCTGCTCACCTACGAGGTGGCCCGCGACCTGGCCCGGCAGCAGGTGCGGTACGCCGAGCTGACCATCACCCCGTTCTCCTCCACCCGGCGCGGCATCGACGAGCGGGCCTTCATGGACGCGATCGAGGACGCCCGCAAGTCCGCCGAGGCCGAGTTCGGGACCGTACTGCGCTGGTGCTTCGACATCCCCGGCGAGGCCGGTCTGGAGGCGGCCGAGGTGACGGCGCGGCTGGCCACCGAGGACCGGGTCCGCCCGGAGGGCCTGGTGTCGTTCGGGCTCGGCGGGCCGGAGATCGGCGTACCCCGGCCGCAGTTCAAGCCGTACTTCGACCGGGCCATCGCCGCGGGCCTGCGCTCCGTCCCGCACGCCGGGGAGACGACCGGCCCGGAGACGGTGTGGGACGCGCTGACCGAACTGCGCGCCGAGCGCATCGGACACGGCACCAGCGCGGCGCGGGACCCGAAGCTGCTCGCCCACCTCGCCGAGCACCGCATCCCGCTGGAGGTGTGCCCGACCTCGAACATCGCCACCCGCGCGGTGCGCACCCTGGAGGAGCACCCGCTCAGGGAGTTCACCCGGGCCGGGGTGCTGGTGACGATCAACTCCGACGACCCGCCGATGTTCGGCACCGACCTGAACAACGAGTACGCGGTGGCCGCCCGCCTGCTGGAGCTGGACGAGCACGGTCTGGCCGGGCTCGCGAAGAACGCCGTCGAAGCCTCCTTCCTGGACGCGGCGGGCAAGGCGCGCATCGCCGGGGAGATCGACGCCTACACCGCCGCCTGGCTCGCCGGCTGAGCCCACGCGGCCCCGCGGACCCGGGGGAGCCGCCGCGGCGGCCACAATGGGGGCCATGCAGACCGTGACCGCCGTGGCCCACCGCGGCGACCCCTACCGCTTCCGTGAGAACACCCTCGACTCGCTGCGTTCCGCGCTCGGCCGGGGCGCGGACGCCGTCGAGATCGACGTACGGCTCACCCGCGACGGCGTGCCCGTGCTGCTGCACGACGAGAGCCCGCACCGGCTGTGGGGGGTGGACAGACCGCTGCGCGCGCTGTCCGCCGAGGAGTTGCGCGGGCTGACGGCCGGCGGTGTGCCGACGCTGGCGGAGGCCCTGGCCGCGACCGGGGAGAGCCGGGTGATGGTGGACCTGTGCGGTCCGGTCGGCCGCCGGACGGTGCAGCGGATCATGGACGTGGTCCGGCGGAGCGACGCCCGGGAGCGCGTCTACTACAGCGCGGGCGCCGAGGCGATGCTCGCCGTCCGCGCCGCCGACCCGGCCGCCGAGATCGCGCTGACCTGGACGAGCCTGGCCCCGCCCCGCCCCGCGCTGCTCGCCGCGATCCGTCCGCGCTGGCTCAACTACCGCTTCTCGCTGGTGAGCCGGGAGCTGGCCGCCCGCGTCCACCGGGACGGCTGCCTGCTCTCCGTGTGGACCCCGGACACCCGCCGCTCCATGGACCGCCTGCTGGACCTGGGCGTCGACTCCATCACGACGAACCGGATCGACGTCCTGCACGCCCTGCGCTCCCGGTAGCCGCCGAGGGCGGGGCGGCCGGGGAGCGGGAGCGCCGCGCCGCGGGCGCCCCGATGCGTGCCCGTAGGGGCGATCCCGTACAACGCCCCGAGCGGGAAGGCCCGTTGGTCGGGGACGAGCAAGGGTCGAAAGCCCTCCTCGGTGAGGATCCGGGCGGCGGCGCACCGCCGGAGGATGGTCACGCGACTTCACCCGATCCTCCCGAGGAGCCCGTCATGCGCCGTACCGCCCGCTCCGCCCTGGTGGCCGCCGGTCTCGTGGCCGCGCTGGCCGCCGGCCCGCTGGCGGCCGTGCCCGCGTTCGCCGCGTCCGTGCCCCCCGCGTCCACCGCGCCCCGCGCGTCCGCCGCCGAGGGGCCCGACGCCGAGGCCCTCGCCGCCGCGCTCTCCGGGCTGCCCGACCACGACGCCACCGCCGCGCTGCTCCGGGTCGGCGGCGACGGCACCTGGCGTGGGACGGCCGGGGTGCGGGACGTCCGTACCGGGGCGCCCGCCCTGGAGAACGCGCGGTTCCGGGCCGGGTCGGTGACGAAGGTGGTCACCGCGTCGATCGTGCTGCAACTGGCCGCGGAGGGCCGCGTCGACCTCGACGGCACCGTGCAGCACTATCTGCCGGGGCTGCTCACCGGGGACTTCGCACCGGTCACCGTGCGGCAGTTGCTGAACTACACCAGCGGCCTCCGGCCGGGGGCGTCGCTCGGTGACACGGTCGAGGACGGTTACGCCCACCGGTTCGAGACCCTGACGCCCCGTGAGGTGGTGGCGGCGGCCGTCGCGCAGGGCCCCGCGTACCCGCCGGGCACGCGGCAGACGTACGGCAACATCCACTACACGGTGCTCGGCATGCTCATCGAGAAGGTGACCGGCGACTCCTACGCGCACCAGGCGCGGGTGCGGGTCTTCCGGCCGCTGGGCATGCGGCACAGCTCGTTCCCGGCCGGGGCGGACCCCCGCGTCCACGGGCCGCACAACCGGGGTTACGACTGGATCGACGGCAGGCTGGTCGACGTCACCGACTGGAACATGACCGACCGTTTCGCGGCCGGCGACCTGATATCGACCACCGCCGACCTGGAGCGGCTGCTGGTCGGGGTGTTCCGCGGCCGGGTGGTGCCGGAGCCGCAGCTGAGGGAGATGTTCACCCTGCCGGACGTGCCCGGCGCGCGGTACGGGGCGGCGCTGGAGCGGTTCGAGGTCGACGGCAAGGTGATCTGGGGCAAGACCGGCTCGCGGCCGGGGTACGCCACGGCGATCGCGGCGACCTCGGACCTGTCCCGCACCCTGGTCTACTCGGTCAACTCCGCGGACGCCAAGGGTGACGGACTGGGCGTCGCCCAGCGCTTCGCGTTCCCCGCCTTCAACCGCTGACGTACGGCGGCGGGGCGCGGCTTCAGCGGGCCGGTACGGGGGCCGGGGGCACGGTCGGTGCGCCGAGCGCCTCCAGCCGCTTGATCTTCTTCCGTACGAGGTACAGGGGGACGATGCCGAAGACCCCGAACGCGATGTCGATCAGGCTCCACCAGAACGGGATGCCGCGGACGGGTCCGCAGACGAGGGCGAGCGGGATGATCCCGGCGCACGCGATCATCCCGAACTCGACGACCCAGACGTTGCGGACGGGGTCGCGGTACGGGCCGTGGAACGCGACCGCGATGACGAGGTGGGCGAAGGCCAGCCAGTCGGTGCCGTACAGGAGGAAGGGGTAGTCGGCGTCGGCGGTGTCCAGCCCCTCGCGCACCCGGGAGATCCACGCGGCCGGTCCGGGCAGGTGCTCCGGCACGGACAGCGCGCGCAACGCGCCCTCGGTCCAGCGCAGTTCGTGCACCAGCGGAAAGGCGGTGGCCCCGCTGAGGACGAGGCACACCACGAAGCAGACCAGCCAGACGCGGATGCCCTTGAGCAGGGCGGCTCTGTCGCTCATGACAGCAGCCTACGCCTGGAATTGAACATGTTCAAAACTGGTTCCAGTGCAGCACCCTCTCCCGTGGGATGCGCCGCGCCGGCCGGAAGTCGGTGCCGATGGTGTACGCGACGGGGAGGAGCGCCGCCTGCATCACGTCGTCGTACGGGATGCCGAGCACCCGGGCCGACTCCCGCTCGTCGACGAGGTTGCCGGTGGTCCAGCAGGTGCCGAGACCCCGGGCGCGGGCGGCGAGCATGAAGCTCCACACGGCGGGCAGGATGGAGCCCCAGGTACCGGCCTGGCGTAGCACGGGCGCGTCGTCGGTACGCCCTTCCACGCACGGGACGACGAGTGCCGGCACCTCGTGGAGGTGCGCGTACAGATGCGCGGCGCCGGAGTAGACCCGGTCCATCCGCGCCACGTCCGCCCGGCGCACGTCCCGCTGCGGCAGCGGGTCACTCGCGCCGGGCGTGCTCACCCCGGCCCGCCACACCTCGGCCAGGGCGGCCCGCCGATCCGGGTCGGTGACGACGACGAAGTGCCAGCGCTGCCGGTTGCGTCCGCTGGGCGCCTGGACGGCCAGGTCCACGCACTCCTCCAGCAGCCGTCGCGGCACCGGGCGGGTGAGGTCGAGACGGTGGCGGACGGCACGGGTGGTGGACAGGAGCTGGTCGGAAGTAAGCCCGAGAGTCATGCGTTGACCCTGGCGGGCGGTGCCGGCCGGTGCCAAGGCCCGGCTTTCACTGAGCGAAAACCGCGCGGGAAGTGTGGAGGAACGGATGGCCGAGAGCGTCGCCGGGCGGGTCTTCTCCGTGCTGGACGCGTTCGTGGACGCGCCCGGCACACTGCGCCTGACGGAGATCGCCCGCCGCACGGGGCTGCCCGTGCCGACCGCGCTGCGCCTGGTGCGGGAACTGGTGGCCTGGGGCGGGCTGGAGCGGGCGGCCGACGGTTCCTACCGCCTCGGGACCCGTGTCCGCACCCTCGGCGCCGCGGCCCCCTGCCCCCGCGGCCTGCTGAGCACAGCGCTGCCGGCCCTCACCGTCCTCACCGCGCGTACCGGCGGACACGCGGACGTGGCGATCCCGGCCGACGGCACGGCGCTGTGCCTGGTCACCGGCGAACGGCTCCCGCTGCACGCCACGGCGGCCGGCAAGGTGCTGCTGGCCCACGGCCTCGGCACCCCCCGGACCGACGGCGACCCCACCGGAACGGACACCGTCACCGGCACCGACTCCGGCAGCAGGACCGGCAGCGGCCGGGGCGTCGGCGTCCGGCACACGCCCTACACCGTCACCGCCCCGGGCGTGCTCGGCGCCCAGCTGGCCCGTGTCCGAGCGACCGGGCTGGCCGAGGCGCACGAGGAGTACCGCCTCGGCGAACTCTCTCTGGCCGCCCCCGTGTTCCGCGACGGCACCGCGCTGGGGGCGCTGTCGCTGACGGCGCCGACGGCCGCCCGCCCCGGCCGCCTGGCACCGGCCGTGCGCGAGGCGGCGGCGACGGTGAGCCGGGCACTGGCCGGCTGACGGGAGGCGCCGCGGCGCTAGAGGCCCGCGATCCGGTTCCACCGCTGGGCGAACTCCGGGCGTTCGCCGGGCGTGATGTCCCGGGCGACGGCCAGGCGGCGGCGCATGACGGGGTCCGGGAAGATCAGGGGGTTGTCGGCGAGGGCGGCGGTGTCCTTGTCCCGGGACGCGGCCAGGACCTCCCGCGCCGCCGGGACCGGGCAGACGTAGTTGACCCAGGCGGCGAGTTCCGCGGCGACCTCGGGTTCGTAGTAGTAGTCGATCAGCCGCTCGGCGTTGGCCTTGTGGCGGGCCCGGTTGGGGATCATCAGGGAGTCCGACCACAGCTCGGCGCCCTCCTCGGGGACGACGAAGCGGATGTCGGGGTTGTCCGCCTGGAGCTGGATGACGTCGCCGGAGTACGCCTGGCAGGCCAGGACGTCCCCGCTGACCAGGTCCTTGGTGTAGTCGTTGCCGGTGAAGCGGCGGATCTGGCCCCGGTGGACCTCCCGCTCGACCTGGTCGCAGACCTGGTGGAAGTCGCGCGCCGTCCAGCGGGTGATGTCCACGCCGTTGCCCTGCATCAGCAGCGCGAACGACTCGTCCAGGCCGGACAGCAGGGTCACGCGGCCCTTGAGGTCCTTCGCCCAGAGGTCCTTCACGTGCCGGATCTCCCGGCCGAGCTTGCGGTGGTTGTAGGCGATGCCGGTGATGCCCGACTGCCAGGGCACCGTGAAGCGGCGGCCCTTGTCGAAGGCGGGCGAGCGGAGCAGCGGGTCGAGGTTCTCGGCCACGTGCGGCTGGCGGGCGCGGTCCATCTCCTGGACCCAGCCGAGCCGTACGTACCGGGCGCACATCCAGTCGCTGATGACGATCAGGTCGCGGCCGGTGGGCTGGTGGTTCATCAGCGAGGGGCTGATCTTGCCGAAGAACTCGTCGTTGTCGTTGATCTCCTCGACGTAGTCGACGGAGATCCCGGTGCGCTTCTCGAACCCCTCCAGTGTGGGCCGCCGGTCGGGGCTGTCGTCGTCGGTGTCGATGTAGAGCGGCCAGTTGGCCCAGGTCAGCTTCTTGTCGGCCGCGGACTCGTCGGCGGCGGCCCGGTCGCCGGGCTTGACGTAGGCGGCGGGCACCCCGCAGCCGGCCAGGGCGCCGAACGCGGCGGTGCCGCCGAGGGCGGCCAGGAAGGAGCGGCGGGACGGCGCGGAGGCGGGGGAGGAAGTCTGGGGCACCCCGGAAGGATGCCGCTCCACCGGCCGCCGGGACAATCGACGCTGCGTCGAGCGGACCGCCGACGCTCCGACACCTTGTCGATCACCGGCCGGGGCGGACGCGGAGCGGCCCGGACAGGAGGGTGTCCTGTCCGGGCCGCTCCGGGCGGGCACGGCGATCAGCCGTCCAGCGAGGTCATGACGTGCTTGATGCGGGTGTAGTCCTCGAAGCCGTAACCCGACAGGTCCTTGCCGTAGCCGGACTTCTTGAAGCCGCCGTGCGGCATCTCGGCGACCAGCGGGATGTGGGTGTTGATCCACACGCAGCCGAAGTCGAGCTTCTTGGACATGCGCATCGCGCGGGCGTGGTCCTTGGTCCACACCGAGGACGCCAGGGCGTACTCGACGCCGTTGGCGTACGCGACGGCCTGGTCCTCGTCGGTGAAGGTCTGCACGGTGATGACCGGGCCGAAGACCTCGTTCTGGACGATCTCGTCGTCCTGCTTCAGGCCGGAGACGACGGTCGGGGCGTAGAAGTAGCCCTTGTCGCCTACCTGGTGGCCGCCCGCCTCGACCTTGGCGTGGTCCGGGAGGCGGTCGATGAAGCCGGAGACCTGCTTGAGCTGGTTGGGGTTGTTCAGCGGGCCGAAGAGCACGTCGTCGTCGTCCGGCTGTCCGGTCTTCGTCTCGGCCGCCGCCTTGGCGAGCGCGGCCACGAACTCGTCGTGGATGGACTCGTGGACGAGGACGCGGGTCGCGGCCGTACAGTCCTGGCCGGCGTTGAAGAAGCCCGCGACGGAGATGTCCTCGACGGCCTTGGCGATGTCGGTGTCCTCGAAGACGACGACCGGGGCCTTGCCGCCCAGCTCCAGGTGGACGCGCTTGACGTCCTTGGAGGCGGACTCGGCGACCGAGATGCCCGCGCGGACGGAACCGGTGATGGAGGCCATCGCCGGGACCGGGTGCTCGACCATGGCACGGCCGGTGTCGCGGTCGCCGCAGATGACGTTGAAGACGCCCTTGGGGAGGATCGAGCCGATGATCTCGGCGATCAGCACGGTGGAGGCGGGGGTGGTGTCCGAGGGCTTCAGGACGACCGTGTTGCCCGCCGCGATGGCCGGGGCGAACTTCCACACCGCCATCATCATGGGGTAGTTCCAGGGGGCGACCTGGGCGCAGACGCCGACCGGCTCGCGGCGGACGATCGAGGTCATCCCGTCCATGTACTCGCCGGCGCTGCGCCCCTCCAGCATCCGGGCCGCGCCCGCGAAGAAGCGGATCTGGTCGACCATCGGCGGGATCTCCTCGGAGCGGGTCATCCCGACCGGCTTGCCCGTGTTCTCCACCTCGGCCGCGATCAGCTCCTCGGCGCGCTCCTCGAACGCGTCGGCGATCTTCAGGAGGGCCTTCTGCCGCTCGGCCGGCGTGGTGTCGCGCCAGCCGGGGAAGGCGCGGGCGGCGGCCTCCATGGCGGCGTCCACGTCCGCCTGCCCCGACAGCGGCGCCGTGGCGTACGCCTCGCCCGTCGCGGGGTTGACCACCTCGGTGGTCCGTCCGTCGGCGGCGTCCCGGAACTCACCGTCGATGTAGTTGCGCAGACGACGCAGCTCGGTGCTCACTGCCGGCCTCCTGGTGTGGTTCTGGCTGTCCGATAGCTGAGACACCCACCCTAATCGCCGCACCGACGTTTTCAACACCCCCACCGCCATGCGATCTGCGAAATCCGCAAGGTGTAGTCCCTCAAACAACGGATTTCATCGCTTGGGCCTTGCAAAACTGTCGATACGTCGTGCAGAGTGAGGCCGTGGCCAGTCGAAGCGCAGACCAGAGGGACTCGTCCCGCGAGTCCAGGAACGGCGGCAGTCCCCAGCTGGACGCCGTCTCCCTCGCCATCATCCAGCAGCTCCAGGAGGACGGCCGCCGGCCGTACGCCGCGATCGGCAAGGCCGTCGGCCTGTCCGAGGCGGCCGTGCGCCAGCGCGTGCAGAAGCTGCTGGACCAGGGCGTGATGCAGATCGTCGCCGTCACGGACCCGCTGACCGTGGGCTTCCGCAGGCAAGCGATGGTCGGGATCAACGTCGAGGGCGATGTCGAGTCGATCGCGGACGCGCTGACCGCCATGTCGGAAGTCGAGTACGTGGTGATGGCCGCGGGCTCGTTCGACATCCTCGCCGAGATCGTCTGCGAGGACGACGACCATCTGCTGGACGTCATCAACAAACGCATCCGGGCGCTGCCCGGGGTGCGCTCCACCGAGAGTTTCGTCTACCTGAAGCTCAAGAAGCAGACCTACATGTGGGGAACCCGATAACCGTGAGGACCCGATAACCGTGAGCACCAAGGACCTCAGCCGCACCGCGTACGACCACCTGTGGATGCACTTCACCCGCATGTCCTCGTACGAGAACGCGCCCGTGCCGACCATCGTCCGTGGTGAGGGCACCTACATCTACGACGACAAGGGCAAGCGCTACCTGGACGGTCTCGCGGGTCTGTTCGTGGTCCAGGCCGGTCACGGCCGCACGGAACTCGCCGAGACCGCCTTCAAGCAGGCCCAGGAGCTGGCCTTCTTCCCGGTGTGGTCGTACGCCCACCCCAAGGCCGTCGAGCTGGCCGAGCGCCTCGCCGACCACGCCCCGGGCGACCTGAACAAGGTCTTCTTCACCACCGGCGGCGGCGAGGCCGTGGAGACCGCCTGGAAGCTCGCCAAGCAGTACTTCAAGCTGGTCGGCAAGCCCACCAAGCACAAGGTCATCTCCCGTGCGGTCGCCTACCACGGCACCCCGCAGGGCGCCCTGTCCATCACCGGCCTGCCGGCCCTGAAGGCTCCCTTCGAGCCGCTGGTGCCGGGCGCGCACAAGGTGCCGAACACCAACATCTACCGCGCCCCGATCCACGGTGACGACCCGGTCGCGTTCGGCCGCTGGGCCGCCGACCAGATCGAGCAGCAGATCCTCTTCGAGGGCCCGGACACCGTCGCCGCGGTCTTCCTGGAGCCGGTGCAGAACGCCGGCGGCTGCTTCCCGCCGCCGCCCGGGTACTTCCAGCGGGTCCGCGAGATCTGCGACAAGTACGACGTGCTGCTCGTGTCGGACGAGGTCATCTGCGCCTTCGGCCGCCTGGGCACGATGTTCGCCTGCGACAAGTTCGGCTACGTCCCGGACATGATCACCTGCGCCAAGGGCATGACCTCGGGCTACTCCCCGATCGGCGCCTGCATCGTCTCCGACCGGATCGCCGAGCCGTTCTACAAGGGCGACAACACCTTCCTGCACGGCTACACCTTCGGCGGTCACCCGGTGTCGGCCGCGGTGGGCCTCGCCAACCTCGACCTGTTCGAGCGCGAGAACCTCAACCAGCACGTGCTGGACAACGAGGGCGCCTTCCTCCAGACCCTCCAGAAGCTGCACGACCTGCCGATCGTCGGCGACGTCCGCGGCAACGGCTTCTTCTACGGCATCGAGCTGGTGAAGGACAAGAACACCAAGGAGTCCTTCAACGACGAGGAGACCGAGCGCGTCCTGTACGGCTTCCTCTCCAAGGCGCTGTTCGACAACGGCCTGTACTGCCGTGCCGACGACCGCGGCGACCCGGTCGTCCAGCTCGCCCCGCCGCTGATCTCCAACCAGGAGACCTTCGACGAGATCGAGCAGATCCTGCGGGCCACCCTCACGGAGGCGTGGACCAAGCTCTGATCATCCGACCGGATGACCGACGCGGCCCCGGCGCCGTCCGTTCGAGTGAGAACGGCGGCCCGGGGCCGCGTGCTGTCCGGGCTCCCGTCCGGGACCTGCCTAGCGTTCCAGTGACCGACCGGCCCCGCCTTCGTTCCCCCGGACGGGGGAACAGGCACGGGAAAACGGACCAGAACCGAGGTGTACGCCCATGGAGGCCCCGCCGGACAACGACGTGCTCTGGGCACGCTCCCTGCACTTCACCCACCGCGACGGCTCCCCCGGTCTCGCCGGGGTCTCGCTCGGCGTACGGGAGGGCGAGATCCTCGCCGTCAGCGGGCCGCGCGGCAGCGGCAAGACCACCCTGCTGCGCTGTCTGTCGGGCGTGGTGCCGGTGGGCGGCGGCGAGGTGTGGTTCAACAGCTCCCCCGTCCACACCCTCGGCCCGATGGCCCGCGAGCGGCTGCGCCGGGACCGCTTCGGCTGGATCGACCCCGAGCCGGTCCTGGTCCCCGAGCTGAACGTCTGGGAGAACGCCGCGCTCCCGCTGATGCTGCGCGGCGCCGGCCGCCGCCACGCCAAGGTGGCCGCGCTGGAGTGGCTGGAGCGGCTGGACGTCGGCGACAAGGCCCGCTGCCGTCCGGGCCGGCTGCGGCACGCCGAGCGGCAGCGCGTCGCCATCGCCCGCGCGCTCGCCCCCGGGCCCGCCGTGCTCTTCGCCGACGAGCCCACGGCGCCGCTGCACCGCGCCGACCGCAACCACGTGCTGCGCACCCTGACCTCGGCCGCCCGCTCGCACGGCATCACGGTCGTCCTGGCCACGCACGACCCCGACACCGCCGCCCTCGCCGACCGTTCGGTGGCCATGCTGGACGGGCGGCGCGTGCACACCGTGCACCTGCCGGACGCCCCCGACGCGGAAGGCCGGGCCGCGTGCTCGCTCTCCGTCTGACCCGCGCCGCCCGTCCCGCCGTCCAGCTGCGCCGCCTGCTGGTGGCCGGGGCCTCGGCGGGCACCGGCTTCCTGCTGCTGTCCAGCCTCGGCTACGCCCTGCACCACCCGGAGGCCCCGGACGCCGCCGCGCTGCACCTGGCCTGGTGCGCGGTGCCGCTCGCCGCCACGGTGCACCTCGCGCTCGCGGTCGCCCGCACCGACCCCGGCACCCGGCCGCGCCCCGGCCTGTCCGCCGTCGGCCTCGGCCCGGCCCGCCTGATGGCCGTCTCCGCGCTGACGACGGCCCTGTCCTGCACCCTGGGCTCCCTGCTCGCCCTGCTCGTCTTCCTCCACCTCCGCGGCGACCTGCGGGGCCTGCCGTTCGACGGCGCGGCGGCGGACTTCCTGGCGGCGGACCTGCCGCTGCCGGCCCCGGCGGCGCTGACCCTGCTGGCCCTGCTCCCGGCCACGGCGACGGCGACGGTGGCCCTGGCCCTGCGCCCCCGGGACCCCCGCCCGGTGTCCCGGGGCCCCCGGGTGTCCGGCCGCTTCGGGACGTTCGGCGGCACGCCGGCCCGGGAGACGTTCGGGGCGTACGGCCGGTTCGGCGCCCGCTCCGGCGGCCGGAGCGGGCGGAAGGCCACCGCCGGCGCCGAGGGGCGGCCCGGCCGGCGCCCGGCGGGCGGTGGCGGCGCCGCCACGACCGCCGTCCAGGCGGAGGACGGCGCGAACGCCCCCGAGCCACCGGTCCCGGACGCCGTCCCCGCCGCACTCGACCCCGCCCGGACCCCCGTGGGCCTCCCCTGGGGGATCGCCCTCGTCACCGCGGGCCTCGCGGCACAGGCCTACGCCGGCCGCCCCGCCACCGTCCCCGCCCCCGCGGTGCTCCTCGGCTGGCTCCTCACCGGCACCGGCCTCGTGCTGGCCGCCCCCGGCCTCGTCCACCTGTGCGGACTGCTCCTCCAGTGCACCCGGCCGGGCGCGCTCCGGCTGCTGGCCGGGCGGGTCCTGATGACGGAGGCCGGCCGGATCGGCCGCCCCCTCGGCGTGGTCTGCGCGGTGGCGTGCGCCGGTTACGCCATGACCGTCCTGCACCACGGTCCGGCCTCCGCCTTCGGCCCGCTCTCCGCCGTCGGCGCGCTCGTCGTCGCCGGCTCCGCCGTCGCCACCCTGCTGACGGCGGCGGTGGAGGCCCGCCAGTGCCGGGCCGGCACCACGGCCGCGCTGCTCCGCCTCGGCGCGCCCGCCACCGTGCTGCGCGGGGCCGCCGCCCTCCGCGCGGCGGCCCTGCTGGCCCTGTTCGGCCCGCTCACGCTGGGGATCGCCGCGCTGTCGGCCCTGCCCCTGGCGCGCTGACCGCCGGCCGGGACAGGCCGGCCGGACCGCGCCGGAAAAAAGATCGTCCGCCGCCGATGAGTTCGGGGCGGGCCGCCGGTCCACCCCTCGAACGCGAACCACCGCGCACCACCCCGACGGGAGAGGCCCGCATGTACCAGCAGATGATCTTCGTGAACCTGCCCGTGAACGACCTCGACGCCTCGAAGAAGTTCTTCACGGAAATCGGCTACACGATCAACCCGCAGTTCAGCGACGAGAAGGCGGCCTCCGTGGTGATCAGCGACACCATCGTCGCGATGCTGCTGACGAAGCCGTTCTACGCGACGTTCACCAAGAAGGAGATCGCGGACGCGAGGATCACCAGCGAGGTGCTGGTCTGTCTGAGCGCCGAGAGCCGGCAGCAGGTGGACGAGCTGGTCGACAAGGCGATCGCGGCCGGCGGCACGGCGAGCGGCGAGACCCAGGACCACGGCTTCATGTACGGCCGCGCCTTCGACGACCTCGACGGCCACACCTGGGAGGTCATATGGATGGACCCGGCGGCCGTCCAGGGCTGATCGTCACGGCTCGAACGTCCGTGCCAGCATGGGCGGGTGCATCCGACACCCGCCCAGCCGCACCGCGCCGCCCACGACCGCGAGATAGAGTCGCTCGCCGAGTTCGACGAGGTGGTCGCCGAGCACGGCTCGCTCGCCCGGTTCCGCGTCCAGGCCGTGGACCTGACCGGCCGCACCGCCGACCTGCTCCGCCTCGACACGACCGGCGCCGTCTTCCTCGGCTGCCCGATGGACGCCGAGGCCGCCGCCCACGTCCGGTCGGCCGGGGCGCTCGTGTTCCCGCCGGTCCCCGGGCTCCCCTTCGATCCGTACCGCGGATTCGTCTACACCCCCGACGAGTTGTTCGAGTCCCTGGACGAGGGGTACGAGAGGACACCGGACGCCCTGGCCTACGCCTGGTTCCGGCGGACGAAGGACGACGGTGACGTCTTCGCCTCGATGCTGCGCGCGATCCACGACGACTCCGTCTCCGACGCGCTGGACGAACTCCTGGTCGGCGCGCGGGTGGTGGGCGTCATGGGCGGCCACGCGACGGCCCGCGGAAGCGCCGACTACGCCGGCGCCGCCCGGCTCGGCCGCGAGCTGACCCGCGCCGGTTTCACCGTCGCCACCGGCGGCGGGCCGGGGGCGATGGAGGCGGCCAACCTCGGCGCGTACGCCGCCCCGTTCACCGGCGAGATGCTCCAGGACGCGCTCCGGCTGCTCGCCAAGGCGCCCTCGTTCCGGCCGTCCGTCACGGACTGGGCGCGGGCCGCGTTCGAGGTGCGCGAACGCTGGCCGGGCGGCGGGGCGTCGGTGGGCGTCCCCACCTGGTTCTACGGCCACGAGCCGCCGAACGCCTTCGCCGCGCACTGCGCCAAGTACTTCGCCAACGCCACCCGCGAGGACGGCCTGCTGGCCCGCTCCACCGCCGGGGTGGTGTTCCTGCCGGGCGCCGCCGGGACCGTACAGGAGATCTTCGACAACGCGACGCCCAACTACTACGAGTCGCGCGGTGAGCCGGCCCCCATGGTGCTGGTGGGCGTCGAGCACTGGACGCGGGAGCTGCCCGCCTGGCCGCTGCTCCGGTCGCTGGCGCGGGGACGGGGGATGGAGTCCCGTATCGCCCTCGTTGACCGGATCGAGCAGGCCCCGGAGGCGTTGAAACGTCTCGGCGGTTAATGAGCGGGCAAAGTCAACGACCGTGTGGCGGCACCTGCGTTGACACTTCTTATGGAGCGCTTATAAACCTGTGAGCCTCCCGGGGGTGCTGGGGCCTGGCCTGACGCGTCGCCCCAACTCCCCCTCCACCCCCCGCGATTGCACTCTGTAAAGGACAAACGTTGTCCATCACTCGCCGTAGCGTACGCCGTTCCGCGGCCGTTCTGGGCCTGGCCTCCGGATCGGCGGCCCTGGTGCTCGGCCTGGCCGGCTCCGCCCTCGCGTGCGACATCAAGGACTTCTCCGCCGAAGCCAAGTGCGACGGCGACCAGGGCGTCATCGTCGTCACCGACACGGACGCCTCCGCCGAGGACGCCACCGTCACCATATTCCTCAAGGGCGCCGGCGGCGTCGAGACGAGGGTCGGCGAGCAGCCGGTCACCGGGTCGAAGGCGGGCACCTCGATCACCTTCACCGAGGACTGGAAGCCGAACGCCACCTACCGGGTCCACGTCAAGGCCGGCCAGGCCGTCGACGAGGACGTCCGGCCCGACCTGGTGACCCCGGCCACCGCCTGCGCGACCGGGAGCCCGACCCCGACCGCCACGACACCTTCCTCGTCCGCGTCCCCCGTCCCGTCCGCGTCCACGCCGGCCCCGGCCGAGCCGGTGACCCCGGTCCCGTCGGCCTCCGCATCGAGCCCCGCTCCGGCGGGCGGCGCGGACAACGCGCCGTCCCCGGCGGCCGGTGACTCCGGCCTCGCCGAGACCGGCGCCGACTCCCACACCGGCCTGATCGCCGGGCTCGCGGCGGCCCTGGTCGTCGTCGGCGGCGGCGCCGTCTGGTTCGGCATGCGCCGCCGCGGCGCCGACCGCGACGGCTGAGCCCGGGCGCCCTACCGCGCCGCGGCCCGTCCCCCTGTCCCCAGGGGACGGGCCGCGGTCACGCCCGGCCCGCGCGTGTCAGCCGAACGTGGCCCGCTCCAGCCGGAACTCCGGCAACTCCCGGTCGCCCAGGACCTCCAGGCCGGGGCCGTCCAGCGGCAGCCGACGGCAGAAGGCGAGCAGCACCCGGGTGAGCGGACCCCGCAGGGCGGCCGTGGTCTTCTCGTGCCCACGCCGCCGGCGCACTCCGTCCGCGCCCGGTTCGACCAGTCCGCCGGGACGCGCTCCGCCGGGATGTTCTCCCGCGCCCGGGCACGCACCAGGGCGTCCACCCGGCGCAGGGCGCCGCCCACATGCCGTACGAGGTCCTCCAGCGACCGGTCGGGGCAGGTCGGCACGGTCGCCGACAGGTCGGCGCCGGAGGCCACCACGTCCCTCAACTGCCCGATCCGGTGGGCGATTTCGTCACAGCAGCGGTCATGTGTGAGCACGGACATGACCTCACCCCAGGGTGCCCGCCCCGTCCAGTACCGCGATCTCCGCCGCGTCGAACTCCACGCCGACCGGGGCGCCGGGCTCCGGCGCGTCCCGGAGCGCGCAGGCCGCCTCCAGCCGCGGGGCGTCCGCCGGCTGGAGGTGGACGGCCACATGGGTGCCCTTGAAGGTGCGGGCGGTCACCGTGCAGGGCAGTCCCCGGTCGGCCGGCACGAGACGGACCCCGGCCGGACGGACGAGGACCGTGCGGTCGCCCTGCGCGGAGCCGTCGGGCACGGGCAGCTTGCCCCACGGGCTGTCGGCGGCGGTGCCGGCGACGGTCGCCGGGGCCACGTTCCGGAAGCCGAGGAAGCGGGCCACGAACGCGTCGGCGGGCCGCTGCCACACCTCGACCGGTGTCCCGGACTGCGCGATCCGCCCGTCCCGCATCACCACCACCCGGTCGGCCAGCGCGAACGCCTCGCCCTGGTCGTGGGTGACGGCGAGCACGGTCGTACCGAGCCGGCCGAACAGCTCCCGCAGCTCGACCACGAGCCGTTCGCGCAGCGAGCGGTCGAGCTGGCCGAGTGGTTCGTCCAGCATCAGCAGGCGGGGCCGGGGCGCGAGCGCCCGGGCGAGGGCCACCCTCTGCTGTTCGCCGCCGGACAGGGAGGTCACCGCCCGCCGGGCGGCCCCCGGCAGACCGACCAGTTCCAGCAGCCGACCCACCTCGCCTTCCCGTTCCGCCCGGCCGACTCCGTGCATGCGCGGCCCGAACGCCACGTTGGCGCCGACGTCGCGCTGCGGGAAGAGCTGGTGGTCCTGGAACATCAGGCCGACGTCGCGCCGGTGCGCGGGCACCCCCGCCTGGTCGCGGCCGTCCAGCAGCACCCGTCCGGAGGCCGGCGGCTGGAGTCCCGCGACCACGCGCAGCAGCGTCGACTTGCCGCTCCCGCTGGGTCCGAGGACGCACACCACCTCGTGCTCGGCGACGTCGAGACCGACCGTGTCGAGCACGGTCCGCCCGCCGAGGCGCACGGTCGCGGCCTGAAGGCTCAACAGCATCTAGAACTCCCCCGTCCGGTCGGTGCGCAGCCGCTCCAGGACGAGCAGCGCGGCGGCGCACACCACCATCAGAATGGTCGAAAGGGCCATCGCCTGGCCGTAGTTGAGCTCGCCGGGGCGGCTGAGCAGCCGGGCCACGGCGACCGGGAGCGTGGGGTTGTCGGGCCGGGCGATGAACACGGTCGCCCCGAACTCGCCGAGCGACACGGCGAACGCGAAGCCGGCGGCGACCAGCAGCGCCCGCCGCACCAGCGGCAGGTCCACCTCCCGCCACACCCGCCAGGGCGACGCCCCGAGGACGGCCGCCGCCTCCCTGAGCCGGGTGTCCACCGCGCGCAGCACCGGCAGCATGGTCCGTACCACGAAGGGGGCGCCGACCAGTGCCTGGGCGAGCGGCACCAGGATCCAGGACTGGCGCAGGTCCAGCGGCGGTCTGTCGAGGGCGATCAGGAAGCCGAAGCCGACGGTCACGGCGGACACGCCGAGCGGCAGCATCAGCAGCGCGTCGAAGCCCCGCACCAGCCGTCCGGCGTCCCGGCGGGCCAGCGCCGCCGCGGCCAGGCCGCCGATCACCACGGCGATGGCGGTGGCGGCGACGGCGTACTCCAGCGAGGTCCACACGGCGTGCACCGGCGCCACGAGGAACGTACCGCCGTCGGAGTCCGCCAGCGCCCGGTAGTAGCCGAGGCCGGGCGCGTCGAGGGAGCGGCGGACCAGGACGCCGAGCGGCAGCACCAGGAGCAGGGCGATGGTGCCGAGGACCACGGCGAGCAGCGTCCACTGGCCGGCGCCGCGCGGCCGGCGCGCGGTCGTCCCGGCGTCGACCAGGCGCAGCGCGGTCTCCCGCCGCCGTACGGTCCAGGCGTGCACGGCGAGGATCGCGCCGACCGCCGCGAACTGGACGAGGGTGAGCACGGCGGCCGCGGACAGGTCGAAGACCTCGGAGGTCTGCCGGTAGATCTCCACCTCGATGGTGGAGAAGGCGGGCCCGCCGAGAATCTGCACCACCCCGAAGGAGGTGAAGGTGAACAGGAAGACCATCAGGGCGGCGGCGGCCACGGCGGGCGCGAGCGCGGGCAGGGTGACCTGGCGCCAGGCGGTCGCCGGGGAGGCGCCGAGCATCCGCGCGGCCTCCTCCTGACGGGGGTCGAGCTGGGCCCACAGCCCGCCGACCGTGCGGACGACGACCGCGTAGTTGAAGAAGACATGGGCCAGCAGGATCGCCCACACGGTGGTGTCCAGCCGCACCCCCCACAGCTCGTCCAGCAGTCCGCCCCGGCCGACGAGCGCCAGGAAGGCGCTGCCGGCGACGACGGTCGGCAGCACGAACGGAACGGTGACGACGGCCCGCAGCACCTGTTTGCCGGGAAAGTCGAGGCGGGCGAAGACATAGGCGGCGGGCAGGGCGAGCAGCAGGGTGAGCGCGGTGGAGGCGAGCGCCTGCCAGGTGGTGAACCACAGCACGTGCCGGATGTCCGGCTGCGTGACGACGTCCGCGATCCGCCCGAACCGCCAGGCGCCGTCGGTCCGCAGCCCGCGCGTGACGATCGCGGCCACGGGCCAGGCGAAGAACACCGCGAAGAACGCGACGGGCAGGGCCATCAGCCCGAGCCGCGTCGCGTTCCCGCGCCGGGCGCCGGTCACTTCAGTACGAGTGACGTCCACGACTTGACCCACTGGTCGCGGTTGGCGGCGATCTTCTCGGGCGCCATGGTCTCGGGGTCCTTGGCGGCCGGGCCGTACTGCGTGAACTCGGCGGGCACGGCGGCACCCTTCACGACCGGGTACACGAACATGTTGAGCGGCATGTCCTGCTGGAACTCCTTGGTGAGCAGGAAGTCGATGAACGCCTTGCCGCCCTCGGCGTTCCGCGCGTTGCTCAGCAGCCCGGCGAACTCGGTCTGCCGGAAGCAGGTGCCGGTGGCCACACCGGTCGGGGCGGTGGCGGGCCGCTTCTTGGCGTAGATCACCTCGGCGGGCGGGGAGGAGGCGTACGACACCACGAGCGGCCGGTCCCCGCCGGCCTTCCTGCCCTCGGAGGAGCCGGAGAACTCCTGGTAGTAGGCCTGCTCCCAGCCGTCGACGACCTTGACGCCGTTGGCCTTGAGCTTCTTCCAGTAGTCCGGCCAGCCGCCCGCACGCTCGAACTTCGCGGCGCTGCCGAGCAGGAAGCCGAGGCCCGGCGAGGAGGTGGCCGCGTTCTCGGTGACGAGCAGGTTCTTGTAGCGCGGATCGGCGAGGTCTGCGAAGGTCTGCGGCGGGGTCAGCTTGTGCTCGGAGAACCAGGACTTGTCGTAGTTGACGCAGATGTCGCCGTAGTCGACGGGCGTGACCCGGTGCTTCGACGGGTCGAGCCGGTGGGAGGCGTCGACCTGGTCGAGTCCCTTGGCGGCGTACGGCTGGAACAGCCCGTTGTCGAGGGCCCGGGACAGCAGGGTGTTGTCGACGCCGAAGAACACGTCGCCCTGCGGGTTGCCCTTGGTGAGGATGGCCTTGTTGACGGCCTGTCCGGCGTCGCCGTCCTTCAGGACCCTGACCTTGTACCCGGACCGCTTCTCGAAGTCCTTGAGGACGTTCTTCGAGACGGCCCACGAGTCGTGGCTGACGAGGGTCACCGTCTTGGTGTCAGCGGAGTCCTTGGCGTCGGACGATCCGCACCCGGTCAGCGCGGGCAGGGCGAGCAGGCCGAGTCCCGCCGCGACGGCCACGAGGGTCTTGTTGTGCACTGGTTGTCCTCCTGGGTGGGCCAGGAAGAGACGCGGCCCTGCGCGGGCTCCGCGGACGGAACCCGGGCAGGGCGCAACAGCTTGAGTGATGACCGAACTTCCTACCCAGAATGACCTGGGCGAGGTTCAGAGGGTCTGCGGCCCGATCGCCGCACTCTCAGCGCTGTGGCGCTCCCCTGTCGGAATATGAAGATATGTGGACGTGGCCAGATTACCGCTCGGTGGCCGCGAGCTGACCACAGGCTCCGTCGATCTCCTGACCACGGGTGTCCCGGACCGTGACGGGCACCCCGTGCGCGGCGATGGCCTCGACGAACGCCTTCTCGTCCTCCGGCCGCGACGCGGTCCACTTCGACCCGGGCGTCGGGTTCAGCGGGATCAGGTTGACGTGCACCGGCTTGCCCCTGAGCAACCGGCCGAGCCGGTCGCCGCGCCACGCCTGGTCGTTGATGTCCCGGATCAGCGCGTACTCGATGGACAGCCGGCGCCCGCTCTTCTCGGCGTACTCCAGTCCGGCGTCCAGCACCTCGCGCACCTTCCACCGCGTGTTCACGGGGACCAGGGTGTCGCGCAGTTCGTCGTCGGGGGCGTGCAGGGAGATCGCCAGGCGGCACTTGAAGCCCTCGTCGGCGAACCGGTGGATGGCCGGCACCAGTCCGACGGTCGACACGGTGATCCCGCGCTGCGAGAGCCCGAGTCCGTCCGGGGCGGGGTCGGTGAGCGCCCGGATGGCCCCGACGACCCGCTTGTAGTTGGCGAGCGGTTCGCCCATCCCCATGAAGACGATGTTGGACAGCCGCGCCGGACCGCCCGGCACCTCCCCGTCCCGGAGCGCCCGCATGCCGTCCACGATCTGGTGGACGATCTCGGCGGTCGACAGGTTCCGGTCCAGACCCGCCTGGCCGGTGGCGCAGAACGGGCAGTTCATGCCGCAGCCCGCCTGCGAGCTGATGCACATGGTGACCCGGTCCGGGTACCGCATCAGCACGGACTCCACGAGGGTCCCGTCGAACAGCCGCCACAGCGTCTTGCGGGTGGTCCCCTGGTCCGTGGACAGGTGGCGGACGACGGTCATCAGCTCCGGGAAGAGCGCTTCCTGGAGCTTGGCACGCGAACCGGCGGGGATGTCGGTCCACTGCTCCGGGTCGTGCGCGTACCGCGCGAAGTAGTGCTGCGAGAGCTGCTTGGCACGGAACGGCTTCTCCCCGGCCTCGGCCACCGCGTCCTTGCGTTCGGCGGGCGAGAGATCGGCGAGGTGCCGCGGCGGCTTCTTGGCTCCGCGCGGGGCGACGAAAGTGAGTTCTCCGGGCTTGGGCATGGTGGTACCAGTGTCGCAGATCCAATCGGGTGACCCGGGATGTCGCTCCGGACGCCGGTCTCGGGTGCTCCCTCGGGGGCGGGGAGAGAGCGGGCTGGCAAAGCCGGGGAGCGGAAGACGGGCCCGTCGGCGCCGACCGGGCTCACCAGGTCACCGGCAGTGTCCGCGGGCCGCGGAGCAGGCCCCGGCGCTGGAACTCGACCTCCCCGGGGGGTACGGCGAGACGGATGCCGGGGAAGCGGGCGAGGACGGAGCCGATCATGACCTCGGCCTCCATGCGGGCCATGACGGCGGCCGGGCAGTGGTGCGGGCCGTGGCCGAAGGCCAGGTGGGCGGTGTGCTCCCGGTCGAAGTCGAGGCGGTCGGGGTCGGGGAACGCCTCCGGGTCGCGGTTGGCGGCCAGGTAGGCGTTGTAGACCACGTCACCGGCGCGGATCAGCCGGCCGCCGACCTCGACGTCCTCGACGGCGACCCGGGGGATGCCGACGCCGTTGCGGTGCGGGACGTAGCGGAACAGTTCCTCCACGGCGCGGGGCAGCAGTTCCGGCTCGCGGCGCAGCCGGTCCAACCGCTCGGGGTGGGTGAGCAGCGCGTACATCATCGAACCGCTGTTGTTGCGGACCGCGTGCCCGCCGCTGACCTGGACGGCGATCGCCAGGGAGACCGCCTCGTCGTCGGTGATCCGGCCCGTGGCGGCGGCCCGCGCCAGCACCCCGGCCAGGTCGTCGCGGGGCTCCGCGCGGCGGCTCAGGAGCAGTTCCACGATCCGGGCGCGGGTGGCCCCGGCGACCTTCCGGGCACTGCTGTCGGCGGACTCGGCGCCCGCCGACAGCAGGGCCTGACCGGACGCGGCCCAGTGCCGCCAGTCCTCCTCGTCCACCCCGAGGAAGTCGCGGAGCACGGCGAGCGGGAACGGGCCGTGCAGGTGTGTCATGAGGTCGGCCGGTGCCCCGGCGCGCGCCATGGCGTCCAGCAGCCCGGCGGCCCGGCGTTCCGCGAGCGGACGCAGGCGCCGCATGCTCCGCCCGGTGAAGGCTTGGGCGACGACCCGGCGCAGCAGGGTGTGCCGGGGCGGGTCGATGTACTGGAGACCGGCCGTCTGCGAGGCGACCGGCACCGGGCGCATGGTGGTCACGTCCCGGCCGACGACCCGGGCCCGGGAGAAGCGCGGGTCGGAGGTGACGCGGCGGACGTCCGCGTACCGCGTCACCAGCCAGGCGTGTCCCTCGCCGTACGGCAGCTCGATCCGGGTGACGGGCTCCTCGCGCAGCACCTCGTCCAGGAACGGGTCGGGGTCGAGCGCGGGCAGGTCGTCGACGGGCCAGAACCGCACCTCCGGGAGGGGCGGGGCCGGGGCCGGGGCCGATATCGGTGCCGGGGGCGGGTCGAGGGGCATTCGGGCACACTCCCTGCTGCATGGCCGGGGGCGGGCGGCGGGGACGCGCCGTCCTGCCAGGGAGTCTGCGGCCCGCGCGCCCGCCGGGCGACTTCTGCTACGGCATCCGGAGCCCGGTGGAATGACGACGGGCCTCCTTCCCGCGCGCGGGAAGGAGGCCCGGAAGCCGTACGGCACGCGGCTCACGCCGAGCCGACGAACACCACCATCAGCAGCCACACCACCGGGGCCGTCGGCAGCAGGGAGTCCAGCCGGTCCATGATGCCGCCGTGACCGGGGAGCAAGGTGCCCATGTCCTTGATGCCCAGGTCCCGCTTGATCATGGACTCGCCGAGGTCGCCCAGCGTGGCGCTGGCCGCGACCGCCAGGCCCAGCAGCAGACCCTGCCACCAGACGCCGTCGTCGATCAGGAACTGCATGCACAGCGCGCCCGCCACCATCGCGAACGTCACCGCGCCGAACAGGCCCTCGCGGGTCTTGCCGGGGCTGATGCGCGGGGCGAGCTTGTGCTTGCCGAAGCGCCAGCCGACCGCGTAGGCGCCGGTGTCGCTGACGACCGTCAGCAGCAGGAAGGTCAGCACCCGCCAGGGGCCGTCGTCGGCGGTGAGCAGCAGCGCGACGAACGTGGCGAGGAAGGGGACGTAGAACGCGGCGAAGACGCCGGCGGTGACGTCCTTGAGGTAGTCCTCGGGCGGTTCCGTCATCCGCCAGACCAGGACGGCCAGGGCGGTGAGGGCCATGGCGACCCACGCGCCCTCGGCGCCCCGCACGTACCCGGTGACGACCATGGCCGCGCCGCCGACCGCGAGCGGCACGAGCGGCGCCTTGATGCCCTTGCGCTCCTGGAGCCTGCTCGTCAGCTCCCACAGCCCGACGACGACGGCGAGCGCTATCACGCCGATGAACACGGCCTTGACGATGAACAGGGACGCGACGATCACCACACCGAGCCCGACGCCGACCCCTATGGCCGCGCTCAGGTCACGGCCCGCGCTCTTCTTCTGCGGTGCCGGCGGCGTCTGCGGGACGTCGGGCATGGGCTCCGGGTTCTGGGTCTCGGCCGGGAGTTCCCGGGCCTGGAACGTCTCGTCACGGAACAGGGGGCCGCTCAGCCGAGCGGTCCCCCGGCCCGCGTCCTGGTGGTCCTGCTCTCCGCCGTAGACGGGGCCGTCGGGCACGATGGGCATGGGGCGAGTCTGCTGCGCCTGAGGCGCATCGTACGCGGGACCCGCCGGGGCAGCCCCCTGGACAGGTCCACCCGCGGTGGACCCCCAGTAGCCGGCCTGCCCCGCCGATGGCGGCGCCCCCCAGGAAGAGTCGCTCATCAGACTTCGAGCAGCTCCGCTTCCTTGTGCTTCAGGAGCTCGTCCACCTGCGCGACGTACTTCGCCGTCAGGTCGTCCAGCTCCTTCTCCGCACGGCGGCCCTCGTCCTCGCCGGTCTCGCCGTCCTTGATCATCTTGTCGATGGCGTCCTTGGCCTTGCGGCGCACGGAGCGGATCGACACCTTCGCGTCCTCGCCCTTGCCCTTGGCGACCTTGATGTACTCGCGGCGGCGCTCCTCGGTCAGCTCGGGGAACACCACCCGGATGATGTTGCCGTCGTTGCTGGGGTTGACGCCCAGGTCGGAGTCGCGGATCGCCTGCTCGATGTTGCGCAGCGCGGTCTTGTCGAACGGGGTCACGACCGCCATCCGCGGCTCCGGTACGGAGAACGAGGCCAGCTGGTTGATCGGCGTCGGGGCACCGTAGTAGTCGGCCACGATCTTGTTGAACATCGCGGGGTGCGCACGGCCGGTGCGGATCGCGGCGAAGTCCTCCTTGGCGACCACGACGGCCTTCTCCATCTTCTCCTCGGCTTCGAGGAGGGTCTCTTCGATCACCACTTGCTCCTGCGTGTCTTGAGTAAGGCCCGGCTGCGGTTCCTTGCGGGGCGGCGGCCGGCTGCGTCGCGTCTTCTTCCTGCACGGTTCCCGACCGGCAGGACATTGTCCATCCCCCGGCCAGGGCGCGTCCCGTCCGTCCCCCGGACAGGCGGTGCGCCCCGGGCGACGGGGGCGTGCCGGTCAGTCCCGGCTGCCCTGGTCACCCACCAGCGTGCCGATCTTCTCACCCTTGACGGCGCGGGCGATATTGCCCTCCGCGAGGAGCTCGAAGACGAGGATCGGGAGCTTGTTGTCACGGCACAGCGTGATGGCGGTGGCGTCGGCGACCTTGAGGTCACGGGTGATGACCTCGCCGTAGCCGAGCGCGTCGAACTTGACGGCGTCGGGGTTGGTCTTGGGGTCGGAGTCGTAGACCCCGTCCACGCCGTTCTTGCCCATGAGCAGCGCCTCGGCGTCGATCTCCAGGGCGCGCTGGGCCGCGGTGGTGTCGGTGGAGAAGTAGGGCATGCCCATGCCGGCGCCGAAGATGACCACGCGCCCCTTCTCCAGGTGGCGCACGGCGCGCAGCGGGATGTACGGCTCGGCGACCTGGCCCATGGTGATGGCCGTCTGCACGCGGGACTGGATGCCCTCCTTCTCCAGGAAGTCCTGGAGGGCGAGGCAGTTCATCACGGTGCCGAGCATGCCCATGTAGTCGGAGCGGGCGCGGTCCATGCCGCGCTGCTGGAGTTCGGCGCCGCGGAAGAAGTTGCCGCCGCCGATGACGACCGCGATCTGGGCCCCGTCGCGCACGACGGCCGCGATCTCACGGGCGATCTTGTGCACCACGTCCGGGTCGACGCCCAGGCCCCCGCCGCCGGAGAAGGCCTCTCCGGACAGCTTCAGCAGAAACCGGCCGCGTACTTTGCCGTCGTCGCTCTTCTGGGCCTTGGTGGTCATGGGGGATCCCGCCTCTTTCACGTGTTGCACATACGAAGAAGGCCATTGCCGGTGGGGTCGCTTTTCGCTCCCATGCGCGGCAATGGCCTCCTCGTCAGATCTGCTGCCGTCCGCCCCACGCCGGGGTGTGGCGGTGTGGACGGACGACTGCGGTCGACCCTATCGGGATTTCCTCGGGGATTTCTCCGTGGGTCGCGCGTCGATCGCGGTACGGACTCAGATGCCGACCTTGATGCGCGAGAAGCGCTTCAGGGTGACACCGGCCTCGTCCAGAACCTTCTGGACCGACTTCTTGTTGTCCAGCGCGTACGGCTGGCCGAGCAGCGTGGCGTCCTTGAAGAAGCCGTTCAGACGACCCTCGACGATCTTGGCGATCGCGGCCTCGGGCTTGCCCTCGGCGCGGGTCGTCTCCTCGGCGATGCGACGCTCGGACTCGACGACGTCCGCCGGCACGTCGTCCTTGGACAGGTACTTCGGCGCGAAGGCGGCGATGTGCTGCGCGACGCCCTTGGCGACCTCGGCGTTCGGCTTGTCCAGCTCGACCAGGACACCGATCTGCGGGGGCAGGTCGGGCATGGTGCGGTGCATGTAAGCGGTGACGTAGCCGCCGGTGAACTGCGCGAAGCGGTCCAGGACGATCTTCTCGCCGAGGTTGGCGTTGGCCTCGTCCACGTACGCCTGGACGGTCTTGCCGGGCTCGATCTCGGAGGCCAGCAGGGCCGCGAGGTCGGCCGGGTTCGTCTTGGCGGCGTGCTCGGCGATGGCGTTGGCCACGGACTGGAACTTCTCGCCCTTGGCGACGAAGTCCGTCTCGCACTTCAGCTCGACCAGGACACCGGTGGAGTTGTCGTCGGCGATGATGGAGACCACGGCGCCGTTCTCGGCGGAGCGGCCCTCGCGCTTGGCGACGCCCTTCTGGCCCTTGATACGGAGCGCCTCGACGGCCTTCTCGACGTTGCCCTCGGCCTCGTCCAGCGCCTTCTTGCAGTCCATCATGCCGGCGCCGGTCAGCTCACGGAGCGTCTTGACGTCGGCGGCGGTGTAGTTCGCCATGAGTCTGTGAGTCTTTCTCGAAGTCTGGAAGATCTTCAGATCCGCACGGTGTGCGTTCCCCATACGAGCGTGGAACCCGTACGCCGTGCCGACCTGCGGGTGAACAGCGGGGGCGGACTTCACCGCGCCAGGGGCGCTGGTGGTTGCCGTACCGCCCCCGCCGTCGAACGCTGACGGACCTGCGTCAGGCCTGCTCGGCCTCGGCGGCCGGGGCGGCCTCGGGGGCCTGCTCGGCCTCGGCGGCCGGAGCAGCCTCGGCCGGGGCAGCCTCGGCCGGAGCGGCCTCGGCCTCGGCGGCCGGAGCCTCGTCCTTCTTCTCACCCTCGAGCAGGTCGCGCTCCCACTCGGCGAGCGGCTCGCCCGCGGCCTTCTCGCCCTTGTCGCCGGTGGCGACGCCGGAACGGGCGATGAGGCCCTCGGCGACGGCGTCGGCGATCACGCGGGTGAGCAGGGTGACGGAGCGGATCGCGTCGTCGTTGCCCGGGATCTTGTAGTCGACCTCGTCGGGGTCGCAGTTGGTGTCGAGGATCGCGACGACCGGGATGTTCAGCTTCCGGGCCTCACCAACGGCGATGTGCTCCTTCTTGGTGTCCACGATCCAGACGGCGCTGGGCACCTTCTGCATCTCGCGGATACCGCCGAGGGTCTTCTCCAGCTTGGCCTTCTCGCGGGAGAGGACCAGCAGCTCCTTCTTGGTCAGACCGGAGGCCGCGACGTCCTCGAAGTCGATCTGCTCCAGCTCCTTGAGGCGCTGGAGACGCTTGTAGACGGTCGAGAAGTTGGTGAGCATGCCGCCCAGCCAGCGCTGGTTGACGTAGGGCATGCCGACGCGGGTGGCCTGCTCGGCGATGGCCTCCTGCGCCTGCTTCTTCGTGCCGACGAACATGACCGTGCCGCCGTGGGCGACGGTCTCCTTGACGAACTCGTAGGCGCGGTCGATGTACGACAGCGACTGGAGCAGGTCGATGATGTAGATGCCGTTGCGCTCGGTGAAGATGAAGCGCTTCATCTTCGGGTTCCAGCGACGGGTCTGGTGACCGAAGTGGACGCCGCTCTCCAGCAGCTCCCGCATCGTGACGACGGCCATGGCCGTATCTCCTTGATTCTCGGTTGTGCCGCGTCCGCCGGACGGCGGACGCGCCTGACGCCCGAGGTGCGCCGTGCCGCGAAGGACCGAGGGGCGCTTGGTACGAACCGTTGCCGGCTGTCGTACCCGGGCGTGCGAAGTCGACCCGGTGACCCGGATCGCCAGAAGAAGTGTACGGGACCGACGGGGCGGCGGGTGACGGCGCTGTCCACAACCGGCGGGTGGTCCACAGGGTCCAGCCATGATCGGCGGGGGTGCGGCACGGTGTCGGGCATGCGATACGTGATGGTGCGGGCGGCTTCGCTGCTGGTCTCGGCGGGTGCGGCGCTGACCCCTCTGGCCTGGGCGGACGCCCCGCCCCCGGCCCCTTCGCCGGCCCCCTCGGCACCGGTTCCCGCCGTGGCCCGCCTCTGGCCGGTGGGTGTCCGTCCGCCGGTTGCGCGCGGCTGGGAGCCACCGGCTTCCGTGTACGGTCCCGGCCATCGCGGCGTGGACCTGGCCGCTCCGGCCGGGGCCCCGGTGCGGGCGGTGGCGGCCGGACGGGTGACGTTCGCCGGACGGGTGGCGGGGCGTGGAGTGGTGTCGGTGGGGCTGGCGGGGACGGATCTGCGCACCACGTACGAGCCGGTGCGTCCGTCGGTGCGGACGGGGGACGCGGTGGCGGCGGGCGCGGTGGTGGGGACGGTCGAGGCGGCGGGGTCGCACTGTTCCGCCGTCTGCGTGCACTGGGGGCTGCTGCGCGGCGGGACCTACCTGAACCCGCTGGCGCTGCTGCCACCGTGGCTGCTGGCCCGCGGACCGTCGAGACTGCTGCCGGTCACGCCTTGACCGGGGCGGTCAGCCCGGCCGGGCGGCGGCCCGGTTGGCATTCGGTCGTTTCCAGCCAGTTCCAGCCGTTCCCGGTCGTCCGAGGCGGGCCCCGTGTCTCCTCGGAGCGGGCTCCGTGTCTCCTCGATGCGGGCTCCGTCGGGCCCCGTGTCCCTCGGGCCGCCCGCCGGTCTCAGCCCCGCACGCCCCGCAGCGCCATGCCCACCGCGGCGTCCGTCACGATCGCCGGATCCTCGGCCGCGCCCAGCTCGATCCGCCGTACGGCCGCGTCCACGACCCCCTGCAACAGCATCGCCGCCAGCCGCGGCTGCTCGTGCCCCAGCTCCCCCAGCGCCTCGACGATCATCGCGACCAGCCCGCCGTGGGCCGCCCGGATCTTCTCCCGGGCCCCGGCGTCCAGCTCACTGGCGGAGATGGCCACGACCGCCCGGTGCCGCCGGTCGCCGACCAGCGCCAGCTGCCGCCGCACATACGCCTCGACCTTGCCCTCGGCCGAGTCGGCGCGCTCCATCGCCGCCTCGACCTCCGCCGCCCACACCGGGAAGTCGACCTCGCACAGCTCCTCGACCACCGCGGCCCGCGACCGGAAGTACTCGTACACGGACGAGCGCGCCAGCCCCGTCCGCTCGGCCAGCGCGGGGAAGGTCAGCGCTTCCGTGCCGCCCTCGGAGAGCAGTGACCGAGCCGCGTCCAGCAGGGCGGCTCGCTGCATCGAACGGTGTTCGGCCACGGAGGCCGCTCGAATCCTTGGCACGTCGACCACTTTACGGACACACCCTCCCGGGAGGGAGGAGTCAGCGGCCGAAGCTCGCCAGCTTCGCCCGGAGCTGGAGCACCGACTTGGTGTGGATCTGGCTGACCCGGCTCTCGGTGACACCGAGCACGTTGCCGATCTCGGCGAGGGTGAGGCCCTCGTAGTAGTACAGGGTGACCACGGTCTTCTCCCGCTCGGGCAGCGTGTTGATCGCCCGGGCCAGGAACCGGCGCAGCTCCCGGTCCTCGGCCACCTCCACCGGGTTGTCGGCGGCGGTGTCCTCCAGCGTGTCCATCAGGCTGAGCCGGTCCCCGCCCTCGCCGCCGACGTGCAGCAGCTCCTCCAGGGCGACCACGTTGGCCAGCGACAACTGGCTGAACACCGCGTGCAGTTCGTCGACCTCCATGCCCAGCTCGGCGGCCACCTCCCCTTCCGTCGGGGTGCGCCGCAGCCGCGCCTCCAGGGTGGCGTAGGCACGCTCGACGTTGCGCGCCTTCTGCCGGACCGAGCGGGGGATCCAGTCCAGCGCCCGCAGCTCGTCGATCATCGCGCCGCGGATCCGGGTGATCGCGTAGGTCTCGAACTTGATCTCCCGGTCGATGTCGAACTTCTCGATCGCGTCGATCAGCCCGAACACCCCCGAGGAGACGAAGTCGGCCTGCTCCACGTTGGGCGGCAGCCCGACGCTGACCCGGCCCGCCACGTATTTGACCAGCGGCGAGTAGTGCAGGATCAGCTGCTCCCGCAGCCGGTCGTCCCCCGTCGCCTTGTACGACCGCCACAGCTCGTCGAGCGTCGAGGGGGCGGACGGTCGCACGCTGCCACCGTCGCGGGCGGCTGGGGGGATCGCCGCCCGGTCGGACCCGGAGGTGTGCTGGGGCATTCGTCGCCTTGTGCCGTTCTGCCGTGAAGTGCGGTGAAGTGCTGTGGAGCGGACGGGAGTGGGGGTCGTACGGGGAAGGGGGCTGACTGGGTGAGGCGTCGGTCTGGTGTCGGGGTGACGCGTTCTGCGCCGTCATCGTCGTGAGCGTAGCGTGACTGAAGAGTCGCGGTGTGCGAACAATGCGGCTCCACCCTCGCGCGGGGGGCTCGCGCCGGGGGCGTGACCGCGTACGGCGGCTCGCTCTGCGTGACCGGCCGCCGGTGCCAACTCCGGGAAAGGCAGGGGGCGTCGGGGTTCCCCCGGACGGCCGAACACGGTCGGTCAGCACGGGCGCCGGCCGGCTTGCACCGAGGTCATCGCCTGGCGTGTCAACTTCCAGCCGTCGCCGTGTCGTTCGACGTAGCCAAGTGCTCGGAGTTCGTACAGCCTCGCGATCGCGTCGTCCCGGGTGGTGCGCGCGTCGAGCGCGATCTCCTCGGCGGGGGCCGCCCGATCGCCGGGCAGGGCGGCGAGCACCCCGCGGGCCCGCGGTTCGAGCAGGTCGCGCGGGAGGACCGGGCCCCGTCGGGCCGGGGCCAGCTCACCCATGTCGCCGACGAGTTCCACGACCTCGGTGACATCGGTGACCAGGGTGGCCTCGCCGCGCAGCAGGTCGTGCACGCCCGCGGAGAGGGCGCTGGTGACCGGGCCGGGAACGCCCATGGTGAACCGGCCGAGGCGCTGGGCGGCACGCGCGGTGGCCAGGGAACCGCTGCGGCGGGCGGCCTCCACGACGACGGTGCCCCTGGTCAGGGCGGCGATCACACGGTTGCGGAGGATGAACCGGCTGGGGGTGGGGTGGTCGCCGGGCGGCAGTTCGCCCACCACCAGTCCCTGGTCGGCGATCCGGCCGAGCAGGGCGGCATGGCCGCGCGGGTAAGGCTGGTCCACGCCGCAGGCCAGGACGGCGACGGTGGCGCCGCGGGCGGCGAGGGCACCGCGGTGGGCGGCGCCGTCGATGCCGTACGCCCCGCCCGACACCACGACCCAGCCCCGCTCGGCGAGGCCGGAGGCGAGGGTGGCCGCCGCGTGGGTGCCGTACTCGGTGCAGGCGCGGGCGCCCACCACGGCGACGGACCGCAGCGCCCACATCCGCAGGCTCGGCCGGCCGCGCACCCACAGTCCGAGGGGCCGTGCGTCGCCGAGGTCGTCGAGCTGGCGGGGCCACTCGCCGTCCCCCGGGCGGACGAACCGCGCCCCCGCGGCCCGGGCCACCGCGAGGTCCCGCTCCGGCTCCGCCCGCCCGGCCCGTGCGACGAGCCCCGCCCACCGGGTGGCGGTCACTCCCGGCAGCGCCGCGTGCCCGTGGCGCAGCCGCCGCACCACCTCCGCCGGCCCGAACTCCCGCACCCACCGTCCCCCGGCCTCGTCCCCCGGCTCGATCACCCGCCCGAGGAAGACCCGGCCGAGCAGGTCGTCGTCCGCGTCCCACGCACAGGTCATGCCGGCGCCCCGATGGCCATCGGCACTCCCCGGGGGACACCGGTGCGCAGGTGCAGGGCCAGGGCGACGTCGGCGGCGTCCGGGCGGTCGTGTCCGCGGAGGTCGGCGACCGTCCAGGCGACGCGCAGGACCCGGTCGATCCCGCGGGCGGTGAGCACGCCCCGCTCCAGGCCGCGTTCGGCCTCGTCCATGGCGCCGGGGGCGGCCTGGTAGCGGCTCCGCAGCTCGCGGCCGGGGATGTCGCTGTTGGTGCGCCACGGGGTGGCGGTGAGGCGGTCCGCCGCCCGCTGCCGGGCCTGGCGCACCCGGTCGGCCACGGTCGCCGTGGACTCCCCGCGGGCGCCGGGCGCGGTGAGCTGGGCGCGGGTGACGGGATCGACCTCCACGCGCAGGTCCACCCGGTCCAGCAGCGGGCCGGACAGCCGGGACTGGTAGCGGCGGATCACCGACGGCGGGCATTCGCACAGGGAGTCACGGAGCGAGAAGCGCCCGCAGGGGCAGGGGTTGGCGGCCAGGACCATCAGGAACCGCGCCGGGTACCGGACCACGCCGGCACTGCGCGCGATCACCACGTGCCCCGACTCCAGCGGCTGCCGCAGGGCGTCCAGGGTCTGGCTGCGGAACTCGGGCGCCTCGTCCAGGAACAGCACTCCGCGGTGGGCGAGGGACACCGCGCCGGGCCGGGCGACGCCCGGGCCGCCGCCGACGAGGGACTGCATCGTGGCGGAGTGGTGCGGCGCGCAGTAGGGGGCGACGTCGACGAGCGGCTTGCCCGCGGGCAGCAGCCCGGCGACCGAGTGCACCGCCGTGACCTCCAGCGACTCCTCCCGGGTGAGCCGGGGAAGGACGGCCGGGAGGCGTTCGGCGAGCATGGTCTTGCCCGCCCCGGGCGGCCCTTCCAGGAACAGGTGGTGCCCGCCGGCGGCGGCCACCTCCACGGCCGTGCGGGCGGAGACCTGCCCCACCACGTCCGCCAGGTCGTGATCGTGGTCGTGCTGTGCGGCGCCGGCCGCGTGGACGCCGGTGGCGGCGCCGGTGCCCGGCACCCGCAGCCCGGCCAGCAGGGGGTCGGGCCGGCCCGGTTCGTCGGGTGCCTCGTCCGGGACGGGCTCCTCGGCCAGCACCGCGATGAGCTGCCGCAGGCTGCGGATCCCGAGCACGGAGACACCGGGGACGAGGCCGGCCTCGGCGGCGGCGCACTCGGGTACGACGACCTGTTCGTACCCCGCGTCGGCCGCCGCGAGGACGGCCGGCAGGATGCCCCGGACCGGCCGTACGCGGCCGTCCAGGCCCAGCTCTCCGATCATGACGATGTCGGCGAGGACACGGGGGTCGATGCGCTCGGCGGCGCCGAGGACCGCGCAGGCGACGGCCAGGTCGAAACCCGAGCCGGCCTTGGGCACCGAGGCGGGGCTGAGCCCGACGGTGAGCTTCTTCTGCGGCCACTCGCCGCCGGAGTTCACCACCGCCGCCCGCACCCGGTCACGGCTCTCGATCAGGCTCTTGTCCGGCAGGCCGACCAGGGTGAAGGCGGCCACGCCGGGTTCGAGGTCGGCCTGGACCTCGACGACCACGCCCTCGACACCCACCAGGGCCACCGAGCACGTACGGGCGAACCCCATTCAGGCCACCCCCCGCGCGTGCTCGACCGTGGGCGCGCCCCGGCGGGGCAGGAGCACGCCGACGAGGTCGATCCGGACGCCGCCCGGCGGGGCTCCTCCGTGGGCCTGGATCCAGTGCTCGGCGAGCCGGCGGAGCCGGGCGGCCTTCTCGGGGGTCACCGCGGCCATCGGGTGCTCGTACCCGCCGCCCCTGCGGGTCTTGACCTCGCAGACGACGAGCGCGTCACCGTCCCGCGCCACGATGTCGATCTCCCCGGACCGGCCGCTGCGCCAGTTGCGCTCCAGGACCGTCATACCGGCCTCGGCGAGCCGCCGGGCGGCCAGGTCCTCGCCGTACTTGCCGATCGCCTCTCGTGCGTTCATGTCGGCACCACCTCCGGTGCCAACCGTCACGCGTCCGGCCCTCAGCTGTTGATCTCGGGGCACTACTCGGCGGTTGTGGAAAACTCCGTCACCCGGTCGGGTGGGGGCGCGCGGAGCCGCAGGTCATCAGCCGCCCGGCAGCTCCAGATCGCTCTTGTTCAGCTCCTCGATGTTCACGTCCTTGAACGTCAACACGCGGACCTGCTTGACGAAGCGAGCTGGCCGGTACATGTCCCAGACCCAGGCGTCGGCCATGGTCACCTCGAAGAACACCTCGCCCTGCACCGAGTGCACCTGCATCTCGTAGTCGTTGGTGAGGTAGAAACGCCGCTCGGTCTCGATCACGTATTTGAACAGACCGACGACATCTCGGTACTCCCGGTAGAGCTTCAGCTCCATCTCGGTCTCGTACTTCTCGAGGTCCTCGGCGCTCATGGCATGTTCCCCTTCAGCCGTGCGATCCCACCATTGTGCGCCAGGTGCCGGGGCTCTCAGACGATTTCCGTGTCAAGGGTCACGGGCCTGGCCGGGGGACCTTCGACGAGCAGCGTGCGCAGCAGCTCGGCGAGTCTGGTCGGATACACCGTCTCATGAGCCCGGGTCAGTTCCCGACACGTCCACCAGCGCGCTCCGGCGACGCTGCGCCGCTCCAGCTCCGTCAGCCCCGTCGGCGCGGTCGCCGTCTGGCTCGTACGGGCCAGGTAGTACCACTCGTCCTGGTCCCAGCGGCGGCCCGCGAACGGGAACGAGCAGCGCCGCCGCCAGAGCACGGGCCCCAGTTCGACGTCGGTGATGCCGGTCTCCTCCCGGAGTTCGCGCAGCGCGGCCTCCTCGCGTGTCTCGGCACCCTCCAGACCGCCGCCGGGCGTGAACCACCAGTCGTCGGCCGGGTCGTCCGGTTCGTGGCCGTGCAGGAGCAGGATGCGGTCCTCGGGGTCGAGGAGGACCACCCGGGCCACCTTGCGCGGGCCGTCCTCACCCGGGTGCGCCCCTCCGGCCGCCGCGTCCGGCCGGTCGTCCCCGTCCCCGTACGACTCCCCCGCCGGCCGCGTGGTCTCAGCGGACACCGGCGGCCTCCGGGCGGGCCGCGACGGTGCGGGAGCGGGTCAGGCGTCCGGCGATCGGGCCGTAGGCGCCGCCGCCGAGGACCAGGATCGCGCCGGCCACGACCAGCACCTCGATCGTGCGCAGCGGACCGGGCCCGGAGAGCGCGCCGAGCGTCTCGAAGCCGGTGGGGCGCTTGAGCATGCCCTTCCAGGGCCAGACGACGGCGTCCACGCGGGCGGAGACGGCGGACCGGGAGACGGTGCCCTGGGCCGCGTCGGTGAGGTGGGCGGTGGAGTCCAGGGAGCCCTGCCGTTCGTCGCCGAGGAGGAAGAGCCGGCCCCGGGGCACGGTCACGGTGGTGAAGCCCTTGATCTCGGCCAGGCTCCCGGCGGGCAGGTACGGCTCGTCGATCTGCTTGCCGTTCACGGTCAGCTTGCCGTCGGTGCAGCAGGAGACGGTGTCACCGCCCACGGCGACCACGCGCTTGACCACCTTGGCGTCGTCCACCCAGCTCTTGTCCTCGAAGACGACCACGTCACCGCGGCGTACCTCGTCGCCGTCGACCCGCTGGGCCAGCACCCGGTCGCCGACGGCGATGGTCGGGGACATGGAACCGGTGGGCACGGTGTACGGCCGGTAGGCCAGCGCTCCCCATGCGAAACCGCCCAGGAACAGCACCAGTCCCAGCGCCACGGCCACTCCGGACAGCCGCTGTCCGAGCCGGCCGCCGCCGGCCGGTGCCGTGCCGGTGCCGCCGCCCTGCGGGGCCGTACGCGTCATGCTCTCGCCACCCATGGACCCGCACCCTACCCGGCGGTACCGAGCGGGGGCAGCCCCCTCTTCGACGGCCGAATCCCCCGGGGCCGGGCGGCCCGGGCCGCCGGGCGCGGTGGCCCGGGCGGCGGGGTCAGCGCTGTCCGGCGGAGGTCGTCCGGGCCGGCTCCGGGCGGTCGGCGCACCGGCGCCGCCACAGCGCCACCGGCAGCACCGCGGCGACGGCCACGCCCTGCGGGGCCACCGTCAGGGACGCGGCGGCGGAGGACTGCTGGTCGAGGCCCGGCTGGTCGAAGGTGTCCGGGACGGGCAGGGTGCCCCAGCGGTTGATCGGCCAGGCCTTGACGATGGCACGGCCGACGACCTTGTCGACGGGGACCATGCCGTGGTTCCGGTCGGACTGGTTGTAGCGGGAGTCGCGGGAGTTCTGGCGGTGGTCGCCCATCACCCAGATGAAGCCCTTGGGGACCTTCACCGTGAACTGGCCGCCCTGGTCGTCCACGCTGCACGGGGTGTTGCCCGGGTAGACGTACGGCTCGTTCAGCGCCTTGCCGTTGACCTTCAGCGGGCCGCTGTTCTTGCACTCGACCGTGTCGCCGCCGACGCCGATAACCCGCTTGATGAGGTCCTTCTCCTCCGCCGAGGGCATCAGACCGATCCAGCTGAGGACCTTCTGCACCGGGTTCGGGGTCGGCGTGGGCTCGCCCGCCAGCCAGTCGTCCGGGTCGTGGAAGACCACGACCTCACCGCGCTCGGGCTTGGACCCGAACCACGGGGTGAGCTTGTCGACCAGGACGCGGTCACCTTGCTGGAGGGTGTTCTGCATCGAGTCGGACGGGATCGAGAACGCCTGCACCAGGAACGTCTTGATCAGCAGCGCCAGGACCAGCGCGATGCCGATCAGGATCGGCAGTTCCTTCCAGAACGAGCGCGGCCGCTGCGGCCGGTGCGTCCCCTCGTCCGCGAACGCGGCGTCCGTGCGGGGCCGCCGCTCGCCCGCCGGCGGGCCCTCGTCGCCCGCCGGGTCATTCCCCGAGGTCATGGCGCCGTCCGAACCGGGACCGTTCGGTTCCACGGGGTGCCCGCGGTGCTCCTCGCCGTCGTGTCCCGACCGTGCGCCAACCGCCACATCCCCCACGCCAACTCCTCACTCCGTGCCGCCGCCCGCGCCGTACACGGCGCAGGCCCACCACTCCCATAACGAGCGGGAGTTCCGCAGGGGTCGGGAGCTGTGTCATTCCGTTCGCATTCTCGGGGGCAACCCTATGCGACGGCGCGTGCGCGGCAGTCGTCCCCGACGCCGAGTCGGTGACGCTTGCGAAGGTTTTAGGTTCCGTCAGGCGGGTCCAGTGGCCGAGCGGCCAGCCGATCACCATGGCCCGGCCGACCACCGACTCCACCGAGACCGTGCCGCCGTAGGGGGTGTCCTGGTGGAAGCGGGAGTCCGCGGAGTTGCCCCGGTGGTCGCCCATCACCCACAGCCGGCCCCGGGGGACGGTGATGTCGAAGGGCGTGGTGGAGGGCTCGTCCCCCGGATAGATGTAGTCGCCCTCGGTGAGCGGGACGCCGTTGACGGTGACCCGGCCCTGCGCGTCACAGCACCTCACACGGTCGCCGCCGACCCCGATGACCCGCTTGATCAGGTCTTTCTCGTTGTCGGACGGCAGCAGGCCGATGAAGCTGAGCCCTTCCTTGAACTGCTTGACGACGACGGGGTCGTCCTTCTTGGCGGTCTGCTCGTCCTGGAGCCAGCCGCCCGGGTCGTGGAAGACGACGACGTCACCGCGGTGCGGCTCGGAGCCGAACCAGGGGGTGAACTTGTCGACCAGGACCCGGTCGCCGATCCGGATCGTCTGCTCCATGGACCCGGACGGGATCACGAACGCCTGGACGAGGAACGTCTTCAGGACGAGTGCGATGAGGACGGCGACGCCGATCAGGAGGGGGACCTCCCGGGCGGCCGAGCGCCTGCGTTTGCGCTTGACCTTGCGCTGGAGTTCGCGGCGCTCCGCGCGCGTGCGGCCGCCGCCGGGCGCGGAGGCGCGGCGCGCCCCGGTGGGCAGCAGGTTGTCGGAGGGGCCGCTGGGCACCCCGCGCGGCTTGCCGCGGTTACCCATGGGCGGCCTCCGCCGGGGCGTCGGGCACGCGCGCGTAGGCGGACGGCCGGGTCAGGTGCGTCCAGTGGCGGTACGGCCACACGATCCAGTCCGCCCGGCCGACGACGTCGCCGACCGGGATCATGCCGCCGCCCGGCGAGCCGAGGTGGTCGCGGGAGTCGCTGGAGTCGCCGCGGTGGTCGCCGAGCACGAACAGGCGGCCCGGGGGGACGACGACGTCGAAGGGCACGCTGGAGGCGCTGTCCCCGGGATGGAGGAACGCCGTCTCGTCGACCGGCCGGTCGTTCACCTCGATCCTCCCCTTCGCGTCGCAGCACACCACGTGGTCCCGCCCCACTCCGACCACACGTTTGACGTAGTCGGCGTCCCCGAAATACCCGGTGCCGTCGAAGACAATCACGTCGCCGCGGCGCGGCTGGGCACCGAAACGGTACGCCAGCTTGTTGACGAGCACCCGGTCCCCGATCCGCAGGGCGGGCTCCATGGATCCGCTCGGGATCTGGAACGGCTGTATGACGAAGACGTTGAGGACGAGCAGGAACGCGAGGCAGGTGAAGAAGGTGAGGGTGATCCGGCCGCCCGGCAGCCAGTCGGCGGCCCGTGCCACCAACGCGAAACGCGACCGGCCCTCCGGCCCCGGGCTACCGGGGTGGGAGGAGCGGTCGCGTTCCGTCGGCTGTGCTTCGGTGTCCATCGGAGCAGGATGCTATCCCGCTCCGCCGTGACCCCGGGAAAGCGCTCAGTTGTCGCGCTTCTCCTTGATCTTCGCGGCCTTGCCGCGCAGGTCACGGAGGTAGTACAGCTTGGCGCGACGCACGTCACCGCGGGTGACCAGCTCGATCTTCTCGACGATCGGGGTGTGCACCGGGAAGGTGCGCTCGACGCCGACGGAGAACGAGACCTTGCGGACCGTGAAGGTCTCGCGGACACCGGAGCCCTGGCGGCGGATCACAACGCCCTTGAACTGCTGCACACGGGAGCGGTTGCCCTCGATGACGCGGACGTGGACGTTGACGGTGTCACCCGGGCGGAAGGCCGGGACGTCGCTGCGCAGCGACGCGGCGTCGACGGTGTCGAGCAGGTGAGACATTTCGTCTGCTTTCTTCGCTGATGCCACAGGTCATCAACGGGAACTAGGGGTTTTCGAAGGGTCTGCCGTGCGGGTCGGGACGGGCGTCGTCTCCCCCTGTGGCAGGGGCGCACGCCGGACGGGCGCACAACAGCGGTCTATTGTTCCATGCCCTCGGCCCGCCGCCAAAATCGGCCGTAGGGGTGACCGTCGGGGTCCGGCTCCCAGCCCAGGATGGAGAGCATCTCGCGGTCCTTCTTGTCGAAGGACTTCGGGTCGCAGCGCTCGATCAGGTCGGGCCGGCTGGCGGTGGTGCGCCGCAGGGCCTCGTCGCGCCGCCAGCGGGCGATCTTGCCGTGGTGGCCGCTGAGCAGCACGTCCGGGATGTCCCGGCCGCGCCAGACGGGCGGCTTGGTGTAGACGGGGCCTTCGAGGAGGCCGGCCATCGCGCCGGGGGCGAAGGAGTCGTCGCGGTGGGACTCCGCGTTGCCGAGGACGCCGGGCAGCAGCCGGGCGACGGCCTCGGTGACGACGAGGACGGCCGCCTCGCCGCCGGCCAGCACGTAGTCGCCGATGGAGACCTCGTAGACCGGCACGCGGGTGGCGTACTCGTCCATGACGCGCCGGTCGATGCCCTCGTAGCGGGCCGGCGTGAAGATCAGCCAGGGGCGCTCGGAGAGTTCGACGGCGAGTTCCTGGGTGAAGGGACGGCCGCTGGGGGTGGGCACGATCAGCGCCGGGGCCCGCGCGCCGGTCTCGTAGCCGTCGGCGAGGACGGTGTCGAGGGCGTCGCCCCAGGGGTCGGTCTTCATGACCATGCCGGGGCCGCCGCCGTACGGCGTGTCGTCGACCGTGTTGTGCCGGTCGTAGGTCCAGTCGCGCAGGTCGTGCACATGGACGTCCAGCTGTCCGCGCGCGCGTGCCTTGCCGACGAGGGAGACGTTCAGGGGTTCCAGGTACTCGGGGAAGATCGTGACGACGTCGAGGCGCATCAGGACTCTTCTCCGGAGGCTTCCCGGGAGGAGGCGATCTCCGCGCGGTCGTCGATCAGGCCCGGCGGCGGCGCGATGACCGCCTTCTGCTCCTCCAGGTCGATGTCGGTGACGATCTCCTCCACGAAGGGGATCATCACCTCGCTGCCGTCCGGGCGCTCCACGATGAACAGGTCCTGGGTGGGCAGGTGCGAGATCTCGGTGATCCGGCCGACCTCGGTGCCGTCCTCGGTGACCACGTCGAGGTCGATGAGCTGGTGGTCGTAGTACTCGTCCTCGCCCTCGGGCAGTTCCTCCGGGTCCACCTCGGCGATCAGCAGGGTGTTGCGCAGAGCCTCGGCGGCGTTGCGGTCGGTGACGCCCGCGAAGCGCAACAGGAGGCGGCCGCTGTGGACCCGTCCCGTCTCGATGGTCAGCGGTCCCGCGGAGGCGGGGTCCGTGGCGAGTACGGCGCCGGGGGCGAGCCTGAGCTCCGGCTCGTCGGTTCGTACCTCGACGGTGACCTCGCCCTTGATGCCATGGGCACGGCCGACCCGTGCGACTACCAGCTGCACCTGTCCAAATCTCCTGTCATACGACTGCGGGCCGGGGACGGCCCAGTGGCCCTCCCCGGCCCGAGCCGGTTGCGATGAAGCGTCAGCGAACGTGGTCCACGTCGACCAGGTCGACGCGGACACCGCGACCGCCGATGGCACCCACGACGGTGCGCAGGGCGCGCGCGGTACGGCCGTTGCGGCCGATCACCTTGCCGAGGTCGTCGGGGTGGACCCGGACCTCCAGCACGCGTCCGCGGCGCAGGTCGCGCGAGGCGACCTGCACATCGTCAGGGTTGTCGACGATGCCCTTCACGAGGTGCTCAAGCGCCTCTTCGAGCATGCTGCTCAGGCCTCGGTCGAAGCGGACTCGGCAGCAGCCTCGTCCTTCTTCTCAGCCTTCTTCTTCTGGGTGATCGCCTCACCCTTGCCCTCGTCGTCACCGCCGAGGGCCTCGAACGACGGACGCGCGGCCTTCGGCTCCGCGACGAGCAGCGGCGCGGGGGCCGGCTCGCCCTTGAACTTCTGCCAGTCGCCGGTCTTCTTCAGGATGGCGAGGACGGGCTCGGTCGGCTGCGCGCCGACACCCAGCCAGTACGCCACGCGGTCGGCGTCCACCTCAATGACCGACGGGTTGTAGGTCGGGTGGTACTTGCCGATCTCCTCGATGGCCCGGCCGTCACGGCGGGTACGGGAGTCGGCGACGACGATGCGGTAGTGAGGCGAACGGATCTTGCCCAGACGCTTCAGCTTGATCTTGACTGCCACGGGAGTGGGTTCTCCTGGTTTTGACGTGGTTGGGCACGGCGGGACGCCGCGTGGGGTTGCGGTACCCGAGTGCCCGACGGACGCGTCAGCCGGAGGAGAGAGGGGTCCTGTGCGGCTGTCGAGTACAGCTAGCCATTCTGCCACACACCGCGGACCGCATCGGGCCCCGGGGGTTCCGGCCGGGGCCGGGCACACCGCGGCGGCACCCGGCGTGGAGGTGAGGACACGTCGGGTGCGCCGCCCGGTGCTGTCCGGCCGTCGGCCGGGACGCCGCCTCCGGCATCCACGAGATGCCGGTGTTCCCGCGGCCCGCGGCTACGCCGCGCCCACGACCTCCGGGATCCGGAACGGCTTGCCGCAGCCGCCGCAGACGATGGGCGCCTGGGCCAGGACCGAGGGGACCACCCGGACGTTGCGGCCGCAGTCGCACACCGCCTTGACCCGGACGCCGCCGCCGGAGGAACCGTGCCGGGCGGCCGGACCGCGGAAGGTGCGGGAGGTGTCGGCCGAGGTGGCCGCCGTGTGGGCCTTCAGCGCCCGCTGGAGCCGCTCGATGGTCGGGCGGTAGCGACGCTTCGCCTCGACGTTGAGGGTGACCAGCGAGAATCCGCTGCTCGGATGGGGTTCCTCGGGGTGGTCCAGGCCCAGTTCCTCGGCGATCGCGAGGAAACGGCGGTTGTGGTAGCGGCCGGCCCGGGAGGTGTCACGGACGCCGCGGGCGGCGGCGATGCCGTGGACTGCCTCGTGGAGCAGGCGCTCGAAGGAGAGTTCGTGCCCGCACGCGGACGACGACTCCCCGATCAGGGACTCTGGTGCGGCAAGGTCGGGCAGCTCGGGGTGGTGCCGCTGAATGTCGGCCCACGCCTGCGCCAGCTCTGCGGCCAGAACAGGTGGTGTCTGTGTCGTGCTCACGTAATGACAACGAGCGGGGGTGCCGCTGTGTTCCTATTCCAGGGCATCCCAAATAATTTGCACGTACCCGTCAGTTGCCGCTGATGCGCCCTGACGAGGGCGGGTGCGCAGATCTGCGGAGAAGCGGCGCAGCTCCTACCAAGCTGGTGCGTAGTCCGCGCTACGTCCGGCTCCTGAGGCTCGGCGCGACGCCGGCGGGCCGCTGCGCAAGGGGAGTTTCGGCCGCTCTCGGTCGGCGCTCCGCCCCGGTCGGCATCCCTGGTCCGCGTGACGCTACCGCGTTCCGTCCGGGCTCCCGCCACCGCTCCGCCTTCCGTGCCCCGTACGGGCACCAGAACTGCCCGGAAGTGAAATCCCGCCACTCCCCGCTCCGGCCCCAAGCCGGGGCCCACGCCCCCTGGACGCCGCCGCGAGCCGGGAGTTAGGTGGCATACGTGGGACGTGCGAGCGCACGGCACGCACGGCACGGGGGCCACGCGATCGGGCACAGCGGCGAACTGTCGGCGGATTGGAGCGCTTCCATGACACCTACGCTCGTGCGGCAGCACGTCTCTCGCGCGGACTCCGCGCCGCGCGTGGACCTGAGCGCACGCGCGCGTGACTGGTCCGAGATCCAGGAGCGGATGCTCGTGCCGCTCTACGACGCCGTGTACGACCGGCTCGACGTGGGCCCCGCCACCCGGCTGCTGGGCCTGCGCTGCGGTTCCGGGCTGGCCCTGCTGATGGCGGCCGGCCGGGGCGCCGCGGTCACCGGCGTCGACCCCGCCTCGCCCGAACGGCTCGCCCTCGCGCGCCGGCGCCTGCTGCCGGACACCCGGCCCGGCGGCGGCCGTGGCGGG
>NZ_JOCB01000079.1 GCF_000718775.1 Streptomyces sp. NRRL S-31
GCCGCGGCACCGGACACGGCTCCGGCCTGGGCACCCAACGCTGGGTCGTGGAACGCGCCTTCGCCCACCTGCACTGGTTCCGCCGCCTGCGGATCCGCTAGGAGATCCGCGACGACATCCACGAAGGCTTCCTCACCCTGGCATGCGCACTCATCTGCTGGAGACGCCTGAAGTCATTGCGATAGGAGTTCTTACGCCGCCCTTGCGGACAAGGTCGAAGTCGACCCCAAGTCCGTTGAACGATGGGTCAATCTGGGGCGTACGCCGCGCCGTGCCACGGCCATGCTGGCAGCGGAAATGCTAGGGGAAGACGTGCACGCTCTATGGCCCGCGCTCCGGCAGGCACGCCCTGCCCGCGCTGTCAGTCCGGAACTTGTGGCTCTCTACGACCAGCGGGCGGACATCCCCGTGTCCACCTTCGTGGAGATGCTGACGCAGGCGTGCGAGCACATCGACGTGCTGGTGTACGCCGCCGTCTTCCTGCACGAGGCGTACCCGCGGCTCAACGACTTGTTGCGAGAGCGAGCGGACGACGGGTGTGCGGTCCGTATCGCGATCGGCGACCCGGACAGTACGAATGTCCAACAGCGCGGCGCTGAGGAGAGGTTCGGCCACGGGATCGAGTCCCGTTGCCGACTTGCCCTCATGCACTACCGCCCGCTTGCCGGGGTACCTGGCATCGAGGTTCGAACCCATGCCACCACGCTCTACAACTCGATCTATCGTGCGGATGACCAGGCACTGGTCAATGCCCATGTCTGGGGCGTGAACGCCTACGGTGCTCCCGTGTGGCATCTCCGGCGCAGCGGGAAGGGCGGCATGTTCGACACCTACGCCAGCAGCTTCGACGCGGTGTGGGAAACCGCGACGCCGGTTCGAGAAGGGTGACCATGGCACGGACCGAGTACTACGACGACCCAGCGGCACCGGAGCCGAACAGCCTGGTGGTCGCAGCGTCCGCCGTGGTCACCGACGACGAAGGGCGCGTTCTCCTTCAGCGTCGACGAGACAACGATCTCTGGGCGCTGCCAGGTGGCGGCATGGAGATGACCGACTCACTCCCGGGAACGGCCGTCCGCGAGGTGAAGGAAGAAACCGGACTGGACGTAGAGATCACCGGGCTCGTGGGCACGTACACCGACCCTCGCCACGTCATCGCCTACTCGGACGGTGAGGTGCGCAGGCAGTTCAACGTCTGCTTCACCGCCCGCGTGGTCGGGGGCCGGCTCGCGATCTCGGACGAGTCCACGGAGCTGGCGTTCGTCCATCCGGATGAGATTGATCAACTGCCGATGCACCACACGCAGCGGCTCCGGATCCGTCACTTCTTGGAGCACCGTGAGCGGCCATATCTCGGCTGATCGAACCTGGGACACCCGCTTTAAGGAATCATGCGTGGCATGGGCGGCGGCTGGGCTGGAGCCGGGTGGAGACATGAGCGCAGGGCCGACCGAGGTGCCGCGCGTGGTGAGCGAAGCGAGCCGCCTTGACCCTGTAGAGCAAGTTGGTAACTCTCACCTGGCTGGACGTGAGCCGTGCGTACGGTACGAGCCGGTGCCACCGGTAGTCCTGACGGCAACCCTGACGGCAACCACGGCACACAGAGGCCGTTGATCACGGCCATCAGCGATCAGCCGGGAGGAAGGCGGAGCCTCCTCCGGCCAGCCTGCCCGATCCTACGGATCAGAAGGTTGCAGGTTCGAATCCTGCCGAGTGCACATGAAACAGGGGCCCCGGAGAGATCCGGGGCCTCTGGCGTTTCCCGGTGGAGTGGGCGCGGCCCGGCTTCAGGAGGCGAGGACGGAGATTCCGTCGCCGAGCAGTTTCAGGCCGAGGACGAAGAACAGGACCGCCATCACGGCGACATTGTGCTCGGCCGCCCAGTCCTTCCAGTCGCCGAGCGTGGACCTCGCCCGCTCCCCGCCCAGCAGGAGGACGCCCAGCGGGGCGAGCAGGCCCAGTGAGGCGATCACGACGAAGATCGCCAGGGAGCCGATCTGCCGGCCGACCGGCAGTCCGGCCGAGCCGATCGCTGCGCCCGCGGCGATGGTGAGCGGGGCGTTCTTGGCGTTGAGGGCGGCCAGCGCCGTGCCCAGCCCGAAGACCTTGAGGGGGCTGAGGCGGTCGATCGCGTCCATCCACTTCGGCAGCCGCGCCTGCGCGGGGTCCCTGGGCCGCCGGTGCCACTGGCGGGCGCCGAACAGGACGAGGAACAGGCCGAGGGCGAGCTTGAGGGCGCCCACCCAGGTGGCGGGGTGCTTGTGGGCGGAGGCGCCGGCGGGGGAGGCGATCGCCAGCATCGCCGCCCCCGGCACCGCGAGTCCCACGATCCAACCGACGCTGAAGAGCACTCCGTTGAGCCGTCCCCGGGGTGTGGCCAGGATGAGGATGACCGCGATGATCGGCAGCGGGCTGACCGCGACACCGGCCGCGAACCCCAGTACGTCACCGAGAACTTTCTCCATGGTCGACTCCAGGTGGTGGGCAGCCGGCGGGAGGGGGCGGGGTCAGTGCGGGGCGAGGCGCATTCCCGGGGTTTCCCGGGGTCCGCGGGAAGTCCCGGTCCGGACGCGGGGCGGCCGGGGGGTGGCGCTCGGACGGCGCTCCGACGGCTCCCGGCGGGTCCTGACGGCGCTCCGACGGCTCCCGGCGGGTCCTCGCACGGACCCGGGCGGGAGGCGATGCCGCACCCCGCGGATTCCATGCTGCTACGTCCGTGCCGATCTGTCCTCGGGAACCCTCCGGGGCGCCCGGGGTCCGCTCAGCAGTCCTCGTCCGGGTCGTTCCGGTTCAGCTTCTCCAGGTATTCGTGGGCCAGCGCCGTGGCGCGGGTGAACCAGTCGGTGACGACCGCCAGTTCGTCCGGCGCGTAGTCGGAGAAGAGGGCCGTCAGCCGCTTGTAGTGGCCCGCGTACACCGCCTCGACGCGGGTGACGGCTTCCGGTACGGCGGCCACGCGCACCCGGCGGCGGTCCGCCGGGTCCGGGCGGCGGGTGACGTAGCCGGCGCGTTCCAGGCGGTTGAGGATGCCGGTCACGGCGCCCGTGGTGACGTGGACGCGGGCGGCGAGGTCCCCCGCCGTCAGCAGGTCGTCACCGGCCTCCAGGACGAAGCCGAAGCAGGTCAGGTCGGTGTCGGTGAGTCCGAGCCGGCGGGCCAGCTCCTGCTGTCCGATGAGGTGGGCGGCGATGAGGTGGTCCATCGCCGACAGGGCCTGGGCCGGGGTGGCGGGACGGCGCGGCGTGCCGTGCATCTTCCGGGATTCCTTAGTGTGTGAGATATTCGGCGTCTGAATTGCTTGGCTCGTGAGGGAATGGCTTCGGGGGAGGCTCCATGAGTCTGTACGACGAGGGTCACACGGTCGCCGGCTGGACCGGCGCGGGCATCGCCACCGCGGGGAGCGCGGTGCTGGGTCTGGGGGTGTGCCGGGCCTCCCTGCCGGTGGTCGTCGCCGGGCTGGCCGTCGTGGCGGCGAGCGTCCTGGTGACCTGGCTGCTGCACCTGGCCGGCTGGGGCAAGCCGCCCGGGGTGCGGCCGCGGGGGCAGTGGGGGATGCGGTCCCGCGACCCGCAGGCCGGGCAGGGGCACCCCGGGTGCGTGAGCTGCCGGCTGGCCGGGCGGGGGCGGCGGGCCGGAGTGCCGGCGCCGGCGGACACGGTCCCGCTCTCCCCCGTCCCCGTGGAGTCGGTCCCGTCCTCCCCCGCCGAGTGACCGTGCGCCCGTGACGGTCACGGGTTGGCGCACCGCGCCCGCCCTGTCTCCTGCCGCCGTTGCCGCCGTTGCCGCCGTTCCCGGTCCGCTGTCGGACCCACCGCCTACGCTCGCGGGTGATGGCACAGGTGTGGAAGTGCGCGGGGCTGCGCTGGACGGCCGGCGGTCCGGAGCTGGTCTGGGACGGCGGGCGGCGCAGTGCGCTGCCCTGGGGCAAGCGCGTCGCCTTCGCGGTGCCGGCGGGGGCCGTGCGGCGGTGCGTGGGGGCGCGGGGGCACGCCTGTCCGCTGCGGGCCGCGGTGCCGGGGCGGAGCACGGGGGCCCGGTGCGAGGAGTGCGCCCGGCTGGACCGGGCGCACTCCGTCGCCGCCGACACGATCGCGGACGACCCGCGGCCGTACCGGGTGTACCTGGCGTGGTTCGGGCCGGGGCTGGTGAAGGTCGGCATCACCGCCGTGGCACGGGGGCCGGCCCGGCTGCTCGAGCAGGGCGCCGTCTGCTTCAGCTGGCTCGGCACCGGACCGCTGATGGCCGCGCGGCGCACCGAGGAACTGCTGCGGGCCGCGCTGCGGGTCCCGGACCGCGTTCCGTACGCCGAGAAGCGGACGGTGCGGGCCGGGCTGCCGGGGTCGGAGGACGAGCGGGCGGCCGAGGTGCGCGAGGTGCACGCGCGGGCCGTGCTGCTCGAGGGGTGGCCCGAGTCGTTGACCCGCGAGCCGTGCCGGCCGGTCGATCACGCCGGGCGGTTCGGGCTCTCTGGGGCACCGGCCGCCGTCGGTGACGTCGTCGCCCTCGTCCCGGGCGGCGCCGTGCGCGGTGAGCTGGTCGCCGCCGCCGGACCCGATCTGCACCTGGCGGCCGGCGGGCGCGGGGTCGTCGTCCTGGACACGCGGCTGATGACCGGGTGGCCGCTGACGCCGCCGCCCTCGTCGGCGGCCGACAGCCTGACCTTTCCCGTACGGGAGTTCAGGGGGGAGCAGGACGGGCTCTTCTGAGGGGGCGGGCGGACGGCGTCCCGGCCGCGACACCTCACCGTTCCGGTCCCGTTCTTCAACACCGCGCCGGACCGGGCCCGTTCACCCCTCGGCCTTCCACCGATGTCCGGGGACCGCCCGGGAGACGCCCGTGGGTTTCTCAGAGAAATCACAGACTTCGGAAAGCGTCTTCTCAGAGGGCCCCGCCAGGGTGTCCACCATGACCACGACCTCGCCCCAGGGGCGCACCGAACTGCTGAGGCCGGACGGGAGCCCCGTCCGCGTGCTGGTGGTGGACGACGAGCTGTCGATCACCGAACTGCTGAGCATGGCTCTGCGGTACGAGGGCTGGCAGATCAGGAGCGCGGGGGACGGGCAGGGGGCCGTACAGGCGGCCCGCGAGTTCCGGCCCGACGCCGTCGTGCTCGACATGATGCTGCCGGACATGGACGGCCTGGCCGTGCTCGGGCGGCTCCGGCGCGAACTGCCGGACGTGCCGGTCCTCTTCCTCACCGCCAAGGACGCGGTGGAGGACCGGATCGCCGGCCTCACCGCGGGCGGCGACGACTACGTCACCAAGCCGTTCAGCCTGGAGGAGGTCGTCGCCCGGCTGCGCGGACTCATCCGCAGGTCCGGGGCGGCCGACCGGCGGTCGGAGTCGGTGCTCGTCGTGGGGGACCTGACCCTGGACGAGGACAGCCACGAGGTGACGCGGGGCGGGGATTCCATCCACCTCACCGCCACCGAGTTCGAGCTGCTGCGCTTCCTCATGCGCAACCCGCGGCGGGTGCTGAGCAAGGCCCAGATCCTGGACCGCGTGTGGTCCTACGACTTCGGCGGCCAGGCCAACGTCGTGGAGCTGTACATCTCTTACCTGCGGCGGAAGATCGACGCCGGCCGCGAGCCCATGATCCACACCCGGCGCGGCGCCGGTTACCTGATCAAGCCCGCCGTGTCATGAGCGGACGACGACGGCCGCGTCCGCCGCGGCGCCGGGCCGGCACCCCCGGCCGGGCGAAGCGGAGAGCGGTGCGGGGCCGGCCCCGCACCCTGCGGACCCGGCTCGTCGTCGCGTCCGTGACGCTGATCGCGGTGGTGTGCGCGGTGATCGGCACCGTGACCACGCTCGCGCTGCGGATCCATCTGTACGACCAGCTCGACGACAAGGTCGGCGAGATCGCCATGCGGGCGGCGAGCGGCGGGCGGCTCCCGAGCCCCGGCGGTTCGGTGCCCGGCGACCCGGCCGTGCCCGACGCCACCGGTACGGCGAGCGAGCGGCTCGACCTGCTGCTCACCACCGGCCCGACGCAGCGCGCCACGGTCGCGGCGTACACGCGGAACGGGTCGATCGCCGGCGCGGCCCGGGCCGTACAGCTCAACGACAGCTACAACCGGTTCCGCAGGATGGACACCGTCGCCCTCACCGCGGCGCAGCGGCGGGCCCTCGCCCGGGTACCGAAGGACGGCCGGGCGCACACCGCCGGGCTGCCCGGCCTCGGGGACTACCGCGTCCGGTACCGGCAGAGTCCGGACCGCGCCGACGCCTACTACGTGGCCCTGCCCACCAAGGACGTCGACGGCACCGTGGAGACCCTCGTCCTCGTCGAGGTCTGTGTCACCGTCGCCGGGCTGCTCGCCGCCCTGCTCGCCGGCACCGTCATCGTCGGCGTCGCCACCCGCCCGCTGCGCAGGGTCGCCACCACCGCCACCCGCGTCTCCGAACTCCCCCTGCACACCGGCGAGGTGAACCTCAGCGAACGGGTCCCGGAGTCGGAGTGCGACCCGCACACCGAGGTCGGCCAGGTAGGAGCCGCGCTCAACCGCATGCTCGACCACGTCCACGGCGCCCTGCACGCCCGGCAGCGCAGCGAGACGCGGGTACGGCAGTTCGTGGCCGACGCCAGCCATGAGCTGCGGACGCCGCTCGCCTCCATCCGCGGGTACGCGGAGCTGACCCGGCGCGGGCGGGAACAGGTCGGGCCCGACACCCGGCACGCCCTCGGACGGATCGAGTCCGAGGCCGGGCGGATGACGCTCCTGGTCGAGGACCTGTTGCTGCTCGCCCGGCTCGACGCCGGGCGCCCGCTCCAGATCGGGCACACCGACCTGGTCCCGCTGGTCGTCGACACGGTCAGCGACTCCCGCGCGGCGGGCATGGACCACAACTGGCGGCTCGACCTGCCCGACGAACCGGCCCCGGTCCCGGCGGACGCGGCCCGGATCCAGCAGGTGCTGGTCAATCTGCTGGGCAACGCCCGCAAGCACACCCCGCCCGGTACGACCGTCACCGCGCGCGTGCGGCGGCACGGGCCATGGATGTGCGTCGACGTCGAGGACGACGGACCGGGCATCCCGGCAGAGCTGCTGCCGCACGTCTTCGAGCGGTTCGCCCGCGGGGACTCCGCACGGTCCCGCGCCACCGGGTCCACGGGGCTCGGGCTCGCCATCGTGCAGGCCGTGGCCGCCGCGCACGGCGGCGCCGTGACCGTGGACAGCGCACCCGGCCGCACCGTGTTCACCGTGCACCTGCCCGCGCTCACCCCGGCCGTCCCGCGGCCGGCGCCCGGTCCGGACCGGCCGTCGCACTCACAGCCGCGGCACAGCACCACCACATGGGCACGACAGGGCGGTTGAGCAGAGTCGGTGCATGCGAACCGACTCTTCTCCCGGCACCCTGCCGGCGCGGGAGCACCTCCCGGCCGCGGACGCCGGTACGCCTGTGCTGGACGTAGTGATCCCCGTCTACAACGAGGAGAAGGACCTCCAGCCGTGCGTCCGCAGACTGCACGAGCACCTCACGCGCACCTTCCCGTACGCGTTCCGCATCACCGTCGCGGACAACGCCTCCACGGACACCACTCCGCTGGTGGCGGCGCGGCTGGAGGCGGAGATCCCCGAGGTGGCCTGCTTCCGCCTGGAGCAGAAGGGGCGGGGCCGGGCCCTGCGCACCGTGTGGTCGGCGTCGGACGCACCGGTCCTCGCCTACATGGACGTCGACCTGTCCACCGACCTCAACGCCCTGCTGCCGCTGGTGGCACCGCTGATCTCAGGCCACTCCGACCTGGCGATCGGCTCCCGGCTGGCCCGCGCCTCCCGGGTCGTCCGCGGCCCCAAGCGGGAGTTCATCAGCCGGGCGTACAACCTGATCCTGCGCGGTTCGCTCCAGGCCCGCTTCTCGGACGCGCAGTGCGGGTTCAAGGCGATCCGGCGGGACGTGGCACAGGTGCTGCTGCCGCTGGTGGAGGACACCGGCTGGTTCTTCGACACCGAGATGCTGGTGCTCGCCGAGCGGGCGGGTCTCAGGATCCACGAGGTGCCGGTCGACTGGGTCGACGACCCCGACTCCACCGTGCACATCGTGCGGACGGCCACCGACGACCTCAAGGGCGTGTGGCGCGTCGGCAGGGCCCTGACCACCGGTTCGCTGCCGCTGGACCGGTTGGCCCGGCCCTTCGGCGACGACCCGCGCGACCGCGAACTGACCGGCGTGCCGGGGGGCCTGGCCCGCCAGCTGGTCGGCTTCCTCGTGGTCGGCGGCCTGTCCACCCTCTTCTATCTGCTGCTGTACAGCGCCTTCCGGCAGTTCACCGGCTCCCAGGAGGCCAACGCGCCGGCGCTGCTGGTCTCCGCCGTGGCCAACACGGCCGCGAACCGCCGGCTCACCTTCGGGGTGCGCGGCCGGGGCGGCGCGATCCGGCACCAGGCGCAGGGGCTGGTCGTCTTCGGCATCGGCCTCGTCCTGACCAGCGGCTCGCTCGCCGCCCTGGACGCGGCCTCCGACAGCCCGGCGCACTCCACCGAACTGGCGGTGCTCGTCGCCGCCAACCTCGCGGCCACCGTGCTGCGCTTCCTGCTCTTCCGCGCCTGGGTCTTCCCGGACCGCGCGGAGTCCGCCCCGCTCACGGGGGTCGCCGCGCCCACGGCCCCCGGGGCGCCCACGGCCCCCGGGGCGCCCACGGCGGTCGCCGCGCCCGCGCCGCCGGGGCCGGGCCACGGCACGCCGGTCCCGTACGCACCGCTGCCGCGGCGCCGGCAGCCGGACCAGCGGACATACCGGCGGCCGTACGAGCAGCCGTATCCGACCACCCAGGTCCGCGCCGACGAGGCCGCGGACGACAGCCGGAGGGAGACGACCGTGCGCTCGCAGCCGGCGTGCCCTCACGACATCGAGCCGGGGGACCCCCGATGACCACGCAGTACGACCCGTCGGCCGCCCGGCAGGGCGGTGCCGCCGACTGGGGACCGCCGTCCACCACGCCGCCGCCCACCGCACCGCCCACCGCACCGCCGCGGGCGTCCGGGGCGGACGAACCGGAGCGGTCCTTCGCGCACAGGCTGTGGCGCGGCCGGCCCGGGGACCCCCACTGGGCGCGCCCCGCCCTCCTCGGCCTGCTGGCCGCCACCCTCCTGCTCTACCTCTACGGCCTCAGCGCCTCCGGCTACGCCAACTCCTTCTACTCGGCGGCCGTCCAGGCGGGCAGCACGTCCTGGAAGGCGTTCTTCTTCGGCTCGCTGGACGCGGGCAACGCCATCACCGTCGACAAGCCCCCGGCCTCGCTATGGCCGATGGCGCTGTCGGTACGGGTGTTCGGCCTGAACTCGTGGGCGATCCTGGCGCCCGAGGTGCTGATGGGCGTGGCGACCGTCGCCGTCGTCCACGCGGCCGTGCGCCGCCGGTTCGGCCCCGCGGCCGGTCTGATCGCGGGCGCGGTGCTCGCGCTGACCCCGGTCGCGGCGCTGATGTTCCGGTTCAACAACCCGGACGCCCTGCTGGCCCTGCTGATGTCGGTGGCCTGCTACCTCGTCGTCCGGGCGGTGGAGGACGGCCGTACCAAGTGGCTGGTGTGGGCCGGGACGGCGATCGGCTTCGCGTTCCTCGCCAAGACGCTCCAGGCGTTCCTGATCCTGCCGGCGCTGGCGGCCGTGTACGCGGTGTGCGCGCCGGTGCCGGTGCGCCGGCGCTGCGCCCAGCTGGCCGCGGCCACGCTCGCGCTCGTCGTCTCGGGCGGCTGGTGGGTGGCGGTGGTCGAACTCTGGCCGGCCTCCTCCCGCCCGTACATCGGTGGTTCGCAGAACAACAGCTTCCTGGAGCTGACCTTCGGCTACAACGGCCTCGGCCGTCTCAACGGCGAGGAGACCGGCAGCGTCGGCGGCGGTGGCGGGGCGGGCGGCACGGGCATGTGGGGCGAGACCGGCTGGGACCGGATGTTCAACTCCGAGATCGGCGGCCAGATCTCCTGGCTGCTGCCCTCCGCGCTGCTCCTCCTCGTCGCCGGGCTGGTCGCCACCGGGAAGCGGCGGCGGACGTCCGTCACCCGCGCCTCGTTCCTGGTCTGGGGCGGCTCGCTGCTGATGACGATGGCCGTCTTCAGCTTCATGGCGGGGATCTTCCACCAGTACTACACCGTGGCCCTCGCCCCCTACCTCGCGGCCGTGACCGGCATGGGCGCCAGCCTGCTGTGGGAGAGGCGCCGGGAGACCTGGGCGTCGATCACGCTCGCCGCATCGGTGGTCGCGGCGGCGGCCTGGGGGTACGTCCTGCTCGACCGGACCCCCGACTACCTGCCCCCGCTGAGGTGGCTGGTGCTCATCGGCGGGCTGGTCGCCGCGTTCGGGCTGGTCTTCGCGGGCCGGATCCCGCGCCGGCTCGCCCTCGGGGCGGCGGCGGTGGGCCTGGTGGCCGCGCTGGCCGGACCGACGGCGTACACCTTGAGCACGGTGCGGGAGGGGCACACCGGCTCCATCGTCACGGCGGGTCCGGCGGGCGCGAGCGTGATGGGCGGCCGGGGCGGTCCTCCCGGCGGCGGTGACGGCGGCCCGCAAGGCGGCTTCGGCGGCGGCCTGCCCGGCGGACAGGGCCGGCGCAACCAGCAGGGTCAGCAGGGTCTGCCGGGCAACGGCTTCCCGGGCGCGGGCGGCTTCGGCGGCGGGCAGCCCGGCGGGCAGAGTCGGCAGGGACAACAGGGCCAGCCGGGACAACAGGGACAACCCCAGGGTCTCCCCGGTGGCGGACCGACGGGCGAGGGCGGCATGGGCGGTGCCCCTGGTGCCGGCGGTGGCGGCGGCCTGCTGAACGGCGCGACCGTGTCGGCCGAGGCCGAGGAGCTGCTGGAGAAGAACGCCTCGCGGTACACCTGGGTGGCCGCCTCCGTCGGCTCCCAGAACGCGGCTGGCTACCAGCTCGCCACGGGCGACCCGGTGATGGCGATCGGCGGCTTCAACGGCACCGACCCGTCCCCGACCCTGGCCCGGTTCAAGAAGTACGTCGAGGAGGGCCGGATCCACTACTTCATCGCCGGAGGCGGCATGGGCGGTGGCATGGGCGGCGGCAGCGGCACCGCCTCGCAGATCAGCTCGTGGGTGCAGAGCACCTTCACGAAGGTGACGGCCGGCTCGGCGACCTTCTACGACCTCACGCGGAAGAAGTAGCGGAAGAAGCAGGAGCAGGAAGGCAGGGGAAGCCGGGGGAAGGAGCAGCGCCGGCCGGCTGACCGGAAACTCCGTTGTACACCGTAAGGCGACCGCCTTACGGTGTACAACATGTCCGCTTCCCAAGGTCATCCCCAGCGCTGGCTGATCCTCGGCGTCATCTGTCTCGCGCAGCTCACCGTGCTGCTGGACAACACCGTCCTGAACGTGGCCATCCCCTCGCTCACCCGCGAGCTGCACGCCACCACCTCCGACATCCAGTGGATGATCAACGCCTACTCACTGGTGCAGTCCGGCCTGCTGCTCACCGCGGGCAGCGCCGCCGACCGCTACGGCCGCAAGAAGCTGCTGATGGCCGGACTCGCCCTGTTCGGCGCCGGCTCCCTGGTGGCCGGACTCGCCGACTCCACCGGCCGGCTGATCGCCGCGCGGGCCGGGATGGGCATCGGCGGCGCCCTGCTGATGACCACCACGCTGGCCGTGGCGATGCAGATCTTCGCGCCGAAGGAGCAGCCGAAGGCGATCGGCATCTGGAGCGCGGTCAACGCGCTGGGCTTCGCCGGCGGTCCGCTGATCGGCGGCTTCGTGCTCGACCACTTCTGGTGGGGCGCCATCTTCCTGATCAACATCCCGGTCGCGGCGCTCGCCCTGGCCGCGGTGGTGGTCCTCGTACCCGAGTCCAGGAACCCGCGCGGCGACCGCCCGGACCTGCTCGGCGCGCTGCTGTCCACCATCGGCATGGCCACGCTCGTCTACGCGATCATCTCCGGCCCCGGCCAGGGCTGGACATCGCCGTCCGTGCTCGCGACGACGGCCGTCGCGGTGCTGGCGCTGGGCGCCTTCGCCTGGTGGGAGAGCAGGGTGGACGAGCCGATGCTCGACCTCCACTTCTTCCGGGACCGGCGGTTCACCGGAGCGGTCGCCGGGGCCGTGCTCATCGTGTTCGGCATGGGCGGCGCGCTCTTCCTGCTGACGCAGCACCTCCAGTTCGTGCTCGGGTACGGACCGCTGGAGGCGGGGCTGCGGACCGCTCCGCTGGCGCTGACGGTGGTGGTGCTCAACTTCAGCGGGCTGTCGGCGAAGTGGGCGGTGCGGCTGGGCACCCCGGCGTCGATCGCGCTGGGCATGGTGTGCATGGCGGCGGGCCTGGTGTCCATCGCGGAGGTGGACGGCGGGGGCTATCCGGGGACGCTGCTCGGACTGCTGCTGATCGGCGTGGGGTGCGCGGTGGCGAACCCGGCGATGGCGCACGCCATCATGAGTGCCATCCCGCCGGAGAAGGCCGGGGTCGGGGCCGGGATCAACGGAACGTTGGCCGAGTTCGGGAACGGTCTTGGTGTCGCCGTCCTCGGTGCCGTGCTCAGCTCTTCGGTGGCGTCCGGGGAGTCGTTGGCCGACGGTCTGGGCACCGGTCAGTTGGTGGGTGCCGTCGCCGTGCTGCTCGGGGGGTTCGTCGCGGCGGGACTCCTGCGGCGGGCGGAGCGGGTGCCCGCGTAGGGACCCTGGCATCGTTGGTGATCCGAGGACGAGGAAGGTGCGCCGGTGACGAAGGCGGCAGGTCGGTCGGCGCGGGACAGCGTGTGGGCGGAGGGCAGGGCCCGCCGCGGCGGACGCGGCGGCCAGCCCTCCGGGCTGGACCGGGAGCGGATCACCGAGGCGTCGGTGCGGCTGCTGGACGCGGAGGGACTCGCCAAGTTCTCCATGCGCCGACTGGCCGCCGAGCTGAACGTCACCGCGATGTCCCTGTACTGGTACGTCGAGACCAAGGACGACCTGCTGGAGCTGGCCCTCGACCGGACCTACGCCGAGCTGCGGCTGCCCGACCCGGAGAACACCGGCGAGGACTGGCGGGAGCAGCTGCGGGAGCTGGCCACCGCGTACCGGGGGCTGCTGGTCCGCCACCCGTGGCTGTCGCCGCTGGCCGGGCGCTACCTCAACATCGGCCCGAACGCGCTGGGCTTCTCCCGCGCGGTGCAGCGGGTCATCGGCCGGGCGGGGCTGCCCGTGCGCGGGGTGACCGGGGCGATCGCGGCCGTCTTCCAGTTCGTCTACGGCTTCGGCACGATCGAGGGCCACTTCCTCGCCCGCACCGCGGACACCGGGCTCAGCCCCGACGAGTACGTCGAGCAGGCGATGAGCATGGCGGACGAGGTGCCGGGGACCGCCGAGATCATGCGGGACTCCAAGGACCTGATGGCGGCCCGCGGCGGCGACACGGTGGCCGAGATGCTGGACCGGGACTTCGCTTTCGCCCTGGACCTCCTGATCGCAGGCATCGAGGCGATGGTCGCCCGCGGCTGACCGCCCGCGCCCGACCGCCGGCTACCGGCCGTCCGCCAGCCGTGCCGGGAAGCCGCCGGTGGCGACCGGACCCCAGCGTTCCGGTGTCACCCGGATGATCGACTTGCCCTGCTTGAGCATGGCGGCCCGGTACTCGTCCCAGTCGGGGTGCTCGCCGGCGATGTTGCGGTAGTACTCGACGAGCGGCTCCACGGAGTCGGGCGCGTCGATGATGTCGGCGGTGCCGTCGATCTGGACCCAGGGGCCGTTCCAGTCGTCGCTGAGGACGACCAGGCCGACCCGCGGGTCGCGCCGGGCGTTGCGGGTCTTCGCCCGCTCGGGATAGGTGGAGACGACGATCCGGCCCGCGTCGTCCACGCCGCAGGTCAGCGGCGACGCCTGCGGGGACCCGTCGCCCCGCCGGGTGATCAGCAGGGCGCGGTGCCGGGGCCGTACGAAGTCCAGCAGCTCGTCCAGCGATACGCGGGTGTTGGTAGCGATGTTCGGTGCCATGGGGGCAGCCTAGGGGGTTTCGGGTACCCCCGGGCCGACCCCGCCGTGCCTACGCCTGGGGGAGGGAGTCGCCCTGGACCGCCTGGATGTCCAGCTCCACCTTCAGCGTGGTGCCGATCGCGGCGATGCCCGCCTGGAGGACCTGGTTGTAGTTCATCGCGAAGTCCTCGCGGTGCAGCTCGGCCGTGGCCCGGAACGCGGCGCGGGTGCCGCCCCAGGGGTCCGCGCCGGTGCCGAGGTAGGACAGCGTCAGGTCCACCGGCCGTACGACCCCGTGCAGGGACAGCTCGCCGTGCACGGTCCAGCGGTCCGACCCCACGGCGGTCAGCCCCGTGGAGCGGAACGTGATCTCCGGGTGCCGCTCGACGTCGAGGAAGTCCGCGGAGCGCAGGTGCGTGTCGCGCATGCCGTTGCCGGTGTCGATGGAGGCCGCCCGGATCACCGCCTCCACCCGGGACTTGGTGACGTCGTCGGGCGCGATCTCGACCGTGCCCCCGAACTCCGTGAACCGGCCGTGCACGCTGGAGATCCCCAGGTGCTGGGCGACCGCGGCGACGGAGGAGTGCGCCGGGTCGATGGTCCAGGGACCGGGCGGCGGCAGCTCGGTGCCGCCCTGCCGGGCCAGCGTGATCGTGCCGACCTCGGCCCGGCCGCTGGCGGTGACGATCGCGCTGGACGCGGCGGGCGCGTAACCGACGGCGGTCACGATCACGGTGTACGCCCCCGGGGCCAGCTCGGTGGTGTCCCGTACGGCTCCCTCGGCGTCCGCCTCGGCGCGCAGCACCTGCGTGCCGGTCATGTCGGTCACCGTGACGACCGCGTGCGACACGGCCCACCCGTCCCGCGTGCGGATCTTCGCGGTCAGTCCCATCCCGTTTTCTCCCTGCAAAGGCTCAAAAATTGGTCGTATGAGACCGGCCCGCGGCGGGCGTGCCCTCCGTGGGAGGACGCGCGCCGCCACGGGCCGGGTCGTGGACTACTCGCCGGGGTGGGCGAGCTCGATGTCGTGGCCGTCGACCCCGGGGCCGGACACGGTCAGCGCGGTGGCCACCGGCGGGTAGCCGGTCGCGATGACGGTGTACTCGCCGCCGTCCAGGTCGGTGAAGGCGTACGCGCCGTCCGAACCGGTGGTGGCGGTGCCGACCACGTTGCCGGCCTGGTCGACCAGGGTGACCCGGGCGTCGGCCAGCGGGCCGTGCGGGGCCCGGACCACGCCCTGGAGCCGGGCGCCGGCGTCCAGGTCCACCTCGACGCGGGTGACGCCGGTGGCGCCGACCTCGACCGGCAGGGCGCGCGGCCGGAACCCGCTCGCGTTGACCGCGACGGTCACCGTGCCCGGCACCAGCTCGGTGAGGGCGAAGTCGCCCTGCTCGCCGGTGGTGGCGGTGGCCAGCAGGTCGCCGCGCACATCGGTGACGATGACCATCGCGTCCTTGACCGGCAGCGCGCTCCCGGCCGCCCGGACCACGCCGGTCAGCCCGCTGGTGCCGCTGAGCAGGATGTCGTACGCCAGCGGCTCCTCGCCCACCACGATGGTGGAGGCCTGCGGCTGGTAGCCGTCGGCGGAGGCGATCAGGACGTAGGACCCGGTGCCGGGGGCGCCGAGCGTGTAGGCACCGTCGGCCTGGGCGACCGAGCGGCCCAGCTGGCGGCCGGACAGCGAGATCAGGGTGACCGCGGCCTGCGGGACCGGGGCGCTCTCGGCGCCGCGGACGAAGCCGTGCACCGGGGTGCCGCCGGGGGTGCCGGACTCGGCGACCGTGGCGACGGCCGTCATCGGCAGGGTCTCGGTGGCGGTGCCGTCGGCCGCGGCGAGCGGGGCGGCGGCGACCGCGGCCGGAACCGGGGCCGGCGTGGTCTCGGCGGCGGCCGGGGCCTCGGCGGCGGCCGGGGACTCGGCCTCGGCGGACTGCGCGAGTCCGCCCTTGGTCCGCAGCGGGACCTCCTTGATGAACAGCGTGATCAGGAAGGCGACGGCGGCGAGGGCGCCGGCGATGTAGAAGACGTCGGCGATGCCGTGGCCGTAGGCGCTCTCCATCAGCGTCCGGATGGGCGCCGGGAGCTTGTCCATGTCCGGGATGCTGTCGGTCGAGCCCGAGCCGCCGGCCAGGGCGGCCTGGTACTTGGGGCTCAGCGCGGCGATGCCGTCCTGGACGTAGTGGGTGATCCGGCGGGACATCACGGCACCGAGCGCGGAGACGCCCATCGCACCACCGAGGGAGCGGAAGAAGGTGACCGTGGAGCTGGCCGAACCGAGGTCGGAGGGCGCCACCTGGTTCTGCGTGGCGAGCACCAGGTTCTGCATCATCATGCCGATGCCGAGACCCAGCAGGGCCATCCAGATGGCCATCTTCCAGTAGTCGGTGTCGTAGCGCAGGCTGCCGAGCATCATCAGCCCGGCCGTCACCAGCACGCCACCGCTGACCAGCCACGCCTTCCAGCGGCCGGTGCGGGTGATGAACTGACCCGACACGGTCGAGGAGACGAACAGACCGGCGATCATCGGGATGGTCAGCACGCCCGACATGGTCGGGGACTTGTCCCGGGCCAGCTGGAAGTACTGGCTGAAGAACACGGTGCCGGAGAACATCGCGACACCGACGAACAGCGAGGCCAGCGAGGCCAGCGTGATCGTGCGGTTCTTGAACAGGCGCAGCGGGATGATCGGCTCGCTCGCCTTGGCCTCGACGAGCACGAACAGCGCGCCGAGGACGACCGAACCGCCGACCATCGCGAAGGTCTGCCAGGACAGCCAGTCGTACTTGTCACCGGCGAAGGTGACCCAGATCAGCAGCAGGGAGACGGCGGCGGAGATGAGGCTCGCGCCGCCCCAGTCGACCTTGACCTCGCGCTTGACCACGGGCAGGTGCAGGGTCTTCTGGAGGACGATCAGCGCGATGACCGCGAAGGGCACGCCGACGTAGAAGCACCAGCGCCAGCCCAGCCAGGAGGTGTCGGTGATGACGCCGCCGAGCAGCGGGCCGCCGACGGTGGCGACGGCGAAGGTGGCGCCGAGGTAGCCGGAGTAACGGCCGCGCTCACGCGGGGAGATCATCGCCGCCATGACGATCTGCGCCAGGGCGGACAGACCGCCGACGCCGATGCCCTGCACCACTCGGCACGCGATCAGCATGGCCGGGTTCTGCGACAGGCCGGCCGCCATCGAGGCGACCACGTAGATGATCAGGGCTATCTGGACGAGAGCCTTCTTGCTGTACAGGTCGGCGAGCTTGCCCCACAGGGGAGTGGCCGCGGTCATCGACAGCAGGGCGGCGGTGACCACCCAGGTGTAGGCGGACTGGCCGCCGCCCAGGTCTCCGATGATCTTCGGCAGTGCGTTGGAGACGATCGTGGACGACAGGATCGCCACGAACATGCCGAGCAGCAGCCCGGACAGGGCCTCCATGATCTGCCGGTGCGTCATCGGGGTCTGGTCGGTGCCTCCCCCGTGCTTGGCGTGAGCCCGCACACCGGCTGGTGTGGTCGTTGCCATGGGCTTCCTTTACTTACGTGCTTGCGGGTGTACGGGTGGTCTCATCGAATACGGGAGCGGTGGCGGAGGTGTGCCGGGGCGGCACGGACCGGCAGTCGCCGAACGACTCCCGCAGGCGGCTCATCAGCCGGATCAGCTGGCCGACCTCCTCGTCGGTCCAGTCCGCCAGCCGCTCGGCGAACAGGTGCGTGATCCGCCGGCCCAGCTCGTCGAGTTCCGACAGGCCCTCGGGCGTCAGGCTCAGGATGCGCGAGCGCTTGTCCGCCGGGTCCGGCAGCCGCTCGATCCAGCCGCGCGCGGCGACGTGCGCGACGTGCCGGCTGGTCACCGACATGTCGACGGCGAGCAGCTCGGCGAGCTTGCTCATGCGCATGTCGCCGTGGCGGCCGAGCAGGGTCAGCACAGCAGCCGAGCCGGCCGGACACTCCGGCGGCATGATCCGCGACATGTCCCGTTTCACGGCTCCGACGGCACTGAGCTGACGCGCCAGCTCTTCGAACTGCGCCCGCTCGGCCATCACACCTCCCGTATTCGTTGCTTGGGGCAACCATAGGACTGCTTGGTTGCTGAAGGCAAACAAACAGGAGGTCGACGGCGCAAAAACTTGGCAAAGGCAAGTATTGCTGACGTAAACGTGCTGGTCGGAGCGGGCGCTCCGGCCCGTCAGCACCGGGCGGAGTCCGCGAGGCCCCCGCTTGGGCCGACCGGCGCCTCTTCGCTAAGGTCTCGGGGCATGGCTAACACCCAGGGCCCCCAGGGCAATTACGACCCCGCCGGCAGTACCCAGATGTTCCGCGCGTTCGTCGACGAGGCCCCCCAGGGCCGGCAGCAGCAGGCGGCCCCCTCCTCCTCCGGCCCCCGGGTCGGTCTGATCGTCGGCGTCATCGTGGTGCTCGCCGTGGTGGCCGGCGTCGCCTGGCTGGCGCTGAAGTAGGGACCGCCTGCCCCTGAGGGGGTCACTTCCAGGCGACGGAGACGTCCCGCGTCTCGATGTGCATGCCGAGCGGCACCCGCCAGGCCTCGACGCACACCGTCCACGTGGGGCTGCTGCGCGCGCCCGGCGCCGGCGGCACCGGCAGCCGAGCGGTCGACTCGACCGTCGCCCAGTCGACGCCGAGCGCGCCGATCACATGCGTCCCGAACGTCACCTCGCCCGAACGCACCGCCGTGCCGCCGGAGTTGCGGAAGGCGACGGTCACCTCCTGGCACCGGCGCCGGTCGGTGTCCGCGGTCCTCGGGTCACCCCAGGAGAGGTCCGCGGGTGCGGCGGGCGCCGTACGGCCGGGTTCCGGGGCGGACGGGGTGGCCGACGGTGTCGTACGGCCGCCCCGGCCGCCGTCCGGCTCCGGCGGGCCGGATCGCCGGCCGGGCCCGGCCGGGGTGCCCTGGGCCGTCGGCGACGGCGTCGGACCCGGGGTGGCGGAGGTGTCTTCACCGGCCGGCCTCGCGGGAGCGGTGCTGCGGGAGCCGTCGGGACCGTCCTGACGCGCCGTGGGGCCGGTCCGCCGCGGGCCGGTGCCGCGCCGCGCGGCTCCGTCCAGCGGTACCAGCGTCACCGGCTCCGACGGGGCCACGGCCGTCGGGCCGGCCCGGCCCGCGCCGACCGCGGTGTGGCCGCCGTCCGGACCGTCGGCCGCGCACGCGGCCGGCACTCCGCCCAGACAGGCGACGGCCGCCGACGCGACCATCACGGCGCCTCGGCGGCCACGCGTTCCCGTCGTCGTGACGACCATCCCGGTACGCAGCATCCGGTCATGGTGACTGAGGGGTCGTCAGAAGAGAAGACTCAGTCGGAGATGAGCCCGTCGCGCAGCTGGGCCAGGGTGCGGGTCAGCAGCCGGGAGACGTGCATCTGGGAGATGCCGACCTCCTCGCCGATCTGCGACTGGGTCATGTTGGCGAAGAAGCGCAGCATGATGATCCGGCGTTCCCGCGGCGGGAGCTTGGCCAGCAGGGGCTTGAGGGACTCGCGGTACTCCACGCCCTCCAGGGCCGTGTCCTCGTAGCCGAGCCGGTCGGCCAGGGAGCCCTCGCCGCCGTCGTCCTCGGGGGCCGGCGAGTCGAGCGAGGAGGCGGTGTAGGCGTTGCCGACCGCGAGGCCGTCGACCACGTCCTCCTCGGAGACGCCGAGCACCGCGGCCAGCTCCGTTACGGTCGGGGAGCGGTCCAGCTTCTGGGACAGCTCGTCGCTGGCCTTGGTGAGGGCCAGGCGCAGCTCCTGGAGCCGCCGCGGCACCCGCACCGACCAGGAGGTGTCGCGGAAGAACCGCTTGATCTCGCCCACGACCGTCGGCATCGCGAACGTCGGGAACTCCACGCCCCGTTCGCAGTCGAACCGGTCGATCGCCTTGATCAGGCCGATGGTGCCGACCTGGACGATGTCCTCCATCGGCTCGTTGCGGGAGCGGAAGCGCGCCGCCGCGTACCGGACCAGCGGGAGGTTCAGCTCGATCAGGGTGTCCCGGACGTAGGCCCGCTCGGGGCTGTCCGCGTCCAGCGCGGCCAGGCGCAGGAACAGCGACCGGGACAGGGTACGGGTGTCGAGGTTCGCCGTGACCTGCGGGGCAGGAAGGGCTTCGGCGGACGGTTCGACGGCCTGGGACGGCACGGCGTCGAGAGCCGGGACGGCCTCGAAGCCGTCGAGGACGTCGAGAGCGTCGAACTCCTTGGGCGCTGCCTCGCTCAGCGTGGGCGTCAGCACCTTCGAGCTGCCCTGGTCTGCGGACATGCCACCCCCTTTGGGTCGCGGGACGGTCGCGGCGGCGCCGTCGTCGAGCAACGCAGCCTTCACCTGAATACCGGAGCCGGAGCCCCGGCAAACGCGCTTCCCGCAGAATGTCACATGTCGGCAACGCGCTGTACCGACATGTCGACACGCAAGAGGCGAATCGGCCCTGCAAGGGCGGGGCCTGACGGTCCCTCGGGCCCTGAACACCGGCATCGGCCCTGGTGAGCGATTCGCTCGCGACGGTGATCGCTCGCTCGGGTTTGCGAAGCAGCGCCGTTCGGGGTGTGCTTCCGTGCGCCCGCTGTGCATCGGGTGAACGCCCGCCGTGCTCCGGCCCGTATCCGCCGGTGCCGCCGGTGTCCCCGGGCCGTCCCCGGGCCGTCCCCGGGCCGTCCCCGGGTCGTCCCCGGGCCGCCCGCAGGCCGTCCCCGGATCGCTCCCGGGCCGCCCCCGGACCGTCCTCGGGCCGTCCGGCGGTCGTGGCTCAGGCGTCGATCCGGTTCGCCGAGCGCAGTCGCTGGAAGCTGCGCGCGAGCAGCCGTGAGACGTGCATCTGGGAGACGCCCAGTTCCGCGCTGATCTGGGACTGGGTGAGGTTGCTGTAGTAGCGGAGCAGGAGGATGCGCTGCTCCCGCTCGGGGAGCTGGACGAGGAGGTGGCGGACCAGGTCGCGGTGTTCCACGCCGTCCAGCGCCGGGTCCTCGTAGCCGATCCGGTCCAGCAGCCCGGGCAGCCCGTCGCCTTCCTGGGCGGCCTCCAGCGAGGTGGCGTGGTAGGAGCGCCCCGCCTCGATGCAGCTGAGCACCTCCTCCTCGCTGATCCGCAGCCGCTCGGCGATCTCGGCGGTGGTCGGCGAGCGGCCGTAGAGCGTGGTCAGGTCCTCGGTGGCGCTGTTGACCTGCACCCACAGCTCGTGGAGCCGGCGCGGGACGTGGACGGTGCGGACGTTGTCCCGGAAGTAGCGCTTGATCTCGCCGACCACGGTGGGCATCGCGAAGGTCGGGAACTGCACCCCCCGGTCCGGGTCGAACCGGTCGATGGCGTTGATCAGGCCGATGGTGCCGACCTGGATGACGTCCTCCATCGGCTCGTTGCGGGAGCGGAAGCGGGCGGCGGCGTAGCGCACGAGCGGGAGGTTCGCCTCGATCAGCGCGCCCCGCACCCGGTTGTGCTCCGGAGTGCCCGGGGTGAGCTGCTTCAGCTCGGAGAAGAGCACCTGGGTCAGGGCGCGGGTGTCCGCGCCGCGCCGCTTCTCGGGGGCCGACGGGGTCGGGGCTGCCGCCTCGTCCTGAGGCGGCGCAGTACTGGCCGACACGGTCAACGCCACCTCTTCGTCCGTCAATCATCCGTCAAAAGCGGTCATAGCATCACAAGACATGTGCACTGTGTGCAAGCACCCGATAACTACGTGTTGCCGTCAAACACTGCCAAGTTGGGGCGTGTCACGCACGAAAGCCCCCCGCCGGAAGGGCGGGGGGCTGCGGGGAGCGCGGGGCTCAGAACTCGTAGTCGGCGATCACCCAGGTGGCGAACTCACGCCACTGCGCGACGCACGCCTGGTGGGCCGGGTGCTCCGCGTAGCGCTTGAGGGCGGCGGCGTCCTCGACGGCCGAGTTGATCGCGAAGTCGTAGGCGATCGGCCGGTCGCTGATGTTCCAGGCGCACTCCCAGAAGCGCAGCTCCTCGACCTGTCCGCCCAGGGCCCGGAAGGCGTCCGCGCCCGCGACGACCCGCGGGTCGTCGCGCTCGACGCCCTCGTCGAGCTTGAAGAGGACCAGATGGCGGATCATGGCGAGTACCTCAGCTCTTTCCTCCGTGGGCGGCCCAGGTCATGAAGTCGCCGATGGCCCCGGCCGCGTCCGATATGCCCTCGAAGCCAATCTGCACGTAGTCGGCCGCCTTGGCCGGATCCGTGATGATCAGGTACAGCGCGAAGACCACGAGTACGTACAGGGCGATCTTCTTGATGTTCACCGCCACCACGGCCTCCCCTGTCCCGGTGCCCCCCGGGGCCCCTGCTGCCGGCGGTGAGTCTAGCCCTCGGGCCCTCTTTTACGGCCAACAGCCCGCCGGCGCACGGCCGTTGTGTCCGGGTACCCGAAAGGCCCCGCCGATCGGCGGGGCCTTTCCCAAGCGGTAGCGGAGGGATTTGAACCCTCGGTGACTTGCGCCACACTCGCTTTCGAGGCGAGCTCCTTCGGCCGCTCGGACACGCTACCGAGGGAGACCTTACAGCACGGCGGGGCGTGGTTCGAAATCGATGGGGCGGTGCGCCCGGGCGGCCCCGGCAGCGGGCCTGCCGGCGCCTTGGCCGACGGTCCCGTCAGCGGTCGGCCTTGGTCGGCGGTCCCGTCAGCGGTCGGCCTTGGCCGGCGGTCCCGTCAGCGGTCGCGGAAGAAATCCGTGAGCAGCCGGGCGCACTCCGCCGCGAGCACGCCCTCGATGACCTCCGGGCGGTGGTTGAGCCGCCGGTCGCGCACCACGTCCCACAGAGAGCCGGCGGCGCCCGCCTTGTCGTCCCGGGCGCCGTAGACCACCCGGTCCACCCGGGACTGGACGAGCGCGCCCGCGCACATCGTGCACGGCTCCAGGGTGACGACGAGCGTGCAGCCGGTCAGCCGCCACTCGCCGAGCCGGGCCGCCGCCCGCCGGACGGCCAGCACCTCCGCGTGGGCCGTGGGATCGCCGGTGGCCTCGCGTTCGTTGTGCCCGGCACCGAGCACCGTCGTGCCGTCCGGGGACAGCACGACGGCGCCGACGGGGACATCACCGCCCCGGACGGCCAGCCCGGCCTGGTCCAGGGCGAGCCGCATCGCCGCCCGCCAGCGGTCCCGTACCGGATCAGGTGTGCCCCGCGGGTCCCGTGCCGTGGTCAGCGGACGGTCTCCAGCACCTCCGAGGCGCCCAGCGCCTCGGCGATCGTGCCCAGCGCGTCGTCGGCGTCCAGGGCGCGCAGCTCCTTCTCGCTGATGCCCAGGTCGTCCAGGATGCCGCTGTCGCCCACGGGGCTGTGCGGCACCGCGTCGGCGGCGGCACCGTCCTCCTCGTCCTCCACGGCGTCGGGGTCCTCCGTGCCGTCGAGGTTCAGCGACTCCAGGTCCGGCCCGTCGTCCGAACCGGGTTCCCGGCCGAGCAGCTCGTCGGTGAGCAGCAGCTCCCCGTACGCGCTGCGCCGGGCGGCGGCGGCGTCCGAGACGTAGATGCGAGGGTCGTCCTCGCCGTCCACGCGGACGACGCCGAACCAGGCGTCCTCCTGTTCGATCAGGACGAGCACCGTGTCCTCGTCGGGAGAGGCTTCCCGGGCCAGGTCGGCCAGATCCGACAGGGTCTCCACATCGTCGAGCTCCGTGTCGCTCGCTTCCCACCCGTCTTCGGTGCGCGCGAGCAGTGCGGCGAAGTACACCGTGACTCTCCCACTGGTCTTAGGCGTGCCGGTTGGGGGTCCCCCCGGCGGAGGTACATGGGCGGAGAGAGCCTGGGCTCCGAGCCCCACCCACTCGGAATCGTGGCAGAAACAAGGCTTCCAGGGGACGTCTTCGGCTCCCTGTGTCTTGCGCGTTCGCTGCCGCCACCTGCGGATCGTACGCGGCTTTTCCCCGCGCTCACGCACCCCCGCCCCCGGGCGGCGGGGCGGGCGTGGATCTTCCGGCCGGGAAGGCCCCGCGGGACTACCAGCGGAACGTCCGCATCCGCATGGCGTGGCGCAGCCGGGCGGCCTTGGCGCGTCGCGGCTGGACCCGGGCGCGCAGCTCGCGGGCCTCGGCGAGATCGCGCAGGAACTGGGCCCGCCGGCGTCGGCGGGCGGCCTCGCTCTCGGGTTTGTCGGCATCGTTCCCCGCGGACCTCGTCCCGGGTACGGCCGCTCCGGCCGTGCGCCCGGTGGTGCCCACGGGCTGGTCAGGCAGGTCAGACACGTCACACCACCCCAGTCCGTCCTTCCCACTTTCCCTCGGACGGCCGGTTTCACGCCAGCGTGAGGGCGACTCGCGGCGCAGGTACCGTTAGGGGCATGCGTCTCCATGTCGTCGACCACCCCCTGGTCGCTCACAAGCTCACCACGCTGCGCGACCGCCGTACCGACTCCGCGACCTTCCGGCGGCTCGCCGACGAGCTGGTCACCCTGCTCGCCTATGAGGCCACGCGGGACGTGCGCACCGAGGCCGTCGACATCCAGACACCGGTCGAGCCGACCACGGGCGTCAAGCTCGCCCGCCCCCGCCCGCTGGTGGTGCCGATCCTGCGGGCCGGCCTCGGCATGCTGGACGGCATGGTCCGGCTGCTGCCGACCGCCGAGGTGGGCTTCCTGGGCATGATCCGCAACGAGGAGACGCTCCAGGCGTCCACGTACGCCTCGCGCATGCCGGAGGACCTCTCGGGCCGCCAGGTGTACGTCCTGGACCCGATGCTGGCCACGGGCGGCACGCTGGTCGCGGCGATCCAGGAGCTGATCAAGCGCGGCGCGGACGACGTGACGGCCGTGGTGCTGCTCGCCGCGCCGGAGGGCGTCGAGGTGATGGAGCGGGAGCTGGCGGGGACGCCGGTCACCGTCGTCACGGCGGCCGTGGACGACCGCCTCAACGAGCTGGGGTACATCGTGCCGGGGCTGGGCGACGCGGGGGACCGCCTGTACGGGGCGGCCGAGTAGCCCTTCGCTCAGCAGCTCTTCCTCGGGGTGGCCGCGGGCTTCGGCGCGGCCAGTGCGGTCATCGACCGGGCGGCGTCCGCCTGTCGGGCGAGGCCCTTGAAGCCGTCCCCGATGACCAGGTCGACGGCGGTGTCCTTGCGGCCGTCGGCGCGGGTCTGCGCGCCGACGAGCTGGGTGCCGAGCACCCGCAGCGAGGTGTCCTGGGCGGCGGGCGGGCCGAGGAGCAGCCCCGGGCCCCGGACCTTCCGGTCGTACTCCTTGGTGGCGTTGCCCACGGCGCCGATCCGGAACCCGCGCTTCTTCAGCTCGTCCGCGGTCTGCTTGGCCAGCCCGGTGCGCTTGGTGGCGTTGTAGACGTTCACGGTGATCCGGCCCGGGGCCGGCAGGTCCGGCACCCGGGCCGCGGGGGCCGCGTCGGCCTTGGCCCGGCAGACCGCCGGGCGGCCGGCCACGGTGGTGTTGTCGCCGCCGCTGAAGACGTCGATGAGCTGCACGGTGCCCCAGCCGATCAGGCCCAGCACGGTGACGGACGCGGCCACGGCGGCCACACGTCTGCCGTGTCGGCGGGGCGGACGCATCCGGGGGTATCTGCCCCCCGTGATCCGGTACTCGCCGCCCATGCCCGGGGGAGTCAGCATGCTCATGAGCGCAGCGTAGTGTGCCCGGGCGGCGATGCCTATCAGATGATCAGCCGATGGTGCTCAGCGGAACCCGAAAGGGTCAACGGCCGTGTCGCGCCGGGTCAGTCGAGTTCGAGCACGCGTGCGTGCAGCACCTGGCGCTGCTGGAGCGCGGCGCGGACCGCGCGGTGCAGGCCGTCCTCCAGGTAAAGGTCGCCCTGCCACTTCACGACGTGGGCGAAGAGGTCGCCGTAGAACGTCGAGTCCTCCGCGAGCAGGGTCTCCAGGTCGAGCTGCTGCTTGGTGGTCACCAGCTGATCGAGGCGGACCGGGCGCGGCGCGACGTCCGCCCACTGCCGGGTGCTTTCCCGGCCGTGGTCGGGGTACGGCCGGCCGTTTCCGATGCGCTTGAAGATCACACGGAAAGCCTACCGGCCAAGACGTTCCGGGCGCAGCCATGGCGACGGAGTGCGACGCTTGAAAAGATGGGGCAAAACGGTCATACGGGCCAGTACGGGAACAGGGGCCGGAGATGAGTGACAGCGAGTCCGTGCCGCCCGCCGGCTCCGGGAAGTCCGCCGTACCGACCGCCGGGGCGCGGGAGATCGCCTCCGGTTACGCCTTCACCGGCCCCGCGCTCGACCTCGGCGCCCTCCTGTGGGACGGGCGGTGCCGCCCGGACGCGCCGGTCCGCGTCCCGCTGTCCGTGCTCAACCGGCACGGCCTGGTCGCGGGCGCCACCGGCACCGGCAAGACCAAGACCCTCCAACTGCTCGCCGAGCAGCTCTCGGAGCGGGGCGTACCGGTGTTCCTCGCGGACATGAAGGGCGACCTGTCCGGCATCGCCCGGCCCGGGCGGGACGACGACCGGGTGCGGGGGCGGGCCGGCGAGGTCGGCCAGGAGTGGTCCCCGGCCGGCTTCCCGGCGGAGTTCCTCGCGCTCGGCGGCATCGGCCACGGCATCCCGGTACGCGCCACCATCACCAGCTTCGGCCCGGTGCTGCTGGCCAAGGTGCTCCGGCTGAACCAGACCCAGGAGCAGTCCCTCGGCCTGATCTTCCACTACGCCGACACCAAGGGCCTGGAGCTGATCGACCTCAAGGACCTGCGCGCGGTCGTCGCCTTCCTCACCTCCGACGAGGGCAGGGCCGAACTGAAGGACATCGGCGGGCTGTCCGGCGCGACGGCCGGGGTGATCCTGCGCTCGCTGACGGCCTTCGAGGCGCAGGGCGCGGCCGAGTTCTTCGGCGAGCCGGAGTTCGACACGGCGGACCTGCTGCGCACGGCGCCGGACGGCCGGGGCACCGTCTCCGTCCTGGAACTGCCGGCGGTGCAGGACAAGCCCCTGCTCTTCTCGACGTTCCTGATGTGGCTGCTCGCCGACCTCTTCCACGACCTGCCCGAGATCGGCGACACCGGAAGACCGAAGCTGGTCTTCTTCTTCGACGAGGCGCACCTGCTGTTCCAGGACGCCTCCCGGGCCTTCCTGGAGGCGATCACCCGCACCGTCCGCCTGATCCGCTCCAAGGGCGTCGGCGTCTTCTTCGTCACCCAGACCCCGAAGGACGTGCCCGGCGACGTCCTCGGCCAGCTCGGCAACCGCGTCCAGCACGCCCTGCGCGCCTACACCCCGGACGACCACAAGGCCCTGCGGGCGACCGTGCAGACCTTCCCGAGGTCGGCGTACGACCTGGAGGAACTGCTCACCGGCCTGGGCACCGGCGAGGCCGTGGTGACCGTGCTGGGCGAGACCGGTGCCCCGACCCCGGTCGCCGCCACCCGGCTGCGCGCCCCGCGGTCCCTGATGGGTCCGGTGGACACGGCGGAACTGGACGGCGCGGTCCGCGGCTCCCCGCTGTACGGGCGGTACGCACAGGCGGTGGACCGGGAGTCGGCGTACGAGAGGCTGGGCGCGGACCGGCCGCGGGAGCCGGCGGCGGCGCCGGGGCGCGGGGCGGCGCGCGAGGACGAGCCGTCCCTGGTGGAACAGGTCGTGAACAGCGGCGTGTTCAAGTCCCTGGCCCGGTCGGTCGGCACCCAGCTCGGCCGGGAGATCACCCGCTCCCTGTTCGGCACCGCCCGGCGGAGACGGTAGAGGGTTCCGTTCGGACCCCCCCTCCAAGCCGCCCCCGCCGGGTTCCGCTCAGCGGTCCCGGTCCTCCGGTGCCCGCTGCGCTTGCGGTGTCCGCTGGTCCGGCCTGGGCGCCGCGGCGCGCCGGGCCTCCGCGCGCAGCAGGGCGCGCAGGACGGCGTAGAGATCGTTGGGCATGACGGTGCCGCTCCTTGCGTCGAGCCGACTGAACACGCGAGTGAACGCGGGTCCGTCAGCAGCGCAGCACCACCGTGCGCAGCAGGGGCGGGGCGGACGGCACCCGGGGCGGCCCGGGGCGCGGGGCCGCCGGGCGGACGGGGGCCGGGCCGGTCAGGGGCGCCGGGCGCTCGGGCGCGTCGGCCCGGTGGACGGCGCGGGCCGGGAGCCGGAGCGCCGTGTCGAGGACGTCGTGCTCGGCGGACCCGGCGACCGCCGCGAGGTACGGCGCCGTCCGGACCGGCGCGTGCGCGGCGGGCACCCACAGGGCGAGGAGCAGCACGAGGACCCGTGACCAGTGACGGCTCCGGGGTCCACCGCTGCTCCTGCGCATGTCACCTGTCTGCCCGGGGCGGGCGGGGAGGGCAGCACGCCGGGCCCGTGATCCGCCCGCACGGCGTACCCGCGGCACGCGCGGTTGACGGCGGGTCAGAGTGCCTTCGGCACCTTGCGCGCCCGGCCGCGGATGCGGAAGGCGGTGGCGATCTCCACGATCCCGACGACGAGCAGCCACCACCCGCCGACGAGGGTCAGCACGGCGACCGACTGGTACGGCGAGTCGATGAGCACGATCCCGGCGATGAAGGTGAGGACGCCGAGGAAGATCTGCCAGCCCCGGGCGGGCATGCGGGGGTCGTGCACGGCGGCCAGGGTCTGCGTGATCCCGCGGAACAGCCAGCCGATGCCGATCCACAGGCCGAGCAGCAGGATCGACCGCGTGGGCCCGCGGAAGCAGAGCAGGCCGAGCAGGATCGACAGCGCGCCGCTGACGAAGGCCAGCACCCGCAGCGAGGTGGCCTTGTGCGTGCCGAAGGCGGACGCCAGCTGGAGGATTCCGCTGTAGAGCAGGTAGAGGCCGAACAGCACGCCGATGACGAGGAGGGAGGGGCCCGGCCAGACCAGCACCAGGACGCCCAGCACCAGCGAGCCGAACCCGGTGATCAGGACGGTCTGCCAGGCGGCCCGGGACAGGGCGTGCAGCGGGCCCTCGAACGGTGGTTCCGGTCCGGGGTGCCCGCGGGCCGGCTCCGCCGCGGGGTGGCCTCCGGGCGGCGCGGCCTCGTGCACGCGCCGGTCGTCGTACGCGCGGTCCCGGTCCGGACCGCTGCTCGGTATATCGGTCATGCCCCATGCTCGGCGCGGCCCGGCGCGGACGGCCACCGGGACTGGACCGACCGGGTGGCCTACTTCGCCTTCGCGGCCTTCGCCGCCGCCTTCGCCTCCTGCTTGTGGGCGCGCACCCTGGCCAGCGACTCGGGGCCGGTGATGTCGGCGACGGACCGGAAGGAGCCCGGCTCGCCGTAGGACCCGGCGGCCTCCCGCCACCCCGTGGGCGCGACCCCGAGCCGCTTGCCGAGCAGGGCCAGGAAGATCTGCGCCTTCTGCTTGCCGAACCCCGGCAGCTCTTGGAGCCGCCGCAGCAGCTCGGAGCCGCTGCCGGCGTCCCGCCAGACCGCCTCGGCGTCCCCGTCGTAGTGCTCGACGAGGTACCGGCACAACTGCTGGATCCGCTTCGCCATCGAGCCCGGGTACCGGTGCACCGCCGGCTTCGCGGAGAGCAGCGCGGCGAACGCCTCGGGGTCCATCGCGGCGATGTCGTGCGCGTCCAGGTCCTCGGCGCCGAGCCGGTCGGCGATGGTGCGGGGGCCCTTGAACGCCCACTCCATCGGGATCTGCTGGTCCAGCAGCATCCCGGTCAGCGCGGCGAGCGGGGAGCGACCGAGCAGCGCGTCGGCCGCGGGGTCCTGGGCGAGGTGCAGGGTGACGTCCATGGGCCGATGATCCCGCGCCCTCGCGGGTCCCGCCCGACCGGCCCCGGTCCGGGGCCGGGGGGACGAGACCGGCGGGAGGACCGGGTGGTCGGGCCGTCAGTTCGCGCGCCAGTACCCCAGCGCGTGCACCCGGTGCTTCGGCACACCCAAATCCCTGCGGACGTAGGCGGCGAGCGTCCGGGTGGTTGCCGTGTCGCAGGCGATCCAGACGTACGGGTGCGGGGTGCCCGCGAGGACGGCGGGCAGTTCGGCGCGGACCCGGTCCAGCAGCCGGGCGCCCCCGTCCCGGCGGGGCACCGGCCGCAGCTCGTGCCGGCCGGGCTCGGTCCGGTGCGGCAGTCCGGCCGGGTCGCCCTCGAACCAGACGGTCGCCGGGGCGGAACCCAGCGCACCGAGAATTGAGTTGACGGCGGGCAGCGAGGCGGGGTCGCCGATCAGGGCGAGGTGGGAGGGCGCGGGGTCGGGGTCGCGGAAGCCGGTGCCCTGGACGGTGGCCTCGACGGTGTCGCCCGGCCGCGCGGTCCGGGCCCAGTCGGAGGCCACGCCCTCGTGCAGGGCGAACTCCAGGCCGAAAGTGCCGGCGGCCGGGTCGGGGTCGACCAGGGTGTAGGCCCGCTGGTGGGGCCGGCCCCGGTCGGAGAACCACAGCCGCACCCACATGGTCGGGTGGACGCCGGTGGCGGCGAGCAGCCCGCCGTCGCTCAGCCGCAGCCGCCGGTAGCGCGGGGTCACGTCCTCGGCCTCGAGGACGGTCAGCACGAAGTCCCTCGCCCGCAGCAGTCTGAGGACCGCGCCCTCCCAGCCCCGCCCTTGCCCCATGAGTCCTCCACCGTTCACGTACCATTCCGGCACAGAAAACTTAGGCAAGGCTAACCTAAAGCAAAAGGGGGTATCCGGTGGCTGTCGAGATCTACCGCGACGCCTGGGGCATCCCACACCTGCGCGCGTCCGACGCCGTGGAACTCGCCCGTGCGCAGGGGCGGGTCACCGCCCACGACCGCGCCTGGCAACTGGAGGTCGAGCGGCACCGCGCCCAGGGCACCTCCGCCGCCTTCCTCGGGGCGGACGCCCTCTCCTGGGACGTCTTCGCCCGCCGGGCCCGGCTCGACGGCACCGCCCGCCGCTGCTTCGCCGCGCTGGAACGCCGGGACCCGGAGACCGCCGACTGGGTACGGGCGTACGTCGACGGCGTCAACGAGGGGCTGGCCGCCGGCGCCCGCCGCGCCCCCGAGTTCGCCCGTACGGGACTCGCCCCGGGCGACTGGCGGCCCTGGACCCCCCTCGGGGTCTGGCTCGGCACGCACATCCTCTTCGCCGGCTTCCCCGCCAAACTCTGGCGCGAGCGGGCGGTGCGGCACCTCGGACCCGACGCGGTCGCCCTGTTCGCCACGGACGGCCCGAACACGGCCGGCAGCAACGGCTGGCTCGTCTCCGGCGACCGCACCGCCACCGGCCACGCCCTCCTCGCCGGCGACCCGCACCGCTTCATCGAAGCCCCCGGTGTCTACCAGCAGATCCGCCTGGCCTGCCCCGAGTTCGACGTCGTCGGACTGGCCGTGCCCGGCGTCCCCGGCATCGGCCACTTCGGCCACACCGGCACGGTCGCCTGGGCCGTCACCAACGCCATGGCCGACTACCAGGACCTCTACCGGGAACGGCTGCGCCGCACCGGCGCCGGCGTCGAGGCCCTCGGCCCCGACGGCACCTGGCGGCGGGCCACCCGGCACACGGAGACCGTCCGCGTCGCGGCCGGGGACCCCCTCGAGGTGGAGGTGATCGAGACCCCGCGGGGCCCGGTGATCGCCGGCGGACCGGAGGGGCTGGACGCGGTCACCGAGCCGGCGCCGGAGGGACCGGGGGAGGGCTCCGGGCCGGGCGCCGAGGCGCTCGCGCTGCGCTACCCGCCGAGGGTGACCGAGGACCTCGGCTTCGGCGCCCTCCTGCCCCTCCTGCGCGCCCGCACCGTCGCCGACGTCGACCGCGCCCTGGACGCCTGGACCGAGCCGGTCAACGTCGTCCAGGCCGCCGACACCGCCGGCGGCACCCTGCACCGCGTCGCCGGCAAGGTCCCGCTCCGCGCCGAGGCCAACCGCCGCGGCCCGGTCCCCGCCTGGGAACCCGGCCACGACTGGCGGGGCACGCACGTGACGCCGTACGGCGGACTCACCGACGGCATCGCGGTGATGGCCAACGCCCGCGGCCTCGCCGCCCCGCTCGGCGTGGAGTTCGCCCCGCCGCACCGCGCCGCCCGCATCCGCGCCCTGCTCGACGAGCGCCGCACCTGGACCGCCGACGGCATGCCCGCGATCCACACCGACACCCGCCTCGGCTCCGCCGCACCCCTGTTGGATCACCTCGCCGCCCTCACCGGCCTCACCCCCGCCGAGGCGGCCCTGCGGGACCGCCTGCTCGCCTGGGACCGCCGGATGGACGCCGGCAGCACGGACGCGGCGGTGTACGCGGCGGTGCGCGGCGCGGTCGTACGACGGCTCGCCGCGCACCCGGTCTTCGCGCCGCTCGCCCGGTCCCCGGCCTACCCGGACGTCCTGCTGCCCTGGCTGGCCCTCGTCCCCCGCGTCGGCCACGCCCTGGAACACCTGCTGGGCACCGGGGACCTGTACGGCGTCGACCGGGCGGCGGTCGTCCGCGCCGCCCTCGCGGAGGTGGCCGCCGCCCCGCCCGACCGCCCCTGGTCCGCCACCCACCGCCTGGCCCCCTGGAAGGCGCTCCCCGACGAGCCGGACACCGCGCCGGAGGAACCCGGCCTCGGCGGCGACCACGACTGCGTGCTGTGCACCTCGGCCGTCCCCGGCCTCACCGACCGCGCCGCGCGGGGTCCGGCCGCCCGCTACGTCTGGGACCTGGCCGACCGCGACCACAGCGGCTGGGTGGTGCCCTTCGGCGCCGACGGCGTACCCGGCACCGCCCACCACCGCGACCAGCTCCCCCTGTGGCGCACGGGGGAACTGGCCCCGGTGGTCACCGACTGGACCCTGCTCACCCCCGAGCGCACCGCACCGGCAGCGCCGTTCGCACCGACCGCACCGGCGGCCCCGGCCACCACCGCACCCACCGCACCCACCGAGGAACCCCGATGACCGACCTGCACGTCCAGCACATCGACGGCTACGGCACCGTCCGCGTACGCCCCCTCGACCCGGAGGGCGACGCGGACCTGGTGCACGGCTGGGTGAGCGACGAACGCGCCGCCTTCTGGGGGATGAACGGCCTGACCCGGACGCAGGTCGCCGAGGTCTACGCCCACATGGCAACGCTCGACACCCACCACGCCCACCTGGTGACCCGGGACGGCGTCCCGGCCGCCCTCTTCCAGACGTACGAGCCGTCCGCCGACCGGGTCGGCGAGTGCTACGACGTCCGCCCCGGCGACCTCGGCGTCCACCTCCTGCTCGCCCCCGCGGGACCCGGCGGCCCACACCCCGGCTGGACGGCCGCCCTGCTCAAGGCGTTGACGACATACGTCCTGCTGGTCCTGGACCGCGACCGGATCGTGATCGACCCGGACGTGCGCAACGCCGCGGCGATCGCCCGCTTCGAGCGCCAGGGCTTCAGCCGCGGCCCCGCCGTCGTCCTCCCCGAGGTCGACCTGCCGGACGTGTACCTGCCCGAGAAGCACGCGCAACTCGCCTTCCTCGACCGGGCGGTAGCCTTCCCCGGGTGACGACGCCCGAAGAGCTGATCGCGCACTACGGACTCGAACCCCTCCCACGCGAGGGCGGCCTGTTCCGGCGGACCTGGGCCGGGCCCGAACGCCCGGACGGCCGTCCCGAGGGCTCGGCCATCGTCGTACTGCTCACCGCGGACGACTTCTCCGCCCTGCACCGCCTGCCCTACGCCGAGGTCTGGCACTTCCACCTCGGCGACCCGCTCCACCTGCTGCTCCTCGCCCCCGACGGCACCGCCCGGCACCCCGTCCTCGGCCCGGACCCACGCGCCGGCCAGCACCTCCAGCTGACCGTGCCGGCCCACACCTGGATGGGGGCGCGGGTGGCGCCGGGGGGCGCGTGGACCTTCTTCGGCTGCACGACGGCCCCCGGATTCACCTACGCGGACTACGAACACGGCGACGCGGCCGGCCTCACGGCGCGGTACCCGGCCGAGGCCGCCCTCATCACGCGACTCTGCCGACCATGAACAGCACACCGCCCACGCCCCTGCTCGCCGGAGAGACCGCGCTGGTGACCGGCGCGGGCGGCGGCATCGGCCGCGCCATCGCCCTGCGCTTCGCGGCCCAGGGCGCGGCGGTGGCCGTGCACTGCCGCACGGCGGTCGCCGCCGCCACCGACGTCGCCGACCGCATCCGGGCGGCGGGCGGCCGGGCGGTCGTGCTCCGGGCGGACCTCACGGACGAGGCCGCCTGCCGGCGCCTGGTCGAGGAGACGACCGCCTGGTCGGCCGGCCACCTCACCGCCCTCGTCAACAACGCGGCCGTGCAACCGGTCCAGCCGCTTTCCGGCATGACCGCGTACGACTGGCGCACGGTCGTCGACACCGACCTCACCAGCGTCTTCGCCTGCACCCAGGCCGCCGCCGCCCATATGCGCGACCACGGCGGCGGCACCGTCACCCACATCGCCTCCGTCGAGGCCGGCCACCCCGCCCCCGGCCATGCCCACTACGCCGCGGCGAAGGCGGCGGTGGTCATGCACGCCCGCGCGGCGGCCCTGGAGTACGGGCCGGACGGCATCCGCGTCAACACGGTCTCGCCCGGTCTGATCGACCGGCCCGGACTGGCGGAGGACTGGCCGGACGGGGTGCGCCGCTGGCTCGCCGCCGCCCCCGCCGGCCGGCTGGGCCGCCCCGAGGACGTCGCCGACGCCTGCGTGTTCCTCGCCTCCCCGCTCGCCTCCTGGATCACCGGACACGACCTGGTGGTGGACGGCGGGGTGACGGCCCGGCCGACCTGGTGAGCACCCGGCCCGTTTCCCCCGTACCTGTACCGGGGCCCCGTGCCGGAGCGGGGGCCCGGGACGCGGACGGAGGCCGAGGGTGCTGCGCGACGGACACCGGGGACCGCGACGACCACACCGGACGGCCCGGCCGCCGCGGGCCGTACTCCTGCTGTCCGCCCTGCTGTTCGGCCTCCTCCCCGGCCTCCTGCTCGGTACCGCGGCCCCCGCCTCGGCCCACGCCGTGCCGCGCGCGACGGACCCCGCCGACGGAGCCGTACTGCGCACCGCCCCCCGCCGGGTGACCCTCACCTTCACCGAGTCCGTCGGCCTGCTGACCGGCTCCTTCCGGATCTACGACCCCCACAACCACCGGGTCCGCACCGGCCCCGCCGGACACGCCGCCGGCCGCTCCGACACCGCCCGGGTCACCCTCCCCGCCCGGCTGGCCACCGGCACCTACACGGTGGCGTGGCGGGTGGTGTCGGCCGACAGCCACCCGGTGTCCGGCGCCCTCACCTTCTCGGTGGGCGAGCGCACCGCCTCCCCGGCCGCCCCGCCCCCGCCCGCCCCGGAGAACCCGGCGACCACGGCCCTGCACACCCTCGCGCGCCACCTCGCCCACCTCTGTCTGGCCCTGCTCCTGGGCACGGCCGCCTTCGTGGCCTGCTGCCGCCCGCCCACCACCGCCCATCTGCGCACCCCCGCCCTGGCCGCCGGGGGCACGCTGCTCGCCGCCACGGCCGCGCTGTACCTGCTGCGGGCGCCGTACGAGCAGGGCACCTCCCCGGCGACGGCCCTCGCCCCCGCCGCCCTCGCCCACACCGCGACGACCCGTCCCGGGATGCTGCTCCTGGCCCGCCTGGCGCTGCTGCTCCTGGTGCCGCCGTTCCTGGCGGCGGCCCGCGCGGCCCCGCCGGGCAGCCGCCGCGCCCGGCTCCCGCGCCGCGCCACCCACGCGGCGGGCGCGGTCCTCGCCGTCGCCCTGTGCCTGACCTGGTCCGGCGCCGACCACGCCGCCGCCGGCGTCCAGGTCCCCGCGGCGATCGTCTCGGCCACCCTGCACCTGCTGGCCATGGCGGCCTGGCTGGGCGGTCTGGCCGCCCTGCTGTGGACCCTGCGGCACGCCACCGCGCCGGACGGCGTGCCCCCCTCGGTCCCGGCCCGCTTCTCCCGGCTGGCGACGGCCTCGGTGACGGTCCTGGCGGTGACCGGCGTGTACCAGTCCTGGCGGGGCCTCGGCTCCTGGGCGGCGCTGACGGACACCGCGTACGGGCGCACCCTGCTGGCCAAGCTGGCGGCGATCGCCGTGCTGCTCCTCGCCGCGGCCCGCTCCCGCACCTGGACCGGCCGCCTGGTCCGGGCGGCCACCGCCACCCCCGCCGGGGCCCCGGCACCGGTGACCGGCCCCCCGCCGGTCACCGTCCGGCTGCGCCCGCTGCGCCGCTCGGTCCTGGCGGAGGCGGCGGTGGCCGCGGTGGTGCTGGCCCTGAGCACCCTGCTGTCCGGCACCGCGCCCGGCCGCGCGGCGACGGAGCCCGCCGCGGGAACGCCCGCCCCGGCGCCGGGCGTCGCCCCGGCCTCGGTCACCACGGTCCCGTTCGACCTCGGCACCCCCGGCGGCCACGGCAAGGCGCAGATCACCCTGGACCCCGGCCGGGTCGGCGCGAACTCCGTCCAGGTGGTGGTCTACGGCCCCGACGGCGGCCTCTCCACGGTCCCCGGACTCCGCGTCACCCTCACGCTCGCGGACCGGGGCGTGGGCCCGCTGGACACCAAGGTGACGGACCGCGGCGGCTACTGGGCCGCCGACGCCTTCACCCTCCCGCTCCCCGGCACCTGGACGCTGAAGGCCACCATCCGGATCTCGGAACTGGACCAGGTGACGGTGTCCGCGCCGGTGCGGGTGACGCGGCAGGAAGGTCAAGCTAGCATCCCGTTCAGGTAAAGGGAGTTGCTGCATTCGCAAGTGCGTGGGCCGAGCGGCCGGTCGACCGGAGGGCGGGGGTCCCATGGTGTGGGAAGAGTGGGAGAGGGCCAAGGCGGCGGCGGGCGGGGACACACGGATGCGGCTCAACCAGGCCGGATCCAGCGGTTCCTCAGCCGCGGATCTCGTCGTCCACCAGGATGACCTGGGCGCCGTCGGCCATGAGGCGTTCATTCTCCACGGCGAGCTGAGCAAGAAGGCCGACATCGCGGCCGCGGGTGCGGGACACGAGGCTTCGGGGTCCACCATGCAGGCCGCCGCCGCGCTCAAGAGCCACCACCTCGGGCTCGGCTCCGAACTCGAGACGACCGTCGAGATGTGGACCTCGCAGGTCAAGTCCGTCCTCCAGGCGTGCACGCACATCTCCAACCACCTCGACTACAGCAAGAAGCTGCACGCACACGACGACACCCGGATCGCCGCGGACCTCAGCGGCCGTACCGGACCGGTGCCCGTCTCCGTGCTGAACGAGTACTTCGAGTAGGACGGTAGGAGAGGGCATGGGGGACTTCACCTACTCGGATCTCATGGCTCTGGACCTCGGCAAGCTGGGCACGGCGGTGTCCGACTGGAAGTCGATGGCCGGGGGCCTGGCCGAACTGGCCACCGACGCGCGGGACGGCATGCTCAAGAAGTCCGAAGGGGCTCGCTGGAAGGGTGTCAACGCGGACGTCACCAGGGAGTTCGTACGCAAGACGGCCAAGGAGATCGCCGATCTCCAGGCGGAGGCGGAGAGCATCGCCGCCGTGCTCGCGGACGCCCACGCGGAGCTGACGACGTACCAGAAGCAGGCGAAGAGCCTCACCGACGCGGCGCGTAAGGGCAACCCCGCCCACGACCCCCCGGACCCCCCTCTCTTCGTCACGGACGGGCCGGGCGGCACGGTCCGCGTGATGGAGGCGATGTGCACACCCGAGGGCCCGAACCAGCGCACCAAGGACTACGTCCAGTGGTATGCCGACACGCTCACCGGAATCGTCCAGCACGCCGCCGAGGTCGACGCCGCGGCGGTACGGGCGCTGCGCAAGAGCCACGGCAGCGACCCGTACAACGCCGGGCACGCCAAGTACACCTCCCTCGACGAGGAGCAACTCCCCCGCGCCGAGGAACTCGCCGCGCTGCGCGGTGACGCCGACGCGAAACAACGCGCCGAGCTGAAACGCCTGTGGGGGTCGCTGAGCCCCGAGGCGCGGGCCCGCCTCTGGCTCGCGAAGAAGGACGACCTCATGGCGGCCGGCATCCTGAGCCCGACCATGCCGCAGGTCGCGGCCGACGCCGGGGCGGGGGCGCACGGATCGGAGTCGCCCGGATTCGACGAGTGGGCCACCAAGAGAAAGATGGAACTGCTCGCCGAGGGCGCCGACTGGAAGGGCATGACGGACGCCTCCCGCAACATGGCCCACTACCTCGGCAACAGCGGCTCCCCGATGCTCCTGCCCGTGGACAAGATGATGGCGGACGTCCCGGAGTTCAAGACCTACGTCGACGACATCGTCCGGCACCACCAGAACGGCTGGCGCCAGCAGGCCCTGCAGCAGTTCCGGGAGAACGGCGGCAAACCGGTCGCCATCCCGGTGGAGGCGAAGCTGCCCGACGGCTTCTACTTCAGCAAGGACATCGACGAGAACTGGTTCTACGCGGTGGGCGGCGCCAACACCAACGTCACCGGCGTCGTGATGGCCGTACCGGATGCGCACGGCAACCCGAAGATCTCCGTCGACTACCAGGCGAACGTCTGGGACCGTTACAACTGGGACGAGGGCAAGGGCGTCAACGTGGGCCCGATGAAGATCCCTGACGGCCAGATGGCCAAGCTCCACCGGGTGGGACTCGCCCAGGAGTACGACATGGCGGGGAGCAGCAGCACGCACCACTACGATCTCGGCTCATCGCAGCCCAGCCAGTCCCCGCTGCCGGGCCCCGACGAAAGCAGGGACGGACGCACGGACCCGGGCCGGGAGCAACAGCAGGGCCGTACGACGCACAGGTCACCCGGGAGGGCAGCCGTCCGATGAACGACGCCCACGACAAGACAGGCGGCCACCGCCGGACGCGCGCCGCCGGGGTAGCCCTCGGCACGCTGGCCCTCCTGGGCGCCCTGACGGCGACAGGCTGCTCCGCACCCGACTCCGGCACCGGCCCGGCCGGTGACCGCGTTCCCGGGCAGACCGTGGACGACAGGTGGGTCGAGGGCGTCACGCCGGGGTGGATGAGCGGGCACATGGGCGTCGACATCCCGGCGGTGGCCCAGGGCGCGCGGGCTGGCTATCAGGTGACCTCCCGCTTCGACACCGGTGTGCTCACCTTCACACTGACCAGGTCCCAGGCACGGGCCTTCCTGGCCGCCTATCCGCCGGCCGGCGAACTGCTGGAGCCCACGGCCGCCGTGACCGACGTGCGGACCCACGACTTCAGACACCTGGGCGTGCCGGAACCGGAGTCGTTCAAGAAGGGCATGCGCTACGGCTCCGTCTGCCCCGGCGCCGACCCCACCGCGAGCCCGGACCCGCTCGCCGACCCGTACGGCACCTCGGACACCGGCTGTGTCAGCCTCTACGCCCACGACTACGCCCCGGACCGCACCCGCATCTACCTCCGCGACCACTACGAGCCGGGCATCAGCCCCCTCCCGGAGACCCCACCCACTTCCTCCCCGACCCGCTGACCCCTTCCCACGGGCCCTCTCGGACCCGCTGACCGCTCTTCACCGGTCGCGCTGAGTGAGGCCGACCTGATCTACATCGCCGACCGGCTGCGGGAGAAGGCGACGGTCCGGGCGATCGCCGCTGAGCTGGGCCGCAGCCCGCATGCGGGCGAGGTACCTGCATGTGCCGGACGCCATGCTCAAGGACGTGGCCCGGAAGATCGCCGAAGCCAGCTGGGACTCCCGGAAACAACCGCTGTCGACAAAAACCAGGACAACGAGGTCTGAGGGCAACGTCGAAGGGCCCCCTGTTTCCAGGGGGCCCTTCGACATCGTGCCCGGTGAGGCACTGGCGGAGGATACGAGATTCGAACTCGTGAGGGGTTGCCCCCAACACGCTTTCCAAGCGTGCGCCCTAGGCCTCTAGGCGAATCCTCCGCCGCAAACATTACATGACCGCGAGGAGTGCTCGCGAACCCGTTCCCGCAGGCCCTCCCGGGGCGGGGTCGTCGGGCCGACCGGGTTCGGAGCCCGGCCCCGCATCGGGTACTGTGGGGCACAGCCCCTCACGCGGCGCTATCTGACTGAACTCCCCCAGGGCCGGAAGGCAGCAAGGGTAGGTCGGCTCTGGCGGGTGCGTGGGGGGCGCTTGCGTTCCCGGGTCCCAGTCCGTGGGCGGAGCCCTTTGTCGGTGGGCGCCATTAACCTCGTATGCGTGTCGTCTCTCGCGCTGTACCGCCGCTACCGTCCGGAGACCTTTTCCGAGGTCATCGGGCAGGAGCATGTCACCGACCCGTTGCAGCAGGCGCTGCGCAACAACCGGGTCAATCACGCGTACCTGTTCAGCGGCCCGCGCGGATGTGGCAAGACGACCAGCGCCCGCATCCTGGCCCGCTGCCTGAACTGTGAGCAGGGTCCCACGCCCACCCCCTGCGGGGAGTGCCAGTCGTGCCGCGACCTCGCCCGGAACGGACCGGGTTCGATCGACGTCATCGAGATCGACGCGGCCTCCCACGGCGGTGTGGACGACGCCCGTGAGCTGCGCGAGAAGGCGTTCTTCGGACCCGCGAGCAGCCGGTACAAGATCTACATCATCGACGAGGCCCACATGGTCACGTCGGCCGGCTTCAACGCCCTGCTGAAGGTCGTCGAGGAGCCGCCCGAGCACCTGAAGTTCATCTTCGCGACCACCGAGCCCGAGAAGGTCATCGGGACCATCCGGTCGCGGACCCACCACTACCCGTTCCGGCTGGTGCCCCCGGGGACCCTGCGGGACTACCTCGCCGAGGTGTGCCGCAAGGAGGACATCCCGGTCGACGACGGCGTGCTGCCGCTCGTCGTGCGGGCCGGCGCGGGTTCCGTGCGTGACTCCATGTCCGTCATGGACCAGCTCCTCGCCGGTGCCGGGGAGGAGGGTGTGACATACGCCATGGCGACCTCCCTCCTCGGCTACACCGACGGCTCCCTGCTGGACTCCGTCGTGGAGGCGTTCGCCACCGGTGACGGCGCGGCCGCCTTCGAGGTCGTCGACCGGATCATCGAGGGTGGCAACGACCCGCGCCGCTTCGTCGCCGACCTGCTGGAGCGGCTGCGGGACCTGGTGATCCTCGCCGCCGTGCCGGACGCCGCGGAGAAGGGGCTGTTCGACGCCCCGGCCGACGTCCTGGACCGGATGCGGGCCCAGGCCGAGACGTTCGGCGCGGCCGAGCTGAGCCGCGCCGCCGACCTGGTCAACGAGGGGCTGACCGAGATGCGCGGCGCCACCTCGCCGCGCCTCCAGCTGGAGCTGATCTGCGCCCGCGTGCTGCTTCCCGCCGCCTACGGCGACGAGCGGTCCTTGATGGCCCGCCTCGACCGCCTGGAGCGCGGCATCGGCTTCGCCGGCGGTGCCGGCGCGCCGGCGGTGGGGTACGTCCCCGGTCCCGAGGCGCACGGCGGAGCGCTCGCTGCGGCCGTGGGCGCGGGACCCGGCGCGGGCGCCCCGTCCGTGCCGCCCGGCGGCGGTCCCGCGGCGGCCAGGGC
>NZ_JOCB01000080.1 GCF_000718775.1 Streptomyces sp. NRRL S-31
CCTCGGCCTCTCCATGGACGAACTGGTGACGCGCTGCGCCCTGCTGCCCGTCTGAGGAGAGCGCGCCGCCCCCGCCCGGGCCGCCTCGCCGTCGCGGCCCCGCGGGCTCCCGCCGTCCGCGGGGCGGGGCGCGGCCCGGGCGGGGGCGGCGCGCTCTCCTCAGACGGGCAGCAGGGCGCAGCGCGTCACCAGTTCGTCCATGGAGAGGCCGAGGGCGCCCGCCAGCGCGGCCACGGTGAAGAACGCCGGCGTCGGCGCCCGTCCGGTCTCGATCTTGCGGAGGGTCTCGGCGGAGACGCCCGCCTCGGCGGCGACGTCGGCCATGCTCCGCCCGCCGCGCGCCGCGCGCAGCAGATGTCCGAGCCGCTCGCCGCGCTCGCGCTCTTCGGGAGTGAGGGGGGTGCGCACCATGCCCCCATTCTGCCCCCCTGCGCCGGAAACCCGCCGCCCTATTCAAATACCGGTATAGCTGCTTGAGCTGGACGAGGTGGCCCGGGAGGTGCTGCGCGGGGCGGGCGCGTCCTCGCCGTTCCTCGGATACCGCCCGTCCTTCGCCCCGACCCCCTTCCCCGCAGTGATCTGCGCCTCGGTGAACGACGCGATCGTGCACGGCGTCCCCACCCGTTACCGGCTCCGCGACGGCGACCTGCTCTCCGTCGACTGCGGTGCCGAGCTGGACGGCTGGGTCGGCGACTCGGCGGTCAGCTTCGTGGTGGGCCGCCCCCGTCCGGCGGACCTGAGGCTGATCGAGACCGCCGAGCGGGCACTGGCCGCGGGCATCGCGGCGGCCGTGCCGGGGCACCGCGTCGGCGACATCGCGCACGCCGTCGGCCGGGTCTGCCGCTCGGCCGGCTACGGCGTCCCGCACGGCTTCGGCGGCCATGGCGTGGGCCGCCGTATGCACGAGGACCCCGAGGTCCCGAACGAGGGACGGCCCGGCCGCGGCCTCCCGCTCCGCCCGGGCATGGTCCTCGCCATCGAGCCGATGCTGGTCGCGGGCGGCCGGGACGGCTACCACGCGGCGGCCGACGGCTGGACCCTGCGGACCGACGACGGCTCCCGGGCGGCCCACGTCGAGCACACCGTGGCCGTCACCGAGGACGGCCCCCGAATCCTGACGGCACGCTCGGCGTCCTGAGCGCCGCGCCACGCCACCGGGCACCACACGCACGCCGTGGCGCGCACCGCCCGCCCTCTCACGCACCCGCCCCGCCACGCACCGTGGCGCGCACCGCGCGCCACGCGCCGCACCGTGCCGTGGTGCGCGCCGCGCCTCGCGACCCATCGCCGCCGCCCCGTCCGTCCGCCGGACGGACGGACGGGGCGTGCCATGCCCGGCGGGCGGACGTGCCCGCCCCAAAGGATCGTGTCATCGTGGGCATGAACAGCCGCCTCCCGGTTACCCGGCCGAGCCAGTCGTCAGCGAAGGAACACACGCCATGACCAACGGCTACCCTCCTGACCCCTTCGGTGAATTCCTGGCACGCTTCTTCGGCGGCGGAGCCGTCGGCGGGGCGCCACGCCACATCGACATCGGCCGTCTGCTCAGCCAGCCGGCCCGGGAGCTGGTCAGAGGAGCGGCCCAGTACGCCGCCGAGCACGGCAGCCGTGATCTGGACACCCAGCACCTGCTGCGCGCGGCCGTGTCCACGGAACCCACCCGGAGCCTGCTGAGCCGGTCGGGCGCGGACCCGGACTCGCTGGCGTCGGAGATCGACGACCGGGCGGGCCCGGTGCAGCACCCGCCGGGCGAGGCGCCGCCGCCGACCTCGCTGTCGCTGACCCCCGCGGTCAAGCGGGCCCTGCTCGACGCGCACGACATGGCGCGGGCGAGCGGAGCCGGGTACATCGGCCCGGAGCACGTGCTGAGCGCGCTGGCCGCGAATCCGGACTCGGCGGCCGGGCACATCCTGAACGCCGCCCGGTTCGCGCCGCGCGGCCTGCCGCCCGAGGCGCCGGAGAGCGCACAGCCCCACCCGGAGCGGCCGCGGCCCACCGGCACCCCGACCCTGGACAAGTACGGCCGGGATCTGACCGACCTGGCCCGGCAGGGCCGGATCGACCCGGTCATCGGCCGGGACACGGAGATCGAGCAGACCATCGAGGTGCTGTCGCGGCGCGGCAAGAACAACCCGGTGCTGATCGGTGACGCGGGTGTCGGCAAGACGGCCGTCGTCGAGGGGCTGGCGCAGCGGATCGCCGACGGGGACGTGCCGGACGTGCTGGCCGGGCGGCGGGTGGTCGCGCTGGACCTGACCGGGGTGGTGGCCGGCACCCGGTACCGGGGCGACTTCGAGGAGCGGATGAACAGCATCGTGGAGGAGATCCGCGCCCACTCCGACCGGCTGGTGGTGTTCATCGACGAGCTGCACACCGTCGTCGGCGCCGGGTCCGGCGGCGAGGGCGGCGCGCTGGACGCCGGGAACATCCTCAAGCCCGCCCTCGCCCGGGGCGAGCTGCACATCGTGGGCGCGACCACGCTGGAGGAGTTCCGCCGGATCGAGAAGGACGCGGCGCTGGCCCGCCGGTTCCAGCCGATCCTGGTGCCCGAGCCGACGGTGCAGGACACGATCGAGATCCTGCGCGGGCTGCGCGACCGGTACGAGGCCCACCACCAGGTCCAGTACACCGACGAGGCGCTGGTCGCCGCCGTCGAGCTGTCGGACCGGTACCTGACCGACCGGCGGCTGCCGGACAAGGCGATCGACCTGATCGACCAGGCGGGCGCGCGGGTGCGGCTCGGTGCCAGGACGAAGGGCACGGACGTGCGCGCCATGGAGCGCGAGGTCGAGCAGCTGGTCCGGGACAAGGACCAGGCGGTCGCCGACGAGGACTACGAGCAGGCCAAGCAGTTGCGCGACCGGATCGCCGAGTTGAAGGAACGGATCACGGCGGCCAGCGGCGACGAGAAGGCCGACGAGGGACAGCTGGAGGTGACGGCGGAGGCCATCGCCGAGGTGGTGTCCCGGCAGACCGGCATCCCGGTCAGCAGCCTGACCCAGGAGGAGAAGGAGCGGCTGCTCCACCTGGAGGAGCACCTGCACCAGCGGGTGGTCGGCCAGGAGGAGGCCGTGGCCGTGGTGTCCGAGGCGGTGCTGCGCTCCCGCGCCGGGCTCGCCAGCCCCCACCGGCCGATCGGCAGCTTCCTCTTCCTCGGTCCGACCGGCGTGGGCAAGACCGAGCTGGCCCGGGCGCTGGCGGAGGCGCTGTTCGGCAGCGAGGACCGCATGGTCCGCCTCGACATGAGCGAGTACCAGGAGCGGCACACCGTCTCCCGGCTGGTGGGCGCCCCGCCCGGGTACGTCGGCCACGAGGAGGCCGGGCAGCTCACCGAGGTGGTGCGCCGGCACCCGTACTCGCTGCTGCTGCTGGACGAGGTGGAGAAGGCCCACCCGGACGTCTTCAACATCCTGCTCCAGGTCCTGGACGACGGCCGGCTCACCGACTCGCAGGGCCGCACGGTGGACTTCACCAACACGGTCATCGTGATGACCAGCAACCTGGGCTCGGAGGCGATCACCCGGCGCGGTGCCGGGATCGGGTTCGGGCCGGGTGGCGCGGACGCCGACGAGGAGGCGCGGCGCGAGCGCATCCTGCGGCCGTTGCGCGAGCACTTCCGGCCGGAGTTCCTGAACCGGATCGACGAGATCGTGGTCTTCCGGCAGCTGACCGGCGACCAACTGCGCCGGATCACCAACCTGTTGCTGGAGGGCACCCGGCGGCTGCTGGACGGGCAGGGCGTGGCGGTCGAGTTCACGACCGCGGCCGTGGACTGGCTGGCCGAGCGCGGCTACCAGCCCGAGTACGGCGCCCGGCCGCTGCGCCGCACCATCCAGCGCGAGGTGGACAACCAGCTGTCCCGGCTGCTGCTGAACGGCACGATCGCCGAGGGCGGCCGGGTCACGGTGGACGTACGGGACGGGCGGCTGGACTTCCGCACCGGGGCGGAGGACCGGCCGCCCGCACCTCCTCAGCCGTGAGACGCGGGCCGCGCCGGGTTCACCACCATCGCCGAGCCGCCGCCGCGCCGTACCTTCTCGGCGGCGGCCAGCCACCGGCCGTCCGGCAGGCGTTGCACGCCGGTCGCGGCACCGATCTCGGGATTGAGGCTGAAGGAGTGCCCGATGGCCTCCAGCCGGCCGCGCAACGCGCTGTCGTACAGGGCCGGTTCCAGTTCGGTCCGGGCGGTGTTGCGCTGGCTGGCGCGCGGTGCGGCGATCGCGTCGACCAGCGGCAGGTGCCGGTCGAGGAAGCCGGTGAGGGTCTGGAGCACGGTGGTGATGATGGTCGCGCCGCCGGGCGAGCCGAGCGCCACCACGGGCTTGCCGTGCCGGTCCAGGACGATCGTCGGGGAGATGGAGGAGCGGGGGCGCTTGCCGGGGCCCGGCAGGTTCGGGTCGTGGACGGCGGGGTTGGCCGGGGCGAAGGAGAAGTCGGTCAGCTCGTTGTTGAGCAGGAAGCCCCGGCCCGGGACGGTGATGCCGCTGCCGCCGGTCTGCTCGATGGTGAGCGTGTAGGCGACGACGTTGCCCCACTTGTCGGCCACGGTCAGGTGGGTGGTGTTCTCGCCCTCGTACGTCGTCGGCGCGGCCGTGCCGCCCTTGCCGCAGGCGGCGGGGTGGCGCGGGTCGCCCGGGGCGAGCGGGCTGCTCAGCACCGCGTCGTCCTTGATCAGGCAGGCCCTGGAGTCGGCGAACCGCTGGGAGAGCAGCTGCCTGGTCGGTACGGACTCGAAGGCGGGGTCGCCGACCCAGCGCCCGCGGTCGGCGAAGGCGATCCTGCTGGCCTCGATGTAGTGGTGCAGGTACTGCGTCTCGCTCGCCTTCGACAGGTCCGTCCCCTCCAGGATGTTGAGGGCCTCGCCGACCGTGGTGCCCCCGGAGGCGGAGGGTGCGATGGAGTACACGTCCAGACCGCGGTAGGACGTCCTGGTGGGCGCCTGGAGCTTGGCGCGGTAGACGGCCAGGTCCTTCTCGGCGAGCTTGCCGGGGCGGGCGTTCCAGCCGGCGGCGGGGTCCACGGGCGGGTGTTCGACCGCCTCGACTATGTCGTCGCCTATGTCCCCGCGGTAGACGGCGTCGACGCCCTTGCGGCCCAGTTCCTCGTAGGTGCGGGCGAGTTCGGGGTTCCTCAGGGTGGAGCCGGTGACGGGGAGCCGGCCGCCGGGCAGGAACAGCTTCGCGGTGTCGGGGAAGTAGCGGAACCGGGTCTCGTTGGACGCGGTCTGCGCGCGGAAGGTGTCGTCCACCGTGAAGCCGTCGCGGGCTATTCGCTCGGCCGGGCGCAGCACGCTGCCGAGGCTCTTGCTGCCCCATTCGTCCAGCGCCTTCTGCCAGGTGGCGGGCGTGCCCGGGGTGCCGACGCTCAGACCGCTGCTGACGGCGTCGGCGAAGGCGAGCGGCTTGCCGTTCTCGGTGAACAGGTCGGAGTCCGCGGCGAGCGGCGCGGTCTCGCGGCCGTCGATGGTGTGCACGGTCCGCGTCCGGGCGTCGTAGTAGACGAAGTAGCCGCCGCCGCCGATGCCCGCGGAGTACGGCTCGGTGACGCCGAGCGCCGCCGCGGTGGCGACGGCTGCGTCGACCGCGTTGCCGCCGCGCCTGAGCACCTCGATACCGGCGGCCGAGGCGTCCGCGTCGACACTGGAGACGGCGCCGCCGTAGCCGACGGCCACGGGCACCTTGGTGACCGCACCGCCCGTCTGCGCGGCGGGTGGCGCCGCCGCCCCCACCGACACCATGGCGGCCGAGACCGCCAGAACCGTCAGTTTCCGCTTGCCTGGGCGACCCATGCGTACCTCCGTCGGGACAGTCCGCGCAGCGTAACCAGATCGGTGCTGTATCGACAGTACGCCCCGACGCACCTTCACACCACGTCACGGTTCGAACACGGGTACGTGGCCGTCCTCCGGTCCGTCAGCATGCGTGGCGTCATGGGACGGTGGCGTGCGCGAACGTGCTGCCGGCCCGCCGCGCGCCGAGCACCACCCGTCCGGCGCGCAGCTGACCTTCTCCTCGCCCCCGGACGGCCTGTCGTGCGTGTCCGTCCCGCTCGGCGAGCAGTGATCTCCGGCTGCCGCCGGACGAGCATGGCCCGTGTGAACTGCCGCCCCCCTCAACGTTTCGGGGCCATGGGGGGCTCCCCACCTGGCAGCAGCGCCCCAGGGCCGGCCGCGGCGGGTGCCACGACCTCGGTCTTGGGGCTGCGCTGCTCACGGCGGGACACCCGGCCGGCGCACCACGAGAGCAGCGTGCACATCCCGATGCGGATCGGCGAGATCACCATCACCACGGGGATGAACGGCAAATCGTAGTCGAGGTTGGAGGCGATGAGTTTCCCGGCATGGAGGAACTCCTCGTAGGTGATGAGAAAGCGGAGGGAGGTGTCCTTCAGGGCGGCCACCAGCCGGCTGATGACGACCGACTGCGGGACCAGGACGTACGCCATGACCTGGGTCTTGCGCATGCCGAGCGCGAACGCGGCCTCCCGCCGGCCGCGTTCGACGACGTCGACACCGGAGCGGAAGACCTCGCCGAGGCCGCGGTGGCAGCCGAGGGCGAGGACCGCGAACAGCCGGAAGGGCGGCACCAGTCCGAACCGGGGCAGTCCGAGCAGCACCGCGGAGAACAGCGGGGTGAGCGGGGTGTCGCGCCAGCAGGGAGGCGTATACGGTCAGTTCGAGGGTGCCGGGGAAACCCTCGCCGTAGGTGGCGAAGTTGTCCGGCGAAAGCCGTATGCACGTCGGTCCGGGGCCGGGAGCCGCCGCGGATCAGCTCCCGGCGATCTCGGCGTACAGCCGGGACAGCTCGGGGACCCCGGTCGCGGCCCACTCCTGCCCGGCCGGCACCACCTCGGCCGTACGGCCGGAGGCGAGCCGTACGACGGGTTCGCCGTCGGACCGGATGCGCCAGGCGGCGCCGGGCACGGTGCGCACCACGACCGTGCCCACGTACAGTCCGGCGTCGTGCCCGACTCCGGGCAGGATCTCGGGGTCGTCCCGCCAGCGCGGGACCAGCTGGTCCAGGGCGTCGAGGGAGGCCGGGGTGGCGTCGAGGCGGACGCCCGCCCGGTCCGCGTAGGAGCGCAGCAGCTCGCACTCGGACAGCAGCTCGGCGACCGCCTCGGGGTCGGCACGCGGCTCCCCCGCCCGCCGGCGCGCTCGCCAGGGGGCTCCCCCGTCGTCATCCCGCCGGGAGTGCCGGGGGCCCAGGAACGGAAGGTGCATGGACCCAGCGTGGCATCACACGTCGAGGTCGACCACCACCGGCGCGTGGTCGGAGGCGCCCTTGCCCTTGCGCTCCTCGCGGTCGACGTAGGCGTCCTTGACGGCCCGGGCGAACGGCTCGTTGCCGTACACCAGGTCGATGCGCATGCCGCGGTTCTTCGGGAAGCACAGCTGGCGGTAGTCCCAGTAGGTGTACGGGTGGTCGTACTTCAGGGGGCGCGGCACGACGTCGTCCAGGCCCGTCTCGCGCAGGGCGGCGAGGGCGGCGCGCTCGGCGGGGGTGACGTGGGTGGAGCCCTCGAACGCGGCCGGGTCGAAGACGTCGTCGTCCGTCGGCGCGACGTTGTAGTCGCCCAGCACCGCGAACGGGCGGCTGCCGCCCGCGTCGCCCCGCACGGCCGCCTTCAGGGCCTCGAACCACTGGAGCTTGTACGCGTAGTGCGGGTGGCCGACCTCGCGGCCGTTGGGCACGTACACCGACCAGACGCGGACCGGACCGCAGGTCGCCGAGAGGGCGCGCGGCTCGGTCACCCCGTCGTAACCGGGGTCGCCGGGCAGGCCCTTGACCACGTCCTCGATGCCGACCCGGGAGAGCACCGCCACGCCGTTCCACCGGCCGGTCGCGTGGACCGCCGCCTGGTAGCCCAGCTCGCGCAGTGGCTCGAACGGGAACTGCTCCTCGGCGACCTTGGCCTCCTGGAGGCAGAGCACGTCGGTGCCGCTGCTCTCCAGCCAGGCCAGCAGCCGCGGGAGGCGGGCGGTGATCGAGTTCACGTTCCAGGTGGCGATGCGCATGTCCCACAACCTACCCGGAAGCTGTGACAACGGGCTCAGACCTCCGCCGACGCCCCCGGTGCCAGCCGCCGGTGGTCGGTGCCGCCCAGGGCGCCGATCTGGTTGTCGTAGATCGGCCGGGCGAGGTCGGTGAGCAGGGCGTCGTGGACGTCGTAGGCCCTGAGCGGCCGGACCTCGCGGACGTAGTCGATGACCTCGGAGATCTTGTTCCAGGGGGCCATCACCGGCAGCAGCAGCGTCTCCACGGGGTGGCCGGGGACGGTGAGGGCGTCCCCGGGGTGGAAGACCCTGCCGTCGTCGATCAGGTAGCCGACGTTGGTGATGCGCGGGATGTCCGGGTGGATCACGGCGTGCAGTTCGCCGTGGACCCGCACGTCGAAGCCGGCGGCGGTGAAGGCGTCGCCGTGGCCCACGGTGTGCACGCGGCCCGGGAAGGCCGCCGCGAGCCGGTCGGCGACGGACTTCAGCGTCCAGATCGCGGCGGCCGGATTGTCCTCCAGGGCGGTGCGCAGCCGCCCCTCGTCGAAGTGGTCCGGGTGCTCGTGGGTGACCAGGATCGCGTCCGCGCCGGCCGCCGCGTCCCGCTCGGAGAAACCGCCCGGGTCGATGACGAGCGTCCGCCCCTCCTTCTCGAGGCGGACGCAGGCGTGGGACTTCTTCGTGAGCTTCATGGCTCCCATCCTGCCGCCCGCGCCCGCCGTGCGCGGCGCTACCCGGCGGGCGTGGTCTCCTCCCGGATGACCTGCTGGGCCACCCGGAACGCGCTGTTCGCGGCCGGCACCCCGCAGTAGACGGCCGCCTGGAGCAGCACCTCGCCGATCTCGGCCGGGGTCAGTCCGTTGCGCAGGGCGGCCCGGGTGTGGGTGGCCAGCTCCTCCAGGTGGCCGCCCGCGACCAGCGCGGTCAGCGTGATGCAGCTGCGGGTGCGGCGGTCCAGGCCCGGCCGGTCCCAGATCTCGCCCCAGGCGTAGCGGGTGACGAACTCCTGGAAGTCCCCGGAGAACTCGTCGGACTGCTCCAGCACCCGGTCCACGTGGGCGTCGCCGAGCACGTCGCGGCGGATCTTCAGCCCGGTGCCGTACCGGTCGGGCTGCCCCCCGGGCTGTGCCGGTGCGGCGGCCGGCGCGATCTCGGCGACCGGCGCGGCCTGCTGCGGCACGGCCGGGGCGGGCACGGCGGGGGCGGGGGCCGCCGGGGCGGCGGGGACGGCGGTCTGCGCGGCCGGCAGCACGGTCTGCCCGGTGTCGAAGGGCTGCTGCCAGGCGGTGGAGAAGTGGTGGACGAGCAGGTCGGTGACGGCGGCGGGCTGCTCGACCGGCACCAGGTGGGAGGCGCCGGGGACGACCGCGAGCCGGGCGTCGGGGATGCCGGCGACCAGGGTGCGGGCCTCGGCGGGGCCGGTGACCTGGTCGTCGGAGCCGACCAGGACCAGCGTCGGCACGCCGACTCGGCCCAGCTCGGACCGTACGTCGAAGGCGGCGAGGGCCTCGCAGGCGGCGATGTAGCAGCCCGGGTCGGTGGTGCGCACCATCTGTACGGCCCACTCGGTGATCGCGGGCTGCGCGGCGGCGAACCCGGCGGTGAACCAGCGGTCGGGCGCGGTCCGGGCGATCGGGTCGAGGCCGTTCGTCCGGACCACCACACCGCGCTGGCGGAACTCGTCGGCGGTGCCGAACCGGGGCGAGGCCGCGACCAGCGCGAGCGAGGCGAGCCGCTCGGGGTGGCGCAGGGCCAGCTCGATGCCGACGGCGCCGCCCAGCGCGCAGCCCGCGTAGCCGAAGCGCTGCACGCCGAGCGCGTCCAGCGTGGCCAGCAGCCGTCCGGTGAGGTCGGCGACCGAACCGGACGGGTGCGCGGGGGCGCCGCCGTGGCCGGGCAGGTCGAACCGGAAGACCCGCCACTGCTTGACCAGCTCCGGCACCTGGCGGTCCCACATGTGGCGCGTCGTGCCGAGTGACGGTCCGAGGACCAGGACCGGGGCGCCTTCCGGCCCGTCGAAGCTGTATTCCAGGAGTGCAGTCGTCGTGCTCACCCGCTCAACGCTCGCACATCTCACGACCGGAGCCGACGGCGGGGCGACCTGTTTCAGCCGCCGGCGCGTGCCGGCACCGCCCGTGCCCCGGGGGGCGTCCGGCGCCTACCCTCGCGGGCGCACCTCGACGTGGCCGTCTACGGTCCGGGTGTCGAAGGCGGGCTGCGGCGCGGTGGCGGGTCCGCGGACGTTCCAGCCGTCGGAGAGCCGGAAGACGCTGCCGTGCCAGGGGCACTGGACGCATCCGTCGGTGACCGCGCCCTCGGAGAGCGGTCCCGCGAGGTGGCTGCACCGGTCCGCCAGCGCGTGCACCGTCCCGTCGGCGTCACGGAACACCAGGACGGGTACGTCGTCGACGACCCGGCGCACGGGCTCGCCCGCCGGGAACTCCGTCACCGCGCCGACCCGGTGCCAGATGCCGCGGACGACGTGCGGGACCTCCTCGGCGTGGTTGGCGCCGGCCGCCTGACGGTAGGCCAGGTGTCCGCCCAGCATGCCGCCGACGCCGACCGCGGTCAGGCCCAGGAAGCCGTAGGCGCGGCCCGCCTTGGTGCGGCCCTTGACGCGGCAGACCAGCGACGTGCCGTACAGGCCGAGGGCCGCCACGTTGGCGAGGGCGTGGACCAGGCCGACGCGCAGCTGCTCACGGCGGAGTTCCGCCCAGTCGACGGCGCCCGCGAGCGCGGCGGGCGCGGCCGCCGCCATGCCGACGCCCACCAGCACGCCTGCCTCCCGGGAGCGCCCGGGCCACAGGTCGAGGACCGCGGCGGACAGCCAGGTGCCGATCGGGACCTGCACCATCAGCGGGTGCACCGGGTGCCCCAGCCACCTGCCGTGCAGCACGTCGCGGCCGGGTCCGAGGGGCAGGGCCCGTACCGCCCCGCCGACGGCGTCGATCACCGGGTCGGCCCGGGGGTTCCTTTCCAGCGCGTCCAGCAGTACCGGCATCCGGTTCCGCCGCGCGCGGCGGTGAGGCGTTGCGCTCATGCGCGCCGGGTCCCCGCCGGTTCCCGTGACAAACGAGCCGGTTGTGACTCCTGATACGGGTACTCGCCGAAGACCGGACGTACATCGCCCTGCGAAGGTGAAGACAATGACAACTTCTCCCAGGCCGTCCATCGAAACGCATCCCGACATCGTCGACATGCGGCTTCGGCACGAGATGGCCGAGCGCGCCACCAGCACGCCCCAGGGCCAGGCCATCGAGACCCTGGCGCTGCTCACCGGTCTGTACCTCGCGGCATCGCCGTGGATCACGGGCTTCAACAACCTGTCGACGCTGGCCGTCACCAACCTGCTCACCGGCATCGCCTACGCGGTCCTGATGAGCGGCGGCTTCGGCCGGGCCTACGAACGCACCCACAGCATGGCGTGGGCGTGCTGCGCCCTGGGCGTGTGGGCCGTGATCGCACCCTGGGTGGTCGCGGGGAACGTCAGCACGACGAAGACGATCATCAACAACGTCATCACCGGTGTGCTGGCCCTCCTGCTGGCCCTGGCCGCCAGCGCTGCCGCCCGGGCGGCCGAATCGTCCCGCGCCCACACCCGGACCGGGACCGGCACCGGCACCGGCACGTCGGCGTCCTACCCGCCCGGCCGCGGCTGACGCCGTCGTGCGGCCCGCCCCGCGGGCCGCACGCGGCACGTCCCGGCCGGGACCCGGGCGTCGGCCGGGACACGCACACCGCGTGTCCCGGCCCGCCTCGGCAGGCCCCGCCGGTGCCGGGCGGCACGGTCAGGCGGTGAGGACGGAGTCGTCCTGCGGGCGGGCTCCGGGCAGCCGGTGGCGGGCGGCGACCAGAGCGGCGTCGACGTCGCCGGTGCCGGTCGCCACGCAGAGCGTACGGGCGAGGTCGTCCATCCGCCGGCGCACCTCGGGGCTGCCCTTCTCGGCGTGCAGGACCCGCAGTGCCCGGTACTCCTCGACGAGGTTCGTCAGTACCGCCGGGTGTGCCATGAGCATCGAGAGCCTCCCTGGTGCGCGTCACTCACTTGGCCGATACACCGGCCCTTCTGCCCCGGGGCCCGGCCGTCATTCCCCGGCCGCCGTTCCTCTTCGTTCCCCTCGTCATTCCCCGGTCGCGGACGGTCCGGCGGCGGTGAACTCCAGCTCGGTCGCGCGGGCCAGGAGCCGGGACCGGGTGATGGCGTCCACCCGGGTCGAGGGGACCGTGCAGGCGTGGGCTCCGGCGATCGCGCCGTACCGGGCGCAGCGCAGCGGGTCCTCGCCGTTCAGCCAGCCGAGCAGGAAGGCGGCGGCGAAGGCGTCGCCCGCGCCGTTGGAGTCCACCACCGGGGCGGGCGGGGTGAGGGCCGGTACGTGCGTCAGCTCGCCGTCCGCCAGCAGGTGGGCGCCCTCGGCGCCGGCGGTGGCCACGACGATCCGGGCCCGGCCGCGGGCGGCGATGTCACGCATGGTGCGCCCGGGGTCGGCCAGGGCGGTGGTGGACAGGAAGACGAGGTCCGCCGCCAGCGCGAACGGCTCGTGGTACGGGTTGGCGCCGTCCCAGTCGTGCAGGTCGGTGGAGAGGGTGACACCGGTCTCGCGGAGCAGGGGCAGCGCCTGCGCGCAGGGGTGGGTGATCACGACGTGCGCGTGCCGGCTGGCGGCGGCGAGCGCGCGGACCGTGTCCTCGGGCAGCCGGTCCGACGGCTCGGAGCGGGTGTCGTCGTAGAGGGAGAGCCGCCGCCCGTCGGGGCCGACGAGGTTGACCGCGCGCTTGGTGCCGGCGGGCTGCGGGACCGCGGTGAACGGGATGCCGTGGTCGCGGTGGAGGCCGCGGACCAGGTCTCCCTCGTGGTCGTCGCCGAGCATGTCGAGGTGGTGGGTGCGCAGCCCCAGGGCGGCGAGGCCGAGCGTGACGAAGTCCCCGCTCTGTCCGGCGCGGGTGGTGATGCCGGGGCGGATCAGGTAGCTGTCGGCGAAGGGGAGCGGCAGTTCGGGGACGTGGACGATCGTGTCCACCCCGGCGCCGCCCAGGACCAGGACGTCGGTGTCGGTGGTCATCGGGTTCCTCTCGGGCCGTCGTGACCCGCCGAGTCAACCAGCACGCCGACAGCTGCGGCAAGAAGTTGCTGAAAATTACGGCAACTTCTGACAGCGGCGGGCCCCGCCGGACCGCCCGGCGGGGCCCGGCCGGTCCGGGCCCCGCCTCCCGCGCCCGGGCTTACAGCCGGACGTCATACGGTGCCGACGGCGAGGACGTTGCCCTCGCTGATGTAGGCGTCGGGGTCGTCGAGCGGGTGACCGGGGCCGGCGGGGTCGGCGAACCGCCGCCAGGCGTCGCTCTGGCCCAGGGCGAGGGCCTGCCCGGCGATCTGCGCGCAGGCCACCGCGTAGAACTCCCGGGCCGCGTCCGGCAGCGGCGCGTGGTGCTCGATGAGGACGGTGCGCTGGCGCACCCCGCCGAGTCCGGCCTTCCTCAGGTGGCGGTACAGCTCGCGGCTGCGCAGCAGTTGCCGGGCGTAGCCGGGCGCGGCACCGGCGGCGCGGAAGAAGTCGCCGAACAGGTACGGGTCGCCGGGCCGCGCGGTGATCAGGTGGGCGTCCAGGTCCTTGACGGCGACGACGCCGCCGGGGCGCACCACGCGCCGCAGCTCGGCCAGGGCGGCGGCGAGCTGGTCGTCGTCCAGGTACTGCGTGGTGTTGGCGCACCACGCGGCGTCGAAGGTGTCGTCGAGGTAGGGCAGCGCGAGCAGGTCGGCCCGGCGGACGTCCACCGGGCAGGGCAGCCGCCAGGCGCCGGCCCGGTCGGCGGCGAGCGCCGCGTTCTCCTCGGCGAGGTCGACGGCGGTGATCCGGCCGCCCGGTCCCACGATGCCGGCGAGGTACGGCAGATAGTCGCCGGACCCGCAGCCCGCGTCGAGGACGTGCCCGCCGGACGGCAGTCCGGCCTCGCCCAGCAGGCTCAGGTAGGTGTCCCGGCAGGCGCGGAAGTGGGTGTCGACGACGGTGTGGTGGGTGAAGCCGAGCCCGGTGGAGGTCGTGTAGCCCCACTCCTGGTGGTCGCGGGTCACCATGCGGGCGCTCCGATCTCGCCGAGGAAGGCGTGCAGGGCGCCGGTGACGGCCTCGGGGGTCTCCACGGGCGGCAGGTGACCGGCGCCGGGCACGGTCACCAGGCGCCCGCCGGGCAGGGCGGCGGCGACCTGCTCGGCCTCGGCGGCGGTGACCAGTTCGTCCTCCTCGCCCGCGATGACGAGGGCGGGTACCGGGGTGGCGCGCAGCACGTCGGTGGAGTCGGGGCGGGCCGCGATCGCCCGCTGCGCCCAGGCCAGCGCGGCGGGGTCGGCCGCCTCGACGTCGGCGCGGACGCGGGCCAGCACCTCGGGGCGGCGGGCCCGGGTGGTGGCGCCCACCAGCAGGGGTGTGGTCCGCGCCAGCAACTGCCGCCGGGGTTCGTCCTGCCGGACGAGGTCGGCGAACCGGTGCCGCTGGGCGGTGGCCTCGGGGCTGTCGGCGGTGGCGCGGGCGGCGAGCAGGGCGAGGCCGGCGACCCGGTCGGGGTGGCGGCGCAGGAACGCCATGGCCGTGTAGCCGCCCATGGAGGAACCCACCAGCACGGCCCGGTCGGTGCCGTGCCGGTCCAGGGTGCGGGCCAGGTCGTCGGCGACGGTGTCGAGTGAGGGCGCGTCGCTGCCGAGGGGGGCGGTGCCGAAGCCCCGCTGGTCCACGGCGAGCACCTGGTGGCCCTGGGCGCGCAGCGCGTCGGCGGGCTCCCGCCACATGCCGGCGTGCAGGGAGAGCGCGTGCAGCAGGACGACGGGGACGGCGCTCACCGGCCGGCCTCCTTCTCCGCCGCGGCGATGAAGTCCCGGACGTGCTCGGGCAGTTCCCGTTCGCGCGGCCAGGCGAGGGTGACCGGGGCGGGTGGCAGGTCGTGCACGGGTACGACCCGTACGCCGGCCGGGGCGACGTCGGCGAGGGAGAGGACCGTCAGGTGCACGCCCGCGCCGGTGGCCACGAGGCGCATCATCTCGGGGACGACCGCGACCCGGTGCCGGCGGTTCAGGGGGCGCCCGGCGGGGGTGTGCGGCGGGACCACCTCGTCCCAGATGTAGGGCGGGAAGTCGCCGGGCCGGTCGAAGCAGTCGTAGGCGGCGACGTCCTCCACGGAGACGCTGTCGTGGGCGGCGAGCGGATGGCAGGCCGCGACGACGACGGCACGGGCGTCCTCGGTCAGGGTGCGGGTGGTGGCGAGGTCGGGTTCCCGGACGGCGAACTTGGCGATCATCACGTCCTGCCGGCCGGAGCGCACGGCCTCGAACGGCTCGGCGATGTCGTACTCGGACAGGATCGTCTCGGCCTCGTCCCGGCCGGCGAGCCGGATGACGTCGGACGCCACGGAGGTGGAGCCGTGGTAGCCGAGCCGGACGATCCGGCTGTCGGTGACGGTCTGGGATGCTGCGGACATGGCGGGCTTCCTCGGGCTTCCTGGGTGGGTGATGAACGGTCGGTGACGATCGGTCGGTGGCGGTGGGTGACGATCGGTCCGTGACGGTCGGTCCGTGACGGTCGGTTCCTGGGGACCTGTCGGTGGCGCCCGGTCCCTGGTGGTCTGTCGGTGGTGGCCGGCTAGTGGTGGTCGGTCAGTGCGGCGGTGGCGGTGAGCCGGCCGGGCAGACGGGGGTCGGGGACGGCGCGCACCCGGGTGACGTGCCCGGGCAGGGCGGTGAGGCGCGGCACCCGGTGGAGGATGAGCCGGTCCCCCGGCGCGACGAGACCGTCCAGCACGGCTTCGGTGACGACGTGGTTGAGGTCGACCAGCGCGTCGGCGACCGTGCGTCCGGCCGTGGCGAGGTGCAGGCCGCGGGCGACGGGCACGCGCCCCGGCGGCGGTTCGCCGGGGACGGTGACGTGCCGGGCGGGGCCGGGCGTGACCTCGGCCGGGGCGTCGAACAGCTTCAGCAGTCTGCGCAGGGTCGCGGTACCGGCGGCGGGGCCGGGCGCGGTCCAGGCGGCGGAGCCGTCCCCGGCGATGTGCGCGAAGGCGAACCGGTCGCGCAGGTGCTCCGGGTTCCCGGCCAGGAAGACCGTGCGGGTGAAGCAGGTGCGCCAGGCGGACGCCCGCCCGGACGGCACCCCGAGGGCGAAGACGCAGGTGTCGCGCACCCAGCGGATGAGGTCGACGTCCCGGACCACCACCGCGGCCAGGGTCCGGCCGTCCTCGTCGGCGCCCGCGTCCCCGGCGACGTGACGGTGGGCGGCGAGGAGACCGTCGTGGGTGGCCAGGTCGTGCCGGGCGGCGAGGTCCGGGCGGGCGGCCCGGATGCGGCCGGCGGTGTGCTCGAGCAGGAGCTGCTGGGTCCGGGTCATAGGAACACCGAGGTCAGGAGGTCGAGCCCCGGCGCGGCCCGGCGTCTGCCGAGCAGGCCGGAGGTGAGCCGGTACGGGTCGACGTACGTGTGGTCCTTGCGGTGGCGGGCGAGGCGGGCGGAGAGCGGCTCGGGCCACTGGTCGCCGGCCGCCGCCAGCAGGCGTTCGGCCCGCTTGAGGCTCTGGGCGAGCAGGTCGGACCGGAACGACTGCTGCTGCCCCGGTCCGAGGACTGCGATGAAGTACAGCCGCATGCCGAGGCGTACGACGGCCGGGTCGTGGCCGGCGGCGGCGTCCAGCAGCGCCCCGGCGTGCACGTCCTGCCAGCCGCCCTGCCGGGCGGAGCGGATGCGTCCGTCGATGGGCACCCGGCCGACGGGCACCCGGCGGACGCGGGGGCCGAGTGCGGTCAGGACCCGCGACAACAGCTGGTAGTCGGCGTCGAGTTCGGTGTCGTAGAGGAGGACGACCTCGTCGAAGTCCGGTGCGAGCGGCAGCAGTTCGCGCAGGGCGCAGGCGAGGTAGTTGGGCCGCCCGTCGGCGGTGACCAGGCGGCGCAGCGGCAGCCCGTGCCGGGTCAGGTCGAGGAAGACGGGGCCGCCCACGGCTCGTTGGTCCAGGCACATGCCGAGGCCGGCGAGCCGGTCGAGCGCGGTGTCCAGGTCCAGACCCGGCGGCTGGTGCCGCAGCAGCCCGGGGTCGTGCAGGCCGAGGCGGGCGTAGTGCCCGCTCCACAGGGTCAGCACGCGCGTGCTCGCCGGGTGCACCCAGCCGTGCTCGACCGCCTCCGCGTACGGCCTGAGGTCGCGGGCCGGGGGGCGCGGGGCGGCGCGGAAGGCGACGTACAGGGCGCCGATGTCCTCTTCCGTGAGGTCGTCGTAGTCGGTGTCGCCCTCGATGCGGTCGAGGAACTCCCAGAATCCCAGGGTCTGTTCGGTGGGGTGGTAGGTGGTATGGCTGCACCGGTGGGTGACCTCGGCCAGGGGGCGCGTGGCCCGGTGCATCACGTCCGTCCACAGCAGCCCCTTGAGGTGGCTGGGGGTGAGGGGCTTGGAGGGGGTGACGGTGATCGGGGCGAGCAGGACGCGGCGGGCGGTGTCCGGCTCCGTGTGCGGTGCCGCGGTCTCGGCGGCGAGCGCCGTCATACGGGGGCTCCTTCCGCCGCCGTCACGCACCGGACCAGCTCGGCGCGGCCGGGTCCGGCCGGGTGCGGCGCGGCCGGGGCGGGGGCCCGGCGGACCCGTTCCAGGAAGTCGGGGTCGCCGAGCAGTTCGGCGGGGGTGGTGAGCGACATCAGCATGCGGGTCAGCCGCCGCCACACGACGGGGTCGGTGCGGGCCGCGGCGCCGATCCCCTCGGCGGTGGGCGGGCCGTCCGGGGCGGGCGCGGGGGCGGTGGCGGGCGGCTCGGTGTCCTCGGCGGCGGCCCGCCAGCGGGCGATGCGCGTCCGGTCGGCGGCCTCGGCGTGCTCGTACCAGGGGCGGCACAGTTCGTCCGTCAGGCCGGCGGCGGCCCGGCGCTGTCCGACGGTGATGTCGGGCATGCGGGCGATCAGATCGGCCAGGCGGAAGGCGTGCTCGAGGGCGAGGGAGATGCCGCGGCCGAACAGCGGGTTGGTGACGCAGGCCGCGTCGCCGACGGAGAAGAGGCCGGCCACCGGCTGCTGGAGCGGCCCGGCCACCCCGCGCAGCACGTTGGCCGGGCTGGTGATCGCCCGGACCGGGGAGGCGGGCGTGCTGACGGCGTCGTCGAGCCAGGGCGCGAGGTGGGGGGTGGCGCGGGCGGCGGCGGTGAAGCCGGCCGGGGTGCGCAGCGGCGCCAGGGCGCGGTCGCCGGGCAGCGTGCACAGGGCGATGGAGAAGGTGTCGCGGTCACCGAGGTGCAGCACGCCCGCGTAGTGGGCGAAGATGTCGCCGGCCGCGTTGCCGCGGTTGAGCGGGCCGGGCCGGGTGGCGGTGCGCAGCCGGTAGAAGCGGGTGTGGCCGGCCAGTCCGGACGGGCTGGTCAGGTCCCGGGCGACGGGTACGCCGGCGTGGTCCAGCCAGGCCCGGGCCTGGGCGCGGCGGCCCGTGGCGTCCAGGACGAGGTCCGCGGGCACGCGCTCGCCGCCGGTGGTGACGACGGCGCGGACCCGGGGTGCGCGCCGGTCCAGTTCCAGGGCGCCGACCGTGGTGCCGTGCCGGACGGTGACACCGGGCCGGTCGCGGACCGCGCGGTGGAGCAGGAGTTCCAGGGTGGCGCGGCGGCAGCCGAGGCCGACCAGCTCCTCGTCGCCGGGCTCCGGCGCGCGGTCGGACCCGGGCAGGGCGTCGGTCAGGCGGAGCAGCGGGGCGCCGGCCGCCCGGGCGTCGGCGAGAACACGGGGGGCGTGGGTGCGCAGGACGCGGACGCCCAGTGAGGTGAGCGTGTGCGAGTGGTGGGCCTGCGGCACGGTGGGGCGGTGCCGCCAGCGGTCGACCGCCTCGCCGAGCGGGCCTTCGGGCGGGGCGGGGGCGCGGTCGAGGACCAGGACGGTGAGGCCGAGGCGGCTGAGCGCGAGGGCGGCGGCGAGTCCGGCGACGCCGGCCCCGGCGACGACTGCGGTCGCCATGTCAGCGACGCCTGCCGTGTACGAAGAACACGCGCCGTACGTCGCGTTCGGAGCGCGGCGGCACCGGGTCGGGCCACCGGCCGTAGTCGGCTCCCTCCTCGCCGGGCTGGGTGGCCCGCACGGTGAAGCCGTACGCGTCGAAGAGCGCCTCGGGTTCGTCGCTGCCGAACAGCCAAGGGCAGCCCCAGCCCGCGAACACGTCGAGCAGTCCGCGCATGCCGGGCAGGGTCAGCGCGGCGGCGTTGACGATGTCGGCGGCGATCCGGCTGCCCGGGGCGGAGATCTCGGCGACCTGCTTCAGGATGCGATGGGTGTCGGGCTCCGGGATGTAGTAGAGGAGTCCTTCGAGGAGCCAGGTGGAGGGGACGGTGGGGTCGTAACCGGCTTCGCGCAGCCGGTCCGGCCAGTCGGGGACGGTGAGGTCGACGGCCACCCGGTGGTGGCGGACGCGGGGCTCGACGCCGGCGAGGCTCGCGTCCTTGTGGGCGAGGACGGCCGGGCGGTCGACCTCGAACCAGCGGAGGCGCTCGGGCCAGTCGAGGCGGTAGGCCCGCGAGTCCATGCCGGCGGGGGCCAGCACGATCTGGGTGGTGCCGGGGTCCTGGGCGGCCCGCTGGAGGAAGTCGTCGAAGAACCGGGTGCGGATGGCGTTGTAGTCGGGGGTGCTGGGCAGGGTGCGCTCGCGTCCGGGCGGGAAGGTGGCCGCCCGGACCTCGGCGAGCAGGTCCGGCCCGATCTCACCGGCGAGCCGCTCGGCGTACGGGTCCTCGTAGAGGTGGTCCGGGCGCCGGGTCTCGGCCGCCCGCAGGGCGGCGGTCAGCAGCGCGGTCCGTTCGACGGCGTCCAGCTGCGGGGTCATGGGTCCCTCTTCCTTCACGGTGCGGTGGTGGGGTGGTGTGGCGGTGGGGTACGCCGGCCGGGGCGGGGCCTGAGCCGGCGGGGCTGCGGGCCGGGCGGGGCGGGGCGACCTTGCGGGTACAGGGAGTGCCGAGTGCCGGAAATGCCGGGAGTGGCAGGGATGCCAGGGCAGGCCGCCGGGCGGTACGGGTGCCGGGAGCCGGAGACGGGGGCGGAGCCGGGTGGGTGTGCGGGGCCTGCGGGGCCCGGGCTGCGGGTGTTCGGGACCTGGTGGGCGCGCGGGACCCGGGCGGTCGGTGCGCGGGCCTAGGCGGTGGGGGTGCGGCCGGTGAGGGCGGCCCACTGCCCCGGGTCCTGGCGGAACAGCCGGTCCTTGACCTGGGTGGGCCGGACGCCACCGTCCACGCGGGCCTGCCAGTCGCGCTGGAAGGCGTCCTCGGGCAGCGGGAGCAGTGCCGGGGCGCCGAGCAGGCCCCGGGCGCGGGCGGTGCGGTAGCCGACCGACTCGCGGCCGAGGGCCTGGTCGAGCAGCCCGGTGAAGCGGTCGGTCTCCTCCCGGCTCCACGGGGTGAGCGGCGCCACGGCGAACTCGTACGCGGCCGGCCCCCGCGCCTGCTCGTCCACCCGGCAGGAGGCGCCGCGCAGTTCGAGGCCGGTGGCCCGCAGGGCGGCGTCCAGCGAGCGGATCACCTGTGCGTCCCGCAGCCGTTCCCCGGCGTGGTCGGAACGGGTGGCACGGCCGGCGTACTCCAGGCGCGGGACGCCGTCGAGGTGGTCGACGACCCGTACGACGTCGCCGACGGCGTACCGGTACAGGCCGCCGACGTGGCTGAAGACCACGTGGTAGTCGCGGCCGGGTTCCAGTTCGTGCGGGCGCAGGGTGGCGGAGTCGGGGGCCAGGTCCTCGTCGGCGTCGACGAACTCGTGCACCGCAGCGGTCGCCACGAGGCTGCCCGCGGTGGGGTGCCGGTCGAGGGCCACGGCCACCGGGCCCTCGGACGCGGCGACGGGCGCGGGCAGCGCGGTGACGTGGACGCCGTACTCCTCGCGCAGCCGGGGCAGGTAGAGCGAGGCGGCGGCGGTGGTCCAGCAGAACAGGGCGCGCATCCGGGGCCAGATGTGGGCCGGGCGGACCGTGCCGTGGCGGGCGGCGAGCCGCTCCAGCCCGGCCGCGCGCTCCGGGTTCGGGGAGCCGTGGGGCAGTCCGCCGAGGGTGCCGTCACGGATCTCCTTCACGATCCGCGGCCACCACAGGCGCAGTTGGTACGGCAGGGCCGCCACCATGGCGGGGTTGATGCCGATGACGCAGCGCACGTCGTGCTCCACGGCCAGCCGCAGCCGCAGGTACATCTTCTCGGCGTGCTCTCCGGCCTCGACCGGCACCGGCAGTGTCGCCCAGGGTGCTCCGGTGCCGGGCTCCGCGGACAGCGGCTCGCCGAAGAACGTGCCGAAGTCGACCTGGCTGGCGCCGACATGGGGGCGTCCGGAGGCAGTGGTGGGCGGGGCGGTGACGGGGTCGTGCTTGAGGTTGAGGACGGCGGCCGGGTCGGCGAGGACGTCCGGGAAGTGCTCGATCAGGGGCGCCCAGGCCGCGTAATAGAAGGGGAAGAAGGTGGTGCGCATGAAGCGGGGCGTGACCGGGATCTTCTTGTGGGCGCCGGTGCTGCCGCTGCTGGTGAAGAAGACGGCGGGCCGGTCGGCGGTCAGGACGTCGCGCTCACCGGCGGCGGCGCGTTCGATGTACGGCGCGAGGTCGTCGTACGTCTGGAGCGGTACGGCCTTGCGGTAGTCGTCGAGGGTGCGGACGCGGTCGAAGCCGTGCCGGGTGCCGTACTCGGTGCGGGCGTTGAACTCCAGCAGGTCGGCGAGGACGCGGCGCTGTTCGGCCTCGGGGTCGGCGAACGCGGCGCGCAGCCGGCGGCGTTCGGTGAACACCCGGTCGCGGTAGCGGCGCAGTCGGTCGGGGTCGGTCCAGTCGGGCACCGTGGGGCCGTCGGCCGTGGCCGCTTCAGTGGAACTCACGGGTGAGCACCTCTCGTATCTCCGCCGCGGTGTCTTCCTGGCGGTCTCGTTCGGGGATCACGGTCACGGGCAGGTGCTGGATCTCGCCGTGCAGGGTCTTGGCGAGATCGCTCTGGTAGCGGCGGAAGCCGTCCCAGCCCGGTCGCGGGCCGTAGTGCTCCAGGGTGTTCAGGTCGGCGCCGAACCGGCAGCGCTGCCAGGCGGTTTCGGGGCGTACGTCGAGGTAGAGGATCCGGCGGGGCTGGGGGAAGGTGCGCCACCAGGCGAGTGGCGGCCCGTCGGACGCTCCGGCGAGCCGGCACTTCGCCAGGAGCTTGTAGTAGTAGGAGTCGATGACCACCGGGGTGTGCGGGTCGGCCTGCCGCAGCTGGTCGCGCAGGTGGACGACGGCGGTCTGGAGCAGGGTGGCGAAGAAGTCCGGGGACCAGTCGTCGGGGCGGGCGGCGACGTCCTGGACGGCGTGCCGGCGCAGCCGGCCGATCAGGGCGTGCTCGGGGGCGAGGAAGGCGTCGTCGAGGGAGAGCATCCGCCAGCGGGGCGTGTCGCGGCTGAGCCGGTCCAGCGCCGAGGACTTGCCCGCGTAGTCGGGTCCCAGCAGGACGCAGAACGGTGGGTGTCCGTCACCGGTGTCGATGGCCATCGATCCTCCCCCTAGGACGGCATCAGGTGAGCGGGCGGCCGGGCACCGCGAGGGCCGTCGACCGCCTTGATCATGCAAACAGAGGGAGGGAACGCACCATTCTCGATGCCGTCACCGGACGGTAATGCGGGGTTCTGCCGCATCCCGCGAACGCCCGGGAGGACCGGCGGCACGCGGGCGGACGGTGACGGCACGCGGCAATCGACGCGGCGCGGTGGCGAAGCGGGAGGGCCACGCACGGATGCATATGTACAGCGGCAGCGCGGGCAGGGCTGGCCACGGCACGGACAGCGAGGCCGCCGTCCCCGGCGGACCGGTGCCCGGGTGCGCGCGAAGCCGGGCGCGGCGAACGGATGCCGGTGTACGACGGCGGGGCACGCGCGGCGGGCGGCGGGCCTGCGCGTGGCTACGACACGGTCGGCGGACCGATGTCCCCGGTGGGCCGGGCGCCTCTGCCGGGCCGGTGGCCCCGGCGGGACCAGCGCCTTCGCGGGGCCGGCGTCTCGGCCGGGCTGCGGCGTCCGGGGGCATGTGCGGCGGGGCGGCGGGGTGCCCCCGTCCGGGGTCGCCCGGTCGGCGGGCGAGGCCGGGCCGGTTGCTCGGGCGGGACGGACGGGCGGACGGAGTTCGCGGTCCACGTCGGGGCCGTGCGCGGGCGGCACGGCGGCTCCGCGGCCGTCGGCGACCGGTGTGTGACGGGCCGTCCGGCCCAGGGGCGCCCGGTGCGGGCGCGGAGCGGTGTGCGGCTCCGGCCGGCCCCGGTCGGGGCCGGCCGGTGGCAGGCGACCGCCGGCCGTACGGCTGGCGCAGGTATACGGGGGAAGCCTGCGGTCGCTCGTACGGCCGGCGGACGTGTGGGGGCTCAGCGCCTCACTTGGTGCCGGCGAGCAGGCGGGCCGTGATGGTCGCCAGGCGCTCGCCCTGGTAGCGCGCGGCGGCCAGGGTCTCGTCGGAGGGGGCCTCGGCGCCCTGGTGGGTGGTGCCGTAGGGGTTGCCGCCCGCCGGGTAGACGACCGCGTCGGTGTAGCCCGGCGAGACGATGATCGAGCCCCAGTGGTGGAACGTGTTGTAGAGGGCGAGCGTCGTCGACTCGTTGCCGCCGTGGCGGTTGTAGGCGCTGGTGAAGCCGGTGGCCGGCTTGTTCGCCATGACGCCCTGCTGCCACAGGCCACCGGTGGTGTCGATGAACTGCTTCAGCTGCGCGGCGACGTTGCCGAAGCGGGTGGGCGTGCCCAGGGCGTAGGCGTCGGCCCAGGACAGGTCGTCCAGCGTGGCGACCTCCACGTTCTGGGTGGCCTCCAGGTGCTGCCGCCACGCCGGGTTGGCGTCGATGGCCTCGTCGGGGGCCAGTTCGGCGACCCGGCGCAGCCGGACCTCGGCGCCGGCCTTCTCCGCGCCCTCGGCGACCGCCTTGGCGAGCTGGTGGACGTTGCCCGTGGACGAGTAGTAGATGACCGCGACCTTGGCACTCATGGTGAGCCCTTCTCAAGCAGTGAGCGTAAGACAGCAACCACGAAGCGGATGGGTATCCGCTTCGCCCTTTCGAGTAAACCGGATCGGTATCCGGTTTACAAGCGGTTCGGAGCAGGAAACCGGATAGGTATCCGTTAACCTCGAACCATGACCACCGATCTCCCCGTCCTCGGCCAGACACCGCCGGAGCGCGCGGACGCCGCCCGCAACCGGCGGAAGATCCTCGACGCCGCGGCCAGGCTGATCGCGGAGCGGGGCCCGGAGGCCGTCACCATGAACGCGGTGGCACACGCCGCCGGCATGGGAGTCGGCACCGTCTACCGCCGCTTCGGCGACGTCGGCCGGCTCCTGTTCGCCCTGCTCGACGACGGCGAGCAGCGCTTCCAGGAAGCCTTCATGACCGGCCCGCCCCCGCTCGGCCCGGGCGCCCCGCCCGCCGAGCGGCTGCGCGCCTTCCTGCACGCGGTCGCCGACCGGGTCGAGGAGCAGCTGACGGTCCTCGGCGCCGCGGAGGCCGCGTCACCGAGGGCCCGTTACGAGAGCGGCGCCTACCTCACCATGCACACGCACGTCGCCATGCTGCTGCGCCAGGTGAGGCCCGGAACGGATCCGGCGGTCCTGGCACACCTGCTGCTCTCGCCCTTCATGCCCAGCCTGTTCGAGCATCTGACGGTGCAGCGCGGTCTGACACAGGACCAGATCAAGTCCGGGATCGATGGCCTGCTCGCACTCTAGCCAGCCCCACGGCGCTCCGGAGGCGCCCGGGAAGCCTCAGTGCCCGGCCGATTACCGGCCGGTTCCGGCCCCCGGTGCCGGTGCTCCGGCGGTGGTGCCCGATGAGCGGTCCAGTTACCCGGACGCGGTTAGCGTCGAACCGCTTCGTGAAGATCGGCTCGCGCCGGGCGCGGGCACCAGTCAAGGGGGATAAGCGTTGGGACTGGCAGAACGACATCAGCACATCCAGTTGCTCCACCGTCTGACGTCCGACGCGGCGAGCGGCCGGGGCCGGGTGGCCGTCCTGCACGGCACGGGCCCCAACGGGAAGACCGAGCTGCTCGACCACGCCATCGTCCGCGCCGAGGAACTCGGCTTCCAGGTGCTCCGCGCGGTCGGGGCGCGGCCCGAGCGGGCGCTGCCCCTCGGGATCGTGGCGCAGCTCGTGCACGGCGCCACGCTGCCCGGGCACCTGCGCCGGGAGGCGGACACCTGGCTCGAGGAGGCGGCCGTGACCGTCACCGCGGATTCGGTGCCCGGGACGGCGACGGTGCGGATCTTCGACCGGCTCTGCCGCGTGATGCTCGAACTCGCCGGCCGCGCGCCGGTCCTGATCGCCGTGGACGACGTGCACCACGCGGACACCGCCAGTCTGCACTGCCTGCTGCACCTGATCCGCCGCATCGGCCCGCTGCCGGTGTGTGTCGTCCTCACCGACGACAGCTCGTCCTCCACCGAACTCCCGCTCTTCCGCAGTGAGTTGCAGCGCCAGCCCTATGTGTCCCGGCTGGCCGTGGAACCGCTCGCTCCGGCGGGGGTGCGGGAGTTGGTCGCGGAGCGCCTGGGCGCCGCCCGCGCCGCCGCGCTGGCCGCCGACTTCCACCGGCTGACCGGCGGCAACACCCTGCTGCTCAGCAGCCTGGTCGAGGACTTCACCGCCACCGGCGGCATCCGGCCGCAGGGCTACGGCGCCGCGTTCGCCGGCCACCTGGAGCGCGGCGACCGGGTCTGCCTCGCCGTGGTGCGCGCGCTCGCCGTCCTCGGGCCCGAGCGCACCACGGCCGAACTCGCCGAGCTGGCCGAGGTGTCCGAGGCGGAGGTGGGCACGGCGCTGGGCACGCTGAGCGGTTCGGGGCTGCTGGCGGACGGCCACTTCCGCGCCCCGGCGGCGCGGCTCGCCGTACTGGAGGCCCTCAGCCGCACCGAGCGGGACCGGCTGCACCTGGCCGCCGCCCGGCTGCTGCACCAGCGCGGCGCACCGGTGCCGCGGGTGGCCGCCCATCTGGTGGAGACGCAGTCGGCGCCGGGCGACTGGGCCGTCCAGGCGCTGCGCGAGGCGGCCGAGCGCGCCCTCGTCACCGACCAGCGCGGCACCGCCGTCGCCTGTCTGGAACTCGCCTACCGGTGCTGCTCCGAGGAGACGGCCCGGACGGCGGTCCTGGCCCGGCTGCTGCACGCCGAGTGGCTGGACAGCCCGTCCCGGGCGGCCCGGCACCTGAGCGGCCTCGGCGCGGCCGCCGCCTCCGGCCGCCTCGACCGGTCGGAGCGGGTCACGCTGGTGCACCGCCTGCTGTGGCACGGCCGCGGCGAGGAGGCGGCGCGGGTGCTGCACCGCCTGCGCGCCACCGCCCGCGCCCCGCAGCCCGGGCAGCGCACCGACCTGCTGGACCTGGAGCACTGGCTGGCCTGGAACCATCCGGAGCTGGCGATGGAGAACCGGCCGCAGGCGACCGCCGGGACGGCCCCGTTCCTCGGTGTGCCGTCCCGCTCCGGACCGCTGCCGCACGTCACCGGGGTGCTCTCGGACGCCCTGACCCGCGGCCGGCCGGACCGGGTGACGGACCTCGCCGAGCAGGTCCTCGGTGACGTGCCGCGCGCCCGCGCCAGTGAGTGGGGCGCGGAGGCGGCGCTGACCGCGCTGACCGTGCTCACCGCGGCCGACCGGCCCACGGACACCCTCGCCTGGTGCGAGCGGCTGGTCGCCGAGGACGTGCACCTGTTGCCGGTGACCACGCGCGCCTTCCTGGCGGCGGCCCGGGCCGAGGCCGCGCTGCGGCTGGGCGAGCTGGGCACCGCACTGGAACAGGCCCGGCTGGCGTTCGTCCTGCTGCCCGCCAAGTCCTGGGGCACGGCGGTCGGGCTGCCGCTCGGCAGCCTGCTCCTCGCGGCGGCCCGCACCGGGGAGTTCGAGGAGGTGTCACGGCAGCTGACCCAGTCGGTGCCGGACGCCATGCTGGAGAGCCGCTACGGGGTGACGTACCTGTACGCCCGGGGGCACTGCCGGCTCGCGACCGGCCACAGCCACGCGGCGCTCGCCGACTTCATGGCGTGCGGGGAGCGGATGCGGGCCTGGGGGCTGGACGTACCGGGGCTGCCCGCCTGGCGGACCGGGGCGGCCGAGGCGTGGCTGCGGCTGGGCAACACCGACCAGGCGAAGAAGCTCGCCTACGAACAGCTCGGCCGGCCGGACGCGGCGCGCCCGCACACCCGGGGCCTGGCGCTGCGCATGATGGCGGCGGCGAGCCCCGTCAAGCGCATGCCGCAGCTGCTGACCGAGGCGCTCGACCTGTTCGAGGAGTGCGGGGACCAGTACGAGCAGGCGCGGGTCCTCGCGGACCTGAGCCGCGCCCAGTACGAGGCGGGGGACAGCCGCCGGGCACGGATGCTGTTCCGCCGGGCGCGGCACATGGCGCGGCTGTGCGGGGCGGAGCCGCTGTGCGAGGAACTGCTGTCCGCGCCGGAGGAGCTGGGCGGCGAGCCGCCGACGAGGGAGTGCGGCCTCGGGGCCGGGCTGACCGACGCGGAGCGCCGGGTGGCGGCGCTCGCCGTGCGCGGTTACACCAACCGGGAGATCGCCCTCAAGCTCTACGTCACCCCCAGCACGGTCGAGCAGCATCTGACCCGGACCTACCGCAAGCTCGGCATCAAGCGGCGCAAGGACCTGCCGGCCGGCCTGGGCGTCGAGACCGGCGCCTCCGGAAGCGCGGCCTGACCACCGGCCGGCCTCCCCGGACGCCCGGCTCACCGGTCGGGTGGGGGCCGGAGCCCGGCCCCCACCCGACACGCCCGCCGCACCACTGCCCCGGGCCCGCCCCGGCGCCGGCCGGTCACCGGTGGCCGGTCGGCGCCGTGGGGGCGGACCGGGCGAGGAGCAGGGCGCCGTGCAGGGAGGAGAGGCCGCCGAGGCGGGCGGGGTGGATGCCGGGGACGGCGGTGCCGGGGCGGGCGAGGCGGGACACGTGCGCCTCCACGGCGGTGAGCTGGCCGGGGATGCCCGCCGCGAAGCCGCCGCCCACCACCACCCGTTCGGGATGGACCAGTTCGGCCAGTGACACCGCGGCGGCGGCGAGCGCGGCGGCGCTCTCGTCGAGGGCGGCCACGGCCCAGTCCCGGCCGGCGGTGAAGGCGTCGCGCAGTTCGGTGAACTCCACCGGCGCGCCCCGCAGCCGGGCGGCGCGGCGCAGGGTGGCCGGTCCGGACGCGATCGCCTGGACGCAGCCGTGCCGTCCGCAGTCGCACCGCTCCCCCGCCCGGTCCACGATCACGTGCCCCACCTCGCACGAGCCCCGGCCGGTGCCCGGCACCAGCCGGCCGTCCAGCACGATGCCGCCGCCGATGCCCGTACCGACGCCGAGGTAGACGAGGTTCCGGCAGTCCGCGGCGTCCGCCTCGGCGAGCGCGGCCAGGTCGCCGTCGTCGGCGCAGTCCACCCGGGTGCCCGGCAGCAGGGCGGCCAGTTCGTCCCGCAGCCGCACCCCCCGCCAGAACGGCCGCCCCGGCCAGGTGGCGACCCGGCCCCGCACGTCGAGGGTCGCGGGCATCGCCACGCCGACCGCCTCGACCGTCTCGTGCCCGGCGCCCAGCAGGGCCCGGGTGTGTGCGGCGAGGGCGGCCAGGTCGGCCTCGACGGTGCGTTCCCCGGGCCAGCGGAAGACGGCCTCGGTGTGCTCGCCCGAGGCGGCGCGCAGCCGCAGCGCGACCTTCGTGCCGCCGACGTCGATTCCCAGGTGTGTCATGGCGTCCCTTCTCGTGCAGGGGCGGATCAGGGGGGTGGGCCGGGGAGTTCCGGGCGCGCGGGACGGCTACCTTCGCCGTACGAATTGCTCAGCCGCGCGGTGTCGGACCGGAAAGACGGAGGAGTGATGGACTCGTGTTTCCCGGATGCCGGGAGTTCCCCGGAGGCCGCGGACGATCCCGCGCTGGCGGGTGTGGCGGCGCTGCGGGTGTTCACCGGCGCCGCGGACCGGCCGGCGGACGATCCGCTGGGCCCCCTTCGGGAGGCGCTGCTCAGGTCCGTGGAGGCCGTGGCCGCCGCGGCGGGCGGGCACCCGGAGCCGGACCGGCCGGAGGGCGGGGCCGCACCGCGGGTGTGGTGACGCGCTCCGGTCAGGGCCGCGGCAGGAGGGCGTCGCGCACCAGGGCGGCGATCGCCTCCCGGTGGTCGGCGAGGAAGAAGTGGCCGCCGGGGAAGACGTGCAGGCCGGCGCCGGCCGGCGCGTGCCGGGACCAGGCCGCGGCGCCCCCGACGGAGACCCGGGGGTCGCCGTCGCCGGTCAGGACCGTCACCGGGCAGCCGACCGTGGCGTCCGGCTCACCCCGGTAGGTCTCGACCGCCCGGTAGTCACCGCGGATCACCGGCAGCATCAGCCGCAGCAGTTCCTCGTCCTCGAACAGCAGCGGGTCGGTACCGCTGAGCGTCCGCAGTTCGGCGAGGACGCCCGCGTCGTCGAGCCGGTGCACCAGGTGGTCCCGGTCGAGCGAGGGGGCGGGCCGGCCGGAGGCGAAGAACCTGAGCGGCGCGCGCCCCCGCGCCTCCAGCCGCCGTACGACCTCGAAGCCCACCGTGGCGCCCATGCTGTGGCCGAAGACGGCGAACGGGCGGTCGTCGGTGTACGGCAGGAGTGCCTCGGTGACGCCGTCGGCGAGGCGGTGGATGTCGGTGATCACCTCCTCGCGCCTGCGGTCCTGGCGGCCCGGGTACTGCACCGCCAGCACCTCGATCGCAGGTGAGAGGGCCGCGGAGAACGGCCGGTACCAGGTGGCGGCCCCGCCGGCGTGCGGCAGGGTGACGAGCCGGACCGCGGCGTCCGGTGCCGGGTGGTAGCGCCGGATCCACGTCTCATGGCCGACTGCGGTCTGTTTCAAGGGAGTTCACCTCGTGGGGGCGGCCGGGGCGGCAACCGCGCCCGGCCGGGCGCGTTTCCGAGGACGCCGTCAGCCGTAAGTCGCCGCCAGCCGTAAGTCGCCATCGGTCGGAAGACGCGATCGGTCGGAAGACGCCATCGGTCGGGGTCAGGCGCCGGCCGGGGCCGCCAGCTCCAGCAGGGCGCGGGCGGCGAGCCGGTAGCCGAGTGCTCCCATGCCGACGACCACGCCGTCGGCCAGCGGCGCGAGGACCGACTCGTGCCGGAACTGCTCGCGGGCCCAGACGTTGGACAGGTGCACCTCGACCCACGGCCTCGGGTAGTTCGCCAGGGCGTCCCGCAGCCCCCAGCCGTTGATCATGAGGGCGCCGGGGTTCACGATGGCGCCGACCGTGTAGTAGTGCTCCTGGATGGTCCGGATCAGTTCGCCCTCGGACTCGCGCTGGACCGATACGACGTCCCAGCCGCGGTCGGCGATCTCCTTCTCGATGGCCCGTTCGATGTCGAACAGAGTTTCCGTGCCGTAGATCTCGGGCTGGCGACGTCCGAGTATGCCCAGGTTGGGGCCGTTCAGCAGGAGTACCGCACTCACGTTCCCCGCCTTTCTCTTCGGGAGGAGGATGCGGAGATTTGTAGCACCGAATTCCTTTCCCGGGAAATCACAAGGGGGTTCGGGGCGGAATACTGGGGCGTTACTGGGGTGCGGGTAGGGGATGGGAACACTCGCCTTCGCTGGGGTAGCGTGCTAGCGGCGGTGCAGAATATCCCGCCGATATTCCGCGTGATACCGCCGGGCCCGGACGAATTCCGGGCCGGAAATCGTCGACCCCCTGGCAAAGGAATGGTTGCGCATGTCTGACCGAAAGCCGCTCGACCTCCCCGCGTGGCCCCAGTACGGGGACGAAGAGCGCGAAGGGCTGATCAGGGCGCTGGAGCAGGGTCAGTGGTGGCGGATGGGCGGCAGTGAAGTCGACTCCTTCGAGCGGGAGTTCGCCGAGTTCCACGGCGCCGAGTACGCGCTCGCCGTCACCAACGGGACCCACGCCCTGGAGCTGGCCCTCCAGGTGCTGGGCGTCGGACCGGGCACCGAGGTGATCGTCCCGGCGTTCACCTTCATCTCGTCCTCGCAGGCGGCCCAGCGGCTGGGTGCCGTCGCCGTCCCGGTCGACGTCGACCCGGAGACGTACTGCCTGGACGTGGCCGCCACCGAGGCCGCGATCACCGAACGGACCCGGGCGGTCATGCCGGTGCACATGGCCGGCCACTTCCCCGACATGGACGCCCTGGAGAAGCTCGCCGCCGACCGCGGGATCGCGGTGCTCCAGGACGCCGCGCACGGCCAGGGCGGCCGCTGGCGGGACCGCGGCTACGGCGAGCTGGGCTCGGTCGCCGCGTTCAGCTTCCAGAACGGCAAGCTGATGACGGCCGGCGAGGGCGGTCTGGTGCTGTTCCCGAACCGTGAGCTGTACGAGGAGGCGTTCCTGCGCCACTCCTGCGGCCGTCCCGCCACCGACCGCCGGTACCTGCACCGGACGTCCGGCTCCAACTTCCGGATGAACGAGTTCTCGGCGGCGGTGCTCCGCGCCCAGCTGCGCCGCTACCCCGAGCAGCTCGCCACCCGTGCGCGGCGGGCCCCGCTGCTGAACTCGCTGCTCGCCCGGATTCCCGGTGTGGTCCCGCAGAAGCACGACCCGCGGGTCACCTCGCACCCGCACTACATGGCGATGTTCCGGATTCCGGGCATCACCGAGGAGAAGCGCAACGAGCTGGTCGACGCGCTGATCGCGGCCGGGCTGCCGGCGTTCATCGCCTTCCGCGCGATCTACCGCTCCGACGGCTTCTGGGAGACCGGCGCGCCCGAGGAGACGCTGGAGCGGATCGCGGCCCGCTGCCCGAACACCGAGGCGATCAACGACGACGCGATCTGGCTGCACCACCGCACGCTGCTCGCCTCCGAGGAGCAGATCCACCGGGTCGCCGAGACCGTCGCCGACGTCGTCGCCTCCCGCCTGGCCACGGCATGAGCGCTCCGGCCTCCGCTCCGCGGGCGCAGCGGCCGGTGCGGGTGGCCGTGGTGGGGCTCGGCTGGGCCGCCCGGTCCATCTGGCTCCCCCGGCTGCACGCCCACCCCGCCTTCACGGTCGGTGCCGTCGTCGACCCCGACCCGGCCGCGTGCGCCTCCGCCGTGCAGGACCTCGCCGACACCCGGCTCTTCGCGAGCGTGGACGAGCTGACACCGCGCGACGCCGATCTCGCGGTGGTCGCGGTACCCAACCACCTGCACGCCGACATCGCCTGCCGGCTGCTCACCCGGGGCATCCCGGCCTTCGTGGAGAAGCCGGTCTGCCTCGACTCCGAGGAGGCCCGCCGGCTCGTCGTCGCCGAGAACGCGGGCGGCGCGGTGCTGCTCGCGGGCAGCGCCGCCCGGCACCGTGCCGACGTGCTGGCGCTGCGGGAGCTGGTGGCCGGCCTCGGACGGCTCAGGCACATCGAGGTGTCCTGGGTGCGGGCCCGTGGCATCCCGGACGCGGGCGGCTGGTTCACCCGGCGCAGCCTGTCCGGTGGCGGGGCCCTGGTCGACCTCGGCTGGCACCTCCTCGACACCGTCTCGCCGCTGCTCGGCGAGGCCGGTTTCGAGCAGGCCCTGGCCACCGTCTCCGACGACTTCGTGCGCAGCTCGGCGGCGCGGGCCGCGTGGCGGGACACCGCCCCGGTGGCCGCGGAGTCCGACAGCGACGTCGAGGACACCGTCCGGGGCTTCATCGTCACCGACGGCGGGGTGTCGGTGTCGCTGCGGGCCAGCTGGGCCTCGCACGAGCCGCGCGATGTCACCGTGATCCGGGTGGACGGCAGCGCGGGCAGCGCGACGCTGCGCTGCACCTTCGGGTTCAGCCCGAACCGGGTGCCGTCCGAGCTGACCGTCCTCAGGGACGGCGAGGCCGGTGCCGTCCCCGTCCCGCACGAGGAGGTGGGCGCGGAGTACGTCCGCCAGCTCGACGCGCTGCCCGCGCTGCTCGCCGACCCGGCGAGCCGTGGCCGGGCCGCCGCCGAGACGCTGCGGACGATCCAGGTGATCGAGCGGCTGTACGACTCCGCGCGCGCGGCCCGGAATCCCGGTGCCGTGGCTGCCGGCAACCCGACGGACGGGCGGGCGATCCCCGCCCCGACTCTCGCTTGAGGACGATGCCATGACCCAGAACACCGACGCGGCCGCCGACCTCCTCGCCGACTGGGGCGAGCGGGATGTCCGGGCCGTCGTCTTCGACCTCGACGGCGTGCTCGTGGACAGCTTCGAGGTGATGCGCCACGCGTTCACGGTGGCCTACCGGGAAGTCGTCGGCGACGGCCCGGCGCCGTTCGAGGAGTACAACCGGCACCAGGGCCGGTACTTCCCCGACATCATGCGGATCATGGGCCTGCCCCTGGAGATGGAGGAGCCCTTCGTCCGGGAGAGTTATCGCCGTGCCCACGAGGTGCGGCTGTTCGACGGGGTGGTGGAGCTGCTGCGGGAGCTGCGCGAGCGGGGTGTCCGTACGGCGGTCGCCACCGGCAAGAGCGGGCCGCGGGCCCGGGCGCTGCTCGACCAGCTGGCGGTGCGTGACCTGTTCGACCACGTCATCGGCTCGGACGAGGTGCCGCGGCCCAAGCCGGCGCCCGACATCGTCCTCCGCGCGCTGGACCTGCTCCAGGCCGCGCCGGAGGAGGCGCTGATGGTCGGGGACGCGGTGACGGACCTGACCAGCGCGCGCGGTGCCGGGGTGGCCGCGGTCGCCGCCATATGGGCCGACGTGGACGAGGCGGAACTCATCGCCGCCGGTCCCGACGCCGTCCTCGCGACGCCGTCCGGCCTGCTCGCCCTCCTCGGCAGGTCCACGGCCCCGGCCGCGTAACCCCCGAACCCCCGACCGATCCGGCCCCCGGCCCCCGGCTCCCCGCAGCGGGGAGCCGGGGGCCCGGCACATGCCACGCCCGGAGACCGATCACCGAACAGCGATCACCGAACACGCACCGGCCATCGGCCACCGGGAGTGGACGAGTCCGCCTCCGGCTTCGAGACCGGGACCGGAACCGGAACGCGCAGGGAGCCCCGCCCGGGTGGTGTTCACCACCCGGGCGGGGCTCCCTGCGCGTTCCGGCCCGTACCGTCCGCATCCGGTACGGGCCGGTGCCGTACCGGATGCGGACCGCTCCCGCCGCGCGGACGCGGGCCGTTCCCCCGCGCGGGCCCGGCGGGGCTCAAAGCGGGCGGCGGGGCATCTGCTCCAGGGTGCGCAGGACCGTGTCCTCCGGGACGTCCGGGACGAGGGCGGGACCCTCGGGGCCGTCCAGGACGAAGGCGAGACCGGCGGTGGCCTTCTTGTCCAGCCGCATGAGGTCCGTCAGTTCCCGCGCGGTCGGCCCGGGCGGCAGGGCCGTGGGCAGGCCGTAGCCGGACACCACCTCCAGGTGCCGGGCCACGCGGTCCTCGCCGATCCGGCCCAGCGCGGCGGCCAGCCGGGCCGCGAACACCGTGCCGATCGCCACCGCCTCCCCGTGCCGCAGCGCGAAGTCCGTGGCGATCTCCAGCGCATGGCCCAGCGTGTGGCCGTAGTTGAGCAGATGGCGCAGCCCGCTGTCGCGCTCGTCGGCCATCACCACCGCGGCCTTCATGGTGACGCTGGCGGCGATCTGCTCGTACAGCGGCAGGTGCCGGATGTCGCCGGTGCCGATGAAGGCGGCCCGGGCCAGCTCGCCGTAGCCGTTGACCAGTTCCCGCTCGGGCAGGGTGTCGAGGTAGTCGGTGTCGCACAGCACGGCCTTCGGCTGCCAGTAGGTGCCGACGAGGTTCTTGCCCTCGGGCAGGTTGACCGCCGTCTTGCCGCCGATGCTCGCGTCCACCTGCGCGAGCAGCGAGGTGGGCAGGTGGATCACGGGTACGCCGCGGTGGTACAGGGCGGCGGCGAGACCGACGGTGTCGGTGGTGGTGCCGCCGCCGCAGCTCACCACCGCGTCCTGCCGGGTGAGCCCGAACCCGGCGAAGGCGCGGCAGAGTTCCTCCACGGCGGCGAGGTTCTTGTCGTTCTCCCCGTCCCGCGCCTCGATCAGCCGGTACGGGACGCCCGGGTCCGGCACCCACTCCGCGGGGCGCGCGGAGACGACCGCCACGCGGCGGGCGCCGGTCTCCGCGACGACGCCGGCCAGCAGGTGCCGTACGCCGGGGCCGATGTGGACGGTGTACGAACGGTCCCCCAGGTCGACGGCGACGCTGCGCCGCCGGCCGGGGTCCGCCAGGGGCGCGCCGGTCTCCGGCGCGGACGTCAGGGCCACGTGGCCCCCCTTTCGGTGGGTGGTGCGGTGGGTCGTCGGGGCGGGTCGGCTCACGCGCTCTGGAGCACGGTGTCGCCCGGCACCACGGCCGCCTCGGGGGCGCCGCGCACGGCCAGGGCGGCCAGGGCCTCGGCCCGGGCGGGGACGCCCAGCCGCAGGTGGGTGAGCCGCAGGTGTTCGAACAGCAGGTACTTGCCCGGGTGTTCGGCCGCGCCGTCGCCGGCCACCAGGGAGCCCAGCTCGGACAGGTAGTCCTGCCAGGCGGCGGCCACCCGGGCGTCCATGGCGAGCAGGTCGGAGGCGTCGATCAGCTCCCCGGCCCGGTCGGCGGCGCGGCGGCCGACGGCGAGCCGCTGCTCCGCGTCGAGGGAGGCGGCCCAGTACTGCCAGCACAGGAAGAGGAAGGCGGAGCGCTCCGGGTCCGGCAGGAACCCGGCGGCGTGCCGCAGGTGCAGGACGGCCAGGGCGAGCCGGTCCTCCTGGGTGAGTCCGCCGGACCCGGCCAGGGCGAGCGCCAGCTCGCTGGAGCGGGTGGCCAGCTCGTCGGTGGCGGCGGCGCGGCGCGGCTCCGGGCGGTGCAGCAGCCGGACGCCGGCGCGGTCGGCCTCGGTGAGCAGCGCGGACAGCGCGCCGTGCGCGTCGTCGGCGCCGACCCACAGTTCGGTGCCCGGGGTGCCGTCCTGCAGCGGCTGGAAGAACCAGTGGCCGCCCCGCTCGGTGCGGATCGCGGCCAGCGCCCCCAGGACCCCGTCGGGCAGCCGCGGGGCCAGGGCGGCTTCCTGATCGGCCCATGCCTGCCCCGCCAGTGTGCAGAACAGCCAGTTGCGCGTCATCGCGGATCCCCTCGCAAATAGCTTCACGATTCAGACGTCGGTTACGGTTTCGTTCGCTTCGCGGGCCGGTACTCTCCCTTTCGCACCCGGACCCGCGATCGAGCGTAGGGCGCCGGTCACCCGGCTTCCATCGGCTGGTCCCGTGACCCCGTCCGCACCGCCGAATAAGGGTGGTTGTAGGGGGGCGTGCTGGGGGGTGCGCCGGGCGCCCGTCGGGCGAGACTGAGTTTTCGAGCGCGTCCTCATGTCTTTTCCGAACAAGGGGTGTACCGGTAATGCTGCGCACCGAACTGATAAAGCCGCTGCCCGACCTGCTGAAGGCGCACGCGCATTCCTTCGGGAACAAGACGGCGTTCAGTGACGGGCGGCGGAGCGTCAGCTACGCCGAATTGGAGAAGCGTACGGCCAGACTCGCCGGGCACCTCGCCGCGCTCCGGCTCCAGCCGGGCGACCGGGCGGCCATTCTGCTCGGCAACCGGGTGGAGACGGTGGAGAGCTACCTCGCGATCGTCCGCGCCGCCGCGATCGGCGTGCCGCTCAACCCGCGCTCGACCGACGCCGAACTGGACTATCTGCTCCAGGACAGCGGCGCCCGGGTGGTCATCACGGACGCCGCCCATCTGGAGCAGGTGCGTGCCCTGGCGGCCGACGGGCGTCCGCTGCGCATCGTGGTCGTCGGCGAGGAGGGCGCCGGCGGCGCGTCCGTCGCGGGCACGGTCGGCTACGAACGGCTGGCCGGCACCGACCCGGCCGAGCCGCCCCGGGACGACCTCGCCCTGGACGACGTGGCGTGGATTCTCTACACCTCCGGCACCACCGGGAAGCCCAAGGGCGTGCGCTCGACCCAGCGCAACTGCCTGTGGTCGGTGGCCGCCTGCTACGTGCCGGTGCCCGGGCTGAGCGCCGCGGACCGGGTGCTGTGGCCGCTGCCGCTGTTCCACAGCCTGTCGCACATCTTCTGCGTGCTCGCCGTGACGTCGGTCGGCGCCTCGGCGCGGATCGTCGACGGCTTCTCGGCGGAGGAGATCCTGCGCGGCCTGGAGGAGGACGGCACCACCTTCCTCGGCGGCGTCCCGACCATGTACCACTATCTGGTCCAGGCGGCCCGGGAGCGCGGTTTCCGCGCGCCGGCGCTGCGGATGTGCCTGGTCGGCGGCGCGATCACCACGGCCTCGCTGCGGCAGGCCTTCGAGGAGTCCTTCGGGGCGCCGCTGCTCGACGCCTACGGCTCGACCGAGACGTGCGGCTCGATCACCGTCAACTGGCCCACGGGCGCCCGGGTCGAGGGGTCCTGCGGGCTGCCGGTGCCCGGTCTCAACGTGCGCCTGGTCGACCCGGAGACCGGCGCCGAGGTCGGCACCGACGAGGAGGGCGAGGTGTGGGTGAGCGGCCCGAACGTGATGGCCGGCTACCACAACAAGCCCGTGGAGACCGCGGCCGCGCTGGTCGACGGCTGGTACCGCACCGGTGACCTGGCGCGCCGGGACAGCGCCGGGTACTTCACCGTCACCGGGCGGATCAAGGAACTGATCATCCGCGGCGGCGAGAACATCCACCCGGGCGAGGTGGAGCAGGTGCTGCGCGAGGTGCCGGGCGTCGCGGACTGCGCGGTCGTCGGCAAGCCGCACGACGTGCTCGGCGAGGTGCCGGTGGCCTTCCTGGTGCCGGGGCCCGAGGGCATCGACCCGGAGCGGGTCTTCACCGCCTGCCGGGAGCGGCTGGCGTACTACAAGGTGCCCGAGGAGCTGTACGAGATCGAGGAGGTGCCGCGCACCCAGTCCGGGAAGATCACCCGGCACGCGCTGCTGGCCCGCCCCGGACGGCTGCGCGCCGCGGGCAGCGGCCGGTTCGAGGCGCTGCTGCGCTGCGACTGGGTGCCGCTGCCCGCCCCCGCCGCGTCAGCCCCCGGCACACCCGCCGCGCCCGCGGCCGGTCCGTGGGCGGTGATCGGCACGGACCCGGAGCCGTACGGCGGCACCGGGTACGACGATCCGGCCGCCCTGGCCGCCGCCGTCGCCGCGGGTGCCGCCGCGCCGGAGGTCACCGTACTCGCCGTGGACCGGATCGTCGCCGCGGCCGCCGCCGGCTCGGCCCGGCCCACCGGGGAGACCGTGGAGCGCGCCGTGCGTGCCGTCGCGGACACCGTCGGGGCCTGGCTGGCCGGTGCCGGCCCGGTCCCGGGCCGGCTGGTCGTCGTGACCCGGCAGGCGGTGGCCACCGGCGGGGACACCGACGCCCCCGACCTGGCGCACGCCGCCGTCCGGGGGCACCTGGAGGCGCTGCGGCACCACCACCCCGGGCGTGTCGTACTCGCCGACACCGACACGGAGACGGCGCCCGGCGCGCTGGCGCGGGCGCTGCGCGCGGCGCTGGGCTCGGCCGAGGACCGGTTCGCCGTACGTGACGGCGTGCTGCTCGGCGCCCGCCTCGCCCGGGTGTCGGCGGCCGTGGACGAGGTGCCCCGGCCGCTGGTCGACCCGCGGCGGACCGTCCTGGTCACCGGGGTCGCCGGGGCGCGGGGTGCGGCGGCCGCCCGCCATCTGGTGGCCGCGCACCGCGCCCGGCACCTGCTGCTGATCAGCGAGCAGGGCGAGGACGACCCGGCCGCCGAGGCGCTGCGCGCCGAACTCGCCGGGCTGGGCGCCGAGGTGGCGCTGCACGCCTGCGACCTCACCGACCGGGAGGCGCTGGCCGGCCTGCTGTCCGGGGCGGAGTTCCCGGTGGGCACGGTGGTGCACGCCCCGGACCCCGAGGACACGTGGGCCGCCGGTCCGCTGCGGGCCGCCGCCGACGCCGCGCTCAACCTGCACGAGCTGACCCGCGCCGCGCAGCCGGTCGCCTTCGTGCTGTTCTCCGCCGCCGACGCCCTGCTGGGCCTGCCCGCCGACCCGGCGCAGGCCGCCGCCGACGCGTTCGCGCAGGCGTTGGCCCAGCACCGCACCGCGCGCGGCCTGGCCGCGCGCACCCTGGCCTGGGGACCGTGGCAGCCGGCCGGTTCCCGCGCCGCGGACGAGGCGCTGCCCGCGGGCGTCGGTGTCCTGCCGGCACACACCGCGCTCGCCATGTTCGACGCGGCCCAGTTCGCCTCCGCCACCGTGCTGTTCCCGGTGAAGCTGGACACCGCCACGCTGCACGGTGACGCCGTGCCCGCGCTCTTCGCCGACCTCGTGGACACCGCGCCGCGGGCCGGCGCGGCGGACGACACCCGCGCGGCGGCCCTGCGCGAACGCCTCGGCACGCTGCCCGACGACGGCGGCGTGCGCATGCTCCTGGAACTGGTCCGCACCGAGGCGGCCCGCACCGCCGGGCTGGACGGCCCGGGCGCGGTGGGCTCCCGGCGCGACTTCAAGGCGCTGGGCTTCACCTCCGTACAGGCGGTGGAGCTGCGCAACCGGCTCACCGAGGCGACCGGGCTGCCGCTGCCGGCCACGCTGGCCTTCGACCATCCGACGCCGGACGCGGTCGCCCGGTACCTGCGGTCGCTGCTGCTGCGCGAGGAACGGCCCACCGGCACGGTCACCGCGGCGGCCCGCGCCGCCGACGCCGACGAGCCGGTCGCGATCGTGGCGATGAGCTGCCGTCTGCCGGGCGGGGTGACGTCACCGCAGGAGTTGTGGCGACTGGTCGAGGAGGGCGTGGACGCGGTGTCGGCGTTCCCCGACGACCGGGGCTGGAACCTCGCGGAACTGTACGACCCGGACCCCGCGCACACCGGTACCTCCTACGTCCGCGAGGGCGGCTTCCTCTACGACGCGGGCGAGTTCGACGCCGGGTTCTTCGGCATCTCGCCGCGCGAGGCGCTGGCCTCCGACCCGCAGCAGCGGATTCTGCTGGAGACCGCCTGGGAGACGTTCGAGCGGGCCGGGATCGATCCGGTGTCGCTGCGCGGCAGCTCCGTCGGCGTGTTCGCCGGGGTGATGTACCACGACTACGGCTCCGGGCTCACCGGCGTCCCCGAGGGCATCGAGGGGCAGTTCGGCATCGGCACGGCGGGCAGCGTCGTCTCGGGCCGGGTCTCCTACACGCTCGGTCTGGAGGGCCCGGCCGTCACGATCGACACGGCGTGCTCGTCGTCGCTGGTGGCGCTCCACCTCGCGGCGCAGGCGGTGCGCGGCGGCGAGTGCTCGATGGCGCTCGCGGGCGGCGTGGCCGTCATGGCGACCCCGTCGTCGTTCGTCGAGTTCTCCCGCCAGCAGGGCCTGGCCTCCGACGGCCGGTGCAAGGCGTTCGCGGCGGCGGCCGACGGCACCGGCTGGTCGGAGGGCGTGGGCCTGGTGCTGCTGGAGCGGCTGTCGGACGCCCGGCGCAACGGCCACCAGGTGCTCGCGGTGATCCGGGGCAGCGCCATCAACCAGGACGGCGCCTCCAACGGTCTGACCGCGCCGAGTGGCCCGGCTCAGCAGCGCGTGATCCGGCAGGCCCTCGCCAACGCCGGTCTCACCACCGCCGACGTCGACGCCGTCGAGGCCCACGGCACCGGCACCAGACTCGGCGACCCCATCGAGGCACAGGCCGTCATCGCCACCTACGGCCAGGACCGCCCCGCCGACCAGCCCCTCTGGCTCGGCTCGCTGAAGTCCAACATCGGCCACGCCCAGTCCGCCGCCGGAGTCGCCGGCGTCATCAAGATGGTGGAGGCGATCCGCCACGGGGTGCTCCCCCGGACCCTGCACATCGACGAACCCACCCCGCACGTCGACTGGTCGGCGGGCGCGGTCGAGCTGCTGACGGAGGCCCGCCCCTGGCCCGACACCGGCCGCCCCCGACCGACGACGGACCCGAGCCGCCGCTGGCCGCGTGGACGCTGTCCGCCGCGACGGCCGAGGCGCTGCCCGCCCAGGCGGCCCGCCTTTCGGCGTTCCTCGCCGAGCGCCCGGAACTCGACGTGCGCGAGGTCGGGTTCGCCCTGGCCACCGCCCGTGCCCACCTGGACCACCGCGCGGTGCTGACGGCGGCCGACCGCGACTCCGCCCTCGCCGAACTACGGGCCCTCGCCCAGGGCAGGACCGGTACGGCGACCGTCACCGACCAGCCGTCGGAGGGCGCGCTGGCGGTGCTGTTCACGGGCCAGGGCGCGCAGCGCGCCGGAATGGGCCGTGAACTGTACGACGCCTACCCCGCGTTCGCCGACGCCTACGACACCGT
>NZ_JOCB01000081.1 GCF_000718775.1 Streptomyces sp. NRRL S-31
GGCGGGGTCTGGCCGGGCGGCGGCGCGAAGCCCTGTGGTGCGGCGGGCTGTGGTGCGGCGGGCTGCGGCGCCGGCGCGGCGGGGACACCGAACGCGGGCGGCGCGAAGCCGGGGGCCGCGTCGGAGTGGGGCTGCTGCGGGGCGGCGGGCGCCTCCTCCTCCAGCACCTCGCCGCCGAAGTTCTTCAGCAGCGCCTCCAGACCGCCGTCGAAGCCCTGTCCGACCGCGGCGAACCGCCACCCGTCCTTGAAGTAGAAGTCACCGAGCATCACGGCCCGCTCGGTGGAGAACTCCGAGCCGTCGAAGGAGTAGCGCGCGACCTCCTCGCCGCCCGCCACGACACGCAGGTATCCGGGGGCGATCCGCGACATCTGGCCGGCGCCGTCGATGGTCGCCGTGAAGGACAGCTTGCGGATCGCGGAGGGGATCCGGTCGAGCGTGACCCGGAACGACTCCGTGTCTCCCGCCTGGGCGCCCAGCAGCTGGATGGACTCCTCGGGGGACTTCGGCTGGTTGAAGAAGACGAAGTACCGGTCGTCCGAGAGACGCTCGTCGGCGTCCAGACCGAAGCAGCTGATGTCGAAGGTGAGCCCGGGGCCCGAGATCTGTACGCCTACGTACAGATCCGTGCCCAGCGTGAGGTCACTGATCCTGGCCTTGTGGCCGCGTTGGAATTCCCTGGCCATGCGTTACGACCGTCCCCCATCCCGATGTGAGTGCGTCGCGCCAGGCTAACGGCAAAGACCGGCGGGAACCCGGGCCGGGCACGGTCGGTACACACCCGGTACACAACCGCCCCGGGCCGCTCACCCGGGAAGCCGTCCACCCGGGAGGCCGTCCGCCCGGGAGGCCGTCCGCCCGGGAGGCCGCTCAGTCGTCCCGCTGCCGCGCGCGCCCGGTACGTGCGGCAGCCGTCCGGCCGCGGCGACGCCCTCGAGGTAGCCGCGGGCCCGTTCGGTGCGCGGATAGGACTCCAGCAGCCGCCAGAAGTCGGCGCCGTGGCCGGGGACCAGCAGGTGCGCCAGCTCGTGGCAGAGCACGTAGTCCACGACGTACTCGGGCATCCCCTGGAGGCGGTGCGAGAGCCGGATGCTGCCCTCGGCCGGGGTGCACGAGCCCCAGCGGGTGTTCTGGTTGGTGACCCAGCGCACGGAGGCGGGCCGGGCCCGGCCGTCGAAGTACTGGGCCGACAGCCGCTCGGCGCGTTCGGTCAGCTCGGCGTCGCCCAGCACCCGTTTGCTCTCCTGGGCGGCGAGCTTGTCCAGCATGAGGGCCACCCAGCGCTGTTCCTCCGCCTTGGACATCCGGGCGGGGATCAGTACGACGGTGCGATCGCCCTCGCGGTACGCGGAGACCGTACGCCGGCGCCGGGCACTCCTGCGGACCTCGATCGCGCTCGCCCCCGAGCCGCCGGGCGGCCGGCTCGTCGTGCTGCGCTGTGGTTCACCGGCGCGGTACAGGGGGTCGGCGGGCACGCCCCGACGTTACCCGGTGGGCACGGACGACGTCCCGGCCGCCGGTCGGTTCGCCGTCGATCCTCCACCATGTGTTTGATTCGTATGACCGGTTCACAGGTATGATTCGCACCGCTTTGCCCCAATGTTCGGCCGCCAGGGAGCCGTGACCGGTACGACGAATCTCACGCCCTGTGGATAACTTTCGGCACCCGCCGCCGCAGCGGGGCATGCTGGCTGCAGTTGGCGGAGGCGTCCGGTTCGCCCGCGGACGGACGGGTCACCTCAGGCGTTCCGGGTGTCTCGCCAGATTTCAGGCTTCTCAAGGGATTTCTTCTCAGGGGATTTCGGGTTTCTCAAGGATTCGGGGGGCGGTCATGCATCCGGTGGTGAAGCCCGCGCTGCGGCGCGGCTGGCGCGATCACAGCACCGTGCAGTTCGGGATGACCCCGGCGCACGCGGTGACGCTGGGCCCGGTGGACACGGCGACGGGCGGCTTCCTGGCCCTGCTCGACGGCACCCGGGGGCTGCCGCTGCTGCGGGAGGAGGGCCGCCGCGCGGGCATGCCGGCGGACCGGGTGGACGCGCTGGTGGAACGGCTGTCCCGGGCCGGCCTCGTCGACGACGCCCGCGGCGGCGGTCCGGCCGCGGACGCGCTGCGCGGGAAGACGGACGTCCTTGAGCGGCTGCGCCCCGACCTGGCCTCGCTGTCCCTCCTCACCCCGGAACCGGGCGACGCCGCGGCCCGGCTCGCGGCCCGGCGCGCGCTGCGGGTCCGGGTGCGCGGAGCGGGCCGGGTCGGCGCCCTGCTGGCCTCGGTGCTGGCGGCCGCCGGCGTCGGCGAGGTCGACGTCGAGGACGTGGGCCGGGTGGAGCCGTGGGACGTGGCGCCGGGCGGGCTGGCCGCCGAGTCGCTCGGGGACCGGCGGGACGCGGCGGCGCGGGCCGCCGTCCGACGCGCCGCCCCGGACCGCCCCCTGCGCCACCCGCACGCCCCCGGGTCCGGAGCCGCCGACCCCGGTCTCTCCCTGGTGGTCCTCACCCCCCGGGACGACGTCGCCGTGCACGCCCCGGACCCGGCCACCGCCGAACCGCTCATGACCTCCGGAACGCCCCACCTGTACGCCGGTGTCGCGGAAGGCACGGGCGTCGTCGGGCCCCTGGTCCTGCCCGGTGAGTCGGGCTGCGCCGGATGCCTGGAACGCGACCGCGCCGACCGGGACCCGGCCTGGCCCCGGCTGGTCACCCAGTGGCGGTCCGGCAGGGCCCGCCGGACCGGGGCCTGCGATGTGACGCTGGCCACGACCGTGGCCGGTCTCGCGGCGGCGCACGCCCTGGCCTTCCTCGACGCAGCGTCACCGGCTCGCGCGGGCACCCGCTGGGAGGTGTCCGCGCCCGGCCTCGACTGGCGTACCCGGCCGGTCAGACCCCATCCGGACTGCCGTTGCGGGGCGGCAGGGAGAGATAACCGGGAACACTCCTCAACCAGCGGGGAACGGCGCGCGACAATGGCGGTGCAACGGCCGTCGACGGAGCGACGAAGCGAAGCGGGCGCGGCACGGCCGACTGGGACCTGGAGGGCGCATGTCTGATCTTCCCCGGAAGGCGGTCACCCGTACCGCCAAGCTCGCCGCGCTCCCGCTCGGCTTCGCCGGGCGGGCGACCTGGGGGCTGGGCAAGCGGATCGTGGGCGAGTCCGCGGAGATCGTCGGCCGCGAGCTGCAACAGCGCACGGCGGAGCAGCTGTTCAAGGTGCTCGGCGAGCTGAAGGGCGGCGCGATGAAGTTCGGGCAGGCCCTGTCCGTCTTCGAGTCGGCGCTGCCGGAGGAGATCGCCGGGCCCTACCGGGCGGCCCTGACCAAGCTTCAGGAGGCGGCCCCGCCGATGCCGACCCGCACGGTGCACGCCGTGCTGGAGGAGCGGCTGGGTCCGGAGTGGCGCGACCTGTTCGAGGAGTTCGAGGAGAAGCCGGCCGCCGCCGCCTCGATCGGCCAGGTGCACCGGGCGGTGTGGCACGACGGCCGCGAGGTGGCGGTCAAGGTGCAGTACCCGGGCGCCGGCGAGGCACTGCTATCCGACCTCGGCCAGTTGAGCCGGTTCGCCCGGCTGCTGGGGCCGCTCATCCCGGGCATGGACATCAAGCCGCTGATCGCGGAGCTGCGGGACCGGGTCTCCGAGGAACTGGACTACGGGCTGGAGGCCCAGGCCCAGGCGGCGCACGCGGAGGAGTTCGCGGACGACCCGGACGTGGTCGTCCCGGCGGTGGTGCACCAGTGCGAACAGGTCCTGGTGACCGAGTGGATCGACGGCGTCCCGCTGTCCGAGGTCATCGCGGACGGCACCCAGGAGCAGCGCGACCGGGCCGGTCAGCTCCTGGCCCGCTTCCTCTTCTCGGGCCCGGCCCGCACCGGGCTGCTGCACGCCGACCCGCATCCGGGCAACTTCCGGCTGCTGCCCGGCGGTCCGGACGGGGAGGACGACTGGCGTCTGGGCGTACTGGACTTCGGCACCGTCGACCGGCTCCCCGGCGGCCTGCCGAGCCCGATCGGCGTCTCCCTGCGCAGGACCCTGGACGGCGAGGCGGAGTCGGTCTACGAGATGCTCCGCAACGAGGGGTTCGTGAAGGAGACCGTCGAGCTGGATCCGGACGCGGTGCTGGACTACCTGCTGCCGATCATCGAGCCGGCCCGGGTGGACGCGTTCACCTTCACCCGCTCCTGGATGCGCAGCCAGGCCGCCCGCATCGCCGATCCCCGCTCCCCCGCCTACCAGCTCGGCAAGCAGCTCAACCTGCCCCCGGCCTATCTGCTGATACACCGGGTGACCCTGAGCACCATCGGGGTCCTGTGCCAACTGGGCGCGACGGTGCGGCTGCGGGACGAGCTGGAGGAGTGGCTGCCGGGCTTCGCGGCCGGCCCGGCCGACGACGAAGCCGGTGAGGAGGAAGCGGCGACGGGGGCGTGAGGCGGGACGCCGGGAGGGAGCGCCCCGGTGCGGGTCCGCTCACCACCAGGCGGAGTCCAGCCGTCCCTCGATCGCCCGCAGGTTCTCGCGCGAGCAGGCGTCGCAGAAGTACTGCCGGACGCCGTTCTCCACGGAGCAAGTCCAGGTGACCGGCCGGGCACCGTCGGCGGCGGTGCCGCAGCGGGCGCACACCAGGCGGCGCTCCTCGATGGGACCGCCCTGATCATCCGCTCCGGGAAGACGCGTCACCCGGCGACGATAACCCCGGCAGCGGTGGATCGCCGGGCGCAACGCCCCGCGGGGGCCGGTCCGTTCGGCCGGACCGGCCCCCGCGGGGAGAGGCTTCGCCTCCCGGGTCCGGGAGGCCACCGCTGCTCGGGTGTGCGGGTTACTGCATGACGGCCATGGCGAGCGCGCGGCGCGCGCGCAGCGAGGCGCGCTCGGCCCGGCGCTGCATCCGCTGGGCGACCGCCAGGCGCATGGCCCGGCGTTCCCGCACGGCGTCCTGGAGTCGCTCGTGCATATGCGCACGAGCCAGGGCTTCTTGCATGAGTTGCATCTCGCGGTTCCTGTTCTGGCGCGCTTCGGTCGCGCCGGTGGTGGTGCAGTCTGAGGTCGCGGAGCCGGCGGGCTCGCTGGTGGACGGCTTCATCGGGGCCTGCTTCTTGGGGTCGTGCGTGAGGGGGCGATCGATCGTTCCTGCGGTGTTCATGCCGTGACCGGGTTCTTCCGCGGGCGACCACGCGGACGCTTGCGGGCGACGACGACACCCTGGACGAACAGCTCGCCACCCCAGACGCCCCAGGGCTCGCGTCGCTCCTTGGCCCCGGCGAGGCAGGCCTCGATCAGCGGGCAGGTGCGGCAGAGGGACTTGGCGTACTCGACGTCCGCGGGCGACTCGGCGAAGAAGACCTCCGGGTCGTAGGAGCGGCAGGGGACCGGTACGCCGAGGTTCTCGATGGCGTCGTCGAGCGCGGTGAGCGCGGTGAGGGGGATCAAGGCGGAGTCCTCCGTGAGGCCGGGCGGGGGGATGGTTTGTGAAGGCGGTACGGACGGGGCGTGCGCTTCGAGATGCACGGTTGGTTTTCCTCGTCTGGTCGTTCCGGCCGGTTGACCGGGTGTCGGCTGGGTACCGGGTTCTTTTCCTGTCCCGAGGCCCCTTCGCTCCGTCATCCCGTTCGGGACAAACAGAAGGGCCGCGGATCCCGGATGGGGTTCCGCGGCCCTGAAGGCGCCGGCCTGATCGGCGATCAGGCTGGATCACTCCAGGGTTCTGGCCCACGGAAGGCCCACATCAGGTGGTGCTGCGTCGTCTGCTTCAGGAATCCGGCACCGGCCGCCGCAAAGGCATAGGCGTGAGCCTGTGCCGCTACCGCTTCCAGTGCCTTGGTCGGTCGCTCATTGCGCTCACGGACGGGGAGGACCGCGAGGGCAGGGGAGGACGCCGGACGGACGGCACGGATGCCGGACAGACCGGTGCCCTGGTTCGAGGCGCCGAGCATGCACGTGGAGACGGTCGAGCGATCGGTCAGTTTGGCCGCGCTGATGGTGCTGAAGTTGATGCTGATCACTGGACTCGCCTCCTCTCGGCGTCTCAAGGACCGGGGTGAACCGATCCGTTCGGATATGTAAGTACAGCACGGAACCGGGCCTTCGAGAAGGCCGCTGCGTCCGTGCCTAGAACCTATGGGGATTGCCGGGGCATGCGCAAACTATTTTTTCGACGAGTTCGCATCAGTCCTCCCCGTCAACTCCGCCAGGTTCCCGACCAGCGCAGATAGCGAGAACATCGGCTCCATAGCTGCGCAGCTTGCGACTGAGGACGCCGGGGATGCGGGAGAGTTCGGCGGGGTTTTCCGGGCACGCCTCCGCGATGGCCATCAGCGTGCGGTCGGTGAAGACGCAGAAGTCCGGCTGGCCGCTGCTGCGGGCCTGGACCGCCCGCCACTCCCGGAGCCGTGTGTAGAGCCCTTCGTCCATGTCCGAGGGGCAGTCCTCGCAGCGCATCAGTTTCATCTCGCCCGCGTCGGTGAGCGTGCGGCCGCAGACCCGGCAGCGGGCGGGCGTGCGCTGGGCCCGCCGGGGCACCGGAGCGGCGCTCGCGGTGAACCCGCGCTCGACGCCGCCGCCCGCACCGAAGCCGCCGTACCCGGCGGTGGGCGTGGTGCCGGAGCGCAGGCCGTCCAGGAAACGGCTCGGTCTGCGGCTCGCCCGTCCGCCGGGTGACCGGGACACGGCCCAGGAGACGTGGAGGCGTTCCCGGGCCCGGGTCACGCCGACGTAGAGCAGCCGGCGCTCCTCCTCGATCTGCTGGTCGGTGCGGGCGTAGGTGATGGGCAGCATGCCCTCGGCGACGCCGACCAGGAAGACGACGTCCCACTCCAGGCCCTTGGCCGCGTGCAGGGAGGCGAGGGTGACGCCCTGCACGGTCGGGGCGTGCTGGGCGTTCGCCCGCTCGTCCAGTTCCGCCACGAAGTCGGCGAGGGTGGCCCCGGGCCGGGCGGCGGCGAGGTCCTGGGCGAGACGGACCAGGGCGGCCAGGGACTCCCAGCGCTCTCTGACGGCGCCGGAGCCGGCCGGCGGCTCGCCGGTCCAGCCTTCCCCGGAGAGGACGGCGCGCACCTGCGAGGGCAGGTCCACGACGTCGTCGAGGAGGGAGTCGTTGCCGCCGAAGCGGGCCGCGCCGCGCAGGGCGATGTGGGTCTTGCGGATCTCGGGCCGGTCGAAGAAGCGTTCGGCTCCGCGCAGCTGGTAGGGGACCCCGGCGTCGGCGAGCGCCTGTTCGTAGGTCTCGGACTGGGAGTTGGTACGGAACAGGACGGCGATCTCGGCGGCCGGGACGCCGGCGTCCATCAGCTCGCGGATGCGGCGGGCGGCGCCTTCGGCCTCGGCGGGCTCGTCGGTGTACTCGGTGTAGACGGGGTCGGGTCCGGCGGGGCGCTGGGAGACGAGTTCCAGCCGGTGGTCGGCGGCACGGCCGCGGGCCTGGGCGAGCAGACCGTTGGCGAGGCGGACCACCTGCGGGGTCGAGCGGTAGTCGCGGACCAGCCTCACGACGGTGGCGCCGGGGTGCCGGGCGCGGAAGTCGAGGAGGTGGTCGGGCGTTGCTCCCGTGAATGAGTAGATGGTCTGACTGGCGTCACCGACGACACACAGGTTGTCCCGGTCGCCGAGCCACAGGTCGAGCAGCCGCTGCTGGAGCGGGCTGACGTCCTGGTACTCGTCCACGACGAAGTGCTGGTACTGCGTGCGGACCTGTTCGGCGACGTCCTGCCGGTCCTGGAGGACGGCGACGGTCAGCAGCAGGACGTCCTCGAAGTCGATGACCGCGCGGTCGCGCTTGAGGTCCTCGTAGGCCGCGTAGAGATGGGCGATCTCGGCCGGGTCGCGGGGGGCCTCACGGCCGGCCTTCGCAGCCGCGTACGGGTAGTCGGCGGGGACGGTCTGGGTGACCTTCGACCATTCGATCTCCGCGGTGACGTCCCGCAGCTCGTTCCGGTCCAGGCGGGTACCGAGGGCGGCGGCCGCGTCGGCGACGAGCTGGATCTTGCGGTCGACGATCCGGGGCATGGAGCCGCCGATCGCTTTCGGCCAGAAGTACTGGAGCTGGCGCAGGGCGGCGGAGTGGAAGGTACGGGCCTGGACGCCCTGCGCGCCGAGCTGGCGCAGCCGGCCGCGCATCTCCCCGGCGGCGCGGGCGGTGAAGGTGACGGCGAGCACGCTGGACGGTTGCAGGATGCCGGCCCGCACCCCGTAGGCGATGCGGTGGGTGATCGCCCGGGTCTTGCCCGTGCCCGCCCCGGCCAGCACGCACACCGGACCGTGCAGGGCGGTGGCCACCTCGCGCTGCTCCGGGTCGAGCCCTTCGAGCACCGCGTCGACCGATTCCGGTGCCTGCGGGAAAAGGGTGGAATGCGTTGCTGCTGTCACACCGCCATGCTGCCAGGTCGCCCGGGGCGGCTGCGCCGGTTGTCCACAGGCGGGGGCTCGCAGTCGTACTAATGCGGCAGGTCTCACAGCCGGGGGCCCGGGGAGCGGGTATACCCCCGGCGGGAATGGTCCGCCGGGGGCACGCGTTCTCCGAGTGGACGACCTTTTCCGAGCCGTCAGAGGAGAGCGAGAGACATGCAGGGCACCGTGACGATGTACAGCACGACGTGGTGCGGCTACTGCCGGCGGCTGAAGAGTCAGCTGGACCGGGAGGGCATCGCCTACACCGAGATCAACATCGAGCAGGACCCCGAGTCCGCCGCCTTCGTGGAGAAGGCGAACGACGGCAACCAGACGGTCCCCACGGTCCGGGTGGTCCCCTCCAGCGGCGGTTCCGAGGTCGTCATGACGAACCCGAGCCTGGCCCAGGTCAAGCAGGCCCTCACCGTCTGATCCCCGCACGGGTGCCGAGCCCCCTCCGGCCGAGGCCGGCAGGGGGCCGCTCCGTACCGGCGGCCGGACCCCTCTTCACCGGGTCACGGTGCCCCTCGCGTCGCCGCGTCGAAGTGCTCGTCGGTCAGCGCTTCACCCCGGTTGAGCTGCGCCTTTCCGGCGGCAGGGCGGCCCCGATCGCTCCGGGGCCGCCCTGCCGTGTCACACGAAGCCGCGGGTCGGCAGGGGCTTGCCGTACCACATCTCGATCAGCCGGGCCGCGATGGAGATGCCGTAGGGCGGCAGCACCTCACCGGACTCGAAGCCCGCGTGCAGTTCCTCGCGGGAGAACCAGCGGGCCTCGTGTATCTCGTCCCCGTCGACATCGATCTCGGTGGACGTGGCACGGGCCATGAAGCCCAGCATCAGGCTGGACGGGAAGGGCCAGGGCTGGCTGGCGACGTACTCGACCGGGCCGACGGTGACACCGACCTCCTCGCACACCTCGCGGCGCACCGCCTGCTCGATGGACTCGCCGGGCTCGACGAAGCCGGCGAGCGTGGAGAAGCGGCCCTCCGGCCAGTGGACCTGGCGGCCGAGCAGGATGCGGTCCTCCTCGTCCGTGACCGCCATGATCACGGCCGGATCGGTGCGCGGGTAGTGCTCGGCGCCGCAGGCCGGGCAGCGGCGGATGTGCCCGGCCGCCGCGATCACCGTGCGCTCACCGCAGCGGGAGCAGAAGCGGTGGGTGCGCTGCCAGTTCTCCAGGCCGACCGCGTGCACCATCAGCCCGACGTCGCGCGGCGACAGCAGGAGGCCGGCCTCCCGCAGCCCCGCGGGACGCGCGGACTGGTCGATACGGCCGGGCAGCGAGTCCTTCTGGAGCGCGAAGTAGCTCACGCCTTCCACGTCGGTGCCGAGGAAGTAGCGGTGCGCCTCGGTGAGCGGCGCCTCGAAGGACGGCGTCATGACGAGTTCGGTACGGCCGTCCGGCGTCTCGTCGATGAGCACCTGGCCGCCGGAGACCACGAAACAGCGGGTCGTGGGGTGGCTCCACGCTGCCGCGAGCCATGCCTCGTCCAGTCGGTGGTGGGCGGCGCGGTCGATGCCGCTCGGGGCGGTCAGCGAGATGGGTCGGTCGGCTGTGTGGTCGGTCCAGGTGGTCACGTGTGCTTCCAACTCCCCCAGTACAACGGTTCTTGCGGCGGGTGGTTCGGCGGGACGTAGGGCGGGAGGGCACCGGGTCTCGGGCGCGGGCGGGGCGGCGGGGTGGTCGGTCCAGTGTCCCCCGCGCGCGGTGCCCGTCCGTACGGCGCCGGCCGGTCAGGGTGTGGGGCGCCAGTTTCCGGCCAGATCACCCCACAGGTAGGCGCTGGTCTCGACACCCTTGAGGAGGAGGTCCAGCTCGACCTTCTCGTCGGGGGCGTGCCAGCCGTCGGACGGGACGGAGATGCCCAGGAAGAGCACCGGGGCGGCGAGGACCTCCTGGAGGTCGGCGGCGGGTCCGGAGCCGCCCTCGCGGGTGAAGCGGACCGGTCCCTCGAAGGCGCGGCCCATGGCGCGGACGACGGACTGCAACGCGGGGTGGTCGAGCGGGGTCAGGCACGGGCGCGTGGCCGAGCCGAAGTCGATGTCGTACCGGATCCCGGCGGGCACCTGCTCGGCGGCCCAGGCGCGGACGGCCTTCTCGATGTGGTCCGGGTCCTGGCCCGCGACCAGCCGGAAGGAGAGCTTCACCATCGCCGTGGCCGGGATGATCGTCTTGCTGCCGGGGCCCTGGTAACCACCGCCGATGCCGTTGACCTCGGCGGTCGGACGGGCCCAGATGCGCTCCAGGGTGGTGAGCCCGGCCTCGCCGTGGGTGGCGTACGACTTGGCGGCGCGCAGCCAGCGCTCCTCGTCGAAGGGCAGCTCGGCGAAGAGCTCTCGCTCGCGCTCGGTCAGCTCGACGATGCCGTCGTAGAAGCCGGGGACCGCCACGCGCGCGTCCTCGTCGTGGAGGGCGGCGACCAGGCGGGCGGCGGCGGTGGCCGGGTTGGGCACGGCGCCGCCGAAGGAACCCGAGTGGATGTCCTGGTCCGGGCCGTACAGCCGGATCTCGCACTCGGCCAGGCCACGCATGCCGGTGCACACGGTCGGGGTGTCCGCGGCCCACATGCCGGTGTCGGAGACGATCACGGCGTCGGCGGCGAGCCGCCCGGCACGCTCCTCCACCAGGGCCCGGAAGTGCGGGGAGCCGGACTCCTCCTCGCCCTCGATCAGCAGCTTGAGGTGGACGGCCGGCGCGGTGCGGCCGGTGGCGGCGAGATGGGCGCGGACGCCGAGTGTGTGGAAGAACACCTGGCCCTTGTCATCGGCCGCCCCGCGCGCGTAGAGGCGGTTCTCCCGGACGACGGGCTCGAAGGGGTCGCTGTCCCAGCCGTCCTCGCGGGCGGCGGGCTGCACGTCGTGGTGGCCGTAGACCAGGACCGTGGGCGCCTCCGGGTCGTCCGAGGGCCACTCGGCGAAGACCGCCGGGGCGCCCGGGGTCGGCCAGACCTCGGCCGTCGGGAAGCCGGTCTCCTTGAGTTTGGCGGCGAGCCAGTCGGCGCTGCGCCGCACGTCGGGCGCGTGGTCGGGCTGGGCCGACACGGACGGGATGCGCAGCCACGCGGTGAGGTCGTCGAGGAAGGCCGCGCGGTGCTGCTCGATGTACGTGCGGACGGCGCTGTCCGGGGTCTGGCTCATGCTCCCGAGCCTATCCGCCCGCGACCGCATCCTCGGAGGGCGATTCGTCACACTCAGGTCGCCCCCGGTGACCGTTTCGTCACCCGTGTCGCCGACCGGGCGGTTTCCCCGGTGAGCAGCCGCTCCAGCGCGGCCCGGTCCGGCAGCCCCCGGGGACGTACGACCTCGCCGCTGCGCACGTACAGGAAGGCGGCCGTGACCGACTCGGGGGGCACGCCCTGCTGCTCGGCCCAGGCCAGCCGGTAGACGGCGAGCTGGAGCGGGTCGGCGGTGCGGCTGCGGCTGGTCTTCCAGTCGACGATCTCGTACGTCGCCCCGTCGCCCTCGCCGTGCCGGTAGACGGCGTCGATGCGGCCCCGGACGACGCGGCCGGCCAGGGTGAGCTGGAAGGGCGCCTCGACCCGGTACGGGGTGCGCCGGGCGTACTCCGTGCGCTCGAAGGCTTCCTTGAGGGCTTCCAGATCGCGTTCGTCGTCGATCTCGGCGTCCCCGCCGGGCAGCTCCTCCGGCTCCAGCAAGGGCAGGGTCAGCTCCTCGAAGCGGGTCTCGACCCAGGCGTGGAAGCGGGTGCCCCGGCGGGCGGCCGGCTGCGGGGGGCGCGGCATGGGGCGCGCGAGCTCCTGTGCCAGGCCGTCCGGGTCCTCGGCGAGACGCAGCAACTGGGACGCGGTGAGCGTGGCGGGCAGGGGGACGTCGGTGACGGTCCGCCGGGCACGCAGCAGCTCTCCGGTGAGCGCGTCCAGGTCGCGGTCCCAGGAGGCGATGGCGCGCGCCTCCTCGGGGGTGAGGGGGGCCGGGACCGACGGCCCGCCGGAGCGGGGGCGGCTCGGCGGGGCCGGCGCCTGGTGGGGAACCGTGGGCCGCCCGGCGTCACGGGCTGCTTCGGCGTCCCGGGCCTCCGGGGCTGCGGGGGTGTACGGGAGGGGGGCGGACGTGTCGTCCTGAGGCGGATCGTCGGGGGCGAAGGGGTCCTCGTCGGGTGCGAAGGGGTCCTCGGCGTAGGCGAAAGGGTCCTCGTCGGGTGCGAAGGGCTCCTCGTCGTAGGAGAAGTGGTCCTCGTCGTGGGGGAAGTCCTCACGGGTGGAGTCGTCGTGGGGGATGTCCTCCTCGCCGGGGACGTCCTCGTACGGCTCGGCGTCGTACGGCGGGTCCTCCGGTGGCGGCGCGGGCCAGTCCGGGTGCTGGTCGCCGACGGGATCGTGCGGGGCCGGACGGGGGCGGGTGGCGAGGGCGTCCAGGTGGGCGAGGACGGTCTCGGCGGCGGCGCGGCGGCGGGCCAGCGCGGCGTCGTCCAGCGGGAGCGGCCACACCTGGTCGGCGGTGGCCGCGTGCAGGGCCGGGTTCTCCGCGTCGTCGGCCGGTTCGTCCGCCCACGCCTCGATCTCGCCGTACCCGGCGGCGCAGTGGTCGTACAGGGCCCGGAGGAAGTCGGAGGGGCCGCGCTGCTTCTTCTGGCTGGGCCCCCACCAGTGGCCGGAGCCGAGCAGGAGCGAGCGGGGGCGGGTGAAGGTGACGTAGCCGAGCCGGAGTTCCTCGGTGTGCTGGTGGTCCTTCATCGCCTCGTGGAAGGCCTTCATGCCGCGCGAGTCCCAGCCGTCGACGTCGGGCAGGGTGTCGGCGTCGCCGCGCAGGGCGTGCGGCAGCACCTTGGCCTGCGCGGTCCACTTCTCACGGCCCTGGGCGCTGGGGAAGGTGCCGGTCACCAGTCCGGGGACGGCCACGACGTCCCACTCCAGGCCCTTGGACTTGTGCGCGGTGAGCACCTTGACGGTGTTCTCGCCGCCGGGCAGGGCGTTGTCGAGCCCCTTCTCGTACTGGGCGGCGGTACGCAGGAAGCCGAGGAACGCCAGCAGGGTCGCCTCGCCGTCGCTCGCGGCGAAGGCGGCGGCGACGTCCAGGAAGTTGGACAGGGTCTCGCGGCGGCGGGCGGCGAGCGCGTGCGGGGAGGCGGCCAGTTCAACCTCAAGCCCGGTGACGGCGAGGACGCGGTGCAGCACGTCCATCAGCGGGTCGGCCAGCGAGCGGCGCAGGTCGCGCAGTTCGGCGGCGAGCCGGGCGAAGCGCACGCGCGCGTCGGGGGAGAACGGCAGCCCGTCGTCGGCGCCGCTCTCGGCAGAGCCGTTCATCGGCGTCTCGAGGAAGGTGTCCAGGGCGTCCGCGAGCGAGATGACCTCGGCCGGGTCGACGCCCTCCACGGCCGCGGCGAGGCGGCGGTCGGGGTCGTCGGTGCCGTCCACGCGCGCGTGGGCGACCAGCAGACGGGCGCGGCGGCCGAGCAGGGCGAGGTCGCGGGGGCCGATGCGCCAGCGCGGTCCGGTCAGCAGGCGCACCAGGGCGGCGTTGGCGCCCGGGTCCTGGAGGACCTCGCAGACGGCGACGAGGTCGGCGACCTCGGGCAGGTGCAGCAGCCCGGAGAGGCCGACCACCTCGACGGGGACGTCACGGGTGACGAGGGCGCCCTGGATCTCGGCGAAGTCGGCCGCCGTCCGGCACAGGACGGCGATCTCGCCGGGCGGCGTGCCGGTGCGCACCAGGTGGGCGAGGGAGTCGGCGATCCAGTCGATCTCCTCGGCGTGGGTGGGCAGCAGGGCGCAGCGGACGGTGCCGTCGTGCTCGGCTCCGGGGGCCGGGCGCAGCGCCTCCACGCCCGCGTGCATGGCGCGCAGGGGTGTGGCGAGGCCGTTGGCGAGGTCGAGGAGGCGACCGCCGCTGCGGCGGTTCTCGCTGAGCGCCTGCCGGGTGGCGGGCCGGCCGTCGGCGTGGCGGAAGTGGTCGGGGAAGTCGTCCAGGTTGGCGACGGAGGCGCCGCGCCAGCCGTAGATGGCCTGGCAGGGGTCGCCGACGGCGGTCACCGGGTGGCCGGTGCCGGCGCCGAACAGGCCCGCCAGCAGGACGCGCTGGGCGACCGAGGTGTCCTGGTACTCGTCCAGGAGCACCACGCGGAACTCCTCGCGCAGTACGCGGCCCACCTCGGGGATGCCGGCGAGGCGGGCCGACAGGGCGATCTGGTCGCCGAAGTCGAGCAGGTCGCGCCGGCGCTTGGCGGTCCGGTAGCGCTGGACGAGGTCGGTCAGCTCGCGGCGGGCCGCGGCCGTCTCGGGGACCTTGCGCAGCTCGGCGTTGCTGAGCTTGGCGCCTTCCAGGGTGTGCAGCAGGTCGGCGTCCCAGGCGCGCAGTTCCTCGGGGTCGACGAGGTGTTCGGCGAGTTCGGAGTCGAGGGCGAGCAGGTCGCTGACGAGGTCGGCGAAGGAGCGGGTCAGCGCCGGGTACGGCCCCGGGGCCTCGCGCAGCACGCGCGCGGCGAGCTGGTAGCGGGTGGCGTCGGCCAGGAGGCGCGAGGTCGGTTCCAGGCCGAGCCGCAGGCCGTGATCGGTCAGCAGCCGGCCGGCGAAGGCGTGGTACGTCGAGATGACCGGCTCGCCGGGAGGGTTGTCCGGGTCGATGGTGTCGGGGTCGGTGACACCGGCCTTGACCAGCGCCTTGCGGACGCGCTCGGCCAGCTCGCCGGCGGCCTTGTTGGTGAAGGTCAGGCCGAGGACCTGCTCGGGGGCGACCTGCCCGGTGCCGACCAGCCAGACCACGCGCGCGGCCATCACGGTGGTCTTGCCCGACCCGGCGCCGGCCACGATCACCTGCGGGGCGGGCGGCGCGGTGATGCAGGCCGTCTGCTCCGGGGTGAACGGGATGCCGAGGAGCTCCTTGAGCTGCTCGGGGTCGGTGATACGGGCGGGCATGTCGAAAGAGGCTAGCGGCCGGCACTGACAGTCGAGGGCGCGACGGCCCGCCGGGAGAAGGAAAGCGCAGGTCGGGGACGGATGGTGCCGTTCGTCACTCCACCACCTGCCGCCCTTCCGGGCGCGCGCTGCACGAGGCGCGGAACGCGCAGTGCGCACAGTGCTGGCCGGTGCTGGGCGTGAACCGCTCGTCGAGGACCTTGCCGGCCGCGGTGGCCAGCAGTTCGCCGACCCACTCCCCCGACAGCGGCTCCTGCGTCTGTGTCCTGGGAAGGCTGTCGCCTCCGTCGCGTTTGGCGGCGCCCTGTCTGAGGTGGACCAGTTCGGCGCCGCCAGGTTCGGGGTGCGCGCCGTCGAACGCCGTGTCGACGGCGCCTTCCCGGACGGCGAGCTGGTAGACGGCGAGCTGCGGGTGCCGCTCCACCTCACGCGCGGTGGGCGCCTGCTTGCCGGTCTTGAAGTCGACCACGTAGGCGCGGCCCGCCGGGTCCGTCTCCACGCGGTCCATCTGGCCGCGGATGCGGACCTGGTAGTCGCCCGCCCCGAGGGTGACGTCGAAGTCCTGTTCGCTGGCCACGGGGGTGCGGCCGGCGCGGTTCAGCACGTGCCAGTTCAGGAAGCGTTCGAGGGCCGCGCGCGCGTTGTCCTTCTCCTGGTGCGACTTCCAGGGGGCGTCGAAGGCGAGCGCGTTCCACACGGAGTCCAGGCGTTCCATCAGGGCGTCCAGGTCGGCGGGGGTGCGGCCGGAGGCGACCTCGTCGGCGAGGACGTGCACGACGTTGCCGAAGCCCTGCGCGGTGGTGGCGGGGGCGTCGGCCTTCACCTCGCGGCCCAGGAACCACTGGAGCGCGCAGGTGTTGGCGAGCTGGTCGAGGGCGCTGCCGGAGAGCACCACGGGCTGGTCGCGGTCGCGCAGCGGCACCCTGCTCTCGGTCGGCTCGAACATGCCCCACCAGCGGTAGGGGTGCGCGGAGGGCACGAGCGGGCGGCCGTCCTCGTCGGTGAGCGCGGCGAGCCGGGCGAGCCGGCGGGCGGCGGCCTCGCGCAGGGCCGCCGACGCGCGCGGGTCGACCGTGGTGGCGCGCAGCTCGGCGACGAGCGCGGCCACGGACAGCGGGCGGCGGGGGCGCGCGGTGACGTCCTTCGGTTCGACACCCAGCTCGGTCAGGAACCGGGACGGCTGGTCGCCGTCGTCGGCCGGTGCCTTCACGGCGGTGACGACGAGGCGGTCACGCGCGCGCGTGGCGGCGACGTAGAACAGCCGGCGCTCCTCGGCGAGCAGCGCCCCCGGGGTCAGCGGCTCGGCGAGACCGTCACGGCCGATGCGGTCGGCCTCCAGCAGCGAGCCGCGGCGCCGCAGGTCCGGCCAGAGGCCCTCCTGGACGCCGGCGACGACGACCAGCCGCCACTCCAGGCCCTTGGAACGGTGCGCGGTCATCACGCTGACCGCCTCGGGGCGTACCGCGCGGCGGGTGAGCGTGTCGGCGGCTATGTCCTCGGCGTCGATCTCCTCCAGGAAGTTCAGGGCGCCGCGGCCCCCGGTGCGTTCCTCCGCGCGGGCGGCGGTGGCGAACAGCGCGCACACGGCGTCCAGGTCGCGGTCGGCGTTGCGGCCGGCGGCGCCGCCGCGCCGGGCGGCCCGCTCCAGGCGCGCGGGCCAGGGTGTGCCCTCCCACAGGTCCCACAGCGCCTCCTCGGCCGTACCCCCGCCGGCGAGGCGCTCACGGGCCTTGCGCAGCAGCGCACCGAGGCGCTGCGCCCCGCGCGCGTACGCCGGATCGTGCACGGCCAGCCGCTCGGGTTCGGCGAGCGCGCGGGTGAGCAGGTCGTCGGACGGGGGCGGCAGGGGGTTGCCGGCGGCGCGCTCCTCCTCGCGCAGGGCGCGTCCGAGGCGGCGCAGATCGGCCGGGTCCATGCCGGCGAGGGGCGAGGCGAGCAGGGTGAGCGCGGTCTCGGTGTCGAGCCAGGAGGCGGCGGCCTCCGGGGCGTGGGCGGAGCCGGCGGCACCGGCACCGTCCAGGGCGTCCGCGGCCGCGCCTTCCGGCTCCGCGACCGTGGAGGACTCGGTTCCGTCGCCCCCGGCTTCGTCGGCCTCCGCTTCACCGGGCTCGGCCGCTCCGCTCCCGGGCTCGGTCTCAAGCCCGGCTGCGCCGGTCGCGGCCCCGGCCCCGGTCTCGGTGCCGTCCGCCTCGCCGGGCGCGTCGTCCTCGTGGTCCTCCTCCCGGCGCCGTACCTCCGCCGTGGCCACCGCGCGCAGGGCCGTGAGCAGCGGTGCCACCGCCGGCTCGTGCCGCAGCGGCAGGTCGTCGCCGTCGATGTCGACGGGCACACCGGCCGAGGTGAGGGCCCGGCGCAGGGTCGGCAGGCTGCGGGAGCCGGCACGCACCAGGACGGCCATGTCGGCCCAGGGGACGCCGTCCTCCAGGTGCGCGCGGCGCAGGACGTCCGCGATGTTGTCCAGTTCGGCGCCGGCCGTCGGGTACGTGTGGACCTCGACCCGGCCGCCCTCCCGCACGGGGACCTGCTCGCGGTGGGCGCGGACCTTGTCGGCGGGCAGCCGGGTCAGCGGCATGCGCTGGGTGATCAGACGGGTCGCGGCCAGCAGGGCGGCACCCGAGCGGCGGGAGGTGCGCAGCACCTCGACGGGGGCGGGGCGGCCGTCCGCGCGCGGGAAGACGGCCGGGAAGTCCAGGATGCCGTTCACGTCGGCACCCCGGAAGGCGTAGATCGACTGGTCGGGGTCGCCGAAGGCGACCAGGGTGCGCCCCTGGCCGGCCAGGGCGTGCAGCAGCCGGACCTGGGCGGGGTCGGTGTCCTGGTACTCGTCGACGTACACGGCGTCGTACCGGGCGGCGAGCTGTGCGGCGGTCTCGGGGCGGCGGGCGAGCAGGACCGCGCGGTGGACCAGTTCCGCGTAGTCGAGCACGCCCTGGAGGTCGAGTGTGTCGAGGTAGTCGGCGAGGAACGCGGCGGCCGCCCGCCAGTCGGGGCGTCCGATGCGGCGCGCGAAGGCGTCCAGGGCGTCCGGGCCGAGGCCCAGCTCGCGGGTGCGGGCGAGGACGGCCCGGACCTCGTCGGCGAACCCGCGCGTGGTGAGGCAGGCGCGCAGGTCGTCGGGCCAGCGCACGTGGGACAGGCCGAGCCGCTCCAGCTCGGGCTGCCCGGCGAGCAGCTCGCGGACGGTGACGTCCTGCTCGGGGCCGGAGAGCAGGCGCAGCGGCTCGGCGAACCGGTCGCTGTCCTGGTGGGCGCGGACCAGCGCGTAGCAGTACGAGTGGAAGGTGGTCGCCCGGGGCGCGCGGGCCGCGCCGATGCGCAGCGCCATGCGGTCGCGCAGGTCGACGGCGGCCTTGCGGCTGAACGTCAGCACCAGGATGCGCGCGGGGTCGCCGCCCCGGGCGATCCGCGCGGCGACGGACTCGACCAGGGTGGTGGTCTTGCCGGTGCCGGGACCGGCGAGGACGAGCAGCGGTCCGGTCCGGTGATCAACCACGGCGCTCTGTGCCGCGTCCAGACGGGGGGGATCCGTGGCGGGCGGCGGGGTACGGACCAGTCGGTAAGCGCCACGGCTCCCCTGCCGCACCGAGGGGTGCGGCAGGCGCCTGGTGGAGGAAGAGGAGCTCACGTGATCGGCCGGTCCTGGTGGTTGTACTGGTGGGCGGGCGGTCACGCGCGCGAGGCGGTGGCCGCGGGGTGAGCGGGACGCGAGCTGCCGACGCTACGCCGCCGATCCGGGCGGAAGCAGGGCTTCCCGTTCATCCCTCGGGGCGCTCGGGGCACGCGTGTCCCACTCCTCACGAACGTACGGCATGCCACCGACGTCCCCGGTGTCACCCGAACGGGCCACGGGTCTGCCCTGGGGGCAGCGGATGGCGGAAGCTGTCAGATGTGACCCTCCGCGTCCGCGCCGCCGTCCCACCGGGCCCGTCGCATGTCGAGCCGCGGCAGGTGGCCCTGTGCGCCGCGGCCCGCCTGCTTCAGCGGGGTGCCCTCCGCGCGGTAGTGGCCGAGCGCCCGCAGCTCGTGGCCGGGCAGCAGCACCCCGTCCGCGCGCACCACGCGCCACCATGGGACGGCGCTTCCGTAGAGAGCCATCACCCGGCCGACCTGGCGCGCGCCTCCCTGCTCCAGCCACTCCGCGACGTCGCCGTAGGTCATGACCCGGCCGGGCGGGATCAGCTCGGCGACCTCGAGGACCCGCTCGGCGTACTCCGGCAGCGCGTCCGCGTGCTCCTCGCGGGCGTCTTCGGGAGGGATCAGCTCGCTCATCCACCCCATCCTGCCGCACCGCGCGGGTGTCCCGGCGGGGTGCGCGAGCCGCGGTCCGCTCGCCCCCGGGCGGTGCTTCGGGCAGACTGTGCGCCCGCGCATCCGCACCCTGATGCCCCCGTGGGCCGGTGGGGCATGCCACCATCGTGCGGGCGGTGACTGGTGATACGAGACCAAGAAGAGACCATGAGCGAGCAGGGCGTGCACCCAGACGGAGCGGCGGGCACCCCTGACGCCGCCGCGCGCCCGGACACCGCCCGCGCGGGCGGTGTCGACGGCGGCGCGCACCAGGAAGACGCCGGTCCACGCGCGGACGTCGGCTCGCGTGACGACGCCGGTTCCCGGGGGGACCTCGGCCCGCCGGAGGGCGCCGGCCCCCGCGAGGAACCCGGTAATCGAGAGGACGCAGGCCCACGCGCGGAAGCCGGTCCTCGACAGGACGCGGACCCACGCGCGCGGGCGGACGGCTCCGAAGCGGCCGAGACGCCCGCAGCGGCCGGCACCCCTCCGGCGGCCGAGAAGTCCGGAGCGGCCGAATCCCCCGCCCCCGTCGTCACACGCGCGCGTGGCCGCGGCGCGGAGGCCGCCGGAGGAGCGCCCGGCTCCGCGAGCGCGCCCCCGGTCCGGTCCCCGCACGACGACGACCCGCACGCCGAGCGGGTGGAGGGCGACGAACCGCTGCTCCCCGCGCGCGTGCACCGCCCCTCCGACCTCATGCGGCTGCTGGTGGGCGTGCTCGGGATCGTGGTGCTGCTCGCGATCGCCGCGTTCGCGCACGGCACCACCTCGGGCCTGGAACAGGACATCAACAAGGGCACCGGCCAGGCCCCCGACCTGCTGATCAAGATCGCGGGGCTGGCGTCCAGCATCGCGATCCTGCTGGTGCCGGTCGCCTTCGCGATCGAGCGGCTGATCAAACGGGACGGTCTCCGCATCGCCGACGGCGTCCTCGCGGCGGTCCTGGCCCACGGAGTGACGCTCGCCACCGACCTGTGGGTCGCCCGGGCCGCCCCGGACTCGATCCAGGAGGCGCTCACCCAGCCCTCACCGGGCGACATCCACGCCCTGACCGACCCGGTGCACGGCTATCTGGCGCCCGTGATCGCCTACATGTCGGCCGTCGGCATGTCCCGCAGACCCAGATGGCGCGCGGTGCTGTGGATCGTGCTGCTGCTCGACGCGTTCTCGATGCTGGTCACCGGCTACACCACCCCCTTCTCGATCGTCCTGACGGTCCTGATCGGCTGGAGCATCGCCTACGGCACCCTGTACGCGGTCGGCTCCCCCAATGTCCGTCCGACCGGCCAGACCCTGATGGCGGGCCTCAGGCACGTCGGCTTCCACCCCGTCAGCGCCGCCCGCGAGGAGACCGCGGAGTCGGAGAACGGCGACCGGGGCCGGCGCTACTTCGTCACCCTGGAGGACGGCCCGCCGCTGGACGTCACGGTCGTCGACCGGGAACAGCAGGCCCAGGGCTTCTTCTACCGCGCGTGGCGCAACCTGACCCTGCGCGGCTTCGCCACCCGCTCCAGCCTCCAGTCGCTGCGCCAGGCGCTGGAGCAGGAGGCGCTGCTGGCGTACGCGGCGATCGCGGCGGGCGCCAACGCGCCCAAGCTGATCGCCACCTCCGAACTCGGCCCCGACGCGGTGATGCTCGTCTACGAGCACACCGGCGGTCGCACCCTGGACTCGCTGGCCGACGAGGAGATCACCGACGAACTGCTGCACAAGACCTGGCACCAGGTGAGGGCCTTGCAGTCGCGGCGCATCGCACACCGCAGGCTGGCCGGCGACGCGATTCTGGTGGATCGTTCCGGCAGGGTGATCCTCACCGAGCTGCGCGGCGGCGAGATCGCGGCCGGTGAGCTGCTGCTCCGCATGGACGTCGCCCAGTTGGTGAGCACGCTGGGCCTGCGGGTCGGCGCCGAGCGTGCCGTCGCCTCCGCGGTCGGCGTGCTCGGCCCGGACGCCGTCGCCGACTGTCTGCCGATGCTCCAGCCGATCGCGCTGACGCGCTCCACGCGCGCGACGCTGCGCCGGCTGGCCCGGGAACGGGCCCAGCGCGAGCGCGAAGCGGTGCTCGAAGCCTCCCGGCAGACCAAGCTGGCCCGTGCGGAGGAGGCGTCCGAGGACACCTCGGCCGCCGCCGGGAAGCCCGACAAGAAGGCGGTCCGCGCCGAGCAGCGCGCGGAGAAGAGAGCCCTGGACGTGGCCCTCGAAGAGGCCCGCGAGGAGGATCTGCTCACCCAGATCCGGCACCAGGTGCTGCGCATCAGGCCCCAGGCGCCCGTGGAGCCGGCCCGGCTGGAGCGGGTCCGGCCCCGCACGCTGATGAGCTTCATCGCCGGTGCGATCGGCGCGTACTACCTGCTGACGCAGCTGACCCACATCGAGTTCGGCACGCTGTTCGCGCAGGCCCAGTGGGGCTGGGTGATCGCCGCGGTGCTGTTCTCGGCGCTCAGCTACGTCGCCGCGGCGATGGCGCTGCTGGGGTTCGTGCCGGAGCGGGTGCCGTTCCCGCGGACGGTCGCGGCACAGGTCGCCGGGTCGTTCGTGAAGATCGTGGCACCGGCCGCCGTCGGCGGTGTCGCCCTCAACACACGCTTCCTGCAACGCGCCGGCGTGCGCCCGGGACTCGCGGTGGCGAGCGTCGGCGCGTCGCAGCTCTTCGGGCTGGGCTGCCACATCCTGATGCTGCTGTCCTTCGGCTACCTGACCGGTACCGAGAAGACGCCCTCGCTGTCGCCGTCCCGCACGGTCATCGCGGGCCTGCTGACCGTGGCCGTCCTGGTCCTCGTGGTGACCTCGGTGCCGTTCCTGCGGAAATTCGTCGTCACGCGCGTGAGGTCACTGTTCGCCGGTGTCGTACCCCGCATGCTCGACGTGCTCCAGCGGCCCCAGAAGCTGATCACCGGCATCGGCGGCATGCTGCTGCTGACCGCCTGCTTCGTGATGTGCCTGGACGCCTCCATCCGGGCCTTCGGCGACGGTTCGGTGTCGCTGAGCATCGCCAGCGTCGCCGTGGTCTTCCTCGCCGGCAACGCGCTCGGCTCCGCGGCTCCCACCCCCGGTGGCGTGGGCGCGGTCGAGGCCACCCTCACCGTCGGACTGATCGCCGTGGGCCTGCCCAAGGAGGTCGCCGCCCCGGCCGTCCTGCTGTTCCGGCTGCTGACCCTGTGGCTGCCGGTGCTGCCGGGCTGGCTGGCCTTCAACCACCTCACCCGCAAGGGAGCGCTGTGATCGGTCCCGCCGGGCGGGGTACCCCGGACGGCCCGCGCCCCGCGCGAGCCGGCGTGCGCACGCTCACGATGGGAGCATGGCGAACCCCTTCCGGCTGCGCGCCGTCGCGCTGACCACCTCCGCTGTGCTGTGTGCCGCTGTGCTGGCCGGGTGCGGCGGCAGCACCGAGAACGGGGATCTCCGGCAGCAGAAGCTGGACTGGAAGGACTGCCCGGCCCCGTCCGAGGCGGAGGGCGGCGGCAGCGCCCCGTCCCCGCTGCCGAACGGCGGCACCTGGCAGTGCGCCACCATGAAGGCGCCGCTGGACTGGGGCAAGCCCAAGGGCGACACGATCGGCATCGCCCTGATCCGCACCCGTGCCACCGGCCCCGCGAGCGGACGGATCGGCTCGCTCGTGTTCAACTTCGGCGGCCCGGGCGGCAGCGGCGTCACCACGCTGCCCGCGTTCGGCCCGGACTACTCCACCCTGGGCACCCGTTACGACCTGGTCAGCTTCGACCCCCGTGGGGTCGGCCGCAGCGCACCGGTGAAGTGCGAGAGCGACGCCCAGCTGGACGTGTACTTCCAGCAGGACGCCACCCCGGACGACAACGCGGAGATCGCCCAGTTCCTGAAGCGCACCAAGCGGTTCAACGGGGCCTGCGAGGAGAACTCCCGGCAGATCCTGCCGCACGTGCGCACCACGGACGCGGCGCGCGACATGGACCTGATGCGCCAGGTCCTCGGCGACCGGAAGCTGCACTACTTCGGCATCTCCTACGGCACCGAACTCGGCGGTGTCTACGCCCACCTGTTCCCCAAGAACGTCGGCCGGGCCGTCTTCGACGCCGTCGTCGACCCCACGGAGGACCCCGAGCAGAGCGCCCTGAGCCAGGCGAAGGGCTTCCAGCTCGCTCTCGACAACTTCGCCGAGGACTGCACCTCGAAGACCACGGAATGCCCCATCGGCGACACCCCGAAGGAGGTGAAGGACCGGATCGCGAAGCTCCTCGCCGACCTGGAGAAGAAACCGATCCCGGGCATCTTCCCGCGCGAGCTGACCCAGACCGCCGCCACCAACGGCATCGCGCAGTCCCTGTACTCGAAGGACTTCTGGGAGTACCTCACGGAGGGCCTGGAGCAGGCGTACGACGGTGACGGCAAGATCCTCATGCTGCTGTCCGACTCGATGAACGGCCGCGGCGAGAACGGCGAGTACAGCAACCTCATCCCCGCGAACACCGCCATCAACTGCGCCGACGACAAACCGCGGTACACCACCGCCGACGTCCAGCGGGGGCTGCCCCGGTTCCGAGCCGCCTCCCCGCTGTTCGGGGATTTCATGGCCTGGGCCATGCTGAGCTGCATCGATTGGGCGGTGCCGGGCGCCGCCAACCATCCCGAGGTCAGCGCACCGGGCGCGGGGCCGATCCTCGTCGTCGGCAACACCGGCGACCCGGCCACCCCGTACGGGGGCGCGAGGGCGATGGTGGAGGCGCTCGGCAAGGGCGTCGCCGTCGAGCTGACGTACCAGGGCCAGGGTCACGGCTCCTACGACAGCAAGGACAAGTGCGTGCAGAGCGCGGTGAACGCCTACCTGCTGGACGGAAAGCTGCCGAAGGCCGACACCGTCTGCTCCTGAGAGATCACCGACAACCGGACGAAGTCGCAGGTCGGAGCGTTATCCACAGGCCACAACGGACTGGGTCCCGGGCGCCTGCCATTCGGGTGACCCGGTCGGCGCCGGCGCTGACGGCGGTGCTGGAAGCCGCCGCTCACTGCGTCCACACCCGCAGGAACTCTTCGGCCGGGATGGCCTCCAGCAGATCCTCTTCAGGGTCGATCGCTTGGTCTGTCAGGCCACCGTGCTCGTCCTCCAGGTGCTCCCGGCTGTACCGGTGGAGATGGCCGGCGGAAGTCAGCTCGGCTTGTTTGATGACGACCAACTCACCGCGGTCAGGTACAGCCTCGATGTACCACAAGCCGCCCTCCTCGTCAGCGTGGCGGAAGTGGTGCCGCTGGGTGGCGGCTTCATCGAGTGCTCGGAAGTACGCCACGGTCTCTGCTTTGATGCGCTCCAGGTCAACCACGGGACCATCGTGTCAGCAGGCGCACGCGGTGACCCCGTTCTGGCATCCACAAGTGACATCAACAGCGCCGGACGCCAGCACTCCCAGGCGGTCTGGCACGGCCGGCATGGCCAGGCGGTTCCCCGGGGGTGTGACGAAGTGATCGAACTCCTAAAGCGGGTGTCGCAGGTTCGAATCCTGCCGTCCCTACCGAACCCGAAGCGGTGCAGTGGATGGTTGTCGCCGCCCGACGTACGTATGGGGCATGGGAGGACTCACGACACCGACCAAGGGTTGTGCATGCCGGCCCAACTCGACGCGTGAGAAGGGACATGCGTGCAACCTGTGACGTCTGGGCTTCCGCTGCGCGCTGAGTGCATGTAGGGAGGTGTCCTCGAAGTTCGCCTCCACTCGCATTCCTGTGTCCACACATCCCAGGGGGACCCTTGAACCTTCGCGTGCCCAACCGCGCCTTCACCCGAGTTGCCACCGCGCTCGCGCTCACTCTGGCCTTCGCCGGTGCGAGCACCGGCCTGCTGCACGGGCCCGAAGCGCAGGCACTGACCGTATCGTCCGGCTCGATGAGCTTCAGCGGCGACGCGGGCGACTACATCAGCGGCGGCCAGTCGTACTCCTACTCGCCGGCCGCCGGCGATACCCTCAACGTCAACGGTTCGAGCGACGACAACCACATCTCCGTCAGCGTCGACGGCGCCAACGGTGACTGGTGGTACCTCGATCTCGCTGCTCCCGCCGGGCAACAGCTCGCGCCCGGTGACTACACCGGCGCCACCCGCTATCCGTTCAACGAGGCCGCGGAGCCCGGCCTTTCCGTCGACGGCAACGGTCGCGGGTGCAACACGCTGACCGGATCGTTTTCCGTAGCAGACGTGGTCTTCGGCCCGAACGGCTATGTGCAGAAACTCGACGCCACCTACGAGCAGCACTGTGAGGGCGGCACCGCCGCGCTGCGCGGCGAGATCCACATCGACAACCCGGCGCCGCCGGCTGCGCTCGACCTGGGCGTCGCCATCGACCTCAAGGGCACGGCGAGCTACCTGAACGGCAAGGCCACCATCGGCGGCACCGTCAGCTGCAACGAGCCGACCCAGGTGGACGTCTCCGGCACCGTCACTCAGGTCGCCCACCGCATCCTCATCAAGGGCTCCTACGCCACCAAGGTGGCCTGCGAGCCCGGCGCCCCGGTCACCTGGACCGCGACGGCCGCGCCCACCGGAACCACCCCGTTCCAGAAGGGCGACGTCGAGGTGCAGGCCCAGGCTCAGGCCCAGGACCCGCACTACGGCCAGACCGTGACGGTGACGCAGACCGCCGTGGTCGCGCTGAGCAAGGACTGATCAGCCGCACACCGTGGCAATGAACTCAACCGGGTGAACCGTTCTTCGAGGTGAGGTTCCGCGTCGGCGTAGCCGGTGCGGAACCTCACCTTGTTATGTCCTGGTTCTCAGGAGTTGCGTACGGCGATCGAGGACAACCCCGGATCCCGGACCAGGTGATGGCTGACATGCGCCTGCGACCGGGGGTCGGCTCGACGCGGAACCCGAAGGCGCGTGCCAGAGGCCCTGTCTTCATGCTCCGCCACGCCGGAATCACCCGCCCCGAGGGCCACTTTCGATCACACCGCACTCCCGATCGATAGGACAACAGCTTCAGCCCTTACAACTGGTGCTCGGTGTCCGCAGCTTCCCAAGCTGATGGCTCCCCGTTCACCCCGTAACGATCAAGCATCATCGCGACAGCGGCTATGGCGCCGGTGTGATGATCTCGCCATGGCCAGCGAGGACACCTCAACTCACGACAGTGGCTCAGCCGTGGACTCTCCCAGGGAAGCGGCTGCGGCTCTCACGAAGCGCCGTCGTAACCCTGCAAAGAGCTTGCTGGTCCTCACCGCAGTGCTCTCTCTTGCTGTCGGCTCCGGCCTCGGCTACGCCATTGCGCACTCATCTGGGTCTACAAGGGCCTCGGTGCCTGGAGACGCTCCGATCATTGCCGGGGTCAGCAAGAAGACCGTCTGCAAGCTCGTGAGCGGTGCGATGCGACAGCAGTTCAGCATCAGAGAGGCATCTCCCATGGCTGAGGAGAAGGGTGGCGCCTCCTGCTATCTGCTGATGACACAGGACGACGCGGCTGAACCAGCTGGGTTCGTGGTCGCCTTCTACCCCACCGCAGAGTCCTTGCAGCAGACGGTGGATGGTACAGACGTAATCCCGGAGAAGGCAGAGCCGTTGCTGATCCAGGGGCGAGCAGCGGCCCGCCAAGTCCTGTACGGCGACGCCTGGAAAGCTCAGCTCACCGTTGATGTAGGTAATAAGGCAACGCTCTACGTTGAGCGGTTCGGCCCCAAGGATTCACTGTCGGATCGAGAGCTCCGTCGGTCTGTCGACGACCTAGCCACCGCTGTTCTCAAGCGCCAGAAAGCGTGAGGTCAGCAAGAGGCCAAAGGTCAGCCAAAGCCGACCGACAACGACAGAAGCCCACGGCATCTGAGCTGGTCAGAGCCGTGGGCTTCGTCAGGTTCCCCGGTAGGGGGAAGGGAGGGTCAGTAGACCGGCTTCTCCGGTTCGATCTGGTTGACCCAGCCGATGACGCCGCCGCCGACGTGGACCGCGTCGGCGAAGCCCGCCGACTTCAGGACCGCGAGGACTTCCGCACTGCGGACACCCGTCTTGCAATGCAGGACGATCTTCTTGTCCTGCGGCAGGGTCTCCAGGGCGGTGCCCATGAGGAACTCGTTCTTCGGGATCAGCTTGGCGCCCGGGATGGAGACGATCTCGTACTCGTTCGGCTCCCGGACGTCGATGATCTCGATGTTCTCGCCGTCGTCGATCCACTCCTTGAGCTGCTTCGGAGTGATCGTGGAGTCGGCCGCGGCCGCCTGGGCCTCCTCGGAGACGACGCCGCAGAATGCCTCGTAGTCGATGAGTTCCGTGACGGTCGGGTTCTCGCCGCAGACCGCGCAGTTCGGGTCCTTGCGGACCTTGACCTGGCGGTACTGCATCTCCAGGGCGTCGTAGATCATCAGACGGCCGACCAGCGGGTCGCCGATGCCGGTGAGGAGCTTGATGGCCTCGTTGACCTGGATGGAGCCGATGGACGCGCACAGCACGCCCAGCACGCCGCCCTCGGCGCAGGAGGGGACCATGCCGGGGGGCGGGGGCTCCGGGTAGAGGCAGCGGTAGCAGGGACCGTGCTCGGACCAGAACACGGACGCCTGGCCGTCGAAGCGGTAGATCGACCCCCACACGTACGGCTTGTTCAGCAGTACGCACGCGTCGTTGACCAGGTAGCGGGTGGCGAAGTTGTCGGTGCCGTCGATGATCAGGTCGTACTGGCTGAAGATGTCCATCACGTTGTCGGCTTCCAGCCGCTCCTCGTGAAGGATCACGTCCACGTACGGGTTGATGCCCTTGACGGTGTCACGGGCCGACTCGGCCTTGGAGCGGCCGATGTCCGACTGGCTGTGGATGATCTGGCGCTGGAGGTTCGACTCGTCGACCTCGTCGAACTCCACGATGCCGAGAGTGCCCACGCCCGCGGCGGCCAGGTACATCAGCGCCGGCGAGCCCAGGCCGCCGGCGCCCACACAGAGCACCTTGGCGTTCTTCAGCCGCTTCTGCCCGTCCATGCCCACGTCGGGGATGATCAGGTGGCGGGAGTACCTGCGGACCTCGTCTACGGTGAGCTCAGAGGCTGGCTCGACCAGGGGTGGCAGCGACACGGGGACTCCGTTGGTCGGTCGATCACTACAGTTGTTCTCGTGGTAACACTGCCACGCCCTTCTTCATTCCGAGACACCCGTTCCGACCAGCGAGACGATGGTGTCCCAGCAGCCGGGCATCGCCTTCCCGGGGCGGTTCTCCGAGGGCCGTCTCCCAAGGGCCGCCGGGGCGGGCGCCGGTCAGATGCGGCATGCCGCCTCCATCCAGATGTCCGCCAGGGACTCCTCCAGGTTGATGCGGGGCCGCCAGCCGAGGCGGTCGCGGGCGGTGCGCACGTCGGCCTGCTGCCAGGTGCCGCAGCCGTCCGGGTAGGGGTACGCCACCGGGACGGCGTGGTCGGAGTCGGTGCGCGGGTGCCCGATGGCGGCGCGCAGCGCTCCCGGCGGAACGTCGAGTTCGTGCAGCGCACCGCCGTATCCGGCCACGCGCGCGAGGACGGCCGCGGCGTCCCTGAGCCGGACGGCACGGCCGGACCCGATGTTGATCACGCCCTGCGCCGCGGAGAGCGAGGCGGCGTGCACGGCCCGGGCGACATCGCGCACGTCGATGAAGTCCCGCTGGACACCCAGGCCGGCCAGCTTGAGTTCACCGTCGCCGGACTGCATGGCGCGGCGCATGGCCTCGGCGAGCCGGCCGAGCGGGGAGCCGGCCGGGGTGCCGGGGCCGGCCGGCGAGAAGACGCGCAGGACGACGGCGTCCAGACCGGAGCCGAGGACCAGTTCGGTCGCGGCGAGCTTGCTCACGCCGTACGGGCCGCCGGGGCGCGGCACGGCGTCCTCGGCCGTGGAGGAGCCGGGCTGGCTGGGGCCGTACTCGGAACCGCAGCCGACCTGCACCAGGCGGGCACCGCAGCCGCTGCGGCGCAGCGCCTCGCAGACGGTGGCCACGGCGACGGTGTTGTGCCGAGTCAGGTCGCGGGCGCCGCCGCGGGTGGCGCCCGCGCAGTTGACGACGACCCCGGGGTGGACCGCGTCCAGGAAGCGGGTGAGCGCGCCCGGGCTGCCGGTGGCGAGGTCGAAGCGGACGTCGGCGTCGTCACCGCGGCCGAGCGCGGTCAGCTGGACGGCCGGGTCGGCGAGCAGGCGGTCGGCGACGAAGCGGCCGATGAACCCGTTGGCTCCGATCAGCAGGACCCTCATCGGGCGGCTCCCGGGGTGTGCGCGCCGGTGGTACCGGTCGTGGCGACGGCTCGTGCGGCCGCTCCGGACGCTCCGGCGGTTCCGGTGGGTCCGGACGCTCCGGGTCGGGAGGTGGTCATCTGGTGTTCTCCTTCAAAAGGGGTGGTGCGGGTGCCCGCGGCCGTGGGTGGGCCGGCGGGCGGAAGGGTCACTCGGCCGCTCCCGTGGGGGCGTGCGCCGAGGCCCGGGTGAGGGTGCGGCAGGCGTGCCAGAGCAGGGCCAGGGCGGCCGTGCCGCAGGCGAGGGTCGGTACGGCGGGTTCGCCCCACGCGTCCACGAGGGTCTCGACGGGGGCCGCCAGGAAGGCGCAGCCGGGCAGCCGGCCGGCCACCGGCAGCGCGAGGGCCGCCGCCTCCGTGGCCGCGGCGGCGCCCAGCGCGAGGGCGGGGGTGTGCCGGTGGCGGTGCACGGTGAGCAGGCGGGCGAGCAGGAGGAGGGCGCCCAGGGTGAGCGCCTGGGGGTAGCCCGCGGGCTCGTGCAGGACATTCCCGCACAGCCCGAGCAGGGCGCCGAACACGCCCAGGAACAGGGCGAACACGCCGATCAGCAGCGGTTTCGCGGCGGCCGTGAACTCCTTCAGACCCCGGCTGCGGGCCAGTGCGCGGCGGGCGCCGGCGGCGAGGAGGTGGGCGGACCAGGCGGCGGGGGCGCAGGCCGGCAGGAGGGCCAGGGCGGGTGCGGCCGTGATGGGCCAGGTACCGCCGGGGACCGTGGCGGGCAGGGCGTCGGGGCCGCCGGCCAGGACGACGCGGAGGAGGCCGTCACCGGCGACGGCGTAGCCGAGCAGCCAGAGCGTCCACACGCGCGGGCCGGCCGCGGAGCGCCGCGCGCGTGGGCCGGGCGGGCCGGCGAGCGGGCCGTGGCGCAGGACGGCACGGACGGCGAGCCCGGTGGTGAGCAGTCCGGCCAGGATCACCAGCAGCCGGGGGTGGCCGCCGGTGAGGCGGGCTCCGGTCACGGTGGCCGCGCCGAGCGCCCCGGGCAGGAGGGCGAGCAGGGCCCAGCCCACACGGGCCCGGGGCACCGGCAGGGGCCGTGGGCGCGGCCCGGTGTCGTGCGGCACGCGCGCGTACAGCTCTTCGGCGAGCGAGAAGACGTCGCGGTGGCGTAAGCGGGCGGCGGTCCGGTCGGTGACGCCGTGCGCCTCCAGTCCGGCGGCGATCTCCAGCGGGTCCACCGCCCGCTCGCACAGCTCGCGGTGCCGGTGCAGCAGGGCCTTCACCGGGTCGGCGGACACCCGGCGGGGGCCGGCGCCCCGCTCCCACCCGGACCGCGCGTCCGGCCCCGCGTACGACCTGGGGTCCGGTCCCTCGTCCGGTTCCGCGTCCGGCCTGGGGTTCGGTCCCTCGTCCGGTTCCGCGTCCGGCCTGTTCACCGGCCTGGTGTGTGCGCGCGCGGGAGGCACGGCCTCCCCCGACGGCTGTACGGCGGCCCCCCGCCGCGCCTCCGGATCGGCCGGCAGCCACGCCCTGGACCGCGCGTCCCACGGATCGGCGCCGCCGGGTCTCCGCGGCCGGTCCGCACCGGCCGGCTCCCTCCGGTCCAGGGCGCCGTCGAAGGCGGGACCGTCCTCGCCCGCCGCGGCGCCGGGGGTCCGGCTGTCGAGGCCGCTCATCGTGCCGCCTCCACCGCCGCCGGGGTGGCCCGGACCGGGGTGCTCGTCACCCAGCCGGGGATGGCGCGCGGCAGGGCACGGGCCGTGGGGCCCGTCCAGTGGCCGGGGACGCGGGACTCGGCGGGGGCGGCGAAGGGCAGGGGCTCGCCGGACTCGTCCAGGGCGACCCGGCGGACCGGGCAGTGCGAGACGATCTCCAGGTAGATGCCGTGGAAGGCCGCGGTGTTCCGCTCGACGGTGAACAGTTCGAGCGCCCGGGCGCGCGCCGCCGCACCGAGGCGCTCGCGGCGCTCGGGGTCGCGCAGCAACGCCACGCACGCCTCTGCGAGCGCCCGGGGGTTGCGCGGGGGCACGACCAGTCCGGTGCCCCCGATGACCTCCACGACGGCGCCCACGTCGGTGGACACGGTTGCCCGGCCGCAGAACATGGCCTCGACGAGGCCGACCGGGAAGCCCTCCAAGGCGCTGGACAGGACGACGACCGCGCCGGCGGCGTACGCGTCGGGCAGCGTCGGGATCTCGGGGGCGCCGATCTCCCGGAAGGAGACGGGGTTGTCCCCGGCGGCGTGCGCGCCCCCCGCCTCGTCCGGGAAGAGCCGCGCGGCGAGCACCCGGCAGTGTCCGAGGTAGGCCGCGCCCTCGGCGCCGGAGGGGGCGCCCACGATCCGCAGGCGGGCCCTGGGCTCCTCCCTGCGGACCTCGGCGAAGGCGTGCAGCAGCGACACCAGGTCCTTGGTGGGGTCGACGCGCCCGACCCAGACCAGCGTGTCCGCGTCGCCCCGGTCCGGGGACTCGCCGGCCTCCGTGAACCGGTCGGCCGCCATGCCGGGGTACACCGTGCGGATGCGGGCGCGGTCGGCACCGCACCGTTCCTGCCAGCGGCGCGCGTGCGCGTTGCCCGGGGTGAGGATCTCGGCCCGGCGGTAGACCTCGGCCGCGAGCCGGCCGTGGAAGGCGGCGAGCAGCGTGCGGACGGCGGGGGTCGCGGCGTCGGGGCCCAGGGTCAGGTAGTGGCCGCGCAGCCGCACGCCGTACTCGGTGACGAGCAGCGGGACGCCGCAGAAGTGCCGGGCGAGCAGCCCGCCGAGCGCGGCGGGGCCGCCCGCGGTGGCGTGGCAGAGGTCGGCCGCGCCGAGTCCGTCGTCGTCGTACCAGTCGAGGGAGAGGGGGCGCAGGGCGCGTTCGAGGTGCGCGGTGACGGCGAGCAGGTCGGACACGCCCGCCTCGCGCGCCGTGCGCGGCGTTCCGGGGGCGCGGCAGGCGTGCTCCAGGGCTCGTACGGCGATGTCCGAGCGCAGGGCGCCGGCCAGGCCGCCCGCCTCCCGGGCGAGTTCGGCGAGCCCGTACAGCGCGCTGCCGAAACGGTCCGCCAGGTCGCCGGACCCGACATCGGCAATGCCCGCACTCGCACCCCGCGCGCCGGTGCTCGCGCACACCGCCCGCACCAGCTCGCCGTAGCACTCGGTGAAGCGCCGGCGTGCGCGCCGCCCGTGGGCGACCCCGTCCTCCCCGGTCGCCCACAAGGGTGCCGTACGGACCCGGCCGACGTGCGGCGGGAGCGGGGCGCGGCGCTCGCCCGCCCGGTGCGGGGCGCGGGAGAGCGCGTAGACGTCGAACCGGTGCTGCCCGAGCCCGCGCACGAGCCGGTCGTACCAGGGACTGGCGTCACCGCACGCATGCGGGAAGTCACCCTCGGTCAGCAGTCCTACGCGCACGTGTGCACCCCCGATCTCCCGTCTGGGGAGCCGTCGTGGTTCCGGCGGCTCGCGGCGGGACGAAGGTAAGCGCACACGGTGGTGGCGCGACGGACGGTTGTCCGTCGCGCCACCGAAAGGGGTGAAGCGTCGTAACTTTCGCGTGCGGGCCGCGTTCCGCCGCGCTATGGCTCCGTACGGCGGTCAGCCGGGCACGAAACGTTACGCCACGGCGGGCTCCCGGCGGGCGGCACGCCGCCGGGCCGCCAGTTCCGGGTCGAGCGCCGGTACGGCGGCCAGGAGCTGCTTGGTGTACGGCTCGCGCGGGCTGTCGTACACCTCGTCGGCGGGCCCGTACTCGACGAGCCGGCCGCGCCGCATCACCGCGACCCGGTCGCTGACCTGGCGGACGACGGCGAGGTCGTGCGCGATGAAGACGAGCGCGAGGCCGAGTTCCCGCTGGAGCTCGCCGAGCAGGGCGACCACCTGCGCCTGGGTGGTGACGTCGAGCGCGGAGACGGGCTCGTCGCACACGATGGCGCGCGGCTCGGCGGCGAGCGCCCGCGCGATGCCGATGCGCTGGCGCTGTCCGCCGCTGAACTCGTGCGGGTAGCGGTCGTAGTGCGCCGCTTCGAGCCCCACGCGCTCCAGCAGTTCCGTCACGCGCCCCCGGATGCGTTCCTCGTCCCGGTCGCCCCGCGCGCGGAGCGGGTCGGCGATGGACTCGCCGACGCTGCGGCGGGGATTGAGGGAGGAGACGGGGTCCTGGAAGACCATCTGCACGGCCGGGTTGACGCCGGTGTGCGGGCGCCCGTCGTAGCGGATCTCGCCGGCGGTCGGCTCCAGCAGCCCGACCAGCATGCGGCCGAGCGTGGTCTTGCCGCTGCCGCTCTCACCGACCACGCCGAGGGTCTCCCCGCGCCGTACGGTCACCGAGACGTCGTCCACGGCCGCGGACGCCCGCTTGCCGCGCCCGAACTCGCGCCGTACGCCGGTGGCTTCCAGCACCACTTCGCCGTCGGCCGGGGAGCCGGTCCGGCGGGCGTCCAGGCGCGGGACGGCGTCCAGCAGTTCCCTGGTGTACGCCTCGGCGGGCGCCGCCAGGACGGTGCCGACCGGGCCGCGCTCGACGGCCCTGCCGTGCCGCATGACGAGGATGTCGTCCACGCTCTCGGCGGCCACGCCCACGTCGTGGGTGACGAGCAGCAGGCCCATGCCGGTCTCCTCGCGCAGCGCGTGCAGCAGGTCGAGGATCTGGGCCTGGACGGTGACGTCGAGGGCGGTGGTCGGCTCGTCGGCGATCAGCAGGTCCGGCTCGCAGGCGAGGGCCATCGCGATGAGGGCGCGCTGGCGCATGCCCCCGCTGAACTCGTGCGGGCGGAACCGGGAACGCCGTGCCGCGTCCGGGATGCCGACCCGCTCCAGCACCTCCACCGCACGCGCGCGTGCGGCGCGGCGCGACACGCGCGTGTGGACGCGGTGGACCTCGGCGATCTGGTCGCCGATCGCGTGGTACGGGTCGAGCGAGGACAGCGGGTCCTGGAAGACCATGGCGGCCTTGGCGCCGCGCAGCCGCCGCAGCTCCTCGTCGGAGGCCGCCTGTACGTCGGTGCCGGCCACCCGGACCGAGCCGCCGACCCGGGCCCCGGTGCCCCGGTGCAGGCCCAGCAGGGCGCCCGCGACCGTGGACTTGCCGGAGCCGGACTCGCCGACCAGGGCGAGGGCGGCGCCCTTCGCCAGGCTGAAGGAGAGTGTGTCGACGGCCCGCAGGCCGCCGAACTCGACGGTCAGGTCCGTCACGGCCACCAGGCTCGTGTCCGCCGCTTCCACCCGGCTCATGTCCGTCACTCCCACCCGGCTCATGCGAGCACCACCCGTCGGTCGGCCACCGCGTACAGGACGTCCGCGACGGCGTTGGCGAGGACCACGAAGAAGCCGATGACCAGGACCATGCCGACGACCACCGGCAGGTCGACGACCTTCACGGCGTGCACCATCTCCTGGCCGAGGCCGGGCAGCCCGAAGAGGGTCTCGGTCAGGACGGCACCGCCGACGGCCGAACCGAAGGTGACCGCGTTGAGCGCGATGACGGAGGCCGTCGCGCCGCGCAGCGCGTGCCGGGCGATCACGGCGCGCTCGGAGACGCCGTAGGCGCGGAACGTGCGGATGTGGTCCTCGGCGAGCGTCTCCAGCATCGACGCTCGGGTCAGCCGGGCGAACCCCGCGGCCTCGATGAGGGCGAGGGAGAGCCAGGGCAGCAGCAGGTTCCACGCCCACTGTTCGGGGTCGTCGGTGAAGTTCACGTACTGCGGGAAGGGCAGCAGCTGGAGTTCGCCGCAGACGACGATCATCAGGATCAGTCCGATGACGAACACGGGCGTGGCCGTGCCCGCGAGGGTGATCGCGGTCAGGACGCGTTCGGAGAACCGGCCGCGCCGCCAGGCGGACAGCACGCCGGTGCCGACGCCGAGCAGCAGCCAGATCACCATCCCGCCGATCACCAGGGAGAAGCTGACCGGCAGCTTGGTCAGGATGATGTCGGTGACCTGCCGGCCGGTCTGGTACGACTGGCCGAGGCAGGGCGCCGAGCAGTGCTCCACGGAGGTGCCCGTGGAGAAGTCCTGGCCCACGAAGAGCCCCTGGAGGAAGTGCCAGTAGCGCACGTACAGCGGGTCGTCCAGGTGGAGCTGCTGGGCGACCTGGTGCACCTGGGCCGGGGAGCAGCGGGGGCCGCAGGTGATCTGGGCGACGTCGCCCGGGGTGACGTAGAAGACGACGTAGACGATCACCGAGAGCACGAGCAGGGTGATCACGGCGCCGACGACCCGGCGCAGGACGAAGCCGGTGAAGGCGTTCACGGCCGCTCCTCCTCCTTCTTCGGCTTCTGCGGCTTCTCCGGTCCGCCGTCCGCCACGGAGGACACGGAGGCGGTCCCGGGCGTCGCGGAGGTCCCGGGGGTCGCGGTGGTCCCGGGGGTCCCGGACGTCGTCGCCGTTCCGGCGCGCGCCTCGCGCTTGCGGCCGGTGCCGACGCGCAGGCGGGAGGCGGCGCGCGGGTCCAGGGCGACACGGACGCCGTCGCCGAGGACGGTCATCGCGAACACGGTCACGAACAGGGCGAGCGCGGGCAGCAGCAGATACTGCGGGGCCGCCTGGTACCAGACGTCGGCGGAGGTGAGCATCTGGCCCCAGGACGGGGTGGGCGGCTTCACGCCGACGCCGAGGAAGGACAGGGCCGCCTCGGCGCTGATGTTCGACGGCACCAGCAGCGCCGCGTAGGTGATGACCGGCGCGGCGAGGCCCGGGAGCAGTTCGCGCACGGCGGTCCGCCAGGTGCTCCAGCCGCTCAGCCGGGACGCGGAGACGTAGTCGAGGTTCTTCAGCGCGAGGGTCTGGGCGCGCACCATCTTCGCCATGGTGCTCCACCCGGAGACCAGGGCGATGATCAGCGCGACCAGGACTGGCCGCGGGAAATCGCCGGGCACCACGGCCAGCAGCGCGAGCGCCATGACCATCAGCGGTATCGCGAGGAAGAGGTCGGTGATACGGCTCAGCACCAGGTCGACCCAGCGGTTGCCGAGGCCGGCGGCCACGCCCATGGCGACGCCGACGAGGATCTGCACCAGCGTGGCGGCCAGCGAGACGCCCAGCGACACCCGGGCGCCGTAGACCAGCCGGGCGAACAGGTCGCGTCCGGTCTGCGGCTCCACGCCCAGCCAGTGGTCGGCGCTCGCGCCGCCGAAGGAGCCGATGGGCACGCCGCCGCGCGCGGAGTCGATCAGCGCGGGGTGGTACGTGGTGGGGTCCTGGCCCTCCAGCGCGGTGAGCAGCGGCGCGGCGAGCGCGACCAGGACGAGCAGCGCGACGACGGCCGCGGCGACGAGGGCGGCGCGCTGCGCCCGCAGCCGCCGCCAGAACTGACGTGCCCCCGAGACCGCCGGGACGGTGGTGTCCGTCCCGGCGGTCTCGACGACGACAAGTGCCTCGCTCACGGTGTTACTTCACCGCGACCTGGGAGACGTCCAGGACGCCGGTCCAGTCGCTGATGACGACGTTCTTGACGTCCTTGCCGACCAGGCGCTTGTAGACCGGGTGGAACAGCGGCACGACGAGGGCCTTCTCGCCGATCTTCCGGTCCAGCGCGCCCCACCGCTTGGCGGCGGCGTCAAGATCGGTCAACTTGTTGATCGCGTCAATCTCGTCATTGACCGACTTGTCGTCCAGCAGGCCCGTGTTGAAGTTCGCTCCATCCTTGACGATCTGCCGGCCGTCGAAGATCGGGGCGAGGAAGGGACCGCCGGAGGGCCAGTCGGCACCCCAGTGGGCGAGGAAGAAGCCCGGCTCGGTCCTGACGCTGCGGATCTTGTCCTTGTAGTCGTTGTCCTCCAGGCCCTGGAGCTTGACCGTGATGCCGGCCTTCTTGAGGGCGTCCTGGACGGCGGTGGCGATCTCCGGGCTGGTCTCGAAGTCCTTGCTGTTGGAGTGGGTCAGCGTGACGGTGAGCCCGTTCTTGTGGCCGGCCTGGGCGAGCAGCTCCTTGGCCTTGGCCGCGTTGCCGGAGGCGCCCGCCGGGAAGGGGTCGTACGGCGTGTAGCCGAAGGACTTCTGGTTGGGCAGGAAGGTGGTGGCGGGCTCGGCGAGGGCGCTGCCGCCGGCCGCGTTGACGACCGAGGACCGGTCGATGGCGTAGGCGATCGCCTGGCGCACCTTGGGGTCGTCGAACGGCTTCACGCTCGGGTTGAACGCGATGTAGTTCGTGTAGCCGAAGTGGCCGGTGCCCACGCGCGCGGCCAGCTCCTTGTCACCGGTGACCTTGGCGAGTTCGGCGGGGCCGAGGTTGGTGTCCGTGGTGACGGCGGCGGCGTCCGCGCCCTGGGAGGCGGACAGCCGCTGGTTGATCACCGAGGAGTCGAGACCGGAGCGCACGTCGATGGTGTCCGGGTACGCCTTGCGCTCGGCGTCGGTCGCGGCCGACCAGTTGGTGTTGCGCTCCAGGACGAGGTGCTCGCCGTCGTTCTCGTTCTTCACGACCTTGTAGGGGCCGGACGAGACCGGGTGCGACTCGTACTTGGTGCCCGTGTCCTTGCTCTTGGGAACCGGGGTGAACTGCGTCTGCGTGGCGAGGTACGGGAACTCGCCCTCGGGCTTGTTCAGATGGAAGACGATGGTCCGGGCGTCCGGCGTCTCGATCGCGGACAGGCCCTTCTTGTCCTTGTACGGCCCCTGGTAGTCGGCCGCGCCGACCAGCCAGTCGCGCAGGTAGGGGGCGCCGCCGGAGAGTTCGGGGGCGAAGGAGCGCTCGATGCCGTACTTGATGTCGGCCGAGGTGATCGGGGTGCCGTCCTCGTACTTGAGGCCCTTCTTCAGGGTGTACGTCCACACGGTCGCGTCCTTGTTGGGGCGCCCGGTGTCGGTGGCGAGGTCGGGGACGACCTTGGCGCCGGCCGCGCCGTTCTCGCGGTTGCGCGTGGTGAGGGTGCGGAAGACCAGCGAGGGAACGTTTCCGCCGCCGGAGGTGTACAGGCGCGCGGGGTCGAAGTCGCTCTGCGGCTGCGAGTTCAGGATCGAGAGCGTGCCGCCCTTGTGGGGCGCGGAGTCGCCGCCGGAGGCCTTGGCATCGCTGTCCTTCGGGCCGCACGCGGCAGCACCCGCTGCCACCAGCAGGCTGACGGATGCCGCTGCCACGCGGCGCGCTGTGACGGACGGTTGACGCATCGGAATGACGACCTCTCGGGGGGGGGTGATTCGGGGTTGATTCGGGGGGTGATCGAGGGTTTCTCGACTGGTGAGACATGTGGACGAGGAATGAGACGACTGCGGACAGACGTCGGCCCCGGCGTCGGGTCGTCGAAAAATCCGTGACCGGGTCACGGACGAAAAGGAGAAAAAGGTCGCGACGCGAACGCCCGGGAGGCGGCGTCAGCGACAGTGGATGTCGGCCACGCAGAGCGCGGTCACGCCAATGAGCGCCAGCTCGATGGCGGCGCTGTTGGAGACGGCGTGACGGGACCACATGCGCAGAAATATGGACGACCATGCGGGCTCATGTCAATGTGACATAAGCGGTCCCCGTCAACTCCCGGGATAGGGCCACGGATTGGGCCGACAGTGGATTCCGTCATGGTCGAGGAACTTGGTCTGCTGCTGCATGACGGGCGCCAGCTCGCCGTCCTTCTGGCAGCTGACGTGCCCGTTGCCGAGCCGGTGCCCGACCTCATGGTTGATCAACATCTGCCGGTACGCATGGATCCGGTCACCGTACGTCTTGCTGCCTTGAGCCCATCGGTACGCATTGATCATGACGCGTTCGGTCGCGGCGGAGTCGCAGGAGACGTTGTCCTCCGTGGTGTCCAGGCCGGACTTGGCGCACCACTTGGCGGTGGTGCCGGGGCTGGCCAGGGTGATCACGAAGTCGGGCTTGCCGGAGGAGACGCGCTCGAAGGTCCGGGCGCCGCCGTGCGCCCAGCTGCGTTCGTCGTTCAGGGTCATCTGCACGGCCTCGGCGAACAGCGCGCCGTCCAGACCCAGCCCCTGCTCGATGTCGACGCGGTACCGGTACTTCTGCCCGGTGCCGGGCGCCTTGTCGAAACCGGGCACGGCGTCGAACTTCCCCGGCCCGGTCAGCCCGGCCGCGAGCGGATACTTCGTACCCATCTTCTGGTCGTACGTCAGGGGCACCGTGCTCGGCGTGCCGGAGGGCGTCGGCCCGCCGGATGCCACGGAGCCACCGGCCTGGTCGGCCGCGGACCGCGACGACGCGCCGGCGTCGTCCCGGCCGTCGGACACCTGTCCGGCCACGACCACCGCAAGCACGGTGGTGACGGCGGCCGCCGCGATGCCGGTGAAGGCCCAGCCCTTGGTGCCGCCGCGCTGCCCGGGCAGACCGGCGCCGTCCGCCGCGGTGGCGGCCGGTCGCGGTGCCTCGGGCGGCTGCCCGCCCGCGCGGCGGGCCGCGGCCGTCCCGGCCGCGGAGCCACCGCCCTCCCGGGCGTCATGAGCGGCGCGGGCGTCCCGCGAGGCGCCTCCGGCGCCGTCGAAGGCGTCCAGGTACTCCTGCCGGGGGCCGGAACCGGAGCCGCGTCCTCGCCCGCCCGAGCCCGCCCGGCGCTGCCGGGGCAGCACCACACCGGGCCCGCCGGCGTCGGCCGTCCGCCGGCCGAACTCGCCCCAGCCGCCGCCGGGTTCCCG
>NZ_JOCB01000082.1 GCF_000718775.1 Streptomyces sp. NRRL S-31
ACACGCCGCTGCATCGCAGCCTCATCAAGATCAGGCCACTCCATCCCGGTCAGGAACTTCAGCAGATTCCCCAACGGCGACCCAGGCGACAGATCCACTTCTTGCTACCGCCGGCCTCTGCTCTCGATTTCGTGGACGGCGTGGTCCTGGGCGCCGGAGAAGCTCAGGCCGGACGTCAGGGTCTTCGTCGCCGCGCCCATCATCGCCGCGGCCAGAGCCGACACCGCGTCCCGCAGTTCGCTGTGCGGCTGGACGTACTGCTTGGCGAAGACGCTGCCCAGCTGTCCGACACCCCACGGGGGGTTGCCGGGGTCCCACGAGGTCTGGTCGGCGTAGCCGTGGGAGAGGCGCTCCAGGATCTGGCTGATCCGGTCGGTGACGTCACCGCCGCGCACCACGGAGTCGGGTTCGGCGGCGAAGACCCTGTCCTCAGCCATGGGAGCCTCCGGAGCGGCGGGCGGCGGGGGCAGCCTTGTCGGCGTCCTGGCGGGCGGTCGCGCCGGCCGCGTCCAGCAGCCGGTCCAGGTCGAACTCCTCCGGGTCGGCGCCCACGATGCCGGAGCCGATGCCGGAGACGGAGCCGAACAGCTCCGTCGCCCGCGACAGCACCTCCTGGCGGGCCTGCATGAGGGTGTCGAGCACGCTGGCGGCCAGCTTCTGGCCCGACATCGTCTGGTGCTTGTTGCCGAGGAAGCGCAGTGCCGTCACCTCGCCCTGGGCACCGACCGTCACCTCCACGGCACGGTCCTTGGACCGCACCGTCGCCGACAGGGACGCCATCTCGCCCCGCACCCGGGCCAAGGTCTCGCGGTGCTGGGTGAACTCGGACAACGCCTGCTGGATGTGCTGCTCGAACGTTTCTTTCATGGTCCCTCCTCACAGGGGGGTGTACTACGGGGTGCGGACGACGACGGGGAAGGTGGAGGTGGCGGAGGTGTCCGCCGCGCGCCGGTCACGGTCACCGTCCGATCGAAGCGGGCAGACCGCCTTCTTCGGTGCCCCAGACGTCACCGCCGTCGTCCACCCGGCCGGATCCGCTCTGCGTGGACGGGCGGACGTAGCCGGCTCCCTGGTCTCGTCGCGGTCGGCTGAGAAGCTCCTCGGAGTCCTCCTCCTCTTCCTCGTAGAGGTCGGGCTCCGGGTCCGGCTGGGATCCCGGACGGCCCACCTGCTGGGTGTGGAAGAAGGCGCCGTCGGACTCGTCATCGCCGTAGACCTCGCGGATCCGCTCCTGTTCCTTGTTCTGCTGGCCCTGGCCCATGCGGCCCATGCCCGACATCATCATCATCGGTGAGAGCAGGCCCGCCAGGCCGGGGTCGGCGCCCTGGCCGGCCGCCGCCGTCGCGGCCTGGCCCGCTCCCGCTCCCAGACCGCCCAAGGCCTCGGCCTGTCCGGGGCCGGCCGGCCCGTCGGCGGGCCCGGCCGTCCCGTCGAGGAGGGCGGCCGTGTCGGGGCTCGGCAGGGTCTGGAACTGCCCGTCGGGCCCGCTGACGGTGCTGCTGCCGTCGGGGAAGGTCGTGGTGGTGAAACCGTCCGCCCCCGTGGTGGCGGTGGTGCCGCTCGGGTAGTGCACGGTCGTGGCGCCGTCCGGCGTCAGGGTGGTGAGGGTGTTGGGGCCACCGGAGACGGTGGGCAGGCCGGCCGGTTCGGGAAGCTGGGTGAGGGTGCCGTCCGGCAGGGTGACGGCCGTTCCGTCGGAGGGTGTGAGGCCCGTTCCGTCCGGACCGGTCGAGGTGACCGTGCCGTCCGGGTGCAGGGTGTAGGTGCCCCCGCCGGGCAGGGTCGTGGTGACCGATCCGTCGGGCCCGAGCGTCGTCGTGGAACCGTCGGGGTTCACCAGGCTCTGGCCGGGGTCCAGGTGGGTGGAAACGGTCTGGCCGTCGGGTGTGAGCGTGGTGACCGTGCCCGTCCGGGGGTCGATGGTCGCCGTGCTGCCGTCGGGGAAGTCGGTGCTCACCGTGCCGTCGGGGTTCTGCGTGGTGACGCTGCCGTCGGGGTTGGTGAAGTGGGTCAGTCCGTCGGGTCCGACGGTCTCGGTCACGCCGTTGGGGAGCTGCGTCGTCGACGTACCGTCCGGGTTCGTCGTCGTCACGCTGCCGTCAGGGTGGGACGTGTACGACGAACCGTCCGGCAGGTGGGTGGTCACCCCGCCGTCCGGGCTCAGCGACACCGTCGAACCGTCCGGGTTGGTCAGCGCCTGCCCGGGGAGCAGGGTGCTCGTCGTCGTCACGCCGTCGTCCGTCGTGGTCGTCACGGTTCCGTCCGGGCCGACCGCCACGGAACCGCCGTCCGGGAGTGGGTGGTCACCCCGCCGTCCGGGCTCAGCGACACCGTCGAACCGTCCGGGTTGGTCAGCACCTGCCCGGGGAGCAGGGTGCTCGTCGTCGTCACGCCGTCGTCCGTCGTGGTCGTCACGGTTCCGTCCGGGCCGACCGCCACGGAACCGCCGTCCGGGAGTGCGCCGACCGTGGCAGGCGAGGAGAGCAGGGTCGACAGGTCGGGCACGGAGGGGGCGCCGACCGTCGAGGGTGTGCCCGCCGAGATGTCGGTGGCCGAGGGCGCACCGGCCGTGAGATCGGCCGTCGACGGCACACCCGCCGAAAGATCCGTGGCCGAAGGCACACCCGCCGTGAGATCGGCCGTCGACGGCACACCCGCCGAAAGATCCGTGGCCGAGGGCACACCCGCCGAAAGATCAGCCGTCGACGGCACACCCGCCGAAAGATCCGTGGCCGAGGGGAGTCCGCTGAGCAGGGTGTGCGGGTCCGCCCCGTTCGCGGCGAGCGTGGCCGGCGTGCCGGTGGCCGAGTCCGCGGTGAGGGTCTGGGGACCGCCGACCGTGGGCAGCCCGCTGAAGAGGTCCGACGAGCTGGGCGTCGCCGTGTCCGTGAGGCCGTCCGTCGAGGAGGACGGCGTGCCGATGTCGGTGCTGCCGACCTGGAAGTCCTGTCCCGACAGAGGGCCGTCCGTCGGGTAGGTGCTCCCCACGGGGGATCCGTCGCTCGTCAGGCTGGTGACGCCCTTCGCGAACTTGTCGGCCTGGTCCCGTGCGTCCTGCTGCGCCTCCTTGGCGGCCTCCTCGGCCTCCCGCTGCGCGTCCTCCTGTGCCTTCTCCGCCTGTTCCTTCGCCAGCTTGTCGGCGAGACTGACGGAGGGGATGTCCTCGAAGGCGAAGCGGGTGTCATGACCGGAGTCGAGGACCTGGGTCCACTTGGTACCGAGATCGGTGGCGATCTGATGTCCGGGTTCGTCCAGGTTCGCCTGGATGTTGTTGGTCCACCGGTTGATCGCCTCCTGGGCGAGGCCCGACCAGGTGCTCTGGTCCTTGAGGTTGCCCCAGGCGGTGTTGGCGGAGAAGCCGGGCGTGGGATGCCAGCTGGTGACCGTCTCCGTCGAGGTTCCCCAGTTGTACCTCGTCGTCCGGTAGGCCACCTTCGGGTGGTTGTACTGCATGATGAACCACTGGACGTCCCACATGAGCTCGTCGAGGATGCTCGTCGGCTCGGCCGGCGGGACGTGGGAGCGGGTGCTGCCGTCCGCCGAGGTGACGTTGATGCCGCGTCCCCGGCGCCAGTAGAAGTCGTCGAGCTGCCTGCTCAGGTCGGTGTACGCACGGTGGAGGTCGTTCTGGGCCCCGATCAGGTTGTCGCCGTGCAGCGACCATGCCTGGGTGCCGGTGACCACCGAGGTGTTCGTGGGCGTGAACCCGGGCGGCCTCAGCAGGGTCGTGTAGTGGTCGTACTTGTCGTGCAGGTCGTCGATCAGCTCGCGGAACACGTCCGCGGCGGTGCCCTTCCACGCCGCGTTGTCCGCTCCGATCGCGTCGAGCCAGTTCTTCAGGACCGCCGTGCGGTTGCGGAAGAACTGGCCGGCCCGGTCGAAGGAGTACGCCGCCTGGTTGAAGGAGTGCAGGTCGACGCCATCCGTGAGGCCGGGATCCCCGCCGTAGGCGGACGGCTCACCGGCCGACTGGAACTGGTTGACCAGGCGGCTCAGCGCCTCCCTGCTGCGCTCCCAGTACGTCGTGCCCTTCGCCAGATCACCCTGGTAGCTGATCTGTGCCGTGTACATGTCCACGCTTTTGCCGTGCTGCACGAAGTACTGGAAGGTCGCCCCGTGGCCGGGGTCGAGATGGATCTGCGGAGTGGTGCTCCGGTGCTTCTCCTTCTTGACCTTGACGTCGATCCAGGGGGTGCCGCTGTCCCCCTTGACTCCGGTCACCTCCGAGCGCCCGGGCAGTGTCCAGCCCGTGAGCAACTTGATGATGTTTTCCCAGTTGTCGACGGCCATGGCGATCAGCCGGAGGTGGTGGAACTGTTCGACGAGTACGACCCGCCGGACATGTCCGAGTCGTAGTCCCTGATGGCCGACAGGAACTTCTGCCCGTCCACCTGTTGCAGGGTCTCCCCCTGGGTCTTGAGCATGCTGTCGACCACGTCGTTGAGCTGCCGTCGCAGATCGCGGAAAGCGGTGAGGTGACGGTTGAGCACCGAGTCGATCGCCTTCGCCGACTGGATGGTGTGGCTCACCAGGCTCTTGCCCGCGGTGTCCGAGTCGCCCGCCATCGGGCCGATGACGAACGGTCCGTTGGGGGCGTTGGAGATGTCGTACAGGGACTGCCCCTCCTGGTCCGAGGCGCGCAGCCTGGCGATTTCGTCCCCCGCCTCACGTACGTCCATTTCGGCGAACGTACGGAGGGAGGGAGCGTCCAGCTTGGTCAGATCCGGCATTGCTTCCCCTACGACTACGACGGCGGCACACGTTGCTGAGGGACGCCCCCCTGTGGGGATCACGGCGGGGCGCGGTGGAACGAACTGACGGTGGGCGCCGTCAGAACCTGATCTCTTCGAAGCCCTGCGCGTTGCGGGTCACGGTCTTCGTGTACATGTCGCTGATGTTGTCGAGGGTCTGCGCGTGCCGCTGGAGGATGCTGGACAGCGCCTGGACCTCGGAGTTCCAGGTGGGCTGGACCTTGCCGTAGTAGATGTCGCGGTCGGGGCCCAGCCAGTTGCCGACGATGCCGGCCAGCTCGCCCTCGAGCTGGTGCACCACGTCGCTGATACGTGTGGTTTGGTGCATCATCTCCTCGGCGAAGGTCAGCGCCTGGCCGTGGTCGATGTAGATGCCGTCTTCGGCGCCCATGGTGTTCTCCTTGATGGGGGGTGGGACGGAGGGTGGCGGTCTGGGTCAGGCGCCGCGCATGGCGGTGTAGGTACCGTTCTCGACGTCGGATCCGAACGCCGTCAGGTGTCCGTCGCCGTCGACGATGGCCTGCTGGGCGCCGGCCTGCGCGCTGTTGGAGGACTGCATGCTGTTGCCCAGCTGGTTCTCCATGGCCTCACAGGTGCGCTTGATGCGGTCCACCTCGCTGAGCCAGGTGTCCATGACCCGCGCGTAGGCACGGCCGTCCTCGCCCTGGTAGTGCGCCTGCAAGGTCGCCTTGGCCTGCTGGACTTCGCCCTGGATCAGCGTCATCTGGCTCCGGGCGCCCTCCAGGCTGGAGATGGCCTGGCCGTAGGTGGCTGTGGAGGACTCCTGCAGCCGTCCGTTGGTAGGGGTGCTCATCGTGTCGTTGCCTTCCGTTCCATCGGCGGATCGAGTGGGGGGTCACGTCGCTGCCATGGCGGGGTCTCGCCGTGGGACGTGCGGAACATCTGTGCGCATGTCCGGCCGCGGCCGACTACGTGTGTGTAGGTCGGGATGCTGCGGCCGACACATCGAACGGGCCGTCAGAATCGGACGGTCGGATCACCGCGATGATAAACCTGCGATGGCGGGGGCGACAAGTGACACTCAGTCATGTGTGTTTTGCATGTGGGCATGTGCGTTCGGCATGTACCTATGGGTCGTCAAGTCACCCGCGGAGAGTGACCGTTGCCCGCAGAACGGCGAGGTGGTCACACGTATCAGGAGGTCCCATGCCCTGTCGCGCACCGGCTCCCGCCGGTGACATCGCTGCGGCCCGCCTGGGCCGCCTCCGGGGACAGGTCGGGTCCCGTCGGCAGCATGTCGAGCAGCGGGGAGGGCAGCTTCTGGGCCCGCCGCACGTCGTAGCCGAGCGCCGTCGCGGCGTCCGCGGAGGCGATGCGGTACTTCCGGCCGGTGTCGGTCACCAGGTAGGTGGTGTCGCCCATGCCCGTGCCCGCGCTGCTCAGCGCGCGTACCAGGGCGCCGCCCGAGGCGGGCACCGACACGGTGTCCACCGCCAGGCAGGCCGGGACCAGGGCCCGGCCGGGCGCGGTGGCCCCGGCGGCGACGGCCGATGAGTCCACGGCGACCAGGGAGACGCTGGTGCCCGCGTCCCCCTGGGGGATCAGCCGTACGCACAGGTTCCGGTCGTCCCGGCGCTGGGCGAGGACCGGGGGCGCGGCGGGGATCACGGAGCCCGACCGCTGTACTCCGGCCGCCTCGTCGTGGGCACCCTTGGGCGCCAGCACGCGGTCGAGGGCGTTCGGGGACAGGGCCAGGGCCTGCGGGGCCTTCCCTCCGTATGCCTTCTCCCGGGTGTCGGACGCGCCCAGGAGCAGGGCCGCCTGGGTGGTGGTGACGGGGGTCAGGCCCGAACGCAGGAGCAGGTAGTACTGCTGGGCGGCACCGGGCGTGCGGACGACGAAGACCTGGCCGATCCGCGTGGCGGTGCCGTCCACGTCCGGTCCCGGCCCGCCCTGGCCCGCCACCCGGGGCGCGGCCAGGTCGGCGCCCGCCGGCACCGCGTCGAGGAAGGCGGCGGACACCGGCAGGGGGTCCGCCGCCGCGTAGCCGAGGGCCGCGACCGCGGCCTGCCCGGCGGCCAGCCGGAAGCGCGTGCCGTGCCACACCAGGAACAGGCCGCCCTTGTCGTCGCGCACGAGCACGCCGTCCGCCACGGTGTCGCCGGGCAGACGGGAGTCGACCACCAGCGCGGTGGTGCCCACGCGTTCGCCGGAGTCGGTGGGCCGCGTTCCCGCGCATACCTGCCAGGCTCCCGGGCCGCCGGCGTCGGGCAGGTCGTCGGGGGCGCCCTCGATGCCGACCGGGTCACCGTGCGGTGTGCCCCGCAGGGACGCGGCGGAGACCGTGTCGGTCTTCAGGTCCGCGCCGACCAGCAGGCGCGCCGAGGCGTAGTTGCGCACGGGGCGCAGCCGGGTGCCGTCGAACAGGTAGCGGGCGCCGGTGCCCTCCTCCACCACCAGGGTGTGGCCGTCGCGCCAGCCGGTGGCGCCGCCGGGGCTGATGAGTCCGTAGACCAGGAAGCCGATGGCGAGCACGGCCGCGAAGACGGCGCCGAAGGTGACGCCCCTGTCGGTGCGGCGGGTGGACGGTTCGGGGGCGTCGGGGTCGGCGCGCAGCAGGCCGCTGGTCAGCCGGGAGACGACGAAGCGGTGTGCCTGGACCTGGTCCCGCCGGTTCTGCATGACGTATCTCCTCGTTCGCCGGTCAGCCGTTGGCCGAGCGCAGCAGCTGGTACACGCCGAGGCTCCACAGCACGGCGGGCAGCAGCGCGAAGGCCGTCGCGGACTGCAGCAGGTCTCCGGCCCGGCCCCAGTGGGGCAGCATGCGACGGCCGGGAATGATCCAGGAGGCCACGGCCAGGCCCGCGGTGCACAGCAGCAGGGCGCCCGCGACCGCCAGGCGCACCCCGCCGCCGCCGTGGGCGGCCAGCCAGGCCGCCGCCAGCAGGGGGCCGAGCAGGGCCGGCACGGTCAGCGCCAGCCGCTGCCAGGCCGTGCCCAGGCTGCGTCCGTGCAGGAAGAGCAGCAGCGCCAGCAGGGCGCAGGTGGTCATCTGGGGCGGCTCCGGGCGGCGGGCCAGGCCGGCCAGGCAGGCGGCGCACACGGCGCCCGCGGCCAGGTAGAAGCCGCTCATCCAGCGGTCGGTGGCCGCGGAGCGGCGGGCGAGGTCCTCGCCCTCGTGCGGTTCGATCCCCTCCTGGAGCTGCTCGGGGGTGGTGGGCAGCGGCGGCAGCCGCAGACCGGCCAGGGAGAAGGACAGCCGCGGCACGAACGCCCCGAAGACGACGGCAGCCACCGCGACGGCCCCGGCCGCGGCGGAGAACGGCGCGTCCAGGGCGATCATCAGCACACCGCCCAGGACGCCGGCGGCGCACACCACGATGGCGGAGGCGAAGACGACGACGTGGACGGAGACCACGGACAGGGCCAGGGCGGCGCCGATCCCGGCGGCCGCCGAGCCCGCCAGCAGGTGCGCGCCGGCCCGGGCCGGGTCCCCGGAGGCGGTCCACGGGTCGCCGGTCAGCAGGACGCCCGCCAGCCCCAGCAGCAGGCCGGCGCCCAGGCCCAGCACCACCGCGCCGGGCGGGTCCTCCATCACCCTGGCCGCCGCCCCCGCGCCGGCCAGGGCCAGCAGCGCCGCGCCGGCCGCCAGCGCGGCCCGTGACGCCGGGTCACCCGGCAGCGCCAGTACGACGAGGCAGGCCAGGAGCGCGGCGCCGGTCATCAGCCGCAGGGTCCAGCGGCTGGTCTCCGGGGTCCAGGCGTGGGGCAGTTCGCGGACCGTGCCGGCGACGGCGTCGACCAGGTTGTCGTGCCGCACCGGGGGCAGTGCCTCGGTCTCCGGGCGCAGCAGCAGTACCTCGCCGTCGCGCAGGTCGTGGGCGTCGAGGGTCAGTTCACCGTCCAGCGGTGCGCCGCCGATGCGTTGCAGCACCCAGCCGCCGTGCTCCAGCCCGGCTTCCTCCAGCTGTTCGCCGGCCTGTGCGACGACGACCGGGAGCAGGTCGGCGAGCGGGATGTCGGCGGGCACGGCCAGGTCGAGGATCCGCTCCGGGGCCCGTATGGTCACCCGGCACACACCCGTCGTTGATCCTTCACTCATACGTGTTCACACCTCTTCGGCGGCGGGGGCCGCTCGGGGGCCGATGGGGGGTCCCTGGACCGGAGCCTGTCGGGGGGTCCGCGGGGGAGAGCCGGTCGCCGGAACCGGCAGCCGACGCGGCGGAGAACCGGTGTGCGGCGAACCACTGTTGGCGACCTCGGTGGTGCCCGATAGTCTCACAGGTGTCGCCGTACGGCGCCAGGGCCCCACGGGTTGCCCGGCACGCCGCCGTCCGCGCGCCCTCCGTCCGCGCACACCCGATACACACCCCGCGCGCGGACCCCGTGGCTTCGGGCTTCGCATCTCGTTGAGAAGGACGTCTTCAGTTGAGCGTGGTTTTCTTCCGCAGGCCGGCCCGGCGCCGGGGGCCCGAGATGCCCGAGGGCGAGATGGTGCTCCAGGAGCCGCCGGTGCTGTCCGAACAGGTACCGGACGGCGGCGCCGGTCTGATGACGTACCTGCCGATGGCCATGATGTCGGGCGCGATGGTGCTGCTGTACGCGCGTCCCGGCCAGTCCTCCGGTCCGATGACGTACGTGGTGGTCGGCGTGATGGCGCTGGCGATGGTCTTCATGCTGCTCGGGCAGCTGATGCGCGGCGGCACGGAACGCAGGCAGAAGCTCAAGGGAGCCCGCCGGGACTACCTGCGCTACCTCGGCGGCGCCCGCCGCAAGGTCAGGGCGGCGGTGGCCGAGCAGCAGAGCGCCCTGGCGTGGCGACACCCGGGGCCCACCGCGCTGTGGGCGCTGGCGCGCACCACGCGGCTGTGGGAGCGCCGTCCGTCCGACCAGGATTTCGGCGAGGTACGGCTCGCGGTGGGCGAGCAGCGCCTGGGCATGCGGCTGACGACCAATGCCACCAAGCCCGTGGAGGACCTCGACCCGCTGACCGCGCATGCCCTGCGCGCCTTCGTCAACGCGTACTCCACCGTCCCCGGACAGCCCATCGCGATCTTCCTTCCGGCGTGGGCTCGGGTACTCCTGCGCGGTGAACGGGAGGAGGTGCTCGGGGTGGCGCGGGCCCTGCTCGGCCAGCTGGCGGTCGCGCACTCCCCGCAGGAGTTGATGATCGTCTTCTGCGTCTCCGCCGAACGGGCCGGGGAGTGGGACTGGGCGAAGTGGCTGCCGCACACCCACCACCCGGTGGAGACGGACGGGGCGGGCCCGGTCCGGCTGTTCGTCTCCGCCGCCGGCGAACTGGAGGCGCTGCTCGGTGAGGACTTCGCCGACCGGCCGCCGTTCGAGGCGGGCGCCACGGCGAGCCAGGACGAGCCGTACACGGTGATCGTGGTGGACGGCGGCCAGATGCCCTCCGGGCACCCGCTGGCCCGTGCGGGCTTCCGCAACACCGTGGTACTCGACCTGTCGGGCGACCTGCCGTGGCGGCCGGGCCGCACCACGCTGCGCCTGCACGTCGAGGAGGGCGAGGTGCGGCTGGTGCGCACCGGCCGCAGCCGCAAGGAGTCGATGACCGCGCTGGGCCGCGCCGACCGGCTGGGTCCGGCCTCCGCGCGGGCGCTGGCCGCGGTGCTGGCCCCGATGCGCACCGGCGTCACCGCGGAGGCGGCCCAGCCGCTCGCCACCGACGTGGAGCTGACCACCCTGCTCGGCATCCCCGACCTGTACCGGTACGACCCGAAGGCCTACTGGGAGCGGCGCGGCGCCTCCGCGGGGCGCCGGCTGCGGGTGCCCATCGCGGTCGGCGCCGACGGACGCGCCGTCGAGCTGGACATCAAGGAGTCCGCGGAGGGCGGCATGGGCCCGCACGGCATGCTCATCGGCGCCACCGGCTCCGGCAAGAGCGAGCTGCTGCGCACGCTGGTGCTGGCGCTGGCGCTCGGCCACTCCTCGGAGTCCCTGAACTTCGTGCTGGTCGACTTCAAGGGCGGCGCGACCTTCCTCGGCCTGGACCAGCTGCCGCACACCTCCGCGGTCATCACCAACCTGGCGGAGGAGGCGGCGCTGGTCTCCCGCATGCAGGACGCCCTGCACGGCGAGCTGATCCGCCGCCAGGAGCTGCTGCGCGCGGCCGGCAACTACACCTCCGCGCTGGAGTACGAGAAGGCGCGCGCCGCGGGCACCCCGCTGGCGCCGCTGCCCAGCCTGTTCGTGGTGGTCGACGAGTTCAGCGAACTGCTCTCGGCACACCGCGAGTTCATGGAGCTGTTCGTGATGATCGGCCGGCTCGGCCGCTCGCTGGGCGTCCACCTGCTGCTGGCGTCGCAGCGCCTGGACGAGGGCCGTATGCACCAGCTGGAGAGCCACCTGTCGTACCGGATCGGCCTGCGCACGTTCTCGGCGATGGAGAGCCGGGGCGTGCTCGGTGTGCCGGACGCCTACGAGCTGCCCTCGCAGCCCGGCGCCGGGTTCCTCAAGAGCGGCACCGAGCCGCTGACCCGGTTCCGCGCGGCCTACGTCTCCGGTGGGTACCGCGAGCGGTCCGGCGCCCTCGTCCAGGAGCGGGTCGCCAGCCAGGTGGTGGTCTGGAGCGGGGAGCGGGTGGCCGAGCGCGAGCTGCCGCCGGCCGCCGGGGAGCGGCCGCCCGGCGAGGGCGGGGAGAACGAGGAGGACGCGCCGTCGCTGCTGTCGGTCGCGCTGGAGCGGCTGCGGGACTCCGGGCCGCCGGCGCACCAGGTGTGGCTGCCGCCGCTGACCCAGTCGCCGACCCTGGACCGGCTGCTGCCGCCGCTCTCGCCGGACCCGGTGTACGGCCTGACCACCGCGGACTGGGCCGGGCGCGGCGCGCTCCGGGTGCCCGTGGGGGTCGTCGACCGGCCCTTCGACCAGAAACGCGACCTGCTGACCGTGGACCTGTCCGGCGCCGGCGGGCACGTCGGCATCGCGGGTGGCCCGCAGAGCGGCAAGTCCACCCTCGTGCGCACCCTCGTCACGGCGCTGGCGCTCACCCACACACCGCGCGAGGTGCAGTTCTACTGCCTGGACTTCGGCGGCGGCACCCTGTCCGGACTGACCGGGCTGCCGCACGTGGGCTCGGTCGCGACCCGCCTGGACACCGAGCGGGTGGGCCGCACCCTCGCGGAGATCAGCTCGCTGCTGGCCCGGCGCGAACGCATGTTCCTGGAGCACGGCATCGACTCCATGGCCACGCTGCGCCGCCGCCGGGCGGCCGGCGAGTTCCCCGAGGAGGCCTACGGTGACGTGTTCCTCGTCGTCGACGGCTGGTCGACCGTCCGGCAGGACTTCCAGGACGACATCCCCGCACTGAGCCAGATCGCCGCACGCGGGCTGAACTACGGCATCCACCTGGTGATCACGGCCGCGCGCTGGGTGGAGCTGGTCGCCGCGATCCGCGACCAGGCCGGCACCAAGCTGGAACTGCGCATGGGCGACGCGATGGACTCCGTGGTCGACATCCGCAAGGCGGCCAGCGTGCCCCGCTCCCCCGGACGCGGCCTGACCGTCGAGGGCAAACTGCACTACCTGGCGGCGCTGCCCCGGATCGACGGCGCGGAACGTGCCGACGACCTGGCCGACGGCGTGAGCGATCTGGTGGCGGCGGTCACCGAGAGCTGGCCGGGGCCGGGTGCGCCGGCGGTGCGGATGCTGCCGACCAGGCTGGACGCGCAGGACCTGCCGCCCGTCGCGCCCGAGCGCCGCTTCCGTTTCCCGCTCGGCCTGGAGGAGACCGAACTGGGCACGGCCTGGCACGACTTCTCCGAGACGCCGCACCTGGTGCTGTTCGGTGACAGCGAGACCGGCAAGACGAACCTCCTGCGGTTGACGGCCCAGCACATCGTGCGGACGTTCACCCCGGCCGAGGCGCGGATCCTGGTCGTCGACTACCGCCGTCAACTGGTGGAGGCCGTGCCCGAGGAGTACCGGCTGGGTCACGCCGTCTCGGTGGACCAGCTGCGCAAGCAGGTGACCGGTGTGGGGCGGGCGCTGGCGGAACGTACGCCGGGACAGGACATCTCACCCGCCCGGATGCGGCTGGCCGACTGGTGGACGGGCCCCCGGCTGTTCGTCCTGGTGGACGACTACGACCTGGTCGCCCAGCCCATGCAGACTCCGCTCGAACCGCTGCTGGAGCACCTGCCGCTGGGCTACGAGGTCGGCGTGCACGTCATCGTCGCCCGGGCCGCCGCGGGCGCCATACGCGGCGTCAACGACCCGCTGGTGCGGCGCATCCTGGAGGTCAACTCACCTGGTCTGCTGCTGTCGTGCCCGCCCTCGGAGGGCCACGTCTTCGGCGTCAAGCCCCGTGTCCTGCCGCCGGGGCGGGGTCTGTACGTCACCCGCCGCCGGACCACCCAGATCCAGACGGCGGTCGCGGCCCCGGAGGGGACCCCGGGCCCGGAAACGGGCGGAAACCCGCTCCGCTGACGCTGACGGGGCGGGGCGCGAGGGGGGCGGACGGCCTCCTCGGGTGGACCGGCCCGGCCGACGGCGCGAGGCGCGAGGCGCGAGGCGCGAGGCGCGAGGCGCGAGGCGCGAGGCGCGAGCGGAGTCCACGGGCGGCCCGGCCGGAAGCCCCGCCGGTCCCCCGTCCACGGCCGGCCCGGCCCGCCGCTTCGCCCCCGCCCACGCCGCGCCCGACGACGACCGGACCTCCCGACACCCCGACCACACCCAGTGCCCCGCGGGGTGGGATTGCGGGCAGGCGTGCGAGCGGAGTCCACGGGCGGCCGGCCGGAAGCCCCGCCAGTCCACCCGTCCACAGCCGGCGCGGCCCGCCACTTCGCCCCCGCCCACGCCGTACCCGACGACGACCGGACCTCCCGACACCCCGACCGCACCCGGTGCCCCACAGGGCCGGCGGGGTGGGGTCGCGTGCAGGGGTGCGAGCGGGGTCCACGGCTGGCCCTGCCGGAAGCCCCGCCGGGGACCGGTCCACAGCCGGCCCGGCCCCACCACGTCGCCCCCGCCCACGCCGCGCCCGACGACGACCGGACCTCCCGACACCCCGACCACACCCGGGGCACGGCCGGGGCACGGCCGGCGCACCACCGGCCGGGTTCGGCCCGTGTCCGGCCCACGCCGCCGGGGGTACCGGACCGGACGGGCGGTCCGTCAGGTGTGCTCGCCCGTTCGGCGATGGGCCCGGCGGCGCAGTGCCGCCGTCACCGCCAGGGCCAGCGCCAGGGCGGCACACGCCGCGGTCAGCGCGGCCGCGCGACGGACCGTCCCGCCGTCGCCGACGACCGCGAGCACGTGGAAGCCGGCAGCGGCCGGCGGCTCGGCGGCCGGGCCGGAGGGCAGGACGCCGGTGAGCGCGCCGTTGACGTCCAGGCGCGGCACGTCGGCGGGGTAACCGGTGCGTTTCAGCCGGTCCGCGGTCTGCGCGGCGGTCAGGTCCGGATGATAGGCCCGTACGAGTGTGGCGGCGCCGGCCGCGTAGGCGGCGGCGAAGGAGGCCCCGCTGCCCACGAAGTGGCCGTCACCGGATGGTCCGATGCCGCTCACCAGGTCGCCGGGGGCCGCCAGGTCCGGCGCGGCCGGCTCGAACGCGCCGTCGGGGCGCTTCCCGTCGGCGCCGAAGTCCACCACCGAGAGCACGTCCGGCGCGGCCGCGGGCCAGAACGGCGTGGGGGACGGCGTCGCGCCCGGGGTGGAGGGAGTGCCGTCCGGCACGGCGGGGGCCACCAGCAGCACGTCGTGAGCGGTGGCGTAGCGCACGGCGGAGGCGAGTGAGGAGTCGCTGCGCGCCAGCGCCGCCGACACCGTCACGACCCGGCACCCGGCGTCCACCGCCGCCCGGATCCCGCGCGCGACCGTCCTCGCGTCGGCGTTCCCGGTCACGTCGGTGCCACGCGCGGCGAAGATCCGCGCGGCCGGCGCCACGCCGGCGAATCCCACGCCCGGGCGCGGAGCGGCGGCGATGAGCCCGGCGACGAAGGTGCCGTGCCCCACGCAGTCGGAGCCCGCGCCCGGCTCGGCCGTGACGCGGCCGGACAGCGCCGCCGCCTTCGGCGACACGCCCGTGTCGACGACGCCGACCGTGACGCCCGCGCCCTCGGTCAGCAGGCCGGCCTCGGCGAGCCCGAGCACCCGCTGGGCCCACGGAACCTGGGGCATGACGGTGGCGGACCCCTTGGTGCAGGTCGTCGCCGTGGCGTCGAGGCGGGCGGGGACGCTGGGCAGGCGCAGCGCGCTCGCCGAGGGCGAGGGCGTGGACGTGCCCGAGGTGGGCGCGGCGGTCGCCGGGCCGACGGCCGTGCACAGCAGGAGCACGGCGGCGGACGCCGCCGCTCCGGTGCGGATGCCGCCACACGTGCGCGGAGGATGTGTCCGTGTCCGTGGACGCGGGAGAAACCTGGGAGTCACAGAGCCTCCGTCGCCTGTCGCCGTCAACTTCCGGAAGGTGCACGTATCGTAGCCGCGGCGCGGTACCGCAACGGACACGCGCCGACCGATAGGTGTGCACATGCGGTGGCGATGTGGGACCGGCGGCCGGCCACTCGCCGTGCGCCGCCGTGTCACACGTCGTACATCGCGGCACTGCCCCGCCCTCGGCCCCCGCCCTCGGCCCGCCGACGGGCTCGCCGCTCGGCCCCGGGGAGCCGTCCCACTCTCGCGCGGTGCGAAGTCGCCTCCGCCCGAGCCTGCGTGGCGTGGTCGGAGCGCGCCCCCGCGCTGATGTGTTCCGGTCAGTCAAACGACGGATGTGTCCTTCTCCCGCCCGGGGCATTCTCGGTCGGACAGGAGCAGGCAGACCGTTCGTGAGGTGAGTGACCGTGTCCGGACCCCGCTACGCCCGTCCCCGCAGACCCGTCGGTGACCTGTGGGAGTGGCAGCTCTCCGCTGCGTGCCGGGGCATGGACAGCTCGGTCTTCTACTCGCCGGCGAATGAGCGCGGACGCCGTCGCCGGGCACGCGAGGAGCGGGCGCGCCAGGTGTGCGCCGGGTGCCCGGTCAGGGAGCAGTGCGCCCGCATGGCGCTCGCGACGGGTGAGCCCTTCGGCGTGTGGGGCGGGCTGTCGGAGGCCGACCGCAACCGGTTGGCGAGCGGTGCCCTGCCGATGGCCTCGTGACCCCGCCGTCGGTCCGGGCAGCGCGGCCACCGCGCCCCTGCCCCTGGTCGCCGTGGCACGCCTACTGACCCAGGAGAGAACCCCCATGACCGACCTGAGGTACGACACGCTGCTGGCCCGCCGTCAAGGACTCGTCCGTGACCTGCCGGAGAGCAGCCACGAGGGTGCCGACCTGCGCTGGGTGATGAACTCGGCGACCCTGATCTACGGCGAGCACGACGCCGTGCTCGCCGACACGGTAGGCGTCCGCGGCGGACTGCCGCACGCCGTCGACCGCGGTCAGCTCCGTCCAGGCGACGCCTTCCGCGTTCGCGCCGTTGAGGTCGTCCGTCTGAGTGCGTTGACGGCACTGGAGCCGCCCAGCACCTTGCCCCGCGGATAGTCGATCTCCCTGCCGTGCAGAGCCGGCTGCGCGACGGTCCGGTACCCCCAGTCCACCTCGCTGCCCCGGAGGCCGAGCCACGCGCCGGGTACGGACATCGCCGCGGGCCCCTCGGCCTGTCCCGCTTCCACGAGCAGGACCCGGTTTCCGGGGTCCTGCGACAGACGGGACGCGACAACGGAGCCGGCCGTGCCGCCTCCCACTATCACGTAGTCGAAATCTTCCCCGGCGGACACCATGGGTTTCTCCTCACTGATCGCTCGCGCGGCCCCATACATGGCTACAGCAGCCCTGGCTGGGTCACGACCGCTCAGAGCCTACGCTCCCTCAAGATACGTTTCTCGGTGGCCGAGCGCCCGCCACCCAGACACCGGTGCGCACACGTGTTTAGAACGGCCACTGTCGGGAGGTGTGGTCGACAGGCGACGGGGACGGCGGAAGACCGGCCACGGATCCGCGTAACGGCGTGGACGGCTCCCGGGTCGGCGGCAGCCGTACGACGTCGCGGTCACTGGTGTGCGACACCGCCGGGCCCCCGGTGCCGGTGGCGGGGTCGTACGGTTCCGGCGCGCCGGAGGGCGCGCGTCCTCGTGTCCGCCCATGGCCAAGCTTTACTAGGATGGATGAGAAGAGGTCACTGTCACCGAGGCGGCGTGACGTGCGAACGCCCTGCCGCCTCCCGGTTCGCCACCGCAGCAGACAAGGGGGTGATCGGTGACCAGCGGCGACACCTCCGAGACGCACCCCGGCGGTGACGGTTCCGGTGGAATCGGCACTCGGCTCGCGGACGCCCTGCACCGCACCGTCTGCGAGACGGTCCGCCGTTCGGGTGCGGTCACGGCCGCCGTCCATCTGCTGGACGCGGACCGGACCCGCCTGGAAGTGGCGATGATCGCGGGCAGCCCGCCCTCGATCTTCAGTGTGCTCCCGGGAGCGGACCTGGACTCGCCCTACGAGCCCGCTCGCGCGCTCGCCTCGGGCACCACAGTGGGGGACCTGGAAACGCACCGGGACGCTGAGCACGCGCAGCCCCCGCTGTCGTACCCCTACCTCGCGATCGCCACCCCGGTGGTCGCGGGGGACCGCCGCTTCGGTGCCCTGATGGCTCTCCGGCTCGACACGCACGGCCCCTACTCGGCCGCGGACCGGGCGGCGCTGGAGGAGGAGGGGAGGGGGCTCGCCGCGGCCCTCACGACGCTCGCCGACCGCGGCGAGGCCGTCGTCGCCCCGTGTACCCCGACGCTCATCCCGGCACGGCCCGCGAGTGTCCGCACGGCGGGCTGGGGTCTTCCCGGTGTGCCGGGCTCGGGCGGCACGAGCATGATGTACCCGCTGCGCCGACTCGCCGACCTGCTGAACCAGGCCACGACCAAGCAGGAGGTCATGGCCGCCGCACGGTCCTGCGTCATGAGACCACTGCGGGCCCGCGCCATCGTCCTCGCCGTGGCCGAGGACGGGCGCTTCTGGGTCGTCGGACACAGCGGCGACTCCTCGGAACTGGCCCGGGGCCTGCACGGCAGCACCGCGAACGCCGCGTCGCCGGCGGCGGACGCCCTCCAGGCCGGCCCGCAGTTCCGCGGCGTGGAGCCGGCCGGACCCGGTGACGGGCCCGGCACCGGGTCCCCGTCGGCCCGGGATCTCGCCGAGGCACACCTGCCGCTCGTCGGGAACAGGCACGTCCTCGACCTCCCCCTGCTCCAGGGCAGCGACGTCCTCGGCGTGTGCTGCATGTTCTTCGACGGACCCCGCGGTTTCCCGCCGGAGGAGCGGGCCCTCATGACCATGATGGCGGGTCTGCTCGGCGCGGCGGTGCAGCGCGTCGAGCTGAGCGCGCAACAGCAGCAGGTCGCCGAGCACCTGCAACGCCAGCTCCTTCCCCCCGTGCTCCCGCTGTTCCCCCGGCTGACGGCCACCGCCCGGTACCGGCCCGCCGACACCACGTCCAGGGTGGGCGGCGACTGGTACGACATGATCCGCGCGCCCGGTGACCGCGTCGTGCTGGTCGTCGGCGACGTCGAGGGGCACAGCCTGAACAGCACCGCGCTGATGGGCCAGGCGCGGACCGCGCTCGCCTCCTACGCCGCGGAGGGACACCGTCCCGCCGTGGTGATCGACCGCACCGGCGGACTGCTCGCCAAGCTGGGCGCGGACCTCCTCGTGACCTGCTGCGTCGTCTCCCTGGACATGTCCGACGGTACGGCCGAGGTGGCGCTGGCCGGCCACCCCGAGCCCCTGGTGCGCCGGCCCGACGGACGTCTGTCTGCGCTGCACGCGCCCGCCAACCTTCCCCTGGGCGTGGCCACCGACCAGGCATACCAGGGCCGTCAGCACACGCTCCGGCCCGGCTCCGTGCTGATGCTGTACTCGGACGGTCTGCACGAATACGCCCCCGCCGACCCGGTGCCCTGGGCGCAGACGCTGTTCGACAGCGCCGGCCCGGAGACCGGCGATGACCTTGAGCAGCTCGCCGACCACGTGGTCGCCGAAGTCACCCGGACCGCGGCGGCCGCGTCGTCCCGGCAGCGCCGCGACGACGCGGTGCTGCTCCTCGCACGTTACGAGCCCGCGCTCGGGAAGGAGGCGCCGCGCACGGCGGCACTGCACGTGCAGCGCCGTGATCTGCAAGGGGTCAGGACGGCCCGTGCCTTCGTCACGGAGCAGTTGCGTGCCTGGGACCTGGCGACGCTGGCGGACACCCTGCAACTCCTCGTCTCCGAACTCGTCACGAACGCCCTGGTCCACGCGGGCAGCGACGTCGACGTCCGCCTGCGCGCCTTCGGCGACCGCGTCCGGCTGGAGGTGCGGGACTCCGAGAGCGACCCGCCGATGCCCTCCCCGCTGGCCCTGGCCGAGGAGGACAACGCCGAGGCCGAGCACGGCCGTGGCCTCCTCATCGTGGAGGCGCTGGCCGGCGGATGGAACACCTCCCCCAACGGCCGCGGCAAGACGGTTTCGCTGGAGATGACCGTCCCGGACCGCTCCCTCACGGGCGCGCCCGTCCTGGGGGAATAGAGCGCTCCAGGAGGACGGGGTCGGGAACGGTCGGCGGGCCGCCACACGTTTTCACACCCGCTGCGCGCGACGGGGCGGCGGCGCCGATACGCTTGCGCCACGCCGTGGCCCGATGTGGTGCCGCTGCCCGCCGGGCACGGAAAGACGGCTGCCGTGGCCGTCCGGCCCTCGACACGATGGAGGAATACGTTGACCGACGAAGCGATGGGTGACGACGTCTACCAGCCGGACGGCTCCGACGTACAGGACGACGCCGGGGTGCTGGACGCCTCCGACACCCTGGACTACCGGGCCGGCGAGGAGGCCCTGGACGAGGGCTACTCGCCGCCGGAACGACCGTGGGGTGTCCGGCACAGCGGGGTCACGGCCGCCGAGCGGCTGCGCGGGGAGAGCCTCGACGAACGCCTGGCCGAGGAGATACCCGACCTGCGGCTTCCCGAGGGCGACGGCATCGGGGACACCTGGGACACCGACGGCGAGCTGATCGACGCGGAGGTGGGTGACGTGCGTGCCGGACGGCTCGTCGCGCCCGACGAGGGCGTCCGGGCCGACACCTCGTCCCCTCTGGTCGCGTACGACCGGGGCCTGGACGGCGCCGGGGCGTCGGCCGAGGAAGCGGCCATGCACCTGATCCCCGAGTCCGACACGTATCTCGAGGACTGAGTCCGGGCTCAGCGGGCGTTCCCGCCGGCCGTTCCCGACGGTGCCGCCCCTGGCAGAGTGCCGGCCCCCGCACAGCGGCCCCCGCGCAGGCCGGCGGGGCGGTGCCCGGCGCCGGGGCTTCCGCCGTGTCTCCCGTGCGGGCCGCGCCGTCGTGCGCCGCCAGGACCGCGGGAGCCAGGCCGGGAGCAGGCCGCGGCCGCCCGCTGCCGCGCCGTCGCAGTCCTGCCTCAGCGTCCCGCCGGTACCCGGGCGCGCCACGCCCGCGCCGATCTCTCGCGCGCCACCTCCAGGCGCCGCCGTTCCTCCGCGCTGAGCAGCCCCAGCAGCCTGGGATTGCCGGCCCAGCCGTTCAGCAGGGCGTGTGACCCGCCCAGCCGCAGGGAGTACGCCCACATGCTCTCCCCCTGGCCGCGGTCGACCCAGGCACTGGCCCAGGTGACCAAGTGATGGATGCGTTCCTCATGGCTGAATCGTGCAGTGATCATGACCTCCACCTGCCTGTACGTGGTCTGGTGGCCGAGTGGGACACGGAGCGGAGGCCGCCGGGGTTCGACGGGGCCCTGAGGGCGCACGGCCGGCTGCCCGGGTCCGGACGGCACGAAGAGGGGCCCGGCACCGACTCCGGGCCCCTCGGCCGACGCACCCACCCCCATGTGGGGCGACGGCCGCAGGCGGGCCGCCCATGGAGACGGCCGTTCCTCCCGTACCCCGGCCGATGCCTGCGGGAGGGTCCTGCACTATGAACACGTGTGAGCGGCCGCCCTGGTTCGAATCCGTTCCGTCCGGCCGGCGGCGGCTCTCGGTCACGGGCAGCGGCCCACCGTTGCCGTGGGCGCACACGGGTCTCCGGTCTCCGGTCTCTCGGTTCAGAGACCGGCACTGATCCTGCGGGCCCACGTCGACGTGGTGCCGCCGGGTGACCTCGGCGAGTGGGCGGGCGGCCCGTTCGTCCTGACCGGACCCCTCAGCCGGTGACCAGCCGGCGGACCCGCTCGCTGTCCCGTTGGGCGGTGTCCCGCTCCTCGGCGGTGGCCGGTTCCAGGCGCACCGGGACGTCCTTGTGGTGCGGAGTACCGGCGATGGGGTCGCGGTCGGCGGCGTCGGTCAGGAGGTTGATGCGGGGACCGTGGACCACGCGTCCGCCCCGGCCGTCGGGAACGGACATGCCGTAGCCGTGGGGCAGCGCGAGCTGACCGGCGCGGAGCGTGCCGTCGACCTCGGCGCGGGCCACGACGCGTCCGGTGCGCGACACGACCGCCACCCAGTCGCCCTCCGCGGCTCCCACCGCGGCCAGGTCCTCGGCCCGTGCCCGCAGCGCGCCGTCCGGATCCGTCCGGCGCCAGGCCGGCGGACGCAGGATCTGGTTGGCGTTGTGGCTGCGCCGCTGGCCGCCGATCAGCGACAGCGGGAACTCGGGGTCGGGCCGGTCGTCGGCCGGGTCCAGCCCGGCGAGCCACTCGAGCAGTTCCGGAACGTCCAGCCGGACGCGCTCGCCGTGCATCAGGTCCCACACCTCCTCGTAGGTGTGCGCGCTGAAGGCGAGCCCGCCGGGTGAGGAGAGGACCCGGTCGAACAGTTCCTCGCCGAGGGCGGGCCCGGCCAGCCCGGTGCCGAGCGCCCGTTGCACCTGTACGGTCATGCGCCGCGCCGCCTGGTGGCAGCCGGCCCACAGCACCGCCGCGGGCGCCGCGCCGGCGGGCAGTGTACGGCCGAGCGTCAGGTACAGCAGGACCGGCGCGATGCCCGGTACGTCCTTCAGCAGGGGGGCGGCGCGCGACATGAGGCTCGCGCGGTCGGTCCGCGCGATGTCGGTGAGGTCGTCCAGCACTTCCCGGCCGGGCAGCGCGCCGAGCTTGTCGAGCAGGCGGGCGTAGATGTCGGCCTCGGCCAGGGTTCCGGGGAGGGGGTCGAACAACGGCGGACGCAGGTGGAAGGAGTTGACCGGCCATTCGAGCGTGAAGTAGGTCCACTCCCACTTCTCGTGCTGGGAGGCGGCCGGCAGGACGTAGTCGGCGAGCGCCGCGGTCTCGGTGTACGCCACGTCGACGACCACGGAGAGCTCGGCGGCGGCGATGGCGCGCTCGAACGAGGCGGTGTCCGCGGCGGTGTTGGCGGGATTGGACGAGTCGACCCACATCACCCGCGCGCGGTCGGGGCGGTCGGCCAGGAACTCCTCCGCGAGGGTGTTCAGCGGCAGGTAGCCGCCGATGTACTCGAACCCGGTGATCGCCGAGCGCCGGCCGGCCGAGTGCGTCCACAGCGGCGTCAGCCAGGAGTGCAGCGCGTTGGTACCGGGCCGGCCGAAGTGACCGGTCAGCAGGTAGAGCAGCTTCTCCAGGTAGCTGTTGAGGGTGGAGTTGCGGCCCTGCTGGATACCGAGTTCCACCCGGACGGTCATGGCACGCGCACCGAGGATGAGGTCCACCGCCCGCTCCACGTCGGCTCGCGGGAGCTCGGTGCGGGCGATGAACTCGTCCACCGGGACGCGGCGCAGCACCTCGGCCACCTGCTCGAAGCCCTCGGTGCGCGCGCGCAGGAACGCCTCGTCCTGACCGCCCCGCCCAAGGATCAGGGCCAGGATCGCGCCCAGCAGGTAGGCGTCCGTGCCGGGCCGCAGCGGCAGGTGCAGGTCGGCGGCCGCGGCCGTCTCGGTGCGCCGCGGATCCACCACGACCATCCTGCGAGCGGGATCGTTCTTGATGGTGTTGACGACGTTGCGGGCGCGGTTGAAGCCGTGCGCCTGCCAGGGGTTGCAGCCGATGACGAGGAGCAGGTCGCACTCCTCGACGCCCTCGGCGGTGTGGCAGGTCTGGTGGCCGAACATCTTTCCGTTCACCCAGAAGTCGCCGGTCTTCTCCTGCGACAGCGCACCGAACATCCGGGTGGAACGCATCCACTGCTGCAGAGCGTGTCCGTAGGGGCCGCCGGAGTGGTTGCCCTGGCCACCGCCGCCGACGTAGGCCATCGGCCCCTCGTCCCCGCCGGTGTATCCGTCTTTGACCGTCCGCAGCCGGTCCGCGATCTCGGTGAGGGCGGTGTCCCAGTCGACCGGCTCGTGTGTTCCGTCGGGACGGCGGCGCAGAGGCGTCGTGAGACGGTCGCCGTGGTCGCCGTACCAGGTCAGCCGCTGGGCCTTCTGGCACAGGTACCCCTCGGAACGCGGGTGCTCCCGGTCACCGCGGACCCGGGTGATCTTCCGGCCCTCGGTCTGGACCTCCAGTCCGCAGTTGACGTAGCAGAGACTACAGGCGGTCTTTCGCCACTGTGCCATCCGAACTCCCGCTCTCGCGCGCCATTGTGTCGCCCCAAGGGCACGGCCGAGCCGTACGTATGGCCGCACGGACCCTGCCCGGTGCGCGGCACCGTGCGCCTCGGTCGGGAAGAGCCGCAGCCGTGGACCGGTGACACACCCTCACGGTAGTACACACATATACACCACGTGGCACACGTACGGCACAGGTGTCACGGCGTCAACCGTCCGGCACCGGCCGGCCCGGTACGCCCCGGTCACCGGATCCGGCGTCCAGCGCGTCCCGCAGTTGCGCCCGCGTCGTCACGCCGAGCTTGGGGAAGGCCTGGTAGAGGTGGAAACCCACCGTCCGGGGCGACAGCAGCAGCCGGTCGGCGATCTGCCGGTTGGTGAGCCCCGCGGCGGCGAGCCGCACGACCTGGCTCTGCTGCGGGGTGAGCCGGTCGAGCAGCCGTCCTCGGCCGCCGTCCTCGGGCGGCACCACGGCGCCACAGGCCCTCAGGCCCTCGGCGGCCTGTTCGGCCCACGGCCGGGCCCGAAGCTGCTGGAAGGTCGTGAGGGCCTGCGCGAACAGCGTCCGTGCCTGCGCCGCCGTGCGCCGTCGGCGCAGCCACTGGCCGTACTCCAGGGCGATCCGGGCCCGGTCGAAGGGCCACTGCTCACCCTCCGGGTCGGCGAGTGCGGCCGTGAAGTGTGCGCCGCTCTCGGCGTCGGACGCCAGCAGGGCGCGGGCCCTGTGCACCTGCATGGCCAGCCGCCGCGACATGTCACCGCCGGCCGGCCGGGCGGCGACGGACCGCAGCACCGCGGCCGCCTCGGCCTGACGGCCGGCGTACACCGCCTCGGCCGCCAGGTCGCCGACGTGGTAGAGCGGGAGGCGGTAGTGCAGGGGCCGGGGGTCGGGCCCCGGGGTGAACAGGCCCCGCAGGTGTTCGAAGGCCAGTTCGTGGTCACCCTCGGCGCAGGCCGCGGCCCCCCGTACGGCCAGGACCGCGGCGTACAGGGCACGGCTCTCGGCCGGATCGACGCCCGCCGCCGCCCGGTCCGCGAGGTCGCGGGCGCGGCCGGCCTCGCCCCGCAGGGCGAGCATGGTGGCCTTGACGCACATCGCCGACCGCCTGGCCGGGTCGAGGCCGTTCTCCACCGCGGTCTCGTACACCTCCTCGTTCAGCGCCCAGGCCGATTCCCAGGCACCGCTCTCGAACTGTGCCGCGGCCAGCGTCTGGCCGACCTCGGCATGTGCCTTGCCCGGATCGACCCGCCGCATCTGCTCCATGGCCGTGCCCAGCAGCCCGACGGCCGTCCGCGTCTCGTCCAGGAGCCAGGCGGTGGCGCCGAGCAGGGCCGGCGCGTGCGGTCCGTGACCGCGACGGGCCATGACCCGCCGCAGCTGTCGGAGGTGGGCGTCCCGGTCCGCGAGCGGATCGCAGCCGACGCGCACCCACAGCCGCCGGCAGTCGTCCCCCGCGCCCTCCGTCAGGGCCGGGAGCAACTCGAGTGCCGTGCGGCGGTGGGTCTCGTCACCTGTGTAGTGGATCGCGTCGACGGCCTGGCTCAGGGCCGCCAGGGCCACGTCGCCGGCGGTGCCGACGGCGGACTCGGCCAGCGGCAGCAACCGGTCGAGCGCCGCCCTGTGGCGGCCGGTCGCCGCCATGGCCCAGCAACTGAGCAGCGTCGCCCCCGTCGCCAGGTGCGGATCGGACGTGCCGGTGGTGACCTGGGCGGCCAGTCTCTCCACCCAGTGCGGGCGGCCCGCGTGCATGGCCAGATCACAGGCTTCCAGCAGCCGCTGTCCCCTGCGGCCGGGGTCGGGAGTGAGCTGTGCGGCCCGCTCCAGGGCCGCGGCGGCGGCCGGGTACCCGCCGCGGCGGCGGGCCCGGTCGGCGGTGGACCAAAGGAGCCCGGCGATCTCCTCGTCCGGGGCGAGCGTGGCCGCCGCCAGGTGCCAGGCGCGGCGGTCCGGATCGTCGGTGAGGGCTTCGGCCAGGGCGAGGTGCACGTCCCTGCGTTCGGCGAACGTGGCCGTCTGGTAGACGGCCGACCGCATCATCGGGTGGCGGAACTCCACATGCCCGCTGTCCAGCCGGACCAGGCCCTCGTTCTCCGCGGCGAACCAGGCGTCGAGGCCCCCGGCCGGATCCCCGGCGGAGGCGGCGAGCAGGGCCGCGGGCAGATCGCTCCCGTCCGCGGCCGCGGCGAACAGCAGGGCGCGCCGGGTCAGCCGCGGCAGCCCGGACAGCCGGTCGGCGAACATCCGCTCCAGCCGCTGGGGCAACGGCAGCGTGCCGTTGAGCGCGTACTCCGCCCCGGCCGAGGAGTCCGCCGTGGCCCTGGCCAGTTCGATCAGCGCCAGCGGATTGCCCGCCGCCTGCCGCAGGACGGCCGCCCGCAGCGGTCCCCGTGGGGCGTCGGGCTGGAGGTCCAGCAGCCGCGCCGCGGCCCGGGCCCCGAGTGCGGGCACGACCAGCCGGCGAAACCCGCTGCCGAGTCGCCCGGGCACCTGGTCGGTGCGCGCGGCGGTGAGGATCACGATGCCGTCGCCGGCCACCCGGCGGGCGGCGAACGTCAGGGCGTCGAGCGTGCAGAGGTCGAGCCACTGGACGTCGTCGACGATCAGGAGCAGCGGCCGCTCGCGCGACGCCCGGGACAGCAGCGCCAGCATGCCCAGGTAGATCAGCAGGCGGTGGCTGTGATCGTCGGGTTCCCGGAACGGCGCTCCGCGCAGGCCCAGGGCCACCAGCAGGGCCTCGCCCTGTTCACCCGGCAGGTGCCGCGCCCCGGCGAGCAGGGGCTCCAGGAGCCTGCGCAGCCCGGCGAAGACCAGCTTCCGCTCGTTCTCGTACCCGGCGGCACGCAGGACGGTGACGCCCTGCCGTGCCGCTCGGCGCGCGGCGGTGTCCAGGAGCACGCTCTTGCCCGCGCCCGGCTCGCCCACCAGCACCCAGGCGGATCCCTTCCCGGCCTCGGCGTCACCGAGCAGCCGGTCGATGTGCGCCACCTCCTCGTCATGCCCGACGAGAGGCGCAGCGGTCGTGGCGACCGGCCTGTGAACCATGGATCCTCGCAAAGCCTCACCGAGTATCGAGCACGACCGTAGCGGTCGCTCACCCCGCTGTCGACCGCGTGGACCGCGTACCGGACGCCGTACCGGAGGAGGCCGGCGTACCGGCAGGGAGGGTGCCGGCCCGGTACGCGGCCGCACGTCCTCCAGTGGCATGCCGGCACACCGTCACCGGCCGCCTTCGCGTCGATGTGACCGACCGATCCGCCGCTTCACACGTATGTCGGTCGGTCAGGGACTGGAGGCGTGTGTACGCCTCACCTCCTGGTCCGGGCCGATGTGCGACCTGGTCAGGACCGGGGCCGGGTGCCGGCGATGGCCACCCGGCGGCCGTAGCGGGTGTGCGGGTAGTAGTCCCAGACCGCGTGGTGCTGTACGCAGCGGTTGTCCCAGAAGACCAGGGTGCGTGGCTGCCAGCGGACCCGGCATTGCAGCAGCGGCGTCCGGGCGATGTGGTCGTAGAGCATCCGCAGGAGCGCGTCGCTCTCCGGCCGGGACAGCTGCGGGATGTGGGAGGTGTACGGCTCGTTGACGAACAGCAGCTTGCGGCCGGTCTCGGGATGGCGGACCACGACGGGGTGCTCGGTGCGCGGGACGTCGTACTCGGGGGGCGGGGTCCGGCCGGCCGCGGTCCACGGCAGGGCGCCGTCGTGCAGGGCGGTGAGCCCGTCGAGGAAGGCGCGCATGGCCGGGGACAGCAGTTCGTAGGCCAGGTGCATGTTGGCGAACAGGGTGTCGCCGCCGCTGCCGCCCTCGGGGATCGTGGTGATGTGCAGCATGGAGCCGAGGGACGGCTCGGCGTCGGCGGTGCCGTCGGCGTGCCAGCCGTTGCCCGCGACCGCCCGGGAGTCCTTGTCGGCCTTGATCTCCAGTATGTGGGGATCGGCGTCCTCGGCGGCGAGGGCGACCGGATGCAGCTCGCCGAAGAGCGCGGCGAACCGCTTGTGCCGCTCGGGAGTGAGCTCCTGGTCGCGGAAGACCAGGACGTGGTGGGCGAGGAACGCGTGCTTGAGTTCCTTCTCCTGCCGCGGGGTGAGTTCCCCCGACAGGTCCGGGCCCGCCACCTCTGCGCCGATCAGCGGGGTGAGGGGGGTGACCGAGAGCGTCTCGTACGGTTCGGGCGGGCGGGTCGTCAGACGTTCGACGGCTCGCAGGGCGTAGTCCTCCACGGGTGCCTCCGGGCAGTGGTGGTCGGTCGGGTATGGCGGGGGGTGACGGTCGGGGGTGGAGCGCGCATTAGGTCCTGTCGTCGCGAGGCAGGCGGGAGTTTGACGACAGGGCCAACGGCCCGCGGGCGAGCGGTCCGCCCACGGGCAGCGGCCGGGGACGAGGTCGCCGGGGACGGTCCGCCTGCCCTCCCGCGGGAGGGCAGGGGCCGGTGCGGCCGGCGGAGCGGGCGTCGCGGGGGTGCCGCACGGGGTGCCCTCACTCAGCGGCGGCCGGACCGGACGGGGGCGGGGACCGATGGTGGTCCGCCGCCGGCAACCCCGGCGAGGTCCGCCGCGACGACGGCCGCGATCGCCGCCGTGTGCGGCGGGGCGACGAGCCCGTAGTGGTCCGCGTCGACGCGGTGGATGCGGAGGGGAGCGGGCAGGTAGGAGGTCCACTCCCCCGCCGGGCCGGGCTCCGGCGCCAGGGCGGCAACGTCCTCGACGGGGCGCTCGGCCAGCCACACGGTGGCGGGCGTGCCGGTCAGCCGGGGCAGCCGGTGCTCCGCCATGGCCGCGAGGTTGGCACGGCAGCAGCGGGCCAGCCGTGCGGCGTAGTCCCGTCCCCGCTCGCCGAGGCCGTCGGCCCGGTTCCCGCCCAGTTCGCGCGCGAAGACGGCGTCCACCTGCCGGTCGTCGTAGGCGGCGGCGAGCGGGCCTGCTCCCGGCGGCGGCGGGTCGAGCAGGTAGAGACGGTGTACGGGCCGGCCGGACTCCTCCGCCGCGGCCGCCATCGACAGGGCCGTCCACGCGCCGAAGGACCAGCCCGCCAGGCTCAGCCGCCGGCCGGGACGGGGGAACGCGGCCCGGACCGCCGCCAGGTAGTGCTCGGCGCGCTCGGCGATGGACCAGGCGGGGGCGTGCGCGTCGCGCAGGGCGGGGTCGGCGACGAGGCACACCGTCAGCCGGTCGTCGAGCGCCGAGACCAGCGGGCGGTAGGCCTGGATGTCACCGCCGACGGGGTGCACGAGGCACAGCACGTCCGGGCCCGTGCCGTGCTGCCAGACCTCGACGTCCACGGACGCGCCCGGCTCGGGCCCCGGTCCGCCGGCGCCGGCCAGGTGCCCGAGGATCTCGTCGAGGCTGACGCGGTGGCTCAGCCGGGACAGCTCGATCTCGGTGCCGTACCGCCGTTTCACCTCGTCGAGGAGTTCCAGCAGGAGCAGCGAGTCCGCGCCCGCGTCGTACAGGGAGGCCGCCGGGTCGACCTCCGCCACCCCCAGCAGGTCGCACAGGGCCTCGGTCAGCCGGGCCGCGACGTCGCCGTCCCCCGCCCGGCGACCGGCCGGGCCGTCGGGGTCCTCGGCGCCGGACGTCCTCCGGGGCCCCGCCGTCGTGCCGCCCGCCCGCCGCGGTCCCGCGGCCGGCGCGCCGGGCGGCGGTTCGTAGAAGCGGCGCGCCTCGGTCACCGGCGTGGTGTTCACCAGGAGGTGGGGCAGTTGCAGGGTGAGGGCCTGCCGGAAGACGGCGGCGCCCTCCTCGGGGGTGAGGGCGACGGCGAGGTGCTCGCGGTGGCGGGCGTCCTGGACGGCCGCCTCCTGGGCCATGCCGACCTCGCGCCAGGCGTCCCACGCCACAGCGATGCGCACCGTGTCCCCGGCCGCCTCCCCGGGGGCGTACTGGGCGAAGGCGTCCAGGCAGCCGTTGGCCGCGGCGTAGTCGAACTGCCCCGTGCCACCGAACCGGGCCGCCATCGACGAGCAGTACACGACGTGGCGGGGGCGGTGCCCGGTGATCAGACGCTCCGTCAGCAGCGCTCCGCGCAGCTTCGCCGCCGTGGCGCGGCGGGCGGTGCGGGCGTCGCGCCGCGCGAGCAGCGCGCCGGCGGCGGAACCGGCCGCGTGGACGATGCCCGTCAGGTCTCGCAGGTGCGGTGCGAGGCGCTCGGCGATCAGGTCCAGGTCGTCCGTGGCGAGGTCGGCCGGCACCAGGGTGACGCGGTCGGCCCACCGGGCGAGGGACGTGGGCATCGTCGCCCGCCGGGAGAGCAGGACGACGCGGCTGTCCGGGTCGTCGTCCAGCAGGGCGGCGGCGACGGTGCGGCCGATGCCTCCGGTGCCACCGAGGATCAGGTGGGTTCCGGAAGCCGTCGTCCGGGACGCGGCCGGGGCGGGCACGGGCTGGACCGTGCGGTGCCACCAGAAGTCCTCGCGCAGGGCCAGCACGGCGGGGGCGGGCGAGGCGTCGAGCAGGAGCCCGGCCAGGAGCGGCGCCCAGGCGTCCGGGGCGGGCCCGGGCAGATCGACCCAGCGCGTGCCGAGACCCAGCTCCTGGCGGGGCACCTCGGTCGCGGCGGTCAGCAGGGCCGCCTCCGGGCGGCGGACCACGCCGGTGACCGCCTGGGCCCGCTGTGAGAGCAGCCACAGCCGCGGCCGGGCGTCGTCCGGCACGTCCGCCAGCGCCCGCAGCAGCGCGGCCACGGTGTCCAGACAGGCCCACGTCGCGGTGTCCAGTGCCTGTTCGCCGATGGCGCCGCCGATCTCGAGGGGCAGCGCGTGCAGCCAGTCGACGCCGGCCCCGGGGGCCGTGACGTCGGCCAGTACGGCGGTCAGGTGGGAGACGTCGGCGGGGTCGGCCTCGTAGTGGCCGTCCGGGTGCCGCACCAGTGCCGTCCCGGCGCTCACCCGTACCACCCGGGCGTACTGCCGCTCCAGTGCCCGCCAGGCGGCGGGGTCCGTCCCGGTGCCGGTGACGATCACGGCGGTGTGCCCCCGGGCGGGCGCCTCGGTGCGCGCCCGGCGCAGCCGCGTCCACACCGGCTGGTGCAGCCACTGGCCGGCGGGCAGCCGCCGCGGGGGGCCGGCGGGCGTGTCGGGTGCGATCGGCCCGGCCGGTACCGGGCGTTCGAAGTCGTGGTCGGTCTCGTCCAGGGCGGGCGGCGGGAAGTCCCACGGGGGGCTCGCCGGACCGTCCGGCCACACGACGGTGTCACCGGCCGTCCACGCCTCGACGGGTCCGGGCGGGGCCGAGCCGTCCCGGGCCGCCCGGTGCCCGTCGCCGGGCGCGGTGACCGGGAAGGACGAGCGCAGCCAGGCGACGGCCGTCCCGGCGTCGGGGCAGAGGGCGGCGGCGCGGTGGGCGAGCGCGGGACGTCCGGCCTGGAGGTGGCGCAGGACCCGCGGATAGGACTGCGGGTGTGCGCTCAGGTAGTCGGCGATGCGGTGGGCGTCCGCCCGCAGGGCGGCTTCGGACGCGGCCGACAGGGGCAGGAAGGAAGCGCCGGTGGCGGGCGCCGGCGCCGCACCGGCGTCGTGCTCGTCGTCCGGGCTCTCGACCAGCAGGTGGGCGTTGGTGCCGCCGATGCCGAAACTGCTCACCGCGGCCACCCGCGGGACGTCGCGCGGCCAGGGTTCCGCCGCCGTGGGGACGCGGAAGGGACCGTCGTCGATCTCCGGGTTGAGCCGGTCGAAGTCCACCGTGGGCGGGATGACGCCATGGTGCACGGCGAGCACCGCCCGGACCAGGCCGACGATGCCCGCCGCCGCGCCCAGGTGCCCGAGCTGGCTCTTGACGGACGACAGCGCGAGGTGCGCGTCGTCGGCCAGACCGTAGGCCTGGCGCAGCGCGGCCGCCTCGACCGGGTCGCCGAGGCGGGTGCCCGTGCCGTGCGCCTCGACGTAGCCGACCTCGTGGCCGCCCCGGCCGGCGCGTGCCAGCGCGGCGCGCAGTGCGACGCGCTGCCCGGCCACCGAGGGGGCGCTGTAACCGAGTTTGCCGGCACCGTCGTTGCTCAGCGCGGACCCGGTGATGACGGCGTGGACGGTGTCGCCGTCGCGGCGGGCGGCGGACAGCGGTTTGAGTACGACGACCCCCACGCCGCTGGCGCCGACGGTGCCGGCGGCGTCGGCGCTGAAGGGCCGGCAGTGGCCGTCCGGGGAGAAGATGTGCTGCGGCCGGTAGGTGTATCCGCCGCTCAGGCCGGGATCGACGAGGACGCCGCCGGCGAGCATCATGTCGGCCTCCCCCTGCCGCAGCAGTCCGGCGGCCAGGTGCACCCCGACGAGCGAGCTGGAGCACGCCGACTGCACCGTGAACGCCGGGCCGGTCAGATCGAGGTGGTAGGCGGCCTTGGTGGCCAGGAAGTCCTTCTCGTGGTGCAGGGCCAGCCGGAACGGGTCGGGCAGGGCCGCGGGGTCCGCCTCGCGGAGCATGGCCTGGAAGTACGTGTTCTCCCCGCAGGCGGCCACCACGCCCACCCGCCCTGCCGAGGGGTCGGCGCAGCCGGCGTGGGCGAGCGCCTCGACGCAGGCGCTCAGCAGGTGCCGCTGCTGGGGGTCCATCAGCCGGGCGTCCTGCGGGCTGATGCCGAAGCGCCCCGGATCGAAGGCGAGCGGCCCGTCCAGCAGGCTGCGCGCGCCCACCAGGCCCTCGCCGGCCGGAAAGTGCTCGATGCCGCGACGGCCGGAGACGACCAGGTCCCAGAAGGCCGCGAGGTCCCGTGCGCCGGGCAGGCGCACCGCCATGCCGACCACGGCGACGGGCTCCTCGACGGACCGCGGACGCCCCGGTGACCGGCCGGCCGCGGCCGCCACCGGGGTGTCGGCCGGAGCGGACGACGGGCGCGCGGGGGCTGCCGCGGCGCGTGCGGCGCCGGTCTCCCCGGCCGTCGCCCGCCGGTCGAGGAAGCCGGCCAGCGCCCGGATCGTGACGTGCTCGAAGAGGTCCGGCATCCGGAACGCCAGACCGGCCTCGCCCGAACAGCGGAGCTGGAAGCGCATCAGGTCCAGGCTGGTGACCCCCGCGTCGAAGAACCTCTCGGCGACGGCGAGGGACGTGCCGGTGACCTCCCGGAAGAGGTCGGTCAGCCGCTGCTCCAGCGGTGACCGGACCGGACCCGGCTCGTCGGCGGCGAGCAGCTCGCGGCCCCGGGCGGTGAGCGCGGCCCGCCGGTCGATCTTGCCGCTCGGTGTGCGGGGCAGCTCGGTGAGGCGGCGGAACCGGCCCACCCGGACGTGGCGGGGCAGCAGCCCGCCCAGATGGCGGGTGATCCCGGCCGGGTCCGGGTCCTCGCCGCGCAGCAGCAGGCAGGCCACCAGCACGCCGTCGTGCACGGCGGCGACGGCGCCCGTGACGCCGGGGTACTGCAGCAGCGCGGCCTCGACCTGGCCGAGCTCCAGCCGGTGTCCGCTCAGCTTGACCTGGGCGTCCTCCCGGCCCACGTAGTGCAGCAGCCCCTGCTCGTCGAAGCGGGCGAGGTCTCCGCTGCGGTAGAAGGTGCCCGCCTCCGGGTCGTCGGTGAAGCGGGAGCGGTTGAGGGCGGCGTCGCCGAGGTAGCAGCGCCGGGCCATGACGCCGCCGATCAGCAGCTGCCCGGTGGTGCCCGGTGGGACGGGCAGTCCGCCGTCGTCCACGACCCGCAGCACGGCGCCCGACACGGGCCGCCCGATCGCCGGGCGCAGCGGCCACTTTGCGGGGTCGCCCTCCAGGCACAGGCCGCTGACGACATGTGTCTCGGTGGGGCCGTAGTGGTTGAACAGACGTGCTCCGGGCAGGTGGGCGAACCAGCGGCGGATGGCGTCGGTGCACACCAGTTGCTCGCCCGCGGTGACGACCTCGCGCAGCCGCGACGGGTACCGGCCGGTGCGTACGCCGTGCTCGGCGAGCAGTTGCAGCGCCACGTACGGCAGGAACAGGCGCTCCGCGCCCCCGCTCTCCAGTGCGTCCAGCAGGGCGGGCACGTCGTGGCGCCAGGCGGGGTCGACCAGGCGCAGCAGTCCGCCGGAGCACAGCGTGCCGAAGATCTCCTGGAAGGAGACGTCGAAGGACAGCATGGAGAACTGCTGGGTGACGGCGGGGGCGGCCAGGCCGCCCTCCGCACGCTGCCAGGTCAGCAGGTTGCACAGGGTCTCGTCGGGTACCTGCACCCCCTTGGGGACGCCGGTGGAGCCGGAGGTGAACAGGGTGTACAGCGGCCGCAGCGCCCGGTGCGGCGGTGCGGGCCGGGACGACGGCCGCCGGGGCGGCTCGCCGGCACAGCGCAGCAGGTGGCGGGGGAGTCCCGGGGGTGCGACGGCATCGAGCGCGGCGGCGCTCTCGGGGGTCGTCAGCACGCACACGGGGTCGGCCTGCCGCAGCACGTGGGCGAGCAGCGCCGGCGGATAGGCGGGGTCCAGGGGGACGACGGTGAGGTTGAGGCGGGCCGCGGCCAGCAGGGCCACGATGTGCTCGGCCGACGGCTCCAGGTAGAGGGCCAGGGCCGCCGGGGCCGCCGGGTCGTCGGGGACCCGGTGACGCAGTGCGGCCGCGGTGGCCTCGGCCCAGGCGTCGAGCCGGGCGTAGGTCAGCACGGTCCGTCCGTCGGCCACCGCCGGTGCCGCGGGGGTACGCCGGACCTGCCGCGCGAAGCCCTCGGCGACGGTGGGGAAGTCCGGTGCGCTCGCCCGCCCCCGCCCGGGCTCGGGCAGCCCGCGGCGGTAGGGCAGGACCAGTTCGCGCAAGGTGGCGTCCGCGCCGGCGGTCAGCAGGTCGAGGAACCGGCGGAAGAGGCGGGCCGCGGCCCGCACCCGGTCGGCGCCGAAGTCGTCCCGGTACTCCCAGAGGCAGTCGAAGCCCGCTTCGTGCTCGACGACCGACAGGGTGAGCGCGCACTTGGCGCCGAGCGGACGCGGCCAGAGCGGACGCACCTCGCATCCGGGCAGGCCGAGGGCGGAGAAGTCGGTGTTCTCCAGGACGAACATGAAGTCGAACAGCGGTCCTTCCGCGCGGAAGGAGTGGTCGGCCAGGACGTCGGCGAGAGCGATCTCCTGCCCCTCCAGTACGGAGCCGGCCTCGGCGGTGTGCCGGTCCAGGTGCTCGCCCACCGGCCGGTCCGGGTCCAGTCCCAGGGGCAGCAGCACCGTGTTGGCGAACATCCCGACCGTCTCGGCGAACTCGGGCCGGGGCCGGTTCGCCACGGGGGCGGCGACGAGCGGCCGGGTCTGGCCGGTCACGCCGTACAGGCTGCACGCGAACGCCGACAGCAGCAGGTGGAACCGCGTCCGGCCCCGTTCGGCGGCGAGCCGGTCCAGCGCACCGCGTCCGACCACGTCCACGGAGGTCCGCAGCAGCCCGGCCCCGCGGGGCACGGGCGTCCCGGACGCCGGAAGGGAGGGTGAGGGCTCGCCGCCGCTCTCGTAGTGCTCGCGCAGCCGCGAGCGGTGTCCGAGGTAGGCGGGGCTCGCACGCCACTCCCGCTGCCATCGGGCGAAGTCGAGGGGGGTGACGGCCGGGTCGCACGGGCCGGGCGGCGCGCCGGCGGCGAGCGCAGCCGCGTAGCCGTCGGTGAGGTCGCGCAGGAGCAGGTTCACCGACCAGCCGTCCACCGCGGCGTGGTGCAGGTGCAGCAGCAGGAGTCCGCCGCCGGGTTCCCCGGCGTCCGCCGCCCGGGTCGGCACCCACGCGGCCCGCAGCATGCGGGACTCGCGCAGGAGGAGACGATGAGCGAAGAAGCGATCCGCCGTGGCCTGCCAGGGCTCGCCGTCGACGGCCCGGCACGGCTGCCAGGGGTCGTAGGGCTCGTCCACCCGCTGCCGCAGGCCACCGGGCGTGGGCACCAGCCGGGTGCGCAGCGCCGGGTGGCGCTCCACCAGCCCGCGCAGCGCGCGGCGCAGCGCGGCCGGGTCCACCGTCCCGCGCACCCGGAACACCAGCGGTACGTCGTAGGAGCGGTCCTCACGGTCGCGTTCGTGCAGCAGCCACAGCCGCTCCTGCTCGCTGGTGGCCGGTGCGTCCGGCTCCGGTGGGGCGGCCGGCAGGGGCGGGTGGTCACCGCCGGCGGCGTCCGCCGCATGCACGGCTTCGGCCAGCCGCGCGAAGTCGGCTCGCAGCACCAGGGCGGACGACAGGTCGGCCCCGAAGCGGCGCAGCACCTCGTGGCGCAGGCGCAGGGCCTTGAGCGAGTCCCCGCCGCTCGGTATCCACCGGTCGTCCGGACGCAGCCCGGTGACCCCGAGCACCTCCTCCGCCACCGCGAGCAGGGCCCGCTGGGCGGCGGTGACGGGCGGGCCGGTACGGCGCTCGCCGCGCCAGGGGGTGCGGGCGGCGCCCAGCAGGGCGGCGTCGTCCACCTTGCCGTTGGCGGTGCGGGGGAGGTCGTCGACGAGATGGGTGCGGTGCGGCCGCATGTAGGGCGGCAGGACGGCGGAGAGGTGGCGGTCGTACTCCTCGAAGGAGAGGTCGCCGTCCAGGACGACGAAGGCGAGCAGTTCATGGCGGTCCGCGTCCTCGCGGCGGGTGCACACGCGGGCCCGGCGCACCCGGGGGTGTGCCAGGATCAGCCGCTCGACCTCGCCCGGCTCGATGCGGAAACCGCGCACCTTCACCTGCCGGTCGGCGCGCCCGACGTAGGTCACGCGGCCGTCGGCGTCCCGGCGCACCAGGTCACCGGTCCGGTACCAGCGCTCCTCCCCGCCGTCCTCGGGCAGGGTGACGAAGCGCTCGGCCGTCTCCGCGGGCAGGTTGCGGTAGCCGAGGGCGAGCGCGGGCCCCGACAGCAGCAGCTCGGCCACCTCACCCGGCTCGGCGACGCCTCCGTCCTCGGTGCGCAGCAGGCAGCGGGTGCCGGGCAGCGGAGCGCCGATGGGCACGGCATCGCCCTCGAAGTCCCTGGGTATGGCGTACGTCAGGGCGAAGGTGGTGGCCTCGGTCGGGCCGTAGGCGTTGTGCAGGACGGTGCCGGTGCCGGGGTTGTCCTCGTACCAGCGCCGTACGACCCGTGCGCTGAGCTGCTCCCCGCCGATCAGGACGTGCCGGGCGCCGGCGAAGCAGTCGGGCACCTCGTCGACGAGGGCGTTGAACAGCGACACGGTGATGAACAGCGTGTCGACGGCACGGTCGCGCAGGGCGGCGGCCAGCGCGTGCGCGCTCCGCACCTCGCGGTCGCCGAGCACCACGCACGTGCCGCCGGTCAGCAGCGGTGTCCACACCTCGAAGGACAGCGCGTCGAAGGCGGGGTTGGACAGGCAGGCGTAGCGGTCACCGGGCCGCGGGGTCAGCCCGCCGGGCCGGGCCAGCCGCAGCACGCCCTCGTCGGTGACCTCCACGCCCTTGGGGCGACCGGTGGTGCCGGAGGTGTAGAAGAGGAACGCGGCGGTGTCCGCGCCGGCCCGGGACACGTCCCGCGGGCGGTGCGGCTCCCGGGCGGCGGGCCCGCTCGGCCCGGCCCCGTCTCCGCCGGAAGCCCTGCCGGCTTCCGTCCGGCCGGCCGGTGCCCCGCTCGTCGCCGACGCCCCGGCAGTCCCCCTCGCGTCGGCAGGCACCGCGGCGGCCGGCTCCGGGCCGGACCCGTCCTCGTCGGCCACCAGCAGGCTCGCGTCCAGCGCGGTGAGGTGTCCCGGCAGGTCGAGCGGGTCGTCACCGTCGTGGACGACGGCGACGGCGGCCGAGTCCTCGAGGATGTGACGCCTGCGCTCCCGAGGGCTCAGGCGGTCCAGCGGTACGACGGTGGCGCCGGCCCGGCGGATGCCCAGCATGACGCAGACCAGCCGCCATGACCGGGGCAGGCAGACGGCGACGGCCTGCCCCGGCCGCACCCCGCTGGTGCGCAGCCGGGCGGCGACCCGCGCGCTGGCCCGGTCCAGCCGGGCGTAGTCGAACACGGCGGCGCCGTCGACGACCGCGGGTGCGGCGGGGTCGCGCCTGGCCCGGGCGAGTACCGCGTCGGCGAGCGGGGAGGGCGTCGGGTCGCAGGGGGCCGCGGCGTCGGCGGCGTGCCCGGGACGCGCGTCCCCCGCCGCGGAGTGCCCCGCGTCCGCCACGTCGGCCGCCGCACCGGCGGAGAAGCCGTCGTCCATCACGCCCTCCTGGACGGCAGGGGGCCGGCGGGCGCCACCGCGGCGGCCACCGGGCCGCCGCGGTGGGCGATCTCGGCGGCGATCACCGCGGCGACCCGGGGGAGCTGGGGACCCTCCAGCATGTCCCAGTGGTCGCAGTCCACCCGCTCCACGCGGAAGTCGCCGGTGCAGCGCTCCCGCCAGAAGGCGCGGACCCGCGCGTGCTCGGCGGTGTCGGCACCGCCGGGTACGGCCTGCGCGAGCACCAGGCGTGCCGGGGAACGGCCCGGGACGTGGTCGCGGGCCGTCATGCGGTTGTGGTTGTAGACGCGGAAGTACCGCTCCACCTGGCTGTCTTCGATGCCGGGATACATCCCGTTGAACCTCACGAGCTTGTCACGGAACTCCGCCATGTCCACCTCGGTGATGGCGGCGCGTGCGGCGGGGTCGTCGGTGGCCTGGGTGTCCAGCAGGACGACACTGATGTCGGTGCGGCCCGCGAGGGCGAGCAGCCGGCCCATCTCGTGGGCCACGAGACCGCCGTAGGACAGACCGGTCAGCACCAGGGGGCCGGGGCCCAGGGGTTCGAGGAGCCTCAGGTACGTCCGGGCCATGGCCTCGACGGTGGGCAGCGGTTCCTCACCGGGATCGATGCCGGGGGACTGGATGCCGTGCAGGCCGACCGCTTCGGGCAGGTGCTTCGCCAGCGGCAGGTAGCAGAAGGCCGTGCCCCCGGCCGGGTGCACGCAGACCACGCGTGCGGCGGTCCCGGCGCGGAACTCCACGACGCTGCCCGGGCCGCCGCGCACACCGCCCTCACGCAGCAGCGCGCCGAGGGCCTCGATCGTCGGCCGGAGCATGATCTCGGACACGGGCAGGGACCTGCCGAAGGCCCGGCCGACGGCGTGGGCCATCTTGATGGCCGACAGGGACGTGCCGCCGACGTCGAAGAAGTTGTCGCCGATGCCGATGTCGGGCTCCACCAGGATCTCCCGCCAGATCCGGTACAGGGTGTGTTCGACCCCGTCCCGCGGACTGGCCGTGTTGACCTGGTGCGAGGACCGCGTGCGGGCGATCTCCAGCAGTGCCGGGCGGTCGACCTTGCCGCTGCGGTTGAGGGGAAGGGCGGGCAGATCTACGAAGACCGCCGGGATCATGTGGTCGGGCAGCCGTCGCGCCAGGGCGGCGCGCCACTCCTGGGCGGAACGCGCCACCGCGTCGCCCCGCGCTGTCCCGGCGACCAGCCGGGGCTCCCCGGTCCCGTCCCGGTCCACCACGACCACGGCTTCCCGGACGCCGGGCAGCCCGCTCAGCGCGGCTTCCACCTCCGCCGGCTCTATCCGGAACCCGCGCAGCTTGACCTGGTCGTCGGCGCGGCCGACGTAGTGGGCCTGGCCGTCCGGCAGGCGCCGGGCCAGGTCGCCGGTGCGGTAGACGCGCTCCCCCGGCCGGAAGGGGTCGGGCAGGAATCGCTCCCCGGTCAGGTCCGGGCGGTTGAGGTAGCCCCGGGCGAGACAGGCCCCGCCCAGGTAGACCTCGCCGACCACACCGGGCGGGACCGGCCGCATACGCGAGTCCAGGAGGTACATCCGGGTCCCGTCCAGTGGCCGCCCGATGGGGCACGGCCGCTCCAGGGGGCGGGGACGGTGGTAGGCGGTGCTGTACAGCGTCGCCTCGGTCGGCCCGTAACCGAAGCAGACGGCGAGGCCGGGCAGGTGCCGGGTGAGGCGGTGCAGCGCGGCTTCGGTCAGCGACTCCACGCCGGTGAGCAGCGTTCTGAGCGACAGCCCGCTCGTCCGGCGGGCGGGGTCCTCGTCGATCCACTTGACGTAGGCCGGCGGCAGGAAGGCCTGCACGACGGCGTGCTCGCGCATCCAGCCCATCAGCGCCTCCGGATCGCCCCGCAGGTCCTCGGGAACGATGTGCAGCGCGCCGCCGGTGGTGAGCGGCAGCAGCAGCTCGTGCACGGAGGCGTCGAAGCCGATGCTCGACCACGCCGAGCCGACGTCACCGGGGCGGGAACCCATGCGGGCCTGCCAGTTGGCGAAGAGGTTGAGGACACTGCGGTGCTCCACCGCGACGCCCTTGGGCCGCCCGGTGGACCCGGAGGTGAAGATCACGTAGGCCAGCTGGTCCGGCGTGCGCCCGACGCCGTGCGGCGGACGCGCGTCCGTGCGTCCCTCCGCCTCCACGGCGGTCAGGCTCAGCCACGGCCCGGGACGCCGCTCCTCGTCCGCGTCGCTGAGCACCACCGGGCAGGACGCGTCCTCGACCATGCCGGCGAGCCGGACGCTCGGCTGTGCGGGATCGAGGGGCAGGTAGGCGGCGCCGGCCTTGAGGATGCCGAGGATGCCGACGGCCAGAGCGCACGAGCGGGTCACGTGCAGCCCGACCACGTCGCCCGGACCCACGGCCCGGGCGGTCAGGGCGTGGGCGAGCCGGTTGGCGCGGCGGTCGAGCGTGGCGTAGTCCAGGGTGCCGTCCCGGCAGACGACCGCCGTCTGGCGGGGTCGTCGCCGCACCTGCGCCTCGAAGAGTTCGACGAGACCGCTCGCGGCGAGGAACGTCTGCGGCGAGGGCGCGGCGTCCGCGTGCGCCCCGCTCCCGCCCGGCAGGGCACCCGCCGCCGCGCCGGCGACGGCGTCCGACACCGGACCGGGCAGCGCGGCCCCCGCCTCACCGGCCCGGAGGTCCGCCGCCGGGCCGGGCAGGGCATCCGGCCGTGCGGGCCGGTCCGTCGCGTCCCAGTCCGTGAGCAGGCGCAGGCGTTCGTCCGCGCTCATCAGCTCCAGTGCGGTGATCTCCCGCTCGGGATGGAGCGCCAGGTCGCGCAGCAGGTGCTGGAGGTGGCCGCTCCAGCGCACGGCCGTGGACCGGTCGTACAGGGACGTGGCGAAGTCCAGGTGCCCCGTGACCCGGTCTCCCGACTCGACGGCGACGAGGGACAGGTCGAAACGGGCGGGAGCGTGCGTCAGCGGCAGCGGCTCCGCCTGGACGCCGGGCAGGTCGAGGAGGCCGTTCCGGTCGGGCTGCCAGGCCAGCATCGTCTGGAACAAGGGGGTGTGCGCCGCGCTCCTGGGTGGATTGACCAGCTCCACCACCTTCTCGAAGGGGAGGTCCTGGTGCCTGAGTGCCTGGCGCACGACGGCCCTGACCCGCGCGAGGGCCTCGGCCGCCGTGGGCGATCCGGACAGGTCGACGCGCAGGGCGAGGGAGTTGACGAGGAAGCCGATCTGCCCGGCGGCGAGGGGGCCGCGCCGGTTGGCGACCGGAGTGCCGACAACGATGTCCGTGCGTCCGGACAGCCGGGAGAGCAGGATCGCCCAGCCGGTGAGTACGGCCACGAAGAGGGTCGCGCCGTGCGCGCGGGCGAGGCTGCGCAGCGCCGTCGTCGTCGCCGCGTCGACGCCGAACTCCACCCGGCCGCCGTCGTGGCGCTGTTCCGGCGGTCTCGGGCGGTCCGACGGGAGGTCCAGCACGGGCGGAACGCCCTCGAGCGCCTCCCGCCAGTAGGCCTCCTGGCCGGCCAGGCCGCCGTCGCCGACAGCCGCCAGCTGGGCCTCGGCGAGGTCGGCGTACTGGGCGGCGAGGGGCGGCAGCGGATCACCGCCGCCCGGCGAGAGCGACCGGCGGTAGAGCAGCCCCAGTTCGCGCAGCAGCACGTTCATCGACTGCCCGTCGAAGACCGCGTGGTGGAAGGTCAGCAGCAGGACGTGCCGGTCAGGCCCCAGGGTGATCAGCCGGCCGCGCCCGAGCGGTCCGGCGGCAAGGTCGAAGGCGGTGGCCGCCTCCTCCTCCCGCAGTCCCGCGAGGCACGCGCCGGGGTCGGGGCACCCGGTCAGGTCATCGACGGCCAGGGCGAATCCGGCGCCGGGCGGGTCGACACACTGGAGCACCCGGCCGCCCCGTTCGACCAGCCGGGTCCGCAGCGTCTCGTGCCGCACGGTCAGTGCGTCGAGGCACCCACCGAGGACGGCCGGGTCGAGCGGACCGCGCAGCTCGAACGCCAGGGGCTCGTTGTACGCCGCGTTCGCGCCGGGCAACTGGGACAGGAACCAGAGGCGTTGCTGCGCGAAGGAGGCCGGGCGGACACACTCCGCCGGGGCGTGTGCGCCCGGCGCGTTCGGTGGTGCGCCGGTGACGGGCGCGTGGGGGGGATGGAGCACCGGCGTTGCCTGGCCTTCCCGTCTGAGTGACCGTCTGGAGGATGGAGGAGTGACTGGGTGGTCCCGGAACCGCGATGCACGGTGAGGCCCGGGGTCGGGGTTCCGCACGGTGCCGGGCGGGAGTGGGCACCCTCGGCGGTGTGACGGCGGCACGGTGTCGTCGCCGCCGCTTCCGCGGTGACGGGGACCGTACGCCGTCGTCCTGGGTCCGCCCCGACTCGTCGGTATGTGCGGTGGGTCCGCCACCGCCCGTCGGGGTGCGGGGTGTGACACCGGGTGCCCGGGACACCGGCGATAATCGGACAGGGCGTCAGCCTCTGTCAACAGCCACCCGGAACGGACGGGAGGCCCGCAGGTGTGCAGGGACCCACCGCACACCCGGCGGGAGCCGTCGCGCATATGTGCATGGAGCCCATCGCACATGTGTGTAAGGTGGCGAGACGGCCCGCATGTTGCCCCGGCGGAACCGTCTGCGATACGAAGGGGACCGTAGGCGATCACCTTTCCGCGCAGCACACCGGACGGCCACTCACATGCTCAGCTTGGACCTGCATCCCATCTTCCGGAACAACCGGGACATCGAACTCGCCCTGCGTCAGTTCATCTTCAAGGCGCACCGGTCGGGCGAGCCGGTGGCCGAGATCATTCCCGGCAAGGGCACCGGCCAACTGAGGCAGCGCGTCCTGGCGTTCCTGGGCCAGAAGCACATCAGGCGGCTGTACGACCGGGTGGAGGTCGGCGACGGCAACACCGGCAGGGTGCTGGTGCACTTCACCGGGCGCTGACCTCCCGGGCCGGACCGGGCCGGACCGCGCCGGTCCCCCTGCCCGGGCGCCGGGCGCACGGACCGTCCGGCTCGAATGAGTCACGTATTTCCAGCCACATAAGTCGTTAGACGGATACCCCCGACGGTCATCGGCGGTGAGAGTGGTGCCCGTCGGCGCGGATCGAACGCGCCGAACGCCCCGGGCAGGGGCGACGCCTGACGTCGGCCCCCGCCCGGGCGCACCGCCTCGTTCCGGGAGGGAACACCATGCCGTTCATCACCGTCGGCCAGGAGAACAGCACCGACATCGAGCTGTACTACGAGGACCACGGCACCGGCCGCCCGGTCGTCCTGAT
>NZ_JOCB01000083.1 GCF_000718775.1 Streptomyces sp. NRRL S-31
GAGGTTCTGGAAATCCTCCAGAGTCGGCTCCTGGGCCTGGAGCATCGTGCCCATCGCTCCATCGGCGACCACCACACGCGTGGCGAGCGCCTCTCGGAGCGCGGACACACGGGCCCGGCTGTCGGCGGAAGGGGACGTTGGCGACGAGGCCATGTAAGGGCTCCCTGGGCTGCGACGGCTGTCGGCTATGCGGCTTCCCCGACGGGGCGGGGCTTGCCGCACGGCGTCAGGGTAACCGGGAGTCGGCTTGGATGGGCACCGGCGTCCACAAGACGGACGCGGGTGGCTCAACCGCGACGCTCGGGCCACGCGGGAAGTAACAGGTGTCGTCCGACCATTAGCGGGAGGTCGACATGGACCGGTAGTGTTCGACATTGCCGAACGGTGATTGAGCCGTGGGCAGTCGAGGGACGGAGGCAGGACGGCGATGGCACGGAACATCCAGTCGCTCGAACGGGCGGCGGCGATGCTGCGGCTGCTCGCGGGCGGCGAGCGGCGGCTCGGCCTCTCGGACATCGCCTCGTCACTGGGCCTCGCCAAGGGCACCGCCCACGGCATCCTGCGCACCCTCCAGCAGGAGGGGTTCGTGGAGCAGGACGACGCCTCCGGGCGCTACCAGCTGGGCGCGGAGCTGCTGCGCCTCGGCACCACCTACCTCGACGTGCACGAACTGCGCGCGCGGGCCCTGGTCTGGGCCGACGACCTGGCCCGGTCCAGCGGGGAGAGCGTGCACCTGGGCGTGCTGCACCAGCAGGGCGTGCTGATCGTGCACCACGTCTTCCGGCCCGACGACAGCCGTCAGGTGCTGGAGATCGGGGCGATGCAGCCGCTGCACTCCACCGCGCTCGGCAAGGTGCTCTCGGCGTACGACCCGGTGGCGCACAGCGAGGCGCTGGAGGCCGACCGGAAGCCCTTCACGGACCGCACCGTGTGCGACGCCGCCGACTTCGAGCACCTCCTCGACCTCACGCGCGCGCGCGGCTACGCGGCCGACGTGGAGGAGACCTGGGAGGGCGTGGCGTCGATCGCCGCCCCCATCCACGACCGGCGCCGCATGCCCGTGGGCGCGGTCGGCGTCACCGGCGCCGTGGAGCGGCTGTGCCGGGACGGCGAGCTGCGCCCGGAGCTGATCGCGGCGGTGCGGGACTGCGCCCGCGCGGTCTCCCGCGACCTGGGCGCCGGGCGGTTCTGAGCGGCGGCGGCCGGCACAGACACACAGGCACAGGCACAGGCACGGGCACGGAACGACCGGGACGCCAGGCGGCGTTCCGGCTGTCGATCTACCCTGAAGTGGACATACCGGGCCGGATCGCACGTCCACCCACGAAGGCCGATAACCCGCAGCGATCAATAACGATCCTGTTTTCGATAACAGAACCCTTGACTCACGCGTAACGCCGAAGCAAGACTCCCGTCCATCGGTCGGCATTGTCGAACACCTACCGGCAATACGCGCTAGAGTGTGACAACGCCAGAGGCCGGCATCGCTCTCATCCCCGAGGGCGCCAGAACCACCGGAGGGACCCGGGGTTCGGCTACCCACTGGACGAAGGACAAAGGAGTCGCGGGTGTCCAGCTCCGACATCTTCATCGGCGAGACCATCGGTACCGCCGTACTCATCCTGCTCGGCGGCGGCGTCTGCGCCGCCGTGACGCTGAAGGCCTCCAAGGCCCGTAACGCCGGTTGGCTCGCCATCGCCTTCGGGTGGGGCTTCGCCGTCATGACGGCCGTGTACATCTCCGGACCGCTGTCCGGCGCGCACCTCAACCCGGCCGTCACCCTCGCCCTGGCCATCAAGGACGGCGAGTGGAGCAACGTTCCGACCTACTTCGCCGGCCAGCTGCTCGGCGCGCTGATCGGCGCGACCCTGGTGTGGGTCGCCTACTACGGCCAGTTCCACGCCCACCTCACCGACAAGGAGATCGTCGGCGGTCCGGGCGCGCAGGCCACCTCGGCCAAGGCGGTCGAGGCCCAGGAGCAGGGCGCCGGCCCGGTCCTCGGCGTCTTCTCCACCGGTCCGGAGATCCGGAACGTGGTGCAGAACCTCGCCACGGAGATCATCGGCACGATCGTGCTGATCCTCGCGGTCCTCACCCAGGGCCTGAACGACAAGGGCAACGGCCTCGGCGTCCTCGGCGGTCTGATCACCGCACTCGTGGTGGTGGCGATCGGCCTCTCGCTCGGCGGCCCGACGGGCTACGCCATCAACCCGGCCCGTGACCTGGGCCCGCGCATCGTCCACGCCCTGCTCCCGCTGCCCAACAAGGGCGGTTCCGACTGGAGCTACGCCTGGATCCCGGTGGTCGGTCCGCTGGTCGGCGGCGCCATCGCCGCAGGCATCTACAACGTCGCCTTCGCTTAGGAAGCACGCGGGAACACCGAGTCTTCGAGCACGCGCCGTACGTACAGCCCCACCACCACGGACTTTCAGGAGCACACAGTGACCGACGCCCACACCGCAGGTCCCTTCATCGCCGCGATCGACCAGGGCACCACCTCCTCCCGCTGCATCGTGTTCGACCGGGACGGCCGGATCGTCTCCGTCGACCAGAAGGAGCACGAGCAGATCTTCCCCAAGCCGGGCTGGGTCGAGCACAACGCCAACGAGATCTGGACCAACGTCCAGGAAGTCGTCGCCGGAGCCATCGAGAAGGCCGGCATCACCCGGGACGACATCAAGGCCATCGGCATCACCAACCAGCGCGAGACCACCGTGCTGTGGGACAAGAACACCGGTGAGCCCGTCTACAACGCCATCGTCTGGCAGGACACCCGCACCGACGCCCTCTGCCGGGAGCTGGGCCGCAACGTCGGCCAGGACCGGTTCCGCCGCGAGACCGGTCTGCCGCTCGCGTCGTACTTCGCCGGGCCCAAGGCCCGCTGGCTGCTCGACAACGTCGACGGTCTCCAGGAGCGCGCCGAGGCCGGCGACATCCTCTTCGGCACCATGGACACCTGGGTCATCTGGAACCTGACCGGTGGTGTCAACGGCGGCAAGCACGTCACCGACGTCACCAACGCCTCCCGCACCCTGCTGATGAACCTGCACACGATGCGGTGGGACGAGAGAATCGCCGAGTCGATCGGCGTGCCGCTCCAGATCCTCCCCGAGATCCGCTCCTCCGCCGAGGTCTACGGCGAGGTCACCGGCGGCAAGCTCGGCGACCTGATCGGCGGCATCCCGGTGGCCTCCGCGCTCGGCGACCAGCAGGCGGCCCTGTTCGGCCAGACCTGCTTCTCCGAGGGCGAGACCAAGTCGACCTACGGCACCGGCACCTTCATGGTGATGAACACCGGCTCCAAGATCATCAACTCCTACGCCGGTCTGCTCACCACCGTCGGCTACAAGATCGGCGACCAGCCGACCGTGTACGCCCTGGAGGGCTCGATCGCCGTCACCGGCTCGCTGGTGCAGTGGATGCGCGACCAGATGGGCCTGATCTCGACCGCCGCCGAGATCGAGACGCTGGCGCTCTCGGTGGAGGACAACGGCGGCGCGTACTTCGTACCGGCCTTCTCCGGTCTGTTCGCCCCGCACTGGCGCTCCGACGCCCGTGGTGTGATCGCCGGCCTGACCCGGTACGTCACCAAGGCGCACCTCGCGCGCGCCGTCCTCGAGGCCACCGCCTGGCAGACGCGGGAGATCGCCGACGCCATGGTGAAGGACTCCGGCGACGAGCTGGTGACCCTCAAGGTCGACGGCGGCATGACCGCCAACAACCTGCTGATGCAGACCCTGTCCGACGTCCTGGACGCACCCGTGGTGCGCCCGATGGTCGCCGAGACCACCTGCCTCGGCGCCGCCTACGCCGCCGGCCTCGCCGTCGGCTTCTGGTCCAGCACCGACGACCTGCGCGCCAACTGGCGCCGGGCCGCCGAGTGGACCCCCCGCATGGACGCGGAGACCCGCGACCGTGAGTACAAGAACTGGCTCAAGGCCGTCGACCGGTCGATGGGCTGGCTCGAAGACGAGAACTGAGCGGTTCTCCCGGCTCAGTTCAGCTCTGACGAGGAGTAAGTACCCGACATGACCAGTCAGTCCACCTTGAGTTCCGTGCCTGCCCTGGGGACGCACCCGGCCTCCGGCTCCAACCCGAGCCGCGCCGAGACCAGGGAGCAGCTCGCCAAGGCGTCGTACGACCTTCTTGTGATCGGCGGCGGCATCCTGGGCATCTCCACCGCCTGGCACGCCGCGCAGTCCGGGCTCAGGGTGGCCCTGGTCGACGCCGGCGACTTCGCCGGCGCCACCTCCTCCGCCTCCTCCAAGCTGCTTCACGGCGGTCTGCGCTACCTCCAGACCGGCGCGGTGAAGCTGGTGGCGGAGAACCACTTCGAACGCCGTGCGGTCTCCCGCCAGGTGGCCCCCCACCTGGCGAACCCGCTCACCTTCTACCTCCCCGTGTACAAGGGCGGCCCGCACGGCGCGGCGAAGCTCGGCGCGGGCGTCTTCGCCTACTCCGCGCTCTCCGCGTTCGGCGACGGCGTCGGCCACCTGCTCTCGCCGTCCCGGGCGGCGCAGGACGTGCCCGAGCTGCGCACCGAGAACCTGAAGGCCGTGGCCGTGTACGGCGACGACCAGATGAACGACGCGCGCATGGCGCTGATGACGGTCCGCGCGGCCGTCGAGGCGGGCGCGGTCGTCCTCAACCACGCCGAGGTCACCGGGCTGCGCTTCACCCAGGGCCGGGTCACCGGCGCCGAACTCAAGGACCGGCTGTCCGGCGAGGAGTTCGGCGTCGACGCCCGCCTGGTGCTGAACGCGACCGGCCCCTGGGTCGACCACCTGCGGAAGATGGAGGACCCGAATGCGGCGCCGTCCATCCGCCTGTCCAAGGGCGCGCACCTGGTCCTCAAGCGCACCTCCCCCTGGAAGGCCGCGCTCGCGACCCCCATCGACAAGTACCGCATCACCTTCGCCCTCCCCTGGGAGGACATGCTGCTCCTCGGCACCACCGACGAGGAGTACGAGGGCGACCCGGCGGACGTGTCCGTCAACGAGAAGGACATAGCCCAGATCCTGGACGAGGCCGCGTTCTCCGTCCGGGACCAGCAGCTCCAGCGCGACCTCATCACCTACGCGTTCGCCGGTCTGCGGGTGCTGCCGGGCGGTCCCGGCGACACCGCCAAGGCCAAGCGCGAGACCGTGGTGACCGAGGGCAAGGCGGGCATGCTGTCCGTCGCCGGCGGCAAGTGGACGACGTTCCGCCACATCGGCCGGACGGTCATGAAGAAGCTGGAGGCGCTGCCGGGTCACCCGCTCGGCGACGACTTCGAGCCCATCTCCTCGCTGCCGAAGAAGCTGCCGCTGCCCGGCGTCGCCAACCCGCGCGCGGTCGCCCACCGGCTCCTGGTGGACAACCCGGCGCCCGGCCCGCGCATGGCGGCCGACACCGCCAGGCACCTGGCGACGCACTACGGCTCCCTGGCGTTCGACATCGCCCGGCTGGCGAACGAGCACCCGGAGCTGGGCGAGCGCGTCCACCCGGACGCCCCGGAGATCTGGGCGCAGGTGGTCTGGGCCCGCGACCACGAGTGGGCCGAGACGCCGGACGACGTGCTGCGCCGCCGCACCACGCTGACCATCCGGGGCCTGGCCACGGACGAGGTCCGCACCAAGGTCCAGGACCTGCTCGACAAGAAGTAGGTCCCGGCCGGCCCCTCCCCCTGACCGGGGCCGGAACGGATGAGGGCCGACTCCTCCCGCACGAGGGGCCGGGATACGAAAAGGGGCGGCTCCACACCGGTGGAGCCGCCCCCTTCCGCGTGCCCCGGCACCGTCCGCCCGGGCGGGGCCCGCGGAGCGCGGCGGCTCCCGCGGCGGCGAGTGGTGTTCCCCGTCGGTGAACGGGGCAGTGATCCGTTCACTCCCCCACGCAAGGGGGCTGCGGGCGCCCCCGCCGGACGCCGTAAGGTTGGTGAGTCAAGCGAGGGCACGTCGGAAGGAGGCACTGGGTGATCGAGCTGGAGGGGGTTCCCGAGCTGATCGACCCAGTCATGGTGGCCGCGTTCGAGGGCTGGAACGATGCCGGCGACGCCGCCTCCACGGCGGTCGCGCATCTGGAACGCGAGTGGAAGGGCGAGGTGTTCGCGGCGCTGGACGCCGAGGACTACTACGACTTCCAGGTGAACCGCCCCACGGTGTTCATGGACGGCGGGGTGCGCAAGATCACCTGGCCGACCACCCGGCTGTCGGTGGTCCGGGTCGGCGGCGACAAGCCGCGCGACCTGGTGCTGGTCCGCGGGATCGAGCCGTCCATGCGCTGGCGTTCGTTCTGCAACGAGCTGCTCGGCTTCGCGCACGAGCTGGGCGTGGAGCTGGTGGTCATCCTGGGCGCCCTGCTCGGTGACACCCCGCACACGCGGCCGGTACCGGTCAGCGGGGTCACGTCCGACCCGGACCTGGCACGCCGCATGGATCTGGAGGAGACCAAGTACGAGGGGCCGACCGGCATCGTCGGCGTCCTCCAGGAGGCGTGCACGCACGCCGGCGTCCCGGCGGTGTCGCTGTGGGCGGCCGTGCCGCACTACGTCTCCCAGCCGCCCAACCCGAAGGCCACGCTGGCCCTGCTCAACCGGCTGGAGGACCTGCTGGACCTGCGTGTCCCGCAGGGCGAGCTGCCCGAGGACGCGCGTGCCTGGCAGGTGGGCGTGGACCAGCTGGCCGCGGAGGACAGCGAGGTCGCCGAGTACGTCCAGACGCTGGAGGAGGCCCGGGACACCGCCGAGCTGCCGGAGGCGTCCGGTGAGGCGATCGCCCGCGAGTTCGAGCGGTACCTGCGGCGCCGGGACGTGAGCCCTCCGGGCGGGAAGCCGCGGCCGCCGTCCTCCGGTGGCGGCCCCCGGGAGGACGACGAGGACGGCCCGGAGGACTGAGGAGGCACGGCGAAGGGGCGGTTCCCGGGTGGGAACCGCCCCTTCGCCGTGCGACCGGCGTGCCGCGGGCGCCGCGGCCGGCCGGGGTGGTTACAGCGCCACGCCCAGCAGTGCGTCCACCGCCCTGCTGACCAGGCCCGGGGCGGCCGTGTCCGAGCCGCCCTCGCGCTCCTGGCGGGCCGCCCAGCGGTCGACCGCGGCGAGCGCGGCCGGGGTGTCCAGGTCCCGGGCCAGCGCCTCGCGGACCTCCTCCACCAGGGCGTCGGCGGACGGGCCGTCGGGCCGGGAGACGGCCGCGCGCCAGCGGCCGAGCCGGGCCACGGCCTCCGCGAGCACCTCGTCGGTCCACTCCCAGTCGGACCGGTAGTGGTGGGCCAGCAGGGAGAGGCGGATGGCGGCGGGGTCGACGCCGTCGCGGCGCAGCGCCGAGACGAAGACGAGGTTGCCCTTGGACTTGGACATCTTCTCGCCGTGCAGGGCGACCATGCCGGCGTGCACGTACGCCTTCGCCATGGGGAACTCGCCGGTGAGCACCTGGGCGTGCGAGGCGCCCATCTCGTGGTGCGGGAAGGCGAGGTCGGAGCCGCCGCCCTGGACGTCGAAGCCCATGCCGAGGTGGTCCAGGGCGATGGCCACGCACTCGATGTGCCAGCCGGGGCGGCCCCGGCCGAGCGAGCCGCCGTCCCAGCTGGGCTCGCCCTCGCGGGCCGTCATCCACAGCATCGGGTCGACCGGGTTCTTCTTGCCCGGGCGGTCCGGGTCGCCGCCGCGTTCGGCGGACAGCAGCCGCATGGCGGCGGCGTCCAGGTTCGAGACCTTGCCGAAGTTCGGGTCCGATCCGACGGAGAAGTAGATGTCGCCGTCCAGCTCGTAGGCCGCGCCGAGGTCGCGCAGCCGCTCCACCAGCGGGACGATGCCGGGTATCGCCTCGACGGCGCCGATGTAGTGGCGCGGCGGAAGCATCCGCAGGGCGGTCATGTCCTCGCGGAAGAGGGCCGTCTCCTGCTCGGCGAGGGCGACCCAGTCGACGCCGTCGCGCTCGGCCCGCTCCAGCAGCGGGTCGTCGACGTCGGTGACGTTCTGGACGTAGTGAACCTGCCGCTTGGTGTCGAGCCACACGCGCTGAACCAGGTCGAACGCGTTGTAGGTCGCCGCGTGACCCATGTGGGTCGCGTCGTACGGCGTGATGCCGCAGACGTAGATACGGGCGACGGGACCGGGGTCGAGGGTGACCAGGCCGCCGGTCGCGGTGTCGTGGATCCTCAGGTCGCGGCCCTGACCAGGCAGGGCGGGGACCTCGGAAGCGGGCCAGGCATGCATGTACATGAGCCTAACCGGCGCCGAGCTGCGGATACGAACGGGATCAGCCGGATGACCGGATCCGCGTTCTTGAATGTCGGCGCCGGATGTGCTCAGTCCGACGGGTTCATACCGGCAAGGCTCATATGGGCGGCCAGGGTATGGCCGGCCACTCGCCGCCCGGCTCCGGGTGGACGCCCGAGGCGAGCAGCGCGTCCACCCGCGCGCGTGTGGCGTCGGCCTCGGCCGGTGTGATCAGTGTGGCCAGCCGCTCGCCCAGCCGGCCGTCCAGGGCGTCCCGGAGTCCCTTGAGGACGCCCAGGGCCTCCTCGGTGAGGGGTTCCCCGGCCCAGCCCCACAGCAGGGTGCGCAGCTTGTCCTCGACGTTGAAGGTGACGCCGTGGTCGATGCCGTAGAGCCGGCCGTCGGCGGTGGGCAGCAGGTGGCCGCCCTTGCGGTCGGCGTTGTTGAGCACCGCGTCCAGCACCGCGAGTCGGCGCAGCCGCGGGTCGTCGGCGTGCACCAGCAGCGCGGTGCGGCCCTCGCCGACCTCGGCGAACCCGATCGCCTTCCAGCCCGGCTCCGGCTCCTCGGCGTCGACCAGGGCGAGCAGCTCCGCCTCGGCGTGCGCGTCGATCCAGAGCTGGCACATGCCCTCGCCGTACGGCCCGTCGCGCAGCACGGTCGGCGGCACGAGCCCCCAGCCGGTGGCCTCGGAGACCTCGTAGGCGGCCACCTCGCGGCCGGCCAGGGTGCCGTCGGGGAAGTCCCACAGGGGGCGCTCCCCGGCGACCGGCTTGTAGACGCAGGACGCCTCGCGGCCGTCGAGGGCCACCGTGCAGAACAGCGCCGCGTTGGACGCCTCGCGGATCCTGCCGCGTACGGTCAGCTCACCCCGCGCGAGCAGCTCGGCGGGGTTCGGATCGGCCGTCACGCTCCGCGGCGGTATCCGTTCTGGCGCGGACATACGTGTCCTTCCGGATCGAGCGGGAGGCTGCACAGCGGACACGGTGGCCGCCCGGCGTTGACGACGTCGAGGGCGCGCTTGGCGAAGGCCCGGGCCTGCGCGCCGGTCAGCCGGACCCGCAGCATCGGGGGTCCGTTCTCCTCGTCCTGGAGCAGACGCTCCTCGGCCTCGGCGAGGTCCTCCTCGGTGTCGGCCTCCAGCTCGACCAGCGCCTGGGCCTCGACGATCATGCGCTGGTCCTCGCCGTCCCAGGCCAGGGCCATGGTGCCGACGCGGAACTCCTCCTCGACGGGGGTGTCGAGCGGAGCGGTGTCGGCGATCTCGTTGGGCGCCATGGCGGGGACGGCCGCGCTGCCGCCGCTACGCCGTACGACCTCGTCCAGCAGTTCGTCCATGCGCTCGGCGAGCGCGGCGACCTGGGTCTTCTCCAGGGCCACGCTGGTCACCCGGGAGCCTGCGATGGCCTGGAGGAAGAACGTACGGCGCCCGGGCAGTCCGACCGTGCCGGCCACGAAGCGGTCCGGCTGGTCGTAGAGGAACACCTGACGGGACACGTCCTGTCTCCATTGATGTCGTGGTTTCGGGGGATTCGGCGGTGCCGGCCGTACGCGGGAGCGACGGGGTCGGTCGCTTCACCCTACTGCGGCCGACGATCACGGTGCGCCCGCACCGCCTCCGACCGGTGCGTCGCCCTCGCCGGGTTCCTCGCGCGGGACGAGTGAAGCGAAGTCCCCGGTGTCGCCGAGGCGCACGAGGAACGGCCGGAGGGGGGTGTAGCGGATCGCGGTGACGGAGCACGGCTCCACGGAGATCCGCTGGAAGAGATCGAGGTGGAGGCCGAGGGCGTCGGCGACGAGGGACTTGATGATGTCGCCGTGGGAGCACATCAGGTAGACCGCGTCGGCGCCGTGCTCGCGCTCCACGCGCGCGTTCCACTCGCGTACGGCCTCGGCGGCGCGGGTCTGCATGGCCCGCATGGACTCGCCGCCCGGGAAGGCGGCGGAGGAGGGATGCGCCTGCACGGTCGCCATCAGCGGCTCGTCCTTCAGCTCGGCGAGCTTGCGGCCGGTCCAGTCGCCGTAATCGCACTCCCCGATCCGCTCCTCGGTGTGGGAGCGCAGGCCGGGGCGGGCGTCCAGCAGGGGGGCTACCGTCTCCTGGCAGCGCTCGAGCGGACTGGTGACGACCTCGGAGAGCGGCAGTCCGGCGAGCCGTGCGGGCAGCGCGGCGGCCTGCGCGGCGCCTCGCTCGTCCAGCGCGACGCCGGGCGACCGTCCGGCGAGCACGCCCGAGGTGTTGGCGGTGGAACGTCCGTGCCTTACGAGGATCAGCGTGGGCATGCGGCAAGGGTAGGCGCACCTTGAGATGCGCCGATGACCGGGCGAAGGGAGAATGCGCTCCGTGATCGTCGACTGCGCCATATACCGGCACGGGCACCGCACCGAGGGCCCCGTGGACCTGTCCGACGCGCTCGCCGAGGCGCGGGCGGCCGGCGGCTTCGTGTGGATCGGCCTGCACGAGCCCTCCGAGCGGGAGTTCGACCTGGTCAGCCAGGAGTTCGGACTGCACCCGCTGGCCGTGGAGGACGCTCTGAAGGCACACCAGCGGCCCAAGCTGGAGGTGTACGACGACTCGCTGTTCATGGTGCTGAAACCGGTCGTGTACGAGCCGGCGAGCGACGCGGTGTCGGCCGGCGAGGTGATGGTCTTCATCGGCGAGTGCTTCGTGGTGACCGTCCGGCACGGCGAGGGCTCGCCGCTGGCGGCCGTGCGGCACCGGCTGGAGGAGGAGCCGGAGATGCTCGACAAGGGCCCCGGCGTCGTCCTGTACGCGATCGCCGACGCCATCGTCGACCACTACCTGGAGGTGGCGACGGAACTCCAGACGGACCTGGACGAGCTGGAGGCGGAGGTGTTCCGGCCGGAGGTCGGCGCCTCCCGCAACACCGCGTCCCGGATCTACACCTTCAAGCGGCAGGTCCTGGAGTTCCGGCGGGCCACCGGACCGCTGGCGGTGCCGCTGACCCGGCTGGCCGGCAGCGGCGGGCTCGGCACCCCGGTGCCGTTCGTGCACGAGAAGTCGCGGCCCTTCTTCCGGGACGTGGGCGACCACCTCGCGCGGGTGAACGAGTCCGTGGAGGCCCTGGACCGGCTGGTGTCGGACATCCTCTCGGCCCACCTGGCGCAGATGAGCGTCCGGCAGAACGACGACATGCGGAAGATCTCCTCGTGGGCGGCGATGGCGGCGGTCCCGACGATGATCGCGGGCATCTACGGCATGAACTTCGACCACATGCCCGAACTGCACTGGCTGTGGTCGTACCCGGCGGTCATCGCCCTGATGGCCGCGCTGGAGGTGCTGCTGTACCGGCTGTTCAAGGGACGCGGCTGGCTGTGAGCGCGGTTCAGACGTGCTCGGGCGCGGGTGCGGGCGCCGCCGGACCACCGAGGGCGTCCCGGCGCTCGGGCATGCGGAGGCGGACCATGCGGTGCCAGCCGGCGAGGCGTTCGTAGGCGTACGCGGCGTGGATGCCGGCCGCGAGCACCGCGGACCTGGTCCTCGACCAGCCGAGGATGCGCGCCATGCGGGCCGTCACGGCGAGGCTGACGTCCCGGTGGACGCGGATCTCGGCGAGCGCGTACGTCCGCAGGGTCCGCTGGATCAGCCGGCCGTGCCCGGCCGCGGCGAGGCGGAGCAGTTCCTCGTGGGTGTAGGCGAGGTGGTTGTCCTCGTCGTCGGCGATCACGCGGAGGGCCTTGCCGATCCCGGGGTCGTCGCCGAAGCGGGCGCGGAGCAGCGCCATCTGGTCGGCGGCACGCTGTTCGGTGACCCGGCTGTGCGCGAGGTAGACGACGAGGTCCCGCACGGTGAGCGGCTCGTCCCGGCGGAGCCGGTCGTGCGCGAGGCCGATGCCGCGCCGCTCCAGCAGCATCGTGTAGTCGGTCTCGGGCGGGACCGGGACGGGTGCGAGTCCGCGCTTGCGCAGCAGGGCGCGGAAGATGCGCCCGTGCTTGTCCTCGTCGGCGCCGTGCCGGGCGATCCTCGGCGCGAGGGCGCGTTCGTCCGGCGGTACCAGCGCGGCGATCCGCCCGTTCTCCCAGCCGCCCTGGGCCTCCCCGCCGGCGGCGATGGAGCAGAAGAGGCGGAAGGACTCGTCGTGGTCGAGGATCTCCTGGAACAGACTCCTGGCCGACAGCATGGCAGACACCTCTCGCAGCTCCGCGGGGCCCACAGGGAACGAGTCAAGTGCGCACGCGCGGGAGCCGCAACACGGCCCCGGACCGGCTCGGCCGAACGGAGGACCGCGGGGCGGCGGAAGAAGGGGTGCCGGGGGTCGTAACCGCGCGGGGCCGGGCGCGTTGTTCCCGGTGCCGGCCGTGGCGGGGAAGACCCCCGAGCCCCCACCACGGCCGCGGGAACCTCCCTACGCGAGCCCGGCGCGCTCCAGGGCCTCGGTGCCGGCCCGCAGCGAGGCGAGCCGCTCGTCCAGACTGAAGCCGGCCGGGGCCAGGTTGAGGGTGGTCACCCCGGCGGCGGCGTAGGCCCGCATCCGCTCGGCGATCCGGTCGACGGAGCCCAGCAGCGTGGTCCGGTCGATGAGGTCCTGCGGGATCGCGGCGGCGGCTCCCTGCTTGTCCCCGGAGAGGTACTTCCGCTGGATCTCGGCGGCCTCCTTCTCGTAGCCCATGCGCTGGGCGAGCTGGTTGTAGAAGTTCTGCTTGGCGCTGCCCATGCCGCCGACGTACAGCGCGGTGTACGGCCGGAAGACGTCGGCGAGCCGGTCCACGTCCGTGTCGTCGCCGAGGGCGATCGGCAGGGTCGGGCTCACGTCGAACCCGTCGAGCGTCAGGCCCGCCTTCTCCCGGCCCGCGCGCAGGTGCTTGATCGTGGTCTCCTCCAGGTGCTCGGCGGAGGGGAAGATGAGCAGCGCGCCGTCGGCGATCTCGCCGGTCTGCTCCAGGTTCTTCGGGCCGATCGCGGCGATGTACAGCGGGATGTGCTCGCGCTGCGGGTGGACGGTCAGCTTGATCGGCTTGCCCGGGCCGCCGGGCAGCGGCAGCGTCCAGTGCTCGCCCTCGTACGTCAGCCGCTCCCGGGTCATCGCCCTGCGGACGATCTCCACGTACTCGCGGGTGCGGGCCAGCGGCTTGTCGAACTTGACGCCGTACCAGCCCTCGGAGACCTGCGGGCCGGAGACGCCGAGCCCGAGGCGGAACCGGCCGCCGGAGAGCGAGTCGAGCGTGGCCGCGGTCATCGCGGTCATCGCGGGCTGCCGGGCCGGGATCTGGAAGATGGCCGAGCCCACGTCGATGCGCTCGGTCTGCGCGGCGACCCAGCTGAGTACGGTGGCCGCGTCGGAGCCGTAGGCCTCGGCGGCCCAGCACACCGCGTAGCCCAGCCGGTCGGCCTCCTGCGCCACGGCCAGGTTGTCGCCGTCCATTCCGGCACCCCAGTAGCCGAGGTTGATCCCGAGCTGCATGGCCGAATCCCCTTACCGATGAGTAACGTGCCTGTCGGGCAGACCTTAGCGCGGGGCGGCGGTCCGGGGCGGACAGGTGGGCGGACCCGCCCGCGACGCGGTCGGTCCCGTTGTCCACAGGCAACCCACCGCACCGGTTCCGGCCAGTAATCTCGCCCGCATGGAGCAGAGGTATCTCGGCCGTACCGGCCTGCGCGTGTCACGCATCGGACTCGGCACCCTCACCTGGGGCCGGGACACCGACGAGCACGCCGCCGCGGACATGCTGAAGGCGTTCTGGGAGGCCGGCGGCACCCTCGTCGACACCGCGGACGTGTACGGCGACGGGGAGGCGGAGTATCTGCTCGGACAGCTGATGGACGGCCTCGTGCCGCGCCGGGACCTGGTCGTCTCCACCAAGGCCGGCAGCGTCCCCGACCCCGATCGCCGCTTCGACGGCTCCCGGGGCCATCTGCTCGCCGCGCTCGACGCCTCCCTGGCCCGCCTCGGCACGGAGTACGTCGACCTGTGGCACGTCCACGCCTACGACCCCGAGACCCCGCTGGAGGAGACGCTCCAGGCCCTCGACCTCGCGGTGAGCAGCGGCCGGGCCCGGTACGCCGCCGTCTCCAACTTCAGCGGCTGGCAGCTGGCCAAGGCGGCCACCTGGCAGCTCGCGGCGCCGGGCACCCGCACCCGGCTGGCCGGTACCCAGATGGAGTACTCGCTGCTCCAGCGGGGTGTGGAACGCGAGGTGCTGCCGGCCGCGCTCGACCTCGGCATGGGCCTGCTGCCCTCCTCCCCGCTCGGCCGGGGCGTGCTGACCGGCAAGTACCGGCGCACCACTCCCCCGGACTCGCGCGGCGCCTCCGAGCACCTGGCGCCGTTCGTCGAGCCGTACCTGGACGACACCGCGACCCGGATCGTCGACGCGGTGACGACGGCCGCCGACGGGCTCGCGGTCACCCCGCTCCAGGTGGCCCTCGCCTGGATCCGGGACCGGCCCGGGGTGGCCGCGCCGATCGTCGGCCCGCGCACCGCCCAGCAGCTCGCGGCGGCGCTGTCAGTGGAGGCCCTTACGCTTCCTGACGAGATCTGCCGGGCGCTGGACGATGTGTCGGCGCCCGTGCACCGCTATCCCGATCACGACTGGAGCACGCTGTGAGCACGGAGCCGGAGACCACGGAGGAAGCCGGGCCGAGGACGCCGGACACACCGGGGACCGCGGAGCGAGGGGCCGCGCGCGGACGGGGCGGTGCGGACGACCACGGCACGACGACGGGCACCGCGGACCACGGCACGACGACGGGCACCGCGGAGAGGACCGCGGGGACCGGGGAAGCCGAGGGGGCCGAGGGGACGGGGGAAGCCGAGGGGGCCGAGGGAACCGGAGCGTCCGGCGGGGCGGAGGGCGCCGAGGTCTCCGAGATCTCCGGGGCGGCCGGAGAGGCCGAGGGCTCCGGGGACACCGGCGGGTCCGCGGTCTTCGAGACGGCCGGAAGGGCCGAGGGCTCCGGGACGGTCGAGGCGGCCGGAGAAGCCGAGGGCTCCGGGGACGCAGACGGGTCCGAAGTCTCCGAGACAGCCGGAGAGGCCGAAGGCTCCAGGGACTCCGGCGGGGCCGGGAGCCCCGGGGACTCCGAGACGGCCGGGAAGGCCGAAGGCTCCGGGGCGGCCGACGGGTCAGCGGACTCCCAAGGCTCCTCGGACTCCGAGCAGTCCGAGGGTGCCGCGAGTGCCACCGGTGCCGAGGGTGGCGACGGGGGGCGGAGGTCCGAGGCCGAGGCCGAGTTGGCCGCGCAGCGGATCGAGCGGGAGCGGATCGAACGGCGCAAGGCGGAGCGGCACGGCCCGATCGACAGCGGCGCCAAGCTCAGCGGCACGGCGGCCGACCTGCTCGCGGCGGTGCGGGCCGTGGAGAGCGGCGAGAAGCCGCCGGCCACGGTGTTCGCCGAGCCCGCGCCGGAGACCGTGGCGGCCGTACGCCGCGTGCTGGCCGAGGGCGGCGCGCCCGACGCGCTGGCCCCCCAGGTGGCGACGGTGCTCGGCGAGGGCGCCGACACCGCGCTCCGGGAGGACCCCTGGCAGTTGCTCCGGGTCGGCGGGGTACGACCGGAGCAGGCGGACGGCTTCGCGCGGGCGCTGCTCGGCGCCGCCTGCGCACCGGACGACGAACGCCGGGGCCGCGCGGTGACCGTCTGGCTGCTGGAGCAGGCGGCCGTGGCCGGGCACACCGCCCTGGAACTGCCCACGCTCACCACGGCGCTGGGCCGGCAGGGCGTACCGGACCCGGACGCGGCGGTGCAGGGCACGCTCGCCGAGGGCGAGGCGCTGGTGTTCCAGGACGCCCTGGAGGAGCCCGGTGCCCCGGCGGTGCGGGGCTCCGCCGACGAAGCAGACGCAGAGGAGGAGGAGCGGCCGGTCCGGGTCCTGGTCGGCCTGGAGCGGTACGCGCTGGCCGAGGAGAGCCTCGCCGACGGTCTGGCGCGGCTGGTCAACTCCCCGCCCGCCGAGGCCGGGCAGTCCTGGGATGAGGTCGCCGCCGCCCTCTCGGGTGGTGCGGCCGAGCTGGCCCGCGCCGTCGCGGGGCACGGTCTGGTGCTGCACACCGGCGGGGAGGCGGCCCGCGCCGAACCGGCCGCACTGCTCGGTGCCGCCCGCGCCGCGGGCCTGCGGGCCTTCGCCGTCTGCCACGCCCCCGACGGGCTCCGGCGCACGTCCGCGCAACCGGGCGGGGCCGCGGTGGAGCCGGGCACGGGCACGGTGGCCGGGCTGCTGTCCGGTGCCGAGGGCCCGGGCCGGGACGCGGACGGAACCCTGGAGCTGGACCTGCTGATCGTGCTGGACGCGCCCCAGCTCGACGTGGAGGGCGCCGCGGCGCTGGTGGAGTCCCTGCCCGACGGGGCCCGGCTGGTGCTCAGCGGCGACCCGGGGGTGCTGTGGTCCGCCGGTCCGGGCCGTATCTTCGCGGACCTGCTGGCCGCCCGCGTCTGCCCGCAGATCGCCTCCCGGCTGCCGGACCCCGGGCCGATCGGCGAGCTGGTCTCCGGCATCGGCGCCGGCGAGCTGAACCAGGTCGCCGCCCCCGGCAAGGAGGTCGTCATCGTGCCGGTGCGGGACGCGGGCGAGGCCGTGCACCGGACGGTGCAGCTGGTCGCGGACTCGGTGCCGCGGGCGATCGGCGTCCCGGCCGACCAGACCGTGGTGATCACCCCGGGCCATGGCGGCGCCGCGGGCACCCGCGCCCTCAACTCCGCCCTGAAGGAGCGCCTCAACCCCGGCCCCGGGCGGTTCGGCGGCTTCGACCCCGGGGACCGGATCGCCTACACCCCCGCGCCGGGGCGCACGGTGCCGGGCGTGGTGGTGAAGGCCGACGCCGACGGGCTGCACCTGTCGTGCGCCGGCGTCCCCGTCGTCGTACCGCGGGAGCGGGTGGAGGGCGGTGTCCGGCACGGCTGGGCGCTGACCGCGCACCAGGCGGCGGGCGCCCGCTGGCCGGCGGTGGTCGTGGTGCTCCCCGGTGACGCCGCGCAGGCGCTCAGCCGCCCCTGGGTGTACACGGCCTTCAGCCGGGCGGAACGCCACCTGTCCGTGGTCCACGGGGTGGAGCAGGCGCTGCCGAAGGCGGTGGCGGAGGTCCCGCCGAAGCCCCGTACGACCCGTCTGCGGACGCTGCTGCTCACTCAGCGGACGGACTGACCCCGCCGCCTCCGCGTCGCGGCGGTGCCGTGCCGGCCCAGGCCCCACGGCACCGCCGCCCGGTCACTTCTCGGCGTCGAGCGGTTCCAGCTCCTCGTCGTCGTCGACGAAGTCGAGATCGTCGTCGTCCTCGCCGTCGGAGGCGTCGTCGTCGAAGACCGCGCTCACGTCGAACCGGCACACCACCCGCTGCGGATCGACGTGCTCGAACGGCGCCTCCAGCCACTCCCCGGCCTCGGGCGGTTCCTCCGCCGCCGTGACCCAGAGCGTGGAGTCGCCCTCCTCCAGGCCGAACTCCTTGTGCCGGGAGGCGATCTCGTCCGGTTCGAACTCGCCGAAGAGGATGCCCAGCGCCCCCGGGACGGTCCCGGCGGCGTCGTCGTCCGCGCCGTCGTCGTACTCCGCCGCCTCGACCCGCTGGGCCTGCGCCAGCAGCCGCTGGGGTTCCGCCACGGTGTAGTCGCGGCGGATCAGCACGCTGATCGCGTTCGGCTCCTCGGGGCCCGCGTACGGCGGCAGCGTCTCCTCCGCACCGGGGATCTCGAAGGGCGTGACCTCGTCGTAGCGGTCGTAGAGCAGCTCGTCGTACGCCTCGGCGGCCGCGGCCAGCTCGTTGAACGCCTCGGAGACGGCCGGATCGTCCTCCCCCGACCTGCGTTCTACCGCGGCCAGATGGCGGTCGAGCGCGGTCTTGACCGCCTCGGCGGCGGCGCGTACCTCGGCAGCGGTGGGCTGCGCAGCATCAGACATAGTGCAGACGCTATCCGTACCGGGCACCAGCCCGCACAATAGATGCGATGCCGGAATACGAATTTGTCGACGTGTACGTGCCTCGCGGGGTGTCCCGCGGGGAGGCCACACGTCTGCTGACGGACCATGCCGAGTACGGACACTGGGAGTTGGACCGACTGAGTCTGTTGCGCGACGGCAGCCGCAGGGTGCGGTTGCGCCGGCGGATCATCCGCCAGGTGCGAGCCACATGGTGAGTCCGGGGGTGTGACCGGACGAGAACGGAGCGGGCCCGGCCGGCATGGCAGGGCCCGCTCCGTTTTCCGGTCAGGCCGCGGACCGGGCCTTTCGGTAGAGCACCGCACCCGCGAGCAGCGCGCCGGCGCCGGCCGGCAGCGCGATGCCCAGCGGCACCTCGCCGCCCGTGTGGGCGAGCTGGGCACCGGCCGGCGGCCGGGCGGCGCGGTCCGTCCGCGCCGACGCCCGGACCGCGCCGTGGGCCGTGGAGCCTCCCGCGGCGGGCCGGCCGCCCGTACCGGGGTGCCCCGGCTCGCCGGGCCGGTGCGGAGTGCCCGGGGTGCCGTGAGTACCGGGGTTGCCGGGGTGAGCGGGGTGACCAGGATCACCCGGGTGTCCCGGGTGCCCCGGCTCTCCGGGGTGTCCCGGCTGCCCGGGTCGTCCGGGCTTCCCCGGCGGGTTGCCGTGTCCGCCGTCCGGCGGCCCGCCGTGCCCACCGCCGTCGTCGGCGCAGCCGTTGCCCGTGGTGGCGTCGCCGATGCCGATGACGTCGACGCTGTTGCCGCAGACGTTCACCGGGATGTCGACCGGCACCTGCACGGTGTTGCCGGACCCGACGCCCGGCGAGCCGTCGGCGCGGCCGCTCGCGTGCGCGCCGCCGGAACCGCCGGAGCCGCCGTGCGCACCTCCCGGAGCGCCGTCATGGCCGGCGCACGAGTTCCCCGCCGCCGGGTTGAGCAGCCCGACGACGTTCACGGTGTTGCCGCAGACGTTCACCGGCGCGTGCACCGGCACCTGCACCGTGTTGCCGGACAGTACGCCGGGTGAGCCCCCGGCGGCGCCCGCCGCGCCCGCGTCGGCGTGTGCGTATCCGCTCGCGGCGGCGATCACGCCGGTCGCCGCGGCCATGGTCATCAGGCCCTTGCGCGTGCCCTGTCGCATAACTTGGGTTCCCCCCTGCCTTCGTGCCTTGGTTCTCGGAGGAGACCGGTCGGCCCCAGAGCGCACGGCGTGCGCTCCGGGGCCGACGGCTCGTCAAAGTGCGCCCCTCAGGGAGCCGGCGTCAGCTGTTGACGCAGGCGTTACCGAAGGTGGGGTTCAGAAGCCCGATCACGCTGATCGTGTTGCCACACGCGTTCACCGGGACGTGCACGGGGGCCTGGACGACATTGCCGGACACGACGCCCGGGGAGTGCACGGCGGCACCCTGGGCACCGGAGTCGGCGACGGCGAGGCCCGCACCCGCGAGAACCAGACCACCGGTGGCGGCCGCGGCAGCGACGATCTTCTTGATCATTACATCCTCCTAGTTGGCAAACGCCCAGTGGGCGGTGTGATCCCGAAGCGCGGGATCACATCAACTGCAACGAGGAGGAACTAATGAAGCTACGAACTGATCGTCGCATTCACCCTTCTCAGGCGGTCTCGTACGAATGCCCGAATCCCCGGCGCGCGGCCGCCGCCGGGGACCGGCCTCAGGAGGCGTCGATGAACCGGTCGAGCACCCGCACGCCGAACTGGAGCCCGTCCACCGGCACCCGCTCGTCCACGCCGTGGAACATCCCGGCGAAGTCCAGTTCCGGCGGCAGCTTCAGGGGGGCGAAGCCGAAGCCGCGGATGCCGAGGTCGTCGAAGGACTTGGCGTCGGTGCCGCCGGAGAGCATGTACGGGATCGCCTTGGCGGTCGGGTCCTCGGCGAGCAGCGCGGACTGCATGGCCTCCACCAGGGCGCCGTCGAAGCCGGTCTCCAGCGCCTTGTCGGAGTGCACGTCCTCGCGGCGGACGCGGGGGCCGAGCAGCCGGTCGAGGTCGGCGAGGAACTCCTCCTCGTGGCCGGGCAGGAACCGTCCGTCGATGTGCGCGGTGGCCTCGCCCGGGATGACGTTGACCTTGTAGCCGGCGTTCAGCTGGGTGGGGTTCGCGGTGTTGCTCAGGGTCGCGCCGATCAGCTTGGCGATGCCGCCGAGCTTGGCGATGGTCGCCTCCATGTCCTCCGGGTCCAGCTCGGTGCCGAGCGCGTCGCCCAGTTCGTCGAGGAAGGCCCGGGTGGTCTTGGTGACCCGGACCGGGAACGTGTGCCGGCCCACCCGGGCGACCGCCTCGGACAGCTCGGTGATGGCGTTGTCGCGGTGGATCATCGACCCGTGCCCGGCGGTGCCGGCCACGGTCAGCTTCATCCAGTGCATGCCCTTCTCGGCCGTCTGGATCAGGTAGAGCCGCCGCTGGTCGTTCACGGTGAAGGAGAAGCCGCCGACCTCGCTGATCGCCTCGGTGACGCCCTCGAACAGCTCGGGGTGGTGGTCGACCAGGTAGCGGGCACCGTAGGTGCCGCCCGCCTCCTCGTCGGCGAGGAAGGCGACCACGATGTCCCGCGGGGGCCGGCGTCCGCTGCGCAGCCGGTCGCGGACGACCGCGAGGGTCATCGCGTCCATGTCCTTCATGTCGACGGCCCCGCGCCCCCACACGCATCCGTCGGCGACCTCGCCGGAGAACGGGTCGTGGGTCCAGTCGACGGCGTTGGCCGGTACGACGTCCAGGTGGCCGTGGATGAGCAGCGCGGGCCGGGACGGGTCCTCGCCCTCGATGCGGGCCACCGTGGAGGCGCGGCCGGGGTGCGACTCGTAGATCTTCGGTTCCAGTCCGACCTCGGCGAGCTTCCCGGCGACCCATTCGGCGGCCTTGCGCTCGCCCGGCCCCGAGTGGTCGCCGTAGTTGCTGGTGTCGAACCGGATCAGCTCCCGGCAGAGGTCCACGACCTCGTCCTCGCCGGTGACGCCCCTGGCCGTGTCCGTCTCGCTCACGGTGCTTCCTCCCGCTGTCACTGCTGGTGGTCCCCCCATCCTCTCTCCGCCCGGGCCGGGGCCCAAGACCGGTCCCGGCACGTCACACACCGTTCACGCGGGACCGGTCCCGGGACGGGGGGTGATCAGCCACCCCCGAAAGCCTGGTAATGTTTCCTTCGTCGCCGCGAGGGAAACCCCGCCGAAAGGGAGATCTCGCACGACAGACACCTTGTCCGGGTGGCGGAATGGCAGACGCGCTAGCTTGAGGTGCTAGTGCCCTTTATCGGGCGTGGGGGTTCAAGTCCCCCCTCGGACACCAGCAAGGCCCCTGCCGCGGCGGGGGCCTTTCGCGTGCCCCGGCACAGCCTCCCGGAAGCCTGCCCGAACGGCAGCCCTTTCCGGAACCGGCGGCCCTTCCCGGGCCCTCTGCCCTCCCTGGGCTCTCTGCCCTCCCCCGACCCGCTGTCCTTCCTAGACTTGAGGGGTGGCCCGGTCCAACGCCGAGGTCGAGGCGCTGCTCCAGGAGTACGCCGATCTCCTCGCGATCACCGGAGGCGACACCTTCAGGGCGCGCGCCTACGAGAAGGCGGCCCGGGCGATCGGCGGGTATCCGGCCGACGTCTCCACGCTGGACGCCGAGGGGCTGCGGGAGATCCCGCACGTGGGACGGTCGATCGCCGAGAAGGTGACCGAGTACCTGCGCACGGGCCGGATCTCCCTGGTCGAGGAGGGCCGGGCGAGGGTCCCGGCCGGGGTGCGCGAGCTGGTCACCATTCCGACACTGGGCCCGAAGAAGGCGCTGCGGCTCTACGAGGACCTGCACATCTCCTCGGTGGACCAGCTGGCCGCGGCCCTGGACGACGACGCGCTGGCCGGTCTGAAGGGGTTCGGGGAGAAGACGCGGGAGAACATCCGGCACGGCATCGAGCTGCTCCGCCGGGCGGGCGGCCGGGTGCCGCTGGGGCTCGCGCTGGACACCGCCGAGGAGATCGTCGCCGCGCTGTCCGCGGTGCCGGGGTGCGCGCGGTGTGCCTACGCCGGTTCGCTGCGCCGGATGCGGGAGACCGTCGGGGACCTGGACGTGCTGGTCGCGGCGGAGCGGTCGGCGCCGTTCATGGAGGCGCTGTGCGCGCTGCCGGTCACCGCGGAGATGATCACGCGGGGCGCGAAGAAGACGTCGGTGCGCACCGGCGAGGGGCTCCGGGTCGACCTGCGGGTGGTGCCGCCTCGGTCGTGGGGTGCCGCGATGCAGTACTTCACCGGCTCCAGGGCGCACAACATCCGCACCCGGACCATCGCCGTGCACCTGGGACTGAAGCTGTCCGAGTACGGGGTGTTCGACGCCGGCGGCGGGGAGCCGGTCGCCTCCCGCACCGAGGAGGAGGTGTACGCGCGGCTGGGCCTGCCGTGGATCGCGCCGACGCTGCGCGAGGACCGCGGGGAGATCGAGGCGGCGCTGGGCGGCGAGCTGCCCGAGGTGGTGACCGAGCGGGACATCCGCGGCGACCTGCACACGCACACCGATCTCACGGACGGCCTGGCCCCGCTGGAGACGATGGTGGCGGCGGCCGCGGAGCGCGGCTACGCGTACTACGCCGTCACCGACCACGCGCCCGGCCTGTCCATGCGGCGCATGACGGACGGGAGGATCCTCGCCCAGCGGGAGCGGCTGCGGGAGCTGGACGGCGCCCGCCGCCGCATGCGGCTGCTGCACGGCACCGAGCTGAACATCGGACCGGACGGGGAGGTGGACTGGCCGGCGGAGTTCCTGGCCGGCTTCGATCTGTGCGTGGCCTCGCTGCACTCGCACTTCGACCTGGACCGGACGGCGACGACGCGCCGGCTGGTGCGGGCCTGCGAGCACCCGTACGTCAACATCATCGGCCATCCGACCACCCGGCTGATCGGCAGGCGGCCGGGCGTCGACGCGGACTGGGACGCGGTGTTCGCGGCCTGCGCGCGCACCGGCACCGCGCTGGAGGTCAACGCCCGGCCGGACCGGCTCGACCTGAGCGACGCGGACATCCTGCGGGCCCGGGAGCACGGGGCGCGGTTCGCCGTGAACTCCGACGCGCACGCCGTACCGCACCTCGCGCAGTTGCGGTACGGCGTCGGCACCGCGCAGCGCGGCTGGCTCACCGGGGACGATGTGATCAACACCTGGCCGCTGGCCCGGCTGCGCGGGTTCCTGCGCAAGGGCCGGCGGGTCTGACCTCCCTGCTCATCGCGGCGGGCGCACCACGAGGGTGCCGTCGTCCGCCTGTTCGACCCGGGTGCCGTGGCGGCGGGCGTGTCCGTCGAGGACGGCGCGCAGCCAGGCGGCGTCGTCGGGGGCGGCGTGCTCCAGGCGCAGCCGTCGCGCCCGCAGCGGCACCATCCGCAGACCGGTCAGCCGGCCGGTGCCGGACTCGGCCGACACCAGGTACAGCAGCCGCAGGTCGTCGCGGTAGCGCTCGTAGCCGCCGATGCCCTCGTAGTCGTTGACGAGGTCGCCGCAGCCGTACAGGACTAGCCGGTCGCGGTAGACCTCCGGCGGGCGCGGATGGTGCGAGGAGTGGCCGTGCACGACGTCGGCGCCCGCGTCGACGAGCGCGTGGGCGAAGCGGATCTCGTCGCGGGGCACGGTGTAGCCCCAGTTGGGGCCCCAGTGGACGGACGCGACGACGAGGTCGCCGGGGCGCCGTACCCGGCGCAGGCGGTCGGTGAAATCGGCCGCGGCGGCGGGGGTGGGACCGGTGACGAGGGCGACGCCCGGCCGGTCGGCGGTGGCGGCCCAGCCGGTCGGGATGCCGCTGGAGGGCATCCCGAAGGCGAGGACCAGGAGGCGTCCGCCGCTGCGCAGCGGTACGGTCGCGGGCCGCCATGCCGCGGCGGCGTCCCGGCCCGCCCCCGCGGTGCGCAGCCCGCCCGCGGCGAGGCTGTCCAGGGTTTCGCGCAGGCCCGCCGGGCCGAAGTCGAGCACGTGGTTGTTGGCGAGGACGCAGACGTCGGGGCGGGCGGCGGTGAGGCAGGGCAGGTTGGCCGGGTGCATCCGGTAGTGGACGCCCTTGCCGGCGGCGAAGGCGCCGTCCCCGGTGACGGCGGTCTCCAGGTTGACCACCCTGGCGTCCGGCGCGGCGCGCTCCAGGACGGGCAGTGCGTCGCCCCAGGGCCAGGCGGGGTCCGCGGGCCGGGGCACCGGTCCGTTCGCGGCCTCGGCCAGGGCGACGTAGTCCCGGGCGTCGCGCACATGGCTCTCCCGCAGGGCCGGGTCGCCGGGGTGCGGGAGGATCTGGTCGACGCCCCGGCCGAGCATGACGTCCCCGGCCAGGAAGAGGGTGACGGGCCTCGCGGGCATGGGCCCCGCCTACACGTGCGCGGGCGCCATGTGGTCCGTGAACCAGTCGCGGGCCAGTGCGGTCACCCGCTCCAGCGTGCCGGGTTCCTCGAAGAGGTGGGTGGCGCCGGGGACGACCGCCAGCCGGTTCTCGCAGCGCAGTCGTGCCTGTGCGTCCCGGTTGAGGCCGAGCACCTGTGTGTCGGCGCCGCCGACGATGAGCAGGGTGGGGGCCGTCACCCCGGGCAGCCGGGGTCCGGCCAGGTCGGGCCGGCCGCCGCGGGAGACGACGGCGGCGGGCCGTGCGGCGGGGTCGGCGGCGGCCCACAGTGCTGCGGCGGCGCCGGTGCTGGCGCCGAAGTAGCCGAGGGCGAGCCCTTCGGCGTCGGGCTCCTCGCGCAGCCAGCGGGTGGCGTCCAGCAGCCGGCCGGCGAGCAGTCCGATGTCGAACACGTTGCCCCGGTCGGCCTCCTCCTCGTCGGTGAGCAGGTCGAACAGCAGCGTGCCGAGCCCGGCCCGGTGCAGTCCGGCGGCGACGTACCGGTTGCGCGGGCTGTGCCGGCCGCTGCCGCTGCCGTGGGCGAAGACCACAACGCCGGTGACGCCCTCGGGCAGGGTGAGCCGTCCGCCCAGTCGCACGGCGCCGGCCGGCACCGTGACCTCCCGGTCGGCGGCGGCGGTGCCCGCGGTGTGCCGGTGGCGCCGGGCGGCCTGCCGCAGACAGGCGGTGACCTCCTCGTCCTCGACCTGGCTGAAGTCGGTGTAGAACTGGCCCACCGCGGCGAAGTCCCAGGGGGTGTCCAGGCACACCAGTTCGTCGGCTTCGCCGCCCAGCCGCCGGGCGAACTCACGCGGGGCCACGGGGACCGCCAGCACGATGCGGGCCGCACCCCGGGCCCGGGCGATCCGGCAGGCGGCCCGGGCGGTGGAACCGGTGGCCACGCCGTCGTCCACGACCACGGCGGTGCGGCCGGCGACGGAGAGCGGCGGTGCCGCGCCCCGGTAGCGCGCGCCCCGGTCCGCGAGGACCCGCCGTTCGTGTTCCTCGACCCGGGCGAGGTCGCGCGCCGAGACCCCGGTGCCGTGCAGCACCTCCTCGTTGATCACGCGTACGCCGTCCTCGCCGATCGCCCCCATCCCCAGCTCGGGCTGGCGGGGCACGCCCAGTTTCCGCACCAGGCAGACGTCGAGGGGCGCGTCGAGCGCCGCGGCGACCTCCGCGGCGACCGGTACCCCGCCGCGCGGCAGCCCCAGCACGACGAGGTCCTGGCCCCTGAGGTACTCCAGGCGGGCGCCCAGCCGCCGCCCGGCTTCCAGCCGGTTCCCGAAGTGCACGGCGGGCCCCTCACTCCCGGGAGAGCCAGAGCGGCGCCGGGCCGTCCGTGTCGGCCGCCCCGGTCGCCTTCATGTCACCGTCGGCGGCGCGCAGCAGCAGACGGCCCATGGCGATCAGCGCGCGGCCGGCGGCGAGTTCGTCGCCTATCTCCGGCATCGCCCGGTCGTAGGGGCTGCGGCGGGCCTCCGCGCGGCTCTCCAGGACGTTGTCACCGGTGTCCAGGACGAGCCGGGCCGTGGTGTCCGGGTCGTGCTCGGACAGGTACACGTTGAGCCGCCACTCCTTGACGGCCGGAGGACGGCTGCTCACGGGTCGGGTCATCGTCCGTCTCGCCTCCCTCTGCCGCGGCCGGACCCGGTGCACCGGTCCGGCCCCTTCCACTGTGCACCCCGCCGCGGGCGGACGCCTCCCCGGTTGCGGGCAGAATGTCGGCCATGACCTCGCGCGACTGTCCCTGCGGACTCCCCCGGCCCTACGACGCCTGCTGCGGCCGCTTCCACACGGGTCCGGCGACCGCGCCGACCGCCGAGCTGCTGATGCGCTCGCGGTACAGCGCGTTCGTGCGGGGGGACGCCGGCTATCTGCTGCGCACCTGGCATCCGCGGACCCGGCCCGGGCGGCTGGAGCTCGACCCGCGGATGCGGTGGACGGGGCTGGAGATCCTCGGCACCACCGACGGGTCCGCCTTCCATGCCACGGGGACGGTGACGTTCCGGGCCTCGTACCGGGGCGGTTCGCTGCACGAGCGGAGCCGGTTCGAGCGGGTGGACGGGGCATGGGTGTACGTGGACGGGGACTTCCCGGAGGACTAGACGGGACTTCCCGGAGGACTGGCCGGGGACTTCCCGGGGGACTGGCCGGGGACTTCCCGGGGGACTGGCCGGGACATCCCCCACCCGGTCCTCAGGGCGCCAGGATGTCCAGTTCCTGGAGGGCTCCCACGGTGATCTGCCGGGTCAGTTCCTCGGCGCGGGCCGCGTCGCGGGCGCGGACCGCCTCGGCCACCCGCACGTGCAGGGTGACGGCCGCCGGGTCGGGTTCCTCGAACATGACCTCGTGCTGGGTGCGGCCGGTCAGGACCTCCGCGACGACGTCGCCGAGGCGGGCGAACATCTCGTTGCCCGAGGCGGTGAGGACGACGCGGTGGAAGGCGACGTCGTGGACGAGGTACTGCTCCAGCCGGTGGCCGCGGGAGTTGGCCACCATGCCGAGCGCGCACTCGGTGAGTTCGGCGCACTGCGCGGCCGTGGCGCGCTGGGCGGCCAGGCCCGCCGCGACGGGTTCGACCGCGGAGCGCAGCACGGTGAGCGAGCGCAGCTGGTGCGGGCGGTCGGCGCCCGCCAGGCGCCAGCGGATGACCTGCGGGTCGTAGACGTTCCACTCGGCCTTGGGGCGGACCGTGACACCCACCCGGCGGCGGGACTCGACCAGGTGCATGGACTCCAGGACCCGGACCGCCTCGCGCATCACGGAGCGTGACACCTCGTAGTGCTGGGCGAGTTCGTCGGTGCGCAGGACGCTGCCGGGCGGGTACTCGCCCGCCGTGATCGCGGGACCGAGGGAGTCCAGTACATGGCCGTGCAGCCCCCGGCCCCGTGTGCTCATGCACTCAGCGTACGGCGTAGGTCACAGCCTTAAAAAGTCAGACTTATATGTCACACACTCTTGAATTCGTCGTACCTAATGCGTTTCAGTGTGGCGACGCCGCAGTGGCGTCGGATGTCGAGGAAGACAGCGAGGCAGTCATGCGAACCCCCCAGGTCGTCGTTGTGATGGGCGTCGCGGGGACGGGCAAGACCACGATCGGTCCCCTGCTCGCCGCGCGGCTGGGCGTCCCGTACGCCGAGGGCGACGACTTCCACCCGCAGGCCAACATCGACAAGATGTCGGCCGGCATCCCGCTCGACGACGCCGACCGGTGGCCGTGGCTCGACGCCATCGGTGACTGGGCGCACGGCCGGGCCGGACTGGGCGGGGTGGTCAGCAGCTCGGCGCTGAAGCGGTCGTACCGCGACCGCCTCCGGGCCTCTGCCCCCGGGATCGTGTTCCTGCACCTCACGGGTGACCGGCGGCTGATCGAGGAGCGGATGACGCAGCGGCAGGGGCATTTCATGCCGACCGCGCTGCTGGACTCCCAGTTCGCCACCCTCCAGCCGCTCCAGCCGGACGAGGCGGGAGTCGCCGTGGACGTCAGCGGCGGCCCGCAGGAGATCACCGAGCGTGCCGTGCAGGCCCTCGCGGCGCTTCCCGACACCGCGGGCAGCTCCAAGTAGCACCCGTCAGACCCCCCTGTAACCGCAAGGAAACCCCGTGACCAGACTCAGCGTCGAGGTGCTGGCAGCGGACGCCCCTCCGCCGATCACCTCCGCCGGGCACGCCCAGCTGGGCATCGCCGTCCTGGTGGGCATCGCCGTCATCGTCGTGCTCATCACCAAGTTCAAGCTCCACGCCTTCCTGGCCCTGACCATCGGGTCACTGGTGCTCGGTGCGGTGGCGGGAGCGCCGCTCGACAAGGCCATCACCAGCTTCACCACCGGACTCGGCTCCACCGTGGCCGGCGTGGGCGTCCTGATCGCGCTCGGGGCGATCCTGGGCAAGCTCCTCGCCGACTCCGGCGGCGCCGACCAGATCGTGGACACGATCCTGGCCAAGGCCGGGGGGCGTGCCATGCCCTGGGCGATGGTGCTGATCGCCTCCGTGATCGGCCTGCCGCTCTTCTTCGAGGTCGGGATCGTGCTGCTGATCCCGGTCGTGCTGATGGTCGCCAAGCGCGGCAACTACTCCCTGATGCGCATCGGCATCCCGGCGCTGGCCGGTCTGTCCGTGATGCACGGTCTGATCCCGCCGCACCCCGGTCCGCTGGTCGCGATCGACGCGGTCAAGGCCAACCTGGGCGTGACCCTGGCGCTCGGCATCCTGGTCGCCATACCCACGGTGATCATCGCCGGTCCGCTGTTCTCCAAGGTCGCGGCCCGCTGGGTGGACGTGCCGGCGCCCGACCGGATGCTGCCGCAGCGCGCCTCGGACGAGCTGGAGCGCCGGCCGGGCTTCGGCGCGACGCTCGCCACGGTGCTGCTGCCGGTGGTGCTGATGCTGGCCAAGGCGCTGGTGGACATCGTCATCGACGACCCCGCCGACCACACCCAGCGCGTCTTCGACGTCGTCGGCTCCCCGCTGATCGCCCTGCTGGCGGCCGTGCTCGTCGGCTTCTTCACGCTGGGCCGGCCCGCCGGGTTCACCAAGGACCGGCTCCAGCGGACCGTCGACAAGGGTCTGATGCCGATCGCCGGCATCCTGCTGATCGTGGGCGCGGGCGGCGGCTTCAAGCAGACGCTGATCGACTCCGGGGTCGGCCAGATGATCCTGGACGTCTCCAAGGACTGGTCGATCCCGGCGGTGCTGCTGGGCTGGCTGATCGCGGTCGCGATCCGGCTGGCGACCGGCTCGGCGACGGTGGCGACGGTCTCGGCGGCCGGCCTGGTGGCGCCGCTCGCGGCCGACATGTCGACCACCCACGCGGCCCTGCTCGTCCTCGCCGTCGGCGCGGGCTCGCTCTTCTTCAGCCATGTCAACGACGCGGGTTTCTGGCTGGTGAAGGAGTACTTCGGGCTGACCGTCGGGCAGACCGTCAAGACCTGGTCCGTGATGGAGACCATCATCTCGGTGGTCGCGGGCGGCCTGGTGCTGCTGCTGTCCCTGTTGATCTAGCGTCGGACACCGGGCACCGGCCGAGGACTCCCGGGCCCCCGCTCCCCATCCGCCCCGCCCCCCGGCCACCGGCCGGGGGGCGGTCGTGCGAGGTGCCGCCGGAGAACCGGGCGGTACGGACGCGGTCGGTGGAGGCGCCGGCCCGCCTCCTCGGTTCACGGCCGCCACAGCGGATGCTCACGTGCCGCCCACTCCCCGCTCACCGTGCCGGTGCGCAGGCCGCGCCTCGCCTCCGGGTCCCCCAGCGCCATGCCGATGTGGCCGGCCAGGACCACGCCGACCGTCAGGGCCAGCCAGTCGTGCACGAAGGTCGCCGACGTGCGCCACATCAGCGGGGTGAGGTGGGTGAACCACATCATCAGGCCCGTGCCGAGCATGACCAGGGTGGCACCGGCGATCCACGCGGCGTAGACCTTCTGACCGGCGTTGAACTTGCCGGCCGGCCGGGAGGCGTGCCGTCTGTCGCGGCGCAGGGCGGCGCGCAGCCAGACCCGGTCGTGCGGGCCGAAGCGGTCGAGGAACCGCAGGTCGGCGCGGAAGGCCCGGGAGGCGAGGCCGAGCAGGACCGGCACCGGCAGCGCGAGGCCCGCGCACTCGTGGACGCGCACGACCAGTTCCCGGCGGCCGACCGCCACCGCCAGCTGCGGGATGTAGAGGACGGCGGCCGTCACCACGCAGACGCCCATCAGCGCCGCCGTGCCGCGGTGCACCCACCGCTCGGCCCGGGTGAAGCGGTGGACGCGGGCACCCGGCGGTGCCGGGGTCTCAGTCCGTGGGCTCATCGGTCCGTCCGTTCGAGCGGCCGACCCAGGCGTCGACGTCGTAGCCGAGGTTCTCCCAGTAGCCGGGCCGCACGCGGTCGGTGACCGTGATGCCGGAGAGCCACTTGGCCGACTTGTAGAAGTACATCGGGGCGACGTAGAGGCGGACCGGGCCGCCGTGGTCATGGCCGATGTCCTCGTCCCGCATGCGCAGGGCGACCAGGACGTCCGGGCGGCGGGCCTGGTCGAGGGTGAGGCTCTCGGTGTAGGTGCCGTCGAAGCAGGTGAAGCGGAGGGCCCTGGCGGAGCGGTGGACGCCCGCCGCGTCGAGCAGCGCGGACAGCCGTACGCCCTCGAAGGGCGTGCCCGGGACCCGCCAGCCGGTGACGCACTGGACGTCCCTGACCAGCCGGGTCTGCGGCAGGGCGCGCAGGTCGGCGAGGGTGTAGCCGCGCGGGTGGTCGACCAGGCCGTCGATGGTGAGGCGGTAGTCGGCGGCGGTGCGGTGCGGGACGGAGGAGGCGACGGAGTAGTAGCGGAAGCCGCCGCCGTTGGGCAGCAGACCGGTCAGGCCGGTGGGGTCCCGGTCGGCGACGCCGCCGAGGAAGCCTTCGAGGCCGCGTTGGAGCGTGGGCGCCGCGGCCACGCCGAGGGCGCCCAGCGCGAGGGTGCCGAGGAAGACCCGGCGGCCGATGGGCCGGCCGTCCTGCTCCTCGGATGGTTCAGGATTCACGTGTTCATTCGAGCACTCGGGGCCGCGCGAAGCCAGGGGGCGGGGCGACGGCCGAAGTTCCGCCGTCCCTCCTCGGGTACGGCTCCGGGAGTCCCGGCGTTCAGCGCCCGAGCGCGCGGGTCCGCGCCGTGTGGAAGGCCGCCAGCGGGTCGCGGTGCGCGTACGCCCAGGGGGCCGGGGTGGCCTGGTCGCCGATGCGCTGGAACAGGGCCGCCGCCTCGGCCGGACGACCGGCGCAGGACAGCGCGAAGGCGAGGTGGTTGAGGTCGACGAGGCGGCGCGGGTGCTCGTCGTGCTCCCACTCCAGCCACCAGTCGAAGGAGGCGCGCAGCAGGCGCCGCGCCCGGGGGCCGGACCAGTGTCCGGAGGCGGCGGGGTCGGCGGGGGCCAGACCGGTGGCGGCCAGGACCCGGTACCGCTCGGCGTAGGCGACGACCGGCAGGACGGCCAGCGGGGAGTCCGCGGGGGCCTCGGCGGCGGCGAGTTCGGCGACGTCGTACGCCTCGTGACTGTCGGTCCGGCCGCCCCCGGGCCGTTCGGCGAGGCAGGCGATCAGCAGGTGGTGGGCGTGGTGGTGCTCGGGGTGGCGGCGGCACAGCTCGGTGAACGCCGTGAGCAGGTCGCTCTCGGAGCCGCGGGCGCGGGCGAGCAGGAGCAGGCCGAGCCAGGGGGTGGGGTCGGCCGGGGCGAGGGCGGCGGCCCTGGCGCAGGCCGCGCGGGCCCGGCCGGGTTCCTCCGTGCCGCGTAAGGCCCGCTGGACCCGGGCCAGGGCGTACAGCGCGGCGGCGTCCGCGGATCCGGGTTCGGCGGCCAGCCAGTCGTCCGCCCGGGCGGCGGCGCGGGGGGCGCGGGCGAGCACGGTGAGGCGGTGGCCGCGGCGGTCCCAGTCGTCGCCGGTGTGTGCCAGCAGGGAACGGGCCGGCTGCCACCGGCCCTGGGCGAGGGCCGCCCGGACGGCACCCAGTTCGACGTCGTCGAGGGCGGCGTCGAAGGCCGTCCCGAGGGCGCCCGGGTCGTGGTGGGCGGTCTCGCCGGCGAGGTCCGGCGCGGCCCGGCGAGCGCCGAGCAGAGGCGGGGAAGGGGGCACCGCGGAGCTTCCTGTTTCTCGGGCTGTCATCGGCCGAAGACGCACAGCAAACCCCCAGCCAAGGATCACGTCAAGCGGCATAACACTGGTATCGACTTCAACTACCTTGCGGCACACGGACCTTGTGGTTCCCGACGCAGGTGGGACGGGCCGGGCGGGCGGAACCCGGGACCTTCGCTGTGGCATATGCCATGCCTTCACGAGCCGAGCACCCCGGCTTCCTGTGGCGTACGCCATGGCGGTCCGCGTCCGGGCGCAGCAGCATGGCGAGTCAGCCGCCCGGTTCCGGGTACTTCCGGGGCATTGGTGTCCCGGTGGCGCTACAGTCGGCCACTACGCGCCCGTGGTCCGGCCGGATGATCGAGGTACACAGCGTGTCCGTTCTGGTTCTCCTCCTCGCCGTGAGCGCGGCCTGCTGCCTCGGTTTCGGCTTCGTGCTCCAGCAGAACGCGGCACAGCGGGCGCCGCTGAGCGACTTCCTCTCCTTCCGGCTGCTGCTGGACCTGGCGCGGGTGCCGCGCTGGCTGGGCGGCCTGGGGCTGATGATCGCCGGTATGGTGCTGGGCGCGGTCGCCCTCGGCAAGGGCGAGATCTCGCTGGTCGAGCCGCTGCTCGCGACCAATCTGCTGTTCGCCCTCGCGCTCTCCCGGCACCAGACCAGACAGCCCCTGGGCCGCCAGGGCTGGGCCGGCCTGCTGCTGCTCGCGGGCGGGGTCAGCGCGTTCATCATGGCGGGCGAGCCGCGCGGCGGCACGGCCGTCACCGATCCGCTGCGGCACTGGCTGATCATCGGCGCGGTGGTGGGCGCGGCCCTGCTCCTCACGGCGTGCGGCAGACGCTCCCGGCTCAGCTGGGGCCCGGTGCTGCTGGCCCTGGCGGCCGGGCTGCTCTACGGCGTCCAGGACGCGCTGACCCGGGTGAGCGGCACCCGGTTCTCCGACGGCGGCTTCACCGAGCTGCTCACCGGCTGGCAGCCGTACGGCGTGGTGGCCTGCGGGGTCACCGGTCTGGTGCTGGTGCAGAGCGCGTTCGAGACGGCACCGCTGCGGATGTCGCTGCCCGCGCTGACCGCGGCCGAGCCGCTCGCCGGCATCCTGTGCGGGGTGGGCTTCCTCGGCGACCGGCTGCGCACCGACACCGGGGCGCTGGCCTGGGAGGCGGCCGGGCTCGCGGCCGTGGTGGGGGGCATCGTGCTGCTCGGACTGCATCCGGCCATGCCGTGCGGCACGGGCGAGGAGCGGGGACCCGCCCGGGACCTCCAGCGGCGCTGAGCGGGCGCCCTGCGCGGATACGGGCCCCCTCGGGCCTGCTCGGATACGGGCCCGCGCTCGGGCGCGCTCGCATACGGTCCCGCATGGACTCGCATACGGTCCTGCTTGGATACGGGCATGAACCCTGCTGACGAGATCCTCGACATCGTCGACGAGCACGACCGGGTCGTCGACCGGCGCCCGCGCGGCGAGGCGTACGCCCGCGGGCTGCGGCACCGCTGCGTCTTCGTCCAGGCCCGGGACGCGGCCGGGCGGCTCTTCGTGCACCGGCGCACGGCGTCCAAGCTGGTGTTCCCCTCCCGGTACGACATGTTCGTCGGCGGGGTCGTCGGCGCGGGCGAGTCCTACGACGCGGCGGCGCTGCGCGAGGCCGAGGAGGAACTGGGCGTCACCGGGCTGCCGCGGCCGGCGTACCTCTTCAAGTTCCTGTACGACGACGGCGCCGGGAACAGCTGGTGGTCGGCGGTGTACGAGGTGCGCTGCGAGCTGCCCGTCGAGCCGCAGGCCGAGGAGGTCGACTGGCACGCCTTCCTGCCCGAGGAGGAGGTCGAGCGGCGGCTCGGCGCGTGGGAGTGGGTGCCGGACGGACTGGCGGCGTACGAGCGGCTGCGGGCGTTCCGGGCGGGCCGGTGACCGCCGGGTAGGGTCGCCCGCGTGAGCGAATTCGTACGGAACATCCGGCTGTGGTTCGCCCCGGAGCGGGTGCGGGACGAGGGCGGGACGCCCGACTACCGCTTCTCGCTGGCCAACGAGCGCACCTTCCTCGCCTGGCTGCGCACCGCGCTGGCGCTGATCGGCGGCGGATTCGCGGTGGACCAGTTCCTGCCCCACCTGCGCTGGGCGTGGCGGGTCGGACTCGCGCTCGCGCTGCTGGCGGCCGGGGTGCTGTGCTCGCTGCGCGCGGTGAACCACTGGGTGCGCTGCGAGCGGGCGATGCGGCGCGGCGAGGACCTGCCGGCGTCCCGGTTCCCGGTGCTGCTGAGCCTGGTCGTGGCGGTGGTGGCCGTCGCGATGGTCGTGGTGGTGCTGGCCGGGTGGGCGGGGTGACGGCCGGGCGGCAGACCGCGGACCGGGACCCGGGGCTCCAGCCCGAGCGCACCCGGCTGGCCTGGCGGCGTACGACGCTCTCGGCCACGGTGGCCGCGGTGCTGGCCGTGCGGACGGCGCTGCACGGGGGCCCGACGGCGGCCGGTGTCGTCGCCTGCGCGGTGTGCTGTGCGCTGTGGCTGGGCTTCCTGCGGGTGGCCCACCACCGCATCCGCACCCTGGCCACCACACCCCGCCCGCCCACGCTCGCCCCCCGGCAGGCTACGGCGGCGGTCCTGTGCGCGGTGGCCCTGGCCGTGTGCGCGGCCGTGCTCGTCGCCTGACGTGTGCGCGGCCGTACTCGTCATCCGAGGGGGGTACCCGGAACACCACGCAACCGGTATGCCCGGTCATGCGGCTTTCGCGTGGCGGCCTGTCCGGCGCCACGATCCGTCACCCCCGGAGGTGAGCGCCATGACCACCCCCCACCAGGAACACGCCGAACACGAAACGCACCGGCACGGACCGGACTGCGGGCACAGCGCCGTACCGCACGGCGACCACGTGGACTACGCCCACGGCGGACATCTGCACCGCGAGCACGCGGGCCACTGGGACGAGTGCGAACCGGCCGGCCACTCGGTGCACGCGGACCACGAGCACGTGCACCACGACGAGTGCGGGCACGCGCAGGTGCCGCACGGGGACCACGTCGACTACCTGCACGGCGGACACCGGCACGCCGAGCACGGGGACCACTGGGACGACCACTGACCCGCCCGCGGGCGTCACCGACGGCTCCCCGGACCGCGCACCGGGGGGCCGTCGGCCTATCGTGGCCCCTGTCACGTTCGGCGCGATCTTCCCTTCGCGCACTGGACGGCATACCGACCGGTCGGCATCATGAGTCGGGTCGTGTTGTCCGTCCCTAGGAGTGATGTATGAGCGCCGACCACCCGCCCGGACTCGACCTGGACCGGCTGCGCGCCCTGCTCGACCGCGAACGGCCCGGACTGGTGAGCGGCCCCCTGAGCGGGCGGCTGATCGAAGGCGGACGGTCGAACCTCACCTACGCGCTCTCCGACGGCACGTCCCAGTGGGTCGTACGCCGCCCCCCGCTCGGCCATGTGCTGGCCACCGCGCACGACATGAAGCGCGAACACCGGGTGATCAGCGCCCTGCACCCCACCCGGGTGCCGGTGCCGCGCCCGGTGCTGCTGTGCGAGGACGAGGAGGTCCTCGGCGCCCCGTTCTACGTGATGGAGTTCGTCGAGGGCACCCCGTACCGCACCGCCCGGCAGCTCGTCCCGCTCGGCGCGGAGCGCACCCGGAACGCGGTGCTGGCCCTGGTGGACACACTGGTCGAGCTGCACTCCGTGGACCCCGCCGAGGTGGGCCTCGGCGACTTCGGGCGCCCGGAGGGCTTCCTGGACCGGCAACTGCGCCGCTGGGGCAAGCAGCTGGACGCCTCCCGCAACCGCGACCTGGCGGGCATCGACGAGCTGCACGCGGCGCTCGGCCGTGCCCTGCCCGTCTCCCCCGCCCCCACCGTCGTGCACGGTGACTACCGTCTGGACAACGTACTGATCGGGGACGACGACCGGATCACGGCGATCCTCGACTGGGAGATGTCCACGCTCGGCGACCCGCTGACCGACCTCGGCCTGCTGGTGATGTACAGCCGGCCGCTGGGCATGTCCGACTCGCCCGTCTCCACCACCGCCGAGGCCCCGGGCCACCCCGACCCGCGGGAGCTGGTCGAGCGGTACGCGCGGCGCTCGGGCCGGGACGTCTCGGCCGTCTCCTGGTACACGGCGTTCGCCTGGTTCAAGCTCGCCGTGATCCTGGAGGGCATCCACTACCGGTACACCCTCGGCCAGACCGTCGGCCGGGGGTTCGACCGGATCGGCGACCTCGTGCCCGTCTTCATCGACCACGGACTGACCACTCTCCAGGAAGGCTGACCGGACATGGACTTCGCGTTCGACGCGCGCACCGAGGAGCTGCGCGCCAGGCTCCTCGCCTTCATGGACGAGCACGTGTACCCGGCCGAGACGGTCGCCGAGGAGCAGCGGGCCGCGCTCGCCTCGCCGTGGGACACCCCGGCCGTGGTCGAGGAGCTGAAGGCCGAGGCGCGCAGGCAGGGCCTGTGGAACCTCTTCCTCCCGGACGCCGGGTACGGCGCCGGGCTCACCAACCTCCAGTACGCGCCGCTCGCCGAGATCACCGGCCGCTCCCCGCACCTGGCGCCCACCGCCACCAACTGCGCGGCGCCCGACACCGGGAACATGGAGGTGCTGGCGCAGTTCGGCACCGAGGAGCAGAAGAAGCGGTGGCTGGAGCCGCTGCTGGCCGGTGAGATCCGTTCGGCGTTCGCGATGACCGAGCCGGAGGTGGCTTCCTCGGACGCCACCAACATCACCACGCACATCGAGCGGGACGGCGACGAGTACGTCGTGACCGGTCGCAAGTGGTATATCTCCGGCGCGATGAACCCGGACTGCGCGATCTTCATCGTGATGGGCAAGACGGACCCGGACGGCGCCGACATCCGCCGCCAGCAGTCCATGGTCCTGGTCCCACGCGACACCCCGGGCGTCACCGTGAAGCGGGCGATGCAGGTCTTCGGCTACGAGGACCACTCGCACGGCGGCCACGCCGAGGTGGTCTTCGACCACGCGCGCGTGCCGGTGGCGAACCTCGTCGGCGAGGAGGGCGGCGGCTTCGCCATCGCCCAGGCCCGGCTCGGTCCCGGCCGCATCCACCACTGCATGCGGCTGATCGGCATGGCCGAGCGGGCGATCGAGCTGATGTGCCGGCGGGCCGTGTCCCGTACCGCCTTCGGCAAGGCCCTGGCCCAGCAGGGTGTGGTCCAGAACTGGATCGCCGACGCCCGGGTCACCGTGGAGCAGCTGCGGCTGCTGGTGCTGAAGACCGCGTGGCTGATGGACACCGTCGGCAACAAGGGCGCGCACACCGAGATCCAGGCCATCAAGATCGCCACCCCGCGCGCGGTGGTCGGCATCCTGGACCGCGCGATCCAGCTGCACGGCGCGGGCGGCGTGAGCCAGGACTTCCCGCTGGCCGAGCTGTACGCGAGCGCCCGCACGCTGATGCTGGCCGACGGTCCCGACGAGGTGCACCAGCGGTCGCTGGCACGCCGGGAGCTGAAGCGGTACCGGTGACCGCGGCGCCGGTGCGGGGGCGCGCGCCGCGGGCCGCCGCACCGGTCGCCGCCGTCCCCCGTGCCGTCGGCGCGCGCTGGTTTCCGTATGTCTTCGCGCCCCGTTGAGTGCGCGCCCGGTGTGTGGTGGTGTACCTCTTCTGTCGTACCTCTTCAGGGAGCGACCGGGGCACGGCCGGTGGCGGGGCGGGGGGAAGCGTGACCGAGGGGCTGGACCACGCGGAGTGGGACACGGCGGCCGGGTCCGGCGTGACCCTGGAGCGGCTGCTGTCGGTGGTGGGCTCGGGGGCCCTGGAGCTGGACACCGCGCCCGGCGGCCTGGCGGTGGTCGTCGGCGGTGTCACCGTGCTCGACGTGCTGGCCCCGGAGGTCCGGCCGCGCGAGCTGGTGCTCGCGGTCGGTGTCGCCGCCGGGTCGGCCCAGGCGGTGGACGTGGTACGCCGGGCGGGCGCCGCGCGGGCCGCCGGTGTGGTCTTCGGCCCGGACCGCCCCGAGGGGACCGGTGGCGCCCTGCGGGCCGCCGCCCACGAGGCCGGTACGGCGGTGCTGTTCCGTACCTGGTACCGGTGGGAGGAACTGGTGGCGGTGTTGCGGGCCGGGCTCGCCGCGGCGGGCGTGGTGCCGCCGCCGTCGGCCCGGGGCCTGGTCCTGGGCGACCTCGACGGGCTGGCCGACGCGGTGGCCGCCCTGGTCGGCGGCTCGGTGACCATCGAGGACACCGCTTCGCGCGTGCTGGCGTACTCCTCGACCGAGGAGAACGTGGACGAGATGCGCCGGCTGACCATCCTCGGCCGGCGCGTTCCCCCGTGGCGGGTGGCCGCCATGCGGGACGCCGGGTTCTTCCGGGCGCTGTGGACGACGGACGACGTGCTGCACCGGCGCGCGCAGGGGGAGAGTCCCGAGCGTCTGGTGTGCGCCGTCCGGGCGGGCGGCGAGGTGCTGGGGTCCGTCTGGGTGGCCGCGGTCGCCGGACGGCCGCTGTCCCCGAACGCGGCGGAGGCCCTGCGCGCCGCGTCCCGGGCCGCCGCCGCGCATCTGCTGAACCACCGCACGCGCGGCGCGGACAGCCGACTGGTCGAGGACGCGGCGCGCGCCCTGCTGGAGGGGCGCGGTTCCGCCGAGGTGCTGGCCGAACGGGCCGCGCTGCCGGCACGGGAGCCGTGCGCCGTGCTGGCGGTGGGCGTCGCGACGGGCACCCCGACGCCGGGGCCGTCCGGCGGTCCGGCCGGGAGCGGGACCACCACACCCGGTCCGGGGCCATCCAGCACACCGGCCAGGAGCCGCACCGGCACACCCGGACCGGCGCCGTCCAGCACACCGGCCAGGAGCCGGACCGGCGCACCGGGACCGGAACCCTCCGCCGCACCGGCCGAGAGCGGGACCGGCACACCGGCCGGAGGTAAGGCCGGCTCACTGGGCTCGGGAACATCCAGCACACCGACCAGAGACCGCACCACACCCGGACCGGAACCCTCCGCCGCACCGGCCGAGAGCGGGACCGGCACACCGGCCGGGACTGAGGCCGACGCAGTGCACTCGGGAACATCCAGCACACCGACCAGGAGCCCGACCGGCACACCCGGGCCAGGGCCGTCCAGCGCACCGGCCAAGGGCCGGACCGGCGCACCGGGGTCGGACACATCAACCGCCCCCGCCCGGGGCTGGACCGGCACACCCGGACCGGGACCCTCCGCCGCACCGGCCGCGAGCGGGGCCGCCGCACCGGTCGGGGGCGGGGCCGGCGCGCCGGTC